>DASPJR010000143.1:0-27013 GCA_035628505.1 Planctomycetota bacterium | reverse complement strand
TATGCGCCGCCGGCCTCATGGTTTTACGCTCATTGAAGCGCTCGCCGCAACGGTGCTGGTTGCCATCGTGCTGCCGGTTGTCATGCACGGGTTCTCGATTGCAACATCGCTGAGTGGCGCGGCGCAACGCAAAGCGGAAGCAGCGACCTTGGCGCATTCGGTTCTCAATGAACTGGTGGTCACGCGCGAGTGGCAGCGCGGCGTGCTGAGCGGCGATTTCGGCGAGGAGCATCCTGAATACCGCTGGGAGGCCGAGCTTCTGGATTGGGACTCGAGCGCGCTGCAGCAGATGAACGTGCACGTCATCTGGAAATCAGGCGTCAGCGAGCAGAGCATCACGCTGACGACGCTGGTGAATACGGAGTCCAACTGATGCGGCACGCGCGTGGCTTCACTCTGCTGGAACTGCTCGTCTCCATCACCATGATGGCGCTGATTGCCGGCTCACTTTACGGATCGATGTATGTCGGCTTCCGCGCGCAGAGATCGGCCACGACAAAGATTGAGCCTGTGCGCACTGCCACACTCGCGCTTGAGATGCTGCGCCAGGATTTCGATGCCGCGCTGCCGCCGACGGGCATTCTCGCCGGTGCCTTCATAGCAACGGACGGCGGTGGACTGACGGGCTTCGATTCAGTGGTCTTCTACTCCTGCAGCCATGTGGCGCAGCCGGGCGAATCGGCTTCTGACATCCGCAAAGTGGAGCTCGGCGTGATGCAGGCTGAGGGCGATTCGCGTCACATCCTTGTGCGTCGCATCACGGGAAATTTACTGCCATCGAGCGAGCCGCTCATTCGCGAGCAGGTGCTTTGCCGCAACGTCACCGCATTCGATATCCATTACTACGATGGCACGCAGTGGCTCGAGAACTGGGATTCGGCCGCGCATGGCGATCTGCTTCCGGTTGCCGCGCAAGTGGTACTCGAGTTCTCAATTGCAAACGACGGTTATACGGAGGAGAAACGTTACCGGCTCACGCGCGTGTTCCAGATTCCCTGCGGCCGCTCTGAAATTGACTCGCTCGAAGGCATGGAGGATCTCTTCCAATGACCTTCGGAAAGAAACAATCACGCCGCCGCGGCAGCGTGCTCATTCTCGCAATGGGCATCACCGTCGTGCTCGCCGGCATGGTGCTGGTGTTCACGCGGCAGATGCGGGTTGAGGCGCTCGCCTCGGGCAACCTTGTCTCTTCGCTGCAATCCGATGCTGTCATCCGCGGCGCTGCGCTGTACGTTTCCAATCGGCTCGAGAACAATCAGTCGCGCTCGACGCTGGATTCCGAAATTCAAAGCGAATTCGTGCCGGTCGGTGAAGGCAGCTTCTGGCTGCTGCGGCCTGATGCCGAAGACGAGCACCGCTATGGCTTCGGCGTGATTGATGAATCGTCAAAGCTCAATATCAATACCGCCACGTTCGATATGCTCATTCGCCTGCCCAACATGAGCGCCGAGCTGGCAGCGTCTATTATCGACTGGCGTGATGAGGATGACACGGTCAGTGAAGGCGGCGGCGCCGAAAGCGAGCATTACCTGCTGCAGCCCGATCCGTACTATTGCAAGAACGCGCCGTTCGAGACGCTTGAAGAGCTCAAGCTGGTGAAAGGCGCGACGCCGGAGATTCTCTTTGGCGTCGATTACAATCACAACGGGGTAGTTGATCAGAATGAGAGTGGCGAAACGACCGGGCTCTCCGGTTTGAATGGACAGGCCGCGTGCGGCATCTGGAAATATCTGACGGTTAACAGTATTGAGCCCAACTTGACAAGCACCGGCGAGCCACGGCTCTTTGTCGGTGAGCTCGACAATCGAACGGTTGATTCGCTGGCGCGGCTGTTTGGAACATCCGTGCCCGCCGACCGGATCACCGAAATCACCACGCGACTGCGCGGCCAGCCCCCACCCCTGAACATTCTGGATTTTTACAAGAAGTCCGGGATGACCGTCGCTGAGTTCAAACTGGTCGCCGATAAGATCACCACTGACCGCGCGCCGGTTCTGCAGGGGAGAATCAACGTCAATACAGCGCCCCGTGAAGTGCTGCGCTGCTTGCCGGGGCTCGAAGATGCCGACGCCGATGCACTGATCGCAAAGCGGTCCTCGAATGGGCCGGATCTGGACACCATTGCGTGGGTCGCCGATGCGCTGCCCGCCGAAAAACTCAATCAGATCGGCAGCGCGATCACCACGCGCTCCTATCAGTACTCTGCTGATATCCTCGCTGCGTCTGGCAGCGGCCGCGGCTTCAAGCGCGTGCGCTACGTTTATGATCTGCGCACGACGCCCATTAAAGTCGTATACCGCAAAGATCTCTCGCATCTGGGTTGGCCGCTGGACGAGGGCATTCGCGAGATGCTGCGTTCAGGCGTATTTCAGCAGCCCGGCATACTGGCCATGGGAAAGCAACGATGAGCATGCGCGACAAAAAAGTTCTGGGCATCGCGTTCAGCACGCGTTCGCTGCGTGTGACGGAGGTTCATGCCGGCGCAGGCGAGCCACGGTTGGTGCGCACTGGCGAGCTGCAGTTTGAAAACCTCTCGCTTCAGGACGGCGCCGTGCTCGGCAAGCGGCTGGCGGAATTCCTGAAAGAGAATCACTTCACCGCCAGCGCGTGCGTGGCCGGCATCCCCGCGCAGTGGCTGATGCTCAAAGAAAAGGCCGTCCCTCCGGCTGCTCCGGAAGTGCTCGCCAGCGTCCTCAAAATTCAAGCCGAACGCGATTTCTCACTCGAGCCCTCCTCGCTCGCACTGGATTACCTGCCGGGGACCATTTCTGAAAATGGCCAGGCCGTAGTGCTGGTCGCGACTCTCAGCGAGCGCGTTGAACAGATCAAACTTGTTGCGAGAACCGCCGGCCTCAAACTGCAGACGATCACCGTTACGGCACTGGCGCTTTCCAGCGTCAGCCGCGAGCCAAGCGTGCTCTACACCGGGCCGAATGGAATTGAAATGACATCGCGCAGCAGCAGCGGCCTTCCCCTGGTGCGCCACGTCGCTCCCGCGGCTGCGCTCAGTTCGTCAGGAGCGGCTCCTGAGCTGCGGCGCATGACGGCGCTGCATCAGTCGCTCGGCGGTGCGCGCGAGTGGTCCTGCTGGGACGATCTCGGCATTGAACCGCAGGTGCTGAATACGCTGGCCTCTGAAGCCGGCTGGACGCTAAACAATCGTGCCGGGCTCAAGATCGCAAGCGCAGTCGATCAGGCTGACGGCCGTTCGTCAGGAAGCGCAGCGCTCGCTCTTTGCCGCCTGAAGAATGACAGCGAGATTATCGATTTCCTTCATTCACGGCTGGAGGTCAAGCCTCCTGCAAAAATCAGCCGCAAAGCGATCTGGGCGGCAGCTGCCGCCGCGCTGCTGCTGCTGTCATTCGGTTACCTCATTAATGACTGGCGGCAGCTTGAATCCGAAGTCGCTGATCTACGGCGCACGCGCGATGACATGAAAGACAACGTCGAGACGGCGAAGGCATTCATCTCTCGCGTGAATTACACGCGCACCTGGTACGAGCAGCGTCCGAACTATCTCGAATGCCTGCGCACGCTGACGCTCAGTTTTCCCGAAGAAGGCCGCGTCTGGACGACGAACTTGACGCTTCGTGAAGACCTGCGCGGCGTTCTGACGGGCCGGGCCGTGGACCAGAAGAGCGTCCTGGATGTGCTCGACAAGCTGAAGTCCAACAAGGCCCTTGCCGATGTGAAAATGCTGCATATGCGCGGCGTGGCAGCGAAGTCGACCGAGATGTCTTTTGCCGTCAGCTTCTCTTACCTGGGTGGCGAACTGAAATGAACATGTCCTCGCGCGAACGAGCTCTTGCCACTGTCTCCATCAGCGTGCTGGTTTTGCTGGCGCTGGACCAGTACGCGCTCTCGCCACTCCTTGCACAGCAGGACCAGCTTCAGGTCGAACGCGAACAGATCCTCGGCGATGTCGCCCGCGCGCAGAAAATCAATCAGGAGCGTAAGAAGCTGGCCGAGCGCTGGAAGTCCATGATTGCCGGCGGCCTTTCAAAGGATCCGGCGACTGCCGAAGGCCAGATCCTGCACGCGCTGCGCGATTACGCCAGAGATGCGGGGCTCTCGCTGGCGTCGCTGAAACCGGAGCGGCCTGAATCGAAAGGGCGGCTGAAGGAAATTCTCGTACAGACGACCGCGACGGGAAACATGGAGAGCGTGACGCGCTTTCTGCTGAAGCTGCAGTCAGCGTCATTTCCTCTGAAGGTCACCGAATTTCAGCTCAGCACCCGCACTGACGGGAAGGATGATTTGAATTTCCAGCTCAAAGTCTCAACTCTTTTCGATGGGGGTGAAAAGACTGACAAACCCGCAGAGAAAAAAGTAGCCCTGCTTGGTTCCGCGAGAGGAGGCTCAGAATGAGCCGCGCCTTGCTGATGCTGATTGCACTTCTCGCGCCCGCCGTTCTCTCTGCTTCTGAAGCGCCAGCGCGAACTGAAAGTTCGACGGCGTGGGAGCGCTACAAAGTTGTCGTCCAGCGAAACATGTTTTCCAAGGACCGCGGTCGACGCGAAGAGCGGAAGACGGAAAAGAAAGCTGAGAAGGAAGCTGCACCGGCGCCGAAGCCGGAAACGGAAATTGTTTTAACCGGAGTGGTCAAGAAAGATGGCGAACTCATTGCCTTTCTCGAGAACCGAACGACCGGAGCGTACGTGAAGGCGCGGCCCGGCGATGCGGTCGCGCGGGGAAAAGTGACCGCGATCACGCTCGATAGCATCGAGTATACGGTCGATACAAGCATGAGCGTCATCAAAATTGGCCAGACGCTTGAAGGCGGAAGCGCGCCGGCGCCGAACGCTACTGCGCCGAAAACGGATTCAGCGACAGATTCCATCATTGAGAGGCTGCGCAAGAAGCGTCAGGAGGCATTGAGCAAATGAAAATGACACCCCGAAAAGCAAGGAGGGCTGTCGCATTCGTTGCGCAGTGCCTGGCCTTTATCGCCGCAACATACGCACTTGATGCCCGTGCTGAAGAGAAGCCCTTGCCGCAAGCGATTCTCATGAACTTCAAAGACATGCCGCTTGAAACAGTCATGGAACAGCTCTCTGAAATGTCGGGCCTGGTGATCATCAAGGATTTTACCCTCGAAGGCCGCATCACCATCATCAGCAAGCAGGCGATGAACGTTGAAGACGCCATCGCTCTGCTGAACTCTGTGCTGAAGGAAAAGGGTTACGTCGGCATTCGCACGGGTCGCGTGCTGAAGCTCGTCAAGCTCGACGAAGCCAAGAAACGGAATATCCCCGTGCGGACCGGAAGCGATCCCAAGTTGATCCCTGATACGGATGAAGTCGTCACGCAGGTTATTCCGGTGAAATTCATCGACGCTGTTCAGCTCAAGAAGGACTTCGCGCCCCTCATACCCGCTTACGCGGATCTGACCGCGAATGCCAGCAGCAACTCGCTCCTGATCACCGATACCAGCTCGAACATCCGGCGTATCGCGGAAATCATCCACGCCATGGACACCCAGTCCACCGTCGTGTCGGAGGTCAAAGTCTTTCAGCTCAAATACGCAAATGCCTCGAGCGCCGCACGCCTGATCAACGAAACGTTCAAAGATGACGACCAGCAGCAGTCTCAGCAGAATCTTCCACCGTGGCAGCGACGCGGCGGCCCGGCCGCATTCTTTGGAGGCGGCGGACGCGGCGGCGGCGCGCAGGGAAACGAGAATCAAACTTCAGACGAGCAGGGACAGCGGGTGCGCAAGGTGAGCGCTTCGGCCGACGAGCGCACCAATGCGGTTGTGGTTTCAGCCAATCCGGATGTTATGCCGTTGATCGCGCAGGTGCTTAAGGATCTGGATTCCAATCCCGCTGAAGAGCAATCCGTGTTCATGTACCGCTGCAAGAATGCTCAGGCTGTGAACCTGGAGACAGTGATCAACGCTCTTTTTGGCGTCAGCGGCAGCGGCATCAACCGGTCCGCTACGACCACGCGCCGCAATGGCGGTGCGGGTACTGATGTTCAGCGCGGCGCTTCGTCCAACCGACTGCCCGGATCAAATGTCAGCAGCGGAGGCTTTGGCGGGGGCAACACCGGTTTCGGCGGCAATACAGGCGCCGGCGGTGCGGGCGGCTTTGGAAATCAGGCCGCCAACCGCGGACAGGGCAACCGTGTCGGGGGCGCGCTGGGAAATTCGATGAGCGGAGACCTCACCGGACAGGTTTACACGGTCGCAGACATCGACAGCAATTCGCTGATCGTGCTGACGGCATCCAAGAATTTCGAGCGCGTTAAAGCCATCATCGCGGATCTCGACAAACCCGTGCCGCAGGTGTTCATCAAAGTGCTGATCGCGGAAGTCACACACGATAAGTCAACCGACGCCGGCGTCGACGCCTCCGTTCTTACGAACGGAACCGTGCAATCGGTGATGACGGATTTCAATGCGGCGAGCCAGACAGTCGGGTTGATTACAAAGCTGGCACACAAGGATCTAGCAGTAACCTTGCATGCTCTGGAGCAGGTCGGCAAGCTCGAAATCCTCTCGCGCCCGTACATTCTTGCCAGCGACAACCAGCTTTCCTCGATCACGGTCGGCCAGGAAGTGCCCTTCATCGTCAGCAGCCGCACGACTGAAACAGGACAGACGATCAATACAATTCAGTATCAGGACATCGGCATCATTCTGAGCGTGACCGCACACATTAATGAAGAAGGCCTCGTGATTCTGGACGTCGCGCCTGAAGTGTCGAGCCTTACGGGAACCACCGTGCCGATCTCCGAAAATGTCAGTGCGCCGGTCTTTGCAAAGCGCTCCGCCCTGAGCCGCGTGGGCATCAAGGACGGACAGACGATCGTCATCGGCGGCCTGATGGAAGACCGCAAGACGGAGACGGAACAGGGCGTGCCCATTCTGCGCAAGATTCCGGGCCTCGGTACGCTCTTCCGCCGCAAGCAAACGACGAAGGCCAAAACCGAGCTTTTGATTTTCCTGACGCCGCACGTCGCCCAGGACCCTTCGAAGCTTAAAGAGATGTCGCTTGAAGAAGAAGAGCGCTTGCGCCTGGTGCCGAAGGCGGTGCGGCCGGGCGCCTATCTGGAACAGAAAGAAGGCATGGGCCGAAAAGGCGAGATCATCCTTCCCCCAGAAGGTAAGAAAGACGAGCGCCGCCGCGACCCGGCATCCGACGAACTGCCGCTGCCTTGAACCGCTCTCACAGTTCGTTCTGAGTGAAAACGGCACGCGCGCGCGTGCCGTTCTCATGAACAATGTCAAAGCGTGGCGGTCGTCGGTAATTCCCCGACTATTCTCGCTGTTTGGCGGTGCAGTGGCTGGTCGAGCGCCGCGCGCTGCGATCAGTCGAGCACACCGATTACGGCGTGGCGCTGCGGTAAAGAACCGGCCGGCGGAACATGCCTCCGAAATGATGCGGATTGTATCCGCGAAGCGTGATCGTATTTTTACCGGCCTTCAGCTTTCCGGCGAGTTTCACGTCCCACTCGAATTTGTAATCGTTTCTCCACCAGGGTTCGGGGAACACGCGATGCGCAATCATTTCGCCGTTCACATACAGCCAGCATTCATTGAACAATCCCGGAAAAAGGATGTGCACGGCGCCTTCGGTCTGTTGCGCATTGAGTTCCACCGCTGTCTGGTACCAGTAGTGACCGGTGTAGCTCTGCCAGTCCGAATGAAGCACGCCCTGCGCCTGAAAGTACAGATCCGTTCGCAGCATCTCCCACTGGTCGGGATAATCCTTGCGCGCCTCTGCCGTCATTGACTTACCGGTCGCGTTCCAGAACGTAAGATCGGCTTCCTTGTAGCCCCAGCCGCGCGGAAGACCGGTGTCATGCGGATCTCGGCGAAACGCCCACTCCAGCGGCGTCTTTGCGATGAGCGTTCCCTTGGGTCCTCCGGTGCGCGCGGCCAGATCTTTCATCTGCTGCACTTCGCCCGGCCACCACGCCGCCCCGTGCTCGCCGATGTTCTTGTAAGTGGTGAAGATTCCACTCATGGCGGTGAGCTTCTCGCGGGCCGCGAGCCCTTTTTCGCCAGCGGCAACGGCTGCGGCATAATCGGCATTGGAAGCGCCGGCTTGCACCAGCGCCATGTAGCTTTCGATGATCTCAAAGCTCAGCTCGGTAAAGCGCATGCGATCCACAAAGAGTTTCTCGTTGCGCGTCGCATCCGCTTTTGCCCGTAGTGGCTCAATTGCCTTCTGCGCCGCGGTCAAATGTTCTTTCAATTTTCTGACAACCTCTGGCTTATAGATTTCCGGCGCAAGGAAGTATTCGTGCTCAGTGGAAATCGTATTTTCCCACGCGGAATAAATCAGACTCCAGTACTCGTTCATGGGAGCGGCGGCCGGACCGTAGAACTTGGGATAGAATTCAGTGAGCAGCGCCTTCATGTCCGCGTCCGGATTCCACATGAGCTGTCCGCGGAAGAACAGGTTCAGAAACGTGGTCGCCATCGCGCCGCGGCTTTCGGTGCCGATGCCGAGGATGCCGGCTTTCTGATAATGCTTCACTTCTTTTGCGAAAACGTAATGCGTCGGATTGGGCAGGTCGCGCCAGACCAATTGCGATTGGTCGTAGTCATAAATCGCAAGTCTTCCGTTCATCAACTGAGCCCAGCGGTACAGCATCTCGCGGTATTCGTTGCGGGGAGGTGATTTCGGATCATCCATGTGATGATTGGGGTCGATGTCGATCGGCGCGAGCCACATGTATATGTTGGGCTCGATGTTCAGAACACGCTGCGGCGGGATTGTGACATTCGCGTAGGCCATTCCGCCGATCTTCGCCTTGCTGTCGGGATACTTTGCACGCAGAATCTTTGCGACGTTGTTGTAAAGTGACATCATGGCGTCAGTATTCGAAGGCTGAATGGCGTACTTATCCCAGATGCCTGCCTGCATCTCCTTGTCTTTAGGCGAATCACTGACGTAGTTGCCGTCCTCGATCGCCAGCGAAATGTCACTGCCTTTCGCGTACTTGTCATCGATGTGTTTGGCGACTTCTTTTGCCGTGGCTTCTTCGGCAAACGCCACGTTGAACATGCTTTTGCCTGCCGGAATCAACGCCTTGGTGTATTCGCCGAGCGCATGGCCCATTCCCGCCATGCTCGTCTCGGTCATAAAATTACGGCGCCGGAATTCCTTCGCGCCGGTGCCGTCGCCGTTCCAGCTGAGCCAGTAGTGCCGGATTTCGAATGGCGGAGCGTACGCGCGATCGAGCGTGCCGATCGCCAGTCTCGCCTGCTGCGGAATGCATTCACCGAAGTCCGTTGGCAGATACCACCGGCAGCCCCAATCCTGCAGCAGCTGGGCGACGGCAAAATAGTGCGAGTCATCGTTTGTCCCCGCGAGGAACACACGCTTTCCGCTGCGGCGCATGACAATCGCATCGGCGCGGATCGACGGGTTCTTTTTTGCGACACCGGCCAGCGCCGTCTTGAGGGCGGGCTCGGCCTCGAGCGCAGCCGTTCCGATCAAGATAGAGGTCCCGTTGCCAGGCGCATTGCCAACAGCGGGTTTGGCGCCGCTCATGCGCTCTATATAGAGGGCCAGGTCTGCGGCGGCGCGTTTCTCCCACTCACCGGCCTGCGCGGAGACAACGATCGTGGCGTCCGTCTTGCCCGCATCGGCAATGATTAAATCTTCAGCCGCGGCGGCATGGACGACTAAACAGGCCAGGAGAACCGCGAATGAGTGCAGATGTCTAAGCAAAGGATGCCTCCCTCAAAAAAGATGTCCGAAAATCTGTGTCAATCGACCAACACATTTGTAACAAGTAAGACTGTGTTCTGAAACTCACTACCCGGGAGCAACGCCAATGTTTATGCAACGTTACAGCACTATTTTCCTGCTGCTTGTTAATGCCTGCCTAACAGCGGCAATTCTCAATGCAGCGCAACCCGTCAGTGTTCAGCTCGCAAAGGACAAGCGCGCGCTGCTGGAAGTGACTGTTCCGGCCGAGGCGTCTGCAGCGGTTAAGAACAGTGCCACCGAGCTTGCAAAGTACTTGAGCCAGATCAGCGGCGCTGAATTTAAATCCACGACGGGCGACGGCAGTTCCGGCATCGTTGTTGGCCGCGCCAGTGATTTCTCGAAGCTCCCGTTTGAGGTAAAGTTCGAGGCCGATCCTTTCAATCGCGAAGAATATCTTCTGCGGACGCACGGCGCCAATGTGTATGTGCTCGGCGCAACCGATCTGGCTGTATCACACGGCGTGTGGGACCTCCTCTACAGGCTTGGCTACCGCCAGTTTTTTCCGGGAACAACGTGGGAGATCATTCCGCAAAGTGAAGATCTGAAGATTGCCTTGGACTCGCGCGAGAGCCCCTCCTTTTATGCCAGGCGCATCTGGTACAACTGGGGGATGTGGGGTTACAACGAGGAGCCGTACCGGCAGTGGTGCATGCGCAACCGGGCGGTGCGCGGCTTTGAGCTCAACAGCGGCCACGCATACGGCAACATCATCGCGGACAACCGCGCCGAGTTCGACAAGCATCCCGAATATTTTGCGCAGGTGAACGGGCAGCGCAAATTCATCAACGATGATACGAAATTCTGCGTCTCTAATCCTGATCTGCGCAAGCTCGTGGTCGAATACGCGATTAAAAGCGTCAAAAAGAATCCCAAGCTCGACAGCATTTCGCTTGACCCCAGCGACGGCGGCAACTGGTGCGAATGCGATGCGTGCATGAAGATGGGCAGTGTCAGCGACCGCGTGCTGACGCTCGCAAACGAAGCCGCTGAAGCCATTAATACGCTGAATCTCGGCCCCAAGTACGTCGGCATGTATGCCTATAACCGGCACTGCGCTCCGCCCACGATTACGGCGCATCCGAACGTCATCGTCAGTGCGACAACGGCATTTCTCACCGGCGGCTATACGTTCGACCAGGTCGTCAACGGCTGGAAGGCGAAAGGCGCGCGCATCGGCGTTTATGATTACCTGAGCGTCGTCGACTGGGACTGGAATCTTCCGCGCGGCGCGAAAGCATGCCGGCCGGCAGCGGTCGCCGAATCTCTTGTGAAATTCAACGGTATGGGGGCGAAATTCTACGATGCAGAGTCCGGCGACTGCTGGGGGCCGTGCGGTCTCGGCTATTATGTGGCCAGTCGCGTGCTCTGGAATCTGAATGAGGCGAAGAGTGTTCCCGCGCTGGTCGATGATTTCCTCGAGAAATGCTTCGGCTCTGCAAAAGAGCCAATGCGGGAATTCTACCGCCTGATCACCGAAGACACGCAGCGCCGCTCGCCTTCTGACCTGGTTGGGCGTATGTACCGGCACCTGGATGCGGCCCGCCGCGCGACGACTGACGAGAAGATACTGCAGCGCATCAACGATCTGGTTCTCTATACGCGTTATTCCGAACTCTACTACGCGCACGCCAACGGCGGCAGCAAAGAGGCTGTTTCCGCCCACGCCTACCGCATGCGCAAAACGATGATGGTACATAGCTACGGTTTGTGGGCGCGGCTGCAGAGCCAGAAAGCGGCCGCAACACCCAATCACCCGCTCAAGAATGAAGCACCATTCACCGCGGAAGAAATCTCAAAGTTCATTACCGACGGCATCGCCAAGAATCAGCCCGTGGATCCCGGCTTCAGTAGCGTGGCGTTCAGCCGCAATCTGCTCCCTGCCGCAGAGAAGTTGAAGCTGCCCAAAGTTGCGCCGGGGAATTTTCCTGGTGCAGCACAAGACCATCAGCACTTCTATCTCTGGGTTCCCGCGGGTGCCGGAAGCGTCGACCTGACGATCACCGTTCAAAAGGTTTGGGCGAACCGCATGCCGAAAGTGAGCCTGTTCTCGCCACAGGAAGTCTCCCTGAACGCGGTTGCGACGTTCGATGCGTACAAGCCCGATGGGAAACCCTACGAAGTCAAGCTGGCGACGCCATACGCAGGCCTGCACCGCATCGAAACGGTCGATGGCGGCGATTATACCCGCATCAAGTGGCCGGCGGGCATGCCGGTTACGGTTGAATCCGGAATCGAAACGCCGAACGTGCTCAGCCATTTCCGCGGCGCGTGGACGCTCTACTTTTACGTGCCGAAGGGAACAAAGCTCGTTGGCGGCTGGGCCTCGCGCATCGCCAACTGGGCGCCGAAGATTTCAGGCAAGCTGCTCGACGGTTCGGGAAAGGAAGTTTACGACTTCTCGAAAACCGAAGACGGCTGGTTCAAGATCCCCGTTCCAGACGGCGAAGACGGCAAGCTCTGGAAATTCGAGAACACCAACGGACAGCGCCTGCTGATGACGGTGCCGCCATTCCTCGCGCGCAGTGGCGAGGAACTTCTGCTTCCTGCGGAGGTCATCGACGCAGACGCCAAACCGTGAGCGTCAGTTTTTCACTTCGACCGACGTCTGCTGGCCGCTGAGCACATCCCAGATCTGGATGCTGAACGTGCGGCCGGCATCCTCGATTGCCAGCGGCAACTGCAGCGATGCTTTGCCCGCGGCATCGCACTTCAGGTTGGCGCAGAAGTGGTCCAGCGCCTTGCCTGATTTTGCATCGGCGACATCGACACGAAGGATATGCGTGGTGAAGCTCTTTGCCGACCCGCTGAGCTCGCAATCGATGCGCAGCGTTTTGTTCTCGATCGCGGCCTTTGCCGAGACCTTTTCAACCGTATACGGCAATATTGCAATGGGGTAGCCTGAACCGTGCTGCATGTCGATGCGCAGCTTGCCGCCATCGACTTTCATCAGGGCTTTCTTGCGGACGTCGTAGAAGTTTCCAGCCAGTCCGGAGACGTCGATTTCAAGCTGCTCGATTTCTTTACCGCCCTCGGCATCCGGCTCGGCACGAATCACGCCATCTGCCCCGATGACTTCCTTCTGCCCAACGGGCGCGCGCAGGATCGTGAGCAGCTTGCATTCAGCTCCTCCGCCGATGGCATGCAGCGTCGCCTGAGTCTTCTTCAGTTTTCCGCCGCCAGCGGCGTTGAGAACAACTGACGGCTTCGCGCCGCTCTTTGCAATTGCGGCGGCAACGTTCGTTTTCACGTCCGCAAATTTAGCGAGGCGCGAGGTGAAGGCCTCCGGGAACTTCGCTGGCTGAAGGTATTCGTCGTACGCCGGCACATCGCTGGCAATGACGACTCCTCCATCGGCAAGCAGCTTCTCAAGCGCCGGGACAACAGCGAGTCCCGAATTCTTCTCACCTTTGCCCAGCGACAGGCTCATGGGCAAGACAACAGTACGCGTCTGCCGCTTGGCCAGCTCGCCGGCCGCGATCTGTTGTTCTGAGATGAAGTACGCGTCGTAGCCAGAATCGATCACCGCGTGGACGATCTCGTCTTCGGCTTTCTTGAATTCGCTAAATTTGCCGAGCGTCCAGCTGGCGCGCTGGCTGTTGGCGCTCCAGAGAATAGCCACAGGCGAAAACACGCGCTGGCTCTGCATGTACTGCTTGCCAAGGCCTCGGTGCAGTTCGCCGATCACGCGCTGATAATCTTTAGCCGATTTGCAGAACGTCAGGTCCGCGTTGCGCAGGCTGTACCACCAGAACAGCGCCATGCCGTCGCCGCCAGTCACCAGGCTGGACCAGACCTGGTGATCCACGGCACGACCGCTGCGGCCGTAAGCGCCCCACGGCGTCACTTTAAGATCGCCGCTCTGGTAGCAGAGACGCTGCAACTCCTGGAAGCGTCCGCCGTAGCCGCAGACTGCGCCGAACACCGGCGTCAGCTTGGCCCAATCAATGCCATTGAACACGGCCTGCTCCTGTGTGCCCGAAACGCTCAGGCGCGAGCCCGGGTATTTCTCTTTCATGGCGTCGCCGTACATCTTGAAAGCGCCGGTCCACATGTCGTCGTTGTGCGCGCGCCATTCATTCCACAGGCCAAAGTTCTTTGCAGCTTTGGCTTCATCGCTGGTCGGTGGAGCGATTTCTTCAAAGGATTTCGCCGAACAGTTCAGCGCCGCGTTGAGTGCTTCGATGGTTCCGAAACGTACTTTTAGTTTTTCCTGGAACTTCTTGATGTTGGACGGATGGAAATCGTAATCGAACTCCGCCGTGTAGCTGGTCAGTGCCGTCTCGTCGCCCATGATCATGGAAAGCGGCGAGTATTTCGCGAGGTCCGCCGCAAGCTTCTGAACATTCGCCTGCTCCTTGGCGACGAATGCGTCATCCGCGTACGACGGTTCACGAACAAGATTGATCTTGTCTTTCGTCTCGCGGAATTTCTTCGACTTTGCGTCCATGTCCTTCGAGTGCAGCCCCTGCGTCAGCCCAACGGGGTGCGCGAGCATGCCGCCGCGGAAGAGGGTCCGGATCATCTTAAAATCGGTGGGCGACACGGTATTGCTGGTGATGCCCAGCTCCCGCATGCGTTTCATTTCAATGTCGAACAGGAACGGCAATCCGCCTTCCAGCCAGGTGAAGACGTGGTATTCGTCCCAGACCGGGTCGGGCGTGAGCGCCACTTCCGCGCGCCCTTCGGCCAGCAATTGACCATTCTGCCGCGCTTCGATCCGCACGAAGCAGATGTTCTGCCGCACGCGGCCGGTCTCGAACTCAAGTTTTCCCGAGGCCGGATCGACCTTGGCTGTTTCAAGCGTGCGCCAGTGTTCGCCGCCTGTTTCAGAGAGGGACGCAGTCCATTCGGCGTCTTTGATATCCGGCGCGCTGAACGTTAAAGCGAGCTTCTCACCATGCTTGATGACCTCAGGCGCTGTGACATCGAATTTCTTCAGTGTTGGATTGGGATCCTTGAACACCAGTTCCCAGTCGGTGACTTTTCCGCTCTCATCTTTCCATTGGCGCGCGGTAAAGAATGGATCGGCATGCTCGCTACTGACGGCCAGCTCGGCAGGATTGCCCTTTCGTGAAAACTCGCGATTGCCCGCCCAGAGAATCGCCCGGTTCAACAGGTTGTACCAGGCTTCCCAATAACGGTAGCGCGGCGCGTTCACGAAATCGCCGGGCATACCCATTGTCGGTGTCAGCGAGATGGCCCGCGTTGCAAACGTCACGACGCGGCCCTTGCCCACCTGCCGCACTGCCAGCACGGGCTCGCCGCTTTCGAGCGTGATCAGCACGTCGGCTCCGGGAGCGACTTCGAATTTCTGTGTCTCCATTGCCTTGAACGGCAGTGCTTCAATGGGAACGCCGCTGGTGATCGGATGCTCCTTCGTGACTTTCCATTTCTTGCTCCAGATGCGGCCGTTCAGCGCGTAACGGACATCGTCGCCGTTGCGCAGCCAATCCGATTCGCTGTTGATCAGCGCGCAGACTTCCTTGAGATCCTCCGGCCAGGGCTGGCCTTTGTCTCCAGGAAAAGGCATGACCAATACGAGTCCTTCGCCGTCTTCTTTGACGCGCTTGAGAATTGCTTTGCGGGCGCTCTCCGTAAAACGGTTCCAGCCGAGCGGCGTGTACATGGCCATGGCGTTGAACTTCTCGGGACCCTGCATGGAGCTGTCGAGATACTTCTGCATGAGGATGTAGTCGATGCTGTGTCCGCGCTGACCGTAGAAATCGCCGAAGCCCCACGTGTTAGCGCCCCACTCGCGGTCCCAAGAAAGGAGGCTCACCTTCAAATCCGTGCGCTGCATCAGCTCGACGACTTCGCGGCCGTACTTCACGCTGGAGAGCATGAAGACGTTCAGCGGGCCTCCGGCGATGTTTCGCCCCGTGGGGAAGTGCGGCGTGACGACTTCAAGCGACGGAATCAGGTCGTAGCGCTCAGCATAGGGAATGAAATCCACCTTCTGCGCTTCCAGCGGTCCAAGTTTGAAGTCATCGAACCAGAGCGTAAAACCCGACGGCGGATGATCGGTGTTGACACCGAAGAGCTTGATGCGGCTTACGTCGAGAGTTTTGGCAATGTTCTTGATGGGTATCTGGACGCGTGTTCGGCCCTTCTGCAGACGCACGGAATAGTTGAAGCGCGTGTTGTAATTGAAGCTCTTTTCATCATCGATACGCACGCCCAGGTCGCAATCGTTCAACGTCCAGACGGTGAATGCAACAGCCTCATGCTTCGACCAGTCCTTTGGAATCTTGGGCGGGAAAAACGCAAACGAGGGCCACTCACCTTTTAAGGCGACGTACTTCATCACGTTTTTGGTGTCAGTCACCGAACGCGGCCCAACGCTCAGTTCCACGTTGGCTTTGTTGAAATCAATGCGCTTCAGGTCGTCAGCCGAATTGAACTGAGCGATGCTGAAAGGCGGAGCGTCCTCCGCCTGAAGAGACCCTAAAATCAAAAACAGGGAAGCACTCAGGAAAATAGCTTGGAATCTCTGCATTTTCAGACCTCTCCGCTGATCGTTTTGCGCGACGTCTTGTCCAGACACCTTGCAACTTGTAAGGTCAAGTAAGTCTATGGCTTGACAGGATTTCCACAACGTAACGTTACAAATTGTCTTGCACGAATAGATACAATCGCAGTGCAAAAATGTTTGTGGATTTCGGCAGGTTTTTGTTCATCTTTAAGCGGGCTGAGCGGTATAACAAATTATCACTCGCGGGTGCTTAAAAATGAAAGCCCAACAGATTCCTTATCTCCTTTGTGTTGTGCTCGTTGCAACAGTCGCATGTGCCGGCGAAAGCGGCAGCTTTTCTCCAGAAGCGATCACCTTCTTCGAAAAAAAGATTCGGCCCCAACTGGTGGAGAATTGCCAGAGCTGTCACGGTGCTGAGAAACAGAAGGGCGGCCTGCGTCTGGATTCGCGCAGCGCTGTTTTGAAAGGCGGAAACGGCGGCGTTGCGGTTATACCGGGCGACGCAGACAAGAGCATGCTGATGCAGGCCATTCGCCATGAAGGTGACATCAGCATGCCTCCCAAAAAACGCCTCCCCGACAACGTCGTGCAGGATTTTGCAACGTGGATCCAGTCCGGCGCGGCGTGGCCGCCGGACAACAAAACGAAGCTGGATGAAAATGCGTGGCAGAAACACTGGGCCTTTCAGCCGGTGCGCGAAGTCGCTCCGCCTCCCGCCAGCCGGGCCGAGTGGATCCAGACACCCGTCGACGCATTCGTGCTTGCAAAGCTCGATGCAGCAAAGCTCACCCCGTCGCAGCGTGCGGACAAGCGGACGCTGATTCGCCGCGCGAGCTTCGATCTTACTGGACTTCCGCCCACACTGGATGAAGTGAAAGCTTTTGAAGCGGACACTTCACCCGATTCTTTTCAGAAAGTCGTTGAGCGGCTTCTGGCGTCGCCGCGCTACGGCGAACGCTGGGGCCGGTACTGGCTGGACGTCGCCCGCTACGCCGACACGAAAGGCTACGTTTACGATGGCCGCGAACACCGCCAGTTCGTCCATTCGTACGCTTACCGCGACTGGGTAATCGACGCCTTCAACAAAGACATGCCCTACGACGAATTCCTGATGAAGCAGATTGCCGGCGAGCACTTTGCCAAGGACGATCCGTCCTCACTCGCTGCAATGGGTTTTTTGACGCTGGGCCGCCGCTTCCTCGGCAACATCCACGACATCATTGACGACCGCATCGATACGCTCACGCGCGGAACGCTGGGCCTGTCTGTAAGCTGCGCGCGCTGCCACGATCACAAGTTCGATCCGGTGCCCACGAAGGATTACTACTCTTTCTACGGCATCTTTCTCAACTCGCTCGAGCGCACACAGCCGCTCGTCAAGGATCCGCAGAAAACAGAAGCGTACCTGGCCTACGAAAAAGGCCTGAATGAGCGCATCGAGAAGCTCCAGTCCGCCTTCAAGAAGCGCAAAGAGCAGGCGATGCAGAATTACCGCTCCCGCGTAAACGAATACCTCGTCGCACTGCTGGAGGTCAGCAAGCTCCCCAGCGAAGAATTTTACGAAATCATGAATGCCAACGACATCAATCCCGTCGTCGTGCGGCAGTGGCAGACCTTCGTCTTTAAGACCTCCCGCGATCACGCGGTTCTCGCGCCGTGGCATGCCTTTGCCGAACTGAAGGAAAAAGACTTCCCAGAGAAGGCATCCGGAATGGCGGAAAAATTCGCGGGGCTGGCTGGCTTGAATCCGCGCGTCGCCGCGGCCTTCAAGGGAACGCCGCCGGCGAACATGCGCGAGGTTGCCGAGCGTTACGGAAAGCTTTTCAAGGCGGCGTACGACGAATGGCAGGCCGCGCACAAGAAAGCCAGCGATGAGAAGCGTCCTGCTCCGGCCGCTCTCGAGGATCCGGCCGCGGAAGAACTCCGCAAGGTTATGTTCGCAGCCACTGAAATCCCCGCAGGCACTCCGACGTCAGTTGAGACGTACCTGGTGGAAGAAAACGCGCGCGTCGAACTTGGCAAGCTCCAGGTTGAGATCGACAAATGGATCATCAGCAGCCCGGGCGCCCCGCCGCATGCCGTGTTCCTGCAGGACAGCGAAACACCCAAGATCAGCCGCGTGTTCCTGCGCGGCAATCCGCGCACGCGCGGCGAAGAAGCGCCGCCGCATTTCCTGAAGTTCCTCGGCGGCGCGCCCCTCAAAAATGGCAGCGGCCGGTTAGAGCTGGCGCAGTTCATCGCCAGTCGCAGCAACCCGCTGACAGCCCGCGTGATGGCCAACCGGGTCTGGGCCTGGCACTTCGGGAACGGCCTGGCGGCGACACCCAGCGACTTCGGCGTGCGCAGCGAGCCGCCCAGCCATCCGGAGCTGCTCGATTTTCTCGCTGCAAAGTTCATGCAGCGCTGGTCGGTCAAGGACCTTCACCGCGTGATCATGCTCTCAAGTGTCTATCAGCAGAGCAGCGCAAGCCGCGAGGAAAACGAGCGTGTCGATCCGGGCAACCGGCTGCTCTGGCGCATGAACCGGCAGCGGCTGGATTTCGAGTCTCTGCACGACAGTCTGCTGGCGGTAAGCGGCAAGCTGGACCTGACTATGTACGGTCGGCCCGTCGAGCTCATGAAGAAACCGTTCAGTCCGCGGCGAACAGTCTACGGCCTGATCGACCGCATGGGTCTTCCGGGAGTCATGCGTGTTTTCGATTTTCCAAACCCCGACATGCACAGCCCGCAGCGCTTCAACACGACCGTTCCGCAGCAAGCCCTCTTTTTCATGAATAACGCATTCAGTATCGAGCAGGCCCAGGCCGTCGCGAGCCGTCCTGACGTCGCCTCCCTTCAGGATCCAGACGCGCGCATTCATCGCCTGCATGAGATTCTGTTTCAGCGCAGAGCCTCCGAAAAACACCTCAGCATTGCGCGTGCATTCGTACAGGAGTCATCGAAAGAGCCAGAACCACCCGTTGCCGCGCCTGCGCGGCCAGCCTCCGCCTGGCAGTACGGCTACGGCGAATTCGATGAGACCGCCGGCAGTGTCAAGACGTTCGCAGCGCTGCCGTATTTCGCCGGAGACGCCTGGCAGGGCGGCAAGAAGTGGCCTGACGAACGCTTCGGCTGGGTGCGGCTGACGGCAGACGGCGGGCACTGCGGCAATGACCGCATGCATGACGCCATCCGCCGCTGGGTCGCACCCGCGAACGGAACGATCAACATCGAAGGCAAGCTCGCGCATCCGCATCCGCAGGGCGACGGCGTGATCGCGCGCATCGTTTCCTCACAACGCGGCGTGCTGGCAAGCTGGACCGTCCACAATCATTCCGTAATGACCAATCTGATGGGTATCGAAGTGCAAGCCGGCGAGACCATCGACTTCCTGGTGAGCCTGCGCTCAACGATTGATTACGACGAATTCACCTGGGCGCCGGTGATCCGCACGATGAACATGGAATGGCACACCACGCGCGACTTTGGCAAACCGCTGATCCCGCCCGCGGAGAAACTCGGCGCCTGGGAGCGCTACGTCCAGGTGCTGCTACTGTCGAACGAATTCATGTTTGTGGATTAAGGTCCACCACAGAGGACACAGAGAGCACAGAGGCAGGTAAGAATCGAGATAAGCACAGTACTGCAGTGGATGAGGGGCCACGTATGTCACACCATAGATTAAGTACCAACGACGTCGTTCATTCGCGCCGCGAGTTTCTTGCCCGCTGCGGGATGGGAATGGGCTCGCTGGGCCTGATGAGTCTCCTGGCGCAGACGGAGTCTGCTCGCGCGGATGAGATCTCGCCGCTGGCTCCGAAGAAGCCGCATTTCAAGGCCAAAGCCAAACACGTCATCCACATTTTCCTTAACGGCGGTCTTTCGCACGTCGACTCGTTTGATCCCAAGCCGGCTCTGGCGAAGTATGAGGGCAAGCCGCTTCCGGGCGGGACGCTGAAGACCGAGCGCAAAACCGGCAATGCTTTCCCTTCTCCCTTTGCGTTCAAGAAATATGGACAGAGCGGAATTGAGGTCAGCGACCTCTTTCCGCAGATCGGCTCGTGCATCGATGACATCGCCGTGATCCGTTCCATGCAGGCGGACGTGCCCAATCATGAACCCTCGCTGATGTTGATGAACTGCGGCGATGCCGTCATGAGCCGGCCCAGCGTTGGTTCCTGGGTCACGTACGGGCTCGGCACGGAAAACCAGAATTTACCCGGCTTCATCGCGCTCTGTCCGGGCGGTTATCCAATTAAGGAATCCGACAACTGGCAGTCCGGATTCCTGCCGGGCGTGTTCCAGGGAACGTACATCGATCCCAAGCACACGGATATTCAGAAACTTATCGAGAACATCCGCAGCGGTACAACCTCCCTTGAGGCCCAGCGCAAACAGCTCGATCTGCTCAAGGAAATTAACGGCGAACATCTGCAGGAACGCAACGGAGACGCACGGCTTGAAGCGCGTATTCAATCCTTCGAACTCGCGTACCGCATGCAGATGGAAGCGGCGGATGCATTCGACGTCTCGAAGGAACCCGAGCACATCCGCAAGATGTACGGCGAAGGCGTGCACGCGCGGCAGACGATGATCGCACGGCGGCTGGTCGAGCGTGGCGTTCGTTTCGTGCAGCTCTGGCACGGCGCGAGCCAGCCGTGGGACAACCACGACGACATCAATGAACACGTCAAGCTGGCGAAAGAATGTGATCAGCCGATTGCCGCGCTGATCAAAGATCTGAAGCAGCGGGGTCTGCTCGAATCAACGCTGATCCTCTGCACCGGCGAGTTCGGCCGCACGCCCGTCGTGGAAATCACCGGCAAGAACAAGGGACGCGATCACAACCCGTACGGCTTCTGCAGTTGGCTGGCAGGCGGCGGCGTAAAGGGCGGAACGGTTCACGGTGAAACGGACGAGTTCGGATTCAAAGCCGTGAAAGATGTCGTTCACGTCCACGACCTGCATGCGACGATCCTGCATCTGCTCGGCTTCGATCACGAGAAGTTCACCTACCGGTATGCCGGCCGCGACTTCCGCCTCACGGATGTTCACGGACATGTCGTGAAGCCGATTATTGCCTGAGCAGGGGGCGAGTCACGCCTTCAACACGGAGGCACGGAGGACAAGGGGAGCACGGAGACTTTTGAGGTTCCGGGCAGAACTCCAACTCGTTAATTTCTACTCATATTTTCTTGGCGTACTTGGCGTACTTGGCGCTCTTGGCGTTAAAGAAAATTTCCCGAAGAGAAGTATCAATCGGCGTAGCTGAATTCGTTGGAGAGCAGGAGGACCTGGGCGAGTTCTTCCCAGGCAGTGAGCGGTTTGGGCATCTGGCGGATGTCCATGAAGTCGGTCTTCGCATCCCAGATGCGCTTCATTCCCGGCATGCCGGGCATTTCGGCAGTCACCATCGTCACCATCGGCGCCCACTGGAATTTGTCAGAAGACGGATCTTTTCCGCCGCTGACAATGAAGTCCAGCGTGTCGCCTTTCTTCAGCTCAATATTTTCAAGCGCGGTCGTCACGCCTTTGTTCTTCGCCGGCCAGTCACCCAGAACCTGCGTTCCGTTGCGAATGACGCGCGCAATGATGCCATCGCCTTCTTTTTGCGAATGATTGAGCTCGCCGGTAATCCTCACTTTGCCGTCCAGCGGCGCCGTCCACCTGCGGATCGCATCGGCGTCGGTGCCCTTGCCCGGCTCGCCGCCCTCGGCACTCAGCGCCAGCGCGCCCAGCGCCTTGTCGGGCATCTGCCACGCTTTGCCCGTGTACTGAACCAGCGGCATGAAGTTCCGAACGGAGTTGCTGGCGATATCGAAAGTGCCGCGCCCGTACTGCCAATCGGTGGCTTCGGGCCGGACCACATCGTTCTGCGGATAGCCCTCGATGAATGCGGCGGCCCGCTGCAATTCAGCGTCGCGCGCGGGGCGCTGAAGGATCAGCTGGTACAGGGCCTGAATTTTTTCAGTCGTGCCCGCATCCTTGCTGGCATTTACTTTCGAGGCCAGCGCGCGCGCGTTGTCAACGATGAATCCGCTGTTCAACAGGAAGAGAGCCTGCGGGGTCAGCGCGGTGCGGCTGCGGTGTGAGGCGCTGAAGTTCGGGTCGGGGAAGTCGAAATTGCGGAACAGGTTTGGCAGCGATTTCCGGTCGACCAGGCCGTAAGTGGTGCGGCGCAGCGAATCCTTGTCGGTGCGCGTCACGTCAACAGCGCGACCGCCGGCTTTCAGATCGAGTCGTCCGGCAACTGCGAGCTGGGCATCGCGGAAGGCTTCGAATTCAAGCATTCGGCCGTTCATGCGCGCCAGCAGCTTGTTCTCCGGATCGGCTTTGACGACTTCTGCCGGCGCGGTGCTGCTCTGCTGATATGCGGCCGAACGCATGATAAGCCGGTGCAGTTTCTTGATGCTCCAGCCTTCTCGCACAAACGTTGTGGCGAGGTAATCCAGCAACTCCGGATGCGTCGGCGCTTCGCCGCGCAGTCCAAAATCACTGGGCGTCCGCACGAGAGCCTGGCCAAAGTGCCAGCCCCACACGCGATTGACCATCACGCGTGCCGTGAGCGGATTCGTGGGCGCGGTGATCGCCTGCGCGAGCTCAAAGCGGCCGCTCTTATCCTTCGGAAACGCCGGACGGTCCTTGCCTCCGAGCACTTCCAGGAATTTTCGCGGGGCCGGCTCCCCTTGCGTTGAAGGATTGCCGCGCAGGAAGACTTTTCCATCATAGACCTTATTTTCTAGCAAGGCCATCGCACGCGGCGGCGCGCCCGGATGTTTCTTCTCCAGTTCCTTGAGCGGACTGGCGACTTTGTCGATTGCTTTCACGCTCTCTTCAGTGTGGAAGCCGTTGCGCAGATTGTCGGGATTGGGGTTCGTGGGCGCATCGTTAAAATTCAGCGCCGCGCGCACGCCGTCCAGCGCCGCATTCTCGAGCTTCGTCTCGAAAACGGCTTTCATGAGGCGCTTGGCAACGGCACTCTCCAGGCCTTTGATGGACAGATCCGCGTCCGTCGGCTGCTCGCCGCGAGCCTCGGCCAGCGCCTTCTCAGCAGCAGTGCGGCAGGCTTCATGCGTCTCCTTGAAGAGTTGCGTGTAAACGTCGGCGAGCTTCTGCATCGAGTTCGGCCGCGTTTCGTTCAGCAACGCCGACAGGCGCGGATTGGTGGCCGCGTCAGCCGCGTGTTTTCCGGCGAGCACCGGCACAGCTTCTTCCCGCTCGTCATCTTTCAGCTGCAGCAGTTCATTTAATAGAGCGAAGACCGGCTTGTTGGCGTCGAACCACTTTTTCTGGCGATCGATATATAGGTTGTAAACCTGATCGTTGAGCTTGCGTGGCTTGAGCAGATCAGCGACGAGCTTGTTATTCTGTGTCGTTTTCTGAATTCTCCCGTCGCTCATGGCCAGGAGATATTCTCCCGCGCGCAGGCGGCAGGCGTCGAGCGCCTTCTCCGCCTCTTTTGCCGCTGTCTCGATAAAGGTCTTGCGCAGTTTGGCCCGTTCCTGAAGGAACGCCTGGTATTCCGGCGTCGCTGGCGCGGGCTTGATCTCTGGGGGGACGTCGGGCTCCTTGCAGCTGCGCAGCACGGCATACAGCGCGTAGTAATCCTTGGCCGTAATGGGTTCGAGCTTGTGATCGTGGCAGCGCGCGCAAGAGACAGTCAGACCGAGCAAGCCGCGCGAAATGGTATCGATGCGGTCATCGTAGACTTCGTCATCGACAGCGCGGTCCTTGCGACGGCCCAGCGTCAAAAAGCCCATCGCCGCGAGCGCGCGATTGTCGTCTTCCTTGGCCAGGTAATCGCCTGCGAGCTGCTCCTGAATGAAACGGTCGTAAGGCTTATCTTCATTGAATGCCTGAATGACATAGTCGCGGTAGCTGTAGGCGTACGGGTAATTATCGTCGCCGCCAAAAATCGCGCCCATCGTGTCCGCATAGCGTGCCACATCCAGCCAGTGACGCCCCCAGCGCTCGCCGTAGCGCGGCGATTCCAGGAGCCGTTCAATGAGCTTCTCAAAGGCGTCGGGTGAGGCGTCAGCAACAAACGCGGCAATTTCCTCGGACGTCGGCGGCAGACCGTGCAGATCCAGGTACGCGCGGCGGATGAGCGTCCGCTTGTCGGCACGGGGCGCAAACGAAAGCTTCTTCTCTTCGAGTTTTGCGAGCAGGAAGGCATCAATCGGCGAGCGCACCGCGGCCTTTGCATTCACAACCGGCAAGGCCGGCTCCTTTACCGGCTGGAAAGACCAATGCGTTTTAGCCTCTTCAAAGAGTTGCGCAATCTTGGACTGCGGCGCCGTGCCCGAACGCGGATCTGCTGCGCCGGTTTTAATCCAGTGTTCCAGATCGACGAGCTGATCTTTACTTAGCCGCGGACCCTTCGGCGGCATGACCGCATCAGGATCATCACCGCGCACGGCTTTAAAGAGGAGGCTCTTTTCCGGGTCGCCGGCGACAAGCGCGGGGCCGGAAATGCCGCCCTTGAGCAGGCCCTCGCGCGTGTCGAGCGTCAGACCGCCCTTGGACTTTCCCTTTTCAAGCGAGTGGCATTCGTAACAGGTGTTCACCAGCAGCGGGCGGATCTTTTTCTCGAAGAAATCGAGCTGCTCAGGCGTGGGTTCACCGGCACAGACCGCCGCACACAGCAGCGCAGCGACACCAGCCGGGATTCTCCACGTTTTCAAAATCATGCCAGGATGTCCTTAACGACGTGGCCATGCACGTCCGTCAGCCTGAAGTCACGGCCGCTGAAGCGGTACGTGAGTTTCTCATGATCAAAGCCCAGCTGATGCAGAATCGTCGCATGCAGATCGTGGACAAACACTTTCTTTTCGATCGCGATCGCGCCGAATTCGTCCGTAGCGCCGTACGCGAGTCCGCGCTTTACGCCGCCACCAGCCATCCACACCGTGAAGCCGCCGGCGTTGTGATCGCGGCCGATGCCCTTCTTTTTCGCCACGTCGTTGTTGTCGCTGGTCGGCGTGCGTCCGAATTCGCCGGCCCAGAGCACGAGCGTGTCTTCGAGCAGGCCGCGCTGCTTGAGGTCCTGCAGCAGCGCAGCCAGGGGCTGGTCAGCGGCCTGGCAGAGCTTGCGATGGCCTTCATCGTTTTCGTCATGCGTGTCCCAGCCCGTGTGCCAGACCTGTACAAAGCGCACGCCACGTTCGATCAGACGCCGCGCCAGCAGCAGTTGCCTGCCCTGCTCGGTGTCGCCGTACATCGCGCGGATGTGGACGGGCTCGCGCGCGATATCGAACGCGTCCGTCGCTTCGATCTGCATGCGGAAGGCCGTTTCGAACGCCTGGATGCGGCCTTCGAGAACGCTTTCATTCTGACGCTCCGCAAGGTGCTCGCGGTTCATTGCGGCGAGCAGATCGAGCTGGCGGCGCTGCTCACGAATGGAGGTGCTGCTGCTGCGGACATGCTCGATCATCTGCTGAACGTCTGCATTCTTCGTCGAGATTCCCGTCCCGCGCGTCCATGCCGGAAGAAACGCGTTGCTCCAATGCTTGTCGCCGCTCGACGTCGTGCCGCTGGGTGAAAGTGCAACGAACGCGGGAAGATTGCGGTTCTCAGTCCCCAGTCCATAAACGGTCCAGGAGCCCATGCTCGGCCGCACGAACAGGCTGTCGCCGCAGGTCATCATCAGCTGCGCAGGTTCGTGGACCGGCGTGTTGGTGTGCATCGAGCGGATGATGCACATGTCGTCGACGTGTTTGGCCAAGTTCGGAAACAGTTCGCTGACTTCGATACCGCTCTGCCCGTGCTTGGAGAACTTGAATGCCGAGCGCTGAAATTTTCCGCTGAGGCGGCCCATCTGCGTTGCGGTCTGCGGCGCGTTTTTTTCGAAATCAGGGCGTACGTCCTTCACCAGCTTGTTGTGGTACTGCTCCAGCATCGGCTTGGGATCGAACGTGTCGACGTGCGAGGGGCCGCCTTCCGGGAAGATGTGAATGATGCGCTTGGCTTTGGGTGCAAAGTGCGGCTTGCGCGGGGCGAGCAGCCCACCGGGCTCGTCTGCGCGGGCAAACTGTGGGCCGGCGGCGAGCGCCAGGCCGATCGAACCCATGCCGAGCGCGGCCTTTTCAAGAAATCTGCGCCGCGAATAACCGTCTCCGCAGCCACAACTATTTTTTTGAGTCATCACAGAGTACTCCCGAAAAGCCGATGTATAACTGTACAGATGAAAGTGATACCGGTGACAAGCACTTTGTGTTTAATTTTCCTGCATGGTTGCAGGCTGTTCCTGCACTGCTGTGCCTGCTGGAGGTCAACTACCCCGCTATGAGCGAGCGCCAATACTTCAAAGAGCTTCGGCTGCAGCAATTTAGAGCTTTAATAGGGTTGGGTAGGCACGGTACCTTCACGGCCGCTGCCGAAGCGCTCGGACTTTCACGCACGTCCGTGTGGCAACAGATCCGCTCGCTTGAGAACCAGTTCAACTCCGAGCTGGTCGTGCTGCACGGCAACCAGCATGTCCTTACCCCCGAAGGCCGCGTGCTGATTGAGCTCATCACGCCGGTCGTTGAGGGCTTTGATGATGTTAAAAACGAATTTCACGAACGCCTTGGCAAGCTCAAGCGACGCCTCGTGGTCGCCACCACTGCAAGCCTGCTGATGAACGAGTTGCGCGATCCGATCGCTCAGTTCCGCAAGCAGCACCCGGAGGTGAGCATCAGTCTCGTGGACCGTTTCTCGTCGGCGGCGTTAACACTGCTGCTGCGCGGTGAAGCGGATGTCGCCGTCGTCGGGCGCCCGAGCCAGATGCCTGAAGACAAAGTACTGAAGCTCAAGCCCCTGAGCGCCTATCCGTTTGTCGTGATCTGCCCGCGCA
>DASPJR010000142.1:0-33023 GCA_035628505.1 Planctomycetota bacterium | reverse complement strand
GCTTGAGAAACTGAAGCTCAAGCCAAAGTTATACCGCTGACGCCGAGATGACCTGACGAATGGAACTGCAAGATACACTCATCATCGTAAACGGCAAAAAGCTCAAGGTGGAGGACGTGCTCGTCCATCTCAAAGCCACCGGAATGTTTCGCGATACAGTGTGCCGGCTGGTCGAGATGGAAGTGCTGCAGAGCAAATGCCGTGAACTGGGCGTCGAAATCACTGAACAGGAATTTTACGAGTTCGCCGCCAACAAGCGCCGCTTCGCACGCCTGACCCGCGCCGAAGACATGCATGAATACTGCCGCGCCAACGGCATCACGCTCGAGCAGTGGCACCAGGTTGCCAAGAACGAGCTGATGCTGATGAAAATCCGCAACCGCGTCGTGCAGGAAAAAGATGTCGCCGATTACTTCAACTCGAACCGCGAGAGCCTGAAGACGATTTCGCTATCTCGGATTGTCTGCACCGAACAGTCTGCCGCAAAGGAACTGAAGGACCGTGTGGCCGCGGGCGAGAATTTTTACGACCTGGCGCGGCGCTATTCGGTGGAAGAACATACGCGCATGGCCGGCGGATACCTCGGCACCGTCCGCCGCAAGATGCTGCCCCAGAAGATCGAGGAAGTGCTCTTCGCATCGAAAGTGGACGATGTCGTCGGTCCCATCGGCGAAGGGCAGTACTGGACGCTTTACCGGATCGATGCCGTGCGCGATGCGGAGCTCAGCAGCGCGGTCAAGAAAGAGATTGCAGACCGGCTTTTCAAGGATTGGATGCAGCGGGCGATAGCCAGCTCGCGCTTCGAGAAGCCGAGATAGGATTCCCTGAAAGCGGACGCATGTTTTGCGTTCGCGCGGTGTAAGGGGCTGCATTAATCTGGCAGTCCATCACTGCGGCAGACCAGTGGGAGCGCAAGCTCCCGAAGGCCATCGGCGGGAGCGGCAATGCCCCCGTCCGGCGCGTATGTAACGGGTGCACTACGACCCGGCGGATGAACAGGAGGCTTGAGAATGGCAGAAACTGAAACCGGTGCCGTACGCGTCGTGACGACCCCCGTAACAGACGTCGCGCACACGATGAAGGCCGCACGCCTGCTGTATTCGGCTCCCGGGTTTATTCTGCGCGGCCCGATCTATATGATATTCATCATTACTTTCTCGGGCCTGATCTACTCCTTTTACGGCAAGGTCAACCAGATCATCACCTGCCGCATGGAAGTAAAGGCGGACTACACGCGCATTCAGTCTCCGACAGGCGGGTACGTCACCCAGGTTTACGTCTCCGAAGGCAGTGAAGTGAAGCCCTACACGAACCTGGTCGACATCCAGTTCAAGCGCGGCGCGCTGGATGATTCGGAAACAGTGAAGCTCCAGAAGCAGAAAGAAAAAATTGAGAACGACCTGAAGTGGGCGAACCAGGATCGCAAGGAGCAGGAACAGCGCATCCTGGATTTGAAGCGTTCGCTGCAGGAAGAAAGCGCCAAGGAACCGGCGCTGGCCGAACGAATCGGAAAAGAAAAGCTGGAATGGGAAGCGCAGGTGACCAACAGCCTCAACAGCATCGCGAAAATTCAGACCACCATCAAGAACGCAGAACTGGGCATCGCCGATCTCAAGCGCAATGTCGAAGCCGCGAAGGTGCGCGCGCAGACGGCACGCAAGCGTTTTGAAGAAGAAAAAGAGCTCGTGGACAAGAAACAGTCCACGATCCTGCAGCTGCGCCCGCTCCAGGACGCCAAGGACGCCGCGGAAAAGGCCGTGGAAGATGCCCATTCGGCAGTGCTCAAAGCGGAAGGCGACCTGGCCAATTTGCAGCTTCAGCTCCAGACAGCGCAGGCGGAGCCCCAGCGCCTGAAAAACGAATGGGACCAGCGCACCTACCGGCATGAAAACGAACGCAACGCCATTCGCGAACGCAAGTCGCAGCTGCAGTCGGACATCAACCGCATGCAGCTCTCTCTCGAAAAGGGCAGCGAGCAGATGCAGAAGGAACTGCTTGAAATCGAAGAGAAGATCAAGCAGACCGGCGCTCTCAGCCAGTTCGGCGTGGCCTACGAAAACGAGCTCTGCCGCATCACCAGCACGTTCGGCGGGACGGTGACCGGCGTGAACGTCAAGGCCGGCCAGCAGATCTCCGGCGGTGAGGTCCTGCTCTCCCTGGTGCGCAATACGGAAGCGAAATACTGCCAGCTCTTCATTCAGAACCGCGATGTCTCACGCGTGAAAAAAGGCCAGGAAGTGAACATCAAGTACGACGCCTATCCCTATCAGGAGTGGGGCATCTTCAAGGGCACGGTCGCGGACATCGCCACCCGCCCGAGCGAAGAAAAAGACAAGGCGTCAATGTACCGCGTGCAGGTATCGCTTGAAAAACAGGAGATCGTGCGCGGAAAGAAGCACATCGATCTGACGCTCGGATTGCAGGGATTTGCCGAAATCAAGACGGGTGAAAAGCGCCTGATCGAGACGATCTTCACGCCGATTTCGAAGTTCTTCCTGCAGGATGAGTAAGCCAGGCGGCCGAAAAGAACGCTCTAGCGGATACGCTCAACACAAGAATACAAAAGGAGTGGCGTGAAGTATGCCGACGAAACACGAAGCCGTTCGAAAAGTCCTCGATACGCACTTCATTTTCAGCCGCCTGACCGAAGAGGGCAAAAAAGGGCTTGAGCCGCTTTTCGAAATCGAGCAGTACAACGCCGGCGACGTCATCGCTGAAGTGAACGAGCCGATGACCGCCATCTACTCGGTTTATTCCGGCAAAGTGCGCTTCAAAGGCATCAACGAGGAAGGCCGCCGCATCAGCCTGGGTGAGCAGCCCGAAGAGAGCACGTTCGGCGAAGTCGCCCTGCTGAAAGACTCGAACTGGGATCACCAGATCGTTGCCTCGACCGACACGATCCTGATCAAGCTTCCGGCGCAGAAGCTTCGCGAATTCGTACACCGCAATCCGGCGCTCGAGCAGCATCTGCAGAAGCAGGTCGGCGTGGTCGAGCTGCGCAAGCGCCTGCGCGGCATTCTCGGCACGGCGCAGTACAGCCCCGAGCTCGCTTCGGAAATCCTGAACAACATCGGCGTGAAGAAAATCCCGGCCGGAAAGTACGTCTTCCGGCAGAACGATGAAGACCCGCGTATGTACTACGTGGAAACCGGCTCCGTCGAGCTCGTACGCGACATGCTCGAAGGCACCGCGGTGCTTGAAAAGGTCGGCAAGGGCAGCCTGATCGGCGAAGAAGCGGCCGTGACCGGAGCTCCGCAGAGCTATTCGGCGCTGGCGGTGACCGACGTGACGGTGCTCGTGATCCGTCAGCCGGAAGTGCAGAAGATCCTGCACACGAACGCTGAGCTGAAAGAAAAGATCGACGCGCGCATCCGCCAGCGCAAGGAAGCTGAAAAGACGCAGGCCTCGAATATCAAGCGCGCCGAAGGCGCCGACATGCGCATCAAGGTCGATGCGATCACCGAAGCCGAATTCAAAGCGGGCGCCGGTGCTAAGTCGATCGAGAACTTCAAGATTGTCTACCAGCACGGCGAGTCCGAGTGCGTGCCGGCGTGTCTGGCGATGATCGTCAATCATTACGGCCGCAATTTCAGCCTTGGCCAGATCCGCGAAATTGCCAATATTCACGCCAACGAAGCGTTGCTGCCGGATGTGTGCAACGCCGCGGAAATGATGGGCTTCCGCGCCAAGCCATACAAATGCAAGTACGAGCACCTCGACAAGCTGGAGCTGCCCTGCATCATCCTGTGGGAAAACTACCACTACATGGTGCTGTACAAGGTCAGCGAAACGACGGCGTGGGTCGCTGATCCGGAAAAGGGACTTCGCAAGCTCAACCGCAAGGAATTCGAGACCGGCTGGGACGGCGTTGTGATCGTCGTTGAACCGACGCAGAAGTTCCGCCAGCTCGAGCCGCTCACCAACCCGTGGGCGCGCTTCATTGCATACCTGCTGCCGTACAAGATGCACTTCCTCGAAGCGATGATCGCTGCGCTGGTCATGAATCTGCTCAGCCTCGCGACGCCGCTGTTCATTCAGAACATCGTCGACAAAGTTGTCGTGCATAAAGACAAGCAATTGCTCAACATGATGCTCATAGGCATGGCGCTCACCGCCATCTTCAAGCTCATGACATCAACGACCCAAAGCCTGCTGATCGCGCACACCATATCGCGCGTCGACTTGAATCTTATGGCTGAGTTCTACAGGCATATCCTGAGCCTGCCGATGCGCTTCTTCCAGGGCCGGCAGATCGGCGATATTCTAACGCGCTTTGCTGAAAATCAGAAGATCCGCGGCATTCTCGCCGGGTCGACGATCACGATCATCCTGAATACGCTCATGCTCGTCGTCTATTTCATGATGATGCGCATCTACAGCCCGACGCTGACATGGTTCGTGATTTTCTTCATCCCGTGGTACATCGCCAACACGCTCTTCTTCACGCCGCGCATCAAGGATGTTGCCAATCAGATCTTCTTGAGCAACACGCAGCAGCAGTCGAGTCTGATTGAATCATTGAGCGGCATTGAAGCGGTGAAATCAACGGGCAACGAATACTGGGCACGCGCACGCTGGGAAAACGCCTTCGTGGACCGCGTGAATCTCAGCTACAAGCAGTCCAAGCTCAGCCTGCTCTTTGATACGATCGGCCAGCTCATCAATTTGTCAGCCTCGATCTCTGTCCTGTGGTTCGGCGCGAATGAAGTTATGGATGGCAAGATGTCCATCGGCGAGCTGATGGGATTCAACATGCTGATGGGATCGGTGATGGGTCCCGTGATGCAGTTCGTCGGCCTGTTCAACAGCTTCGCCGAAATCCGCATCTCCATGGACCGCGTCAACGACATCAACAACGTCAAGCCCGAGCAGGAGCCGATCACCAACCCGGACCGCATCCCCACGATTCTCTCGAAAATCGAGGGCCGCCTGCAGTTCCGCAATATCAAGTTCCGCTACGGCGGGGAAGAGTCGCCGCTGATCCTCAATAATTTTAACCTGACGATCGATCCGGGAACCTCGGTCGCCTTTGTGGGACCCTCCGGGTGCGGAAAGAGCACCGTCATCAAGATGATCATGGGCTTCAACATGCCCACGTCCGGCGAATGTCTGGTCGACGGCAAGGACATCACGTCGCTGGATCTGCCCACCTACCGCCGGCAGGTCGGCATCGTGCTGCAGGACAGCTTCCTGTTCAGCGACACGGTCGCCGGCAACATCGCGCTGGGCGACACGGAGCCGGACATGAACGCGGTGCGCGAAGCGGCGCGGCTTTCCAGTGCCGACGACTTCATCGTGCGCATGCCGCTGGGCTACCAGACGATGCTCGGCGAAAAGGGCATTAAGGTGTCGGGGGGTCAGCGCCAGCGTATCTGTATCGCGCGCGCCCTTTACCGCCGGCCGAAGATTCTCATCTTCGACGAAGCAACGTCGGCACTCGACAACGAATCGGAAGCACGTATCCAGCAGAACATGAAGTCGATCATGGCCGGCAGAACAGCCATTTCAATTGCGCACCGCCTCAGTACCATCAAGGACTGCGACTACATCTGCTTCTGTGAAAACGGGCAGGTGATGGAGCGCGGGTCTCACGATGAACTGGTAGCCTTAAAGGGCCGATACTACACCTTGGCCAAGAAGCAGTTTAACCTGGATTAGCGCCAGAGGGAGCCTTGTCCATTTCCAAGCGGTCGAGTGCAGGAGCCGAAAATGTCTGAAGCCAAGCTCATTGGAACGATGGATCCGGTGAAGGGTACCGTTATCTCGTGCACGGGGATGGTCAAGATCGGGCGCGACGAGAAGCTCAATTCCTGCGCCGTGAAGCACGCGTCCGTCTCGCGCCAGCACGCACAGCTTTTTCAGGAAAATGGACAGTGGTTTGTCGAAGACCTGAAGAGCACCAACGGCGTATTCGTTAATGAAGCGAAAATTAACGTAAAGGCGCCGATCAGCAGCGGAGACGTGGTTCGTATCGGCGACATCCCGTTCAAGTTCGAACAGTCCAATGAATTCGTCGCCACGCAGGTTCTCGCGAAGGGCCCCCCCGCGGCGGCTCCAGCGCCTGCAGCGGCTGCGCCCGTTGCGGCAGCAGCGGCCGCAGCACCAGCCGCGCGTCCGCCCGTTCCGCCACCAGTCGCCCGCCCCGCAGCGCCGGCGCCACGGCCGGTCGCAAAGACAGAGCAGGACGGCGGCGGAGGTGAAGACCTCTTCGAACCGTCGATCGTTGGCGGCGCCGATATGGGTGCGGCGATCCGCGCCGCGCAAGCCGGCGGGAGCAAAGCGCCAGCCGCCCCGCCTCCGCAGGAAGGTGAATTCGAAGGAACGATGTACGGTCCGCAGGTGGCTCGCCAGCTGGTTCAGGCCATTCGGGAAGAGAAAGAACATCACCAGGAAGCGTCTTCCGGCAAGGGCGATAAGGGCACGGGGGCCAAGCCGCGCGTGGCCGGGCCTCAGACGCCCAATATGTTCCTTCTGAAGATCAAGGCCGCCGCGTTCATGATCATTTTCATCGGCGGACTGGTCGGCGGCGTTGTTTACCTGCTCAGCGGTCGCGCCGAAACCGAAAAGGCGCAGGAAATCTATAAATCTGTAAAAGTACCATTCGAAGAATTCGTAGACGCCAACGAAAGCAAGGTGATCGAAGGTCTCGAGATGGCCAAGACTCTCGAAACCGAACTGTCCAAGCTCGAGCAGATCCGCGCCGACATTCAGAAAGCCGGCAAGCAATTGGAGAAGCAGAAGGAGTACCTCGCGAAGATCAACGAGCTCGACGAGAAGGCGCGCTTCCTAGTTTTTGAACGGAAGCTTAAACAGGCCATTATCAAGAAGGACAAGGGCGCAGCCGAGCAGCTCATTGAAGACATGAAGAACAACGGCAAGGTCCAGCAGAAGGAAATCATGCCCCTGGCGACGCTCATTATGAAGTTCCAGCTCTTCCGCCAGAACTTTCCTGACGAGCCCAAGCGTGCCGAAACGGCGCCGCCGAAAGAGCTCATCGACGAACTGACCGGCCATCAGCTCGAACTTGAGAAAGAATACAAGGAGCGCAGCACGTACCTGCAGGTCGAAGGCAAGCGCTTCTATGGCATGGCCAAGGAAGTCATCGAGAGCGACCTCGCCGCGATGCTGGCCTGGAACAAATATTGGACTGAAGTGAAGGAATACGAAGCATCGAAAGATGCCGCCAAGCTCGACTCGCTGAAAAAGTCCTATCCCAACAACAAGGCCATCCAGGCACTCAAGTAATTCAGCAAGAGTCAGACAAAAGGCCGCACCTTCGAGTGCGGCCTTTTCGTTTGCACACCAGAATCTCTTCTGAAATTACAGCTTCGCGCAGGCAGCGATGGCGCAGGCCGCCAGCGCGGCAGTCTCGACGCGCAGAACCGTTTCCGCCATTCGCGCGCGTACAACGCCCGCCCTATCGGCGGCGTGCATCTCTTCGGCCGTGAACCCGCCCTCGGGCCCGACGATCAGCAGCAGCGACATTCCAGCGTGCCAATCCCGTTCAAGCACCGTTGCCAGGCTTTCCCCAGCACGCGGATCAAGCAGCACGCAGAGCGTGTTTTTTGCCGCGCTCGACAGCACCTGCTCAAAGGCTTTCTCGGAGCCGATTTCAGGCACATCGCCGCGCCCGCACTGCTTGGCCGCTTCCGCGGCAATGCGCCGAAGGCGTGAAATGCCTTCGGACTCTTCATCTTTGCTCACGATGCTCCGTGCAAAGCGCGTGGGAAGAATACAGTTCACGCCCAGTTCCGAGCACTTCTCGACAAGCACCCCTGCGCGCTTGCCCTTCGGCCATGCAACGGCAACGGTAACCGTCCCCCGCCCTTCTTCACGCGGCGCGCGAACGGTGCGGATGCGCACGACGAGTGGCTCGCCAGGTTCAATACTGCCTTCGGCGCAGCGGCCCTGGGCGTCGAAAAGTTCCACCGCCTCTCCGGGCTGCAAGCGCAGCACGCGCGCGTGTTTTGCTTCTGTTTCGGGCAGTGTGATCACTGCGCCAACTGCGGCGGCTTCAAGGGAGTCCACACGAAAACGTCGGAGCTTCGACACGGCGAACTCCTCAGGCGCGCGCGACCGACGCGGCAAAGATGTTTTTCACGCCTGCAGCGTGCAGCACGCGCCCGCACTCTGAAATGGTGCTTCCGGTCGTGATTACGTCATCAACCAGGATGATGCTGCGCCCTGCACATCGCCGCGCCACGCGCTGGTTGCAGGCGAATGCGCCCTTAAGATTGACGCGGCGCTGTTCGAGCGATAGCAGCGCCTGCGGCGGCGTGCTGCGCACTTTCTGCAGCAGGCGCGGTTCGACGGAGAGACCGCATTTTGCCGCCGCGCACCAGGCAATCTCTTCGGCCTGATTGAACGTTCGCGAGCGGAACGTTGTTCGGGTAAGCGGCACTGGAATCAGCAGCGGATTACCTTCACTCAAGCCGGTTGCAACAATCCGAGCGGCCAGGAGTGTTCCAAAGAGCATCGCCAGATGCGGGCACGAGCCGAATTTCATTTTCAGAACCAGATCGCGCAGCGGGCCTTCACCATATTTTGCGACCGCGCAACCGGCCTTGATGAATGCCGGCGGATGCGTGCGGCAGCTGGGACAATCGTCGACGACTCCCGAACCGAGCCCCACTCTGTCGCCGCAGCGTCTGCAGCGGTTCACGCCGATCCAGCCGATCTTCTCCGCACACGTCCAGCACAGATAACGATTTCCACGCTCCGGAAGCGGCGTGTCACAGGCGCCGCAATGCGGCGGAAAAAGCAGATCCAGTGCGGCGCTGGCAGCCTGGTCAAAATAACGGGCGAGGCGATTGCGTGGAGATGGCGCATCAGGCACGCCAAAGAGAACCGCCGAGGTTGCAGCATCCAGACCCGGCCGCATGAGAGTAATTCCAGCGCCTAAAGAAGGTTGTGCTTCTGCATGTAGTCGCTGCCGCTTGCGACGGCGCCCAGCAAAGCGCCATGGTCTCCCAGCGCGGCTTGGACCACCTCGACTTTTCCTTCGAGGAACGCGGGCAGGTAGTTGTTTACCTCTTTGCGAAGCGGCACGAAAAGCACATCGCCAGCCATGGCAACGCCTCCGCCAATCACTACCAGTTCCACGTCGTACGCGCAGATCGCCGCCGCAACGCCGCGTGCCAGGTGCCGCACGGCGGCATCGCGAACTTCGATTGCCCAGCCTTCTTTCCGGCGAGCGGCATCGAAGACATCCTTGCCAGTCAGCAGCCCCAGCTTCGCCTCCATCTCGGTAAAAAGCTGCGCCTTGCCAACGCGCGAGCCCATCTTTTCACGCGCGATGCTGCCCTGCTGGCCGATCATGCTGCCGCTGGCGAGCGCCTCGAGGATGCCCGGCTTTCCAAAACCAAACTGCGGCGCGTTGGGGCCCGGATGCAGAACCATGTGGCCGAATTCACCAGCCATGCCATGAACGCCGCGGTAGAGGTGATCGCCGAGAATAACGCCGCCGCCAATCCCGGTGCTCACCGTCATGTAAATCATGAAGTGCGCGCCGCGCCCTGCGCCGTAGCGATGCTCGCCCACCGCGCCTGAATTGCCGTCGTTTTCGATGCACACGGGAACGCCGAAAGCATCAGAGAGTTCCCTGCGCAGATCTACTTTTTCCCAGCCGGCCACGTGCATGGAAATCACGCGGCCGTCAGGCATTACCGGTCCGCCAAAGGAGACAGAGACAAGCTTGAGGCCGGCCGTATGGATGCAGATTTCGCGTCCAGCCTGAATCAGACGCCGCAGCCAGAACGTTCCGTCGTCATCGCGACTGCGTTCCAAAGCCACAACCTGCGCATAGGACCCATCGGGTGCCCCGAGGCAGCAACGTCCGCGCGTTCCGCCGAAATCGAACGCCAGAATCGGGAACGCCGCTTTACCACCGTTTTCGCTCAAGCCACCCTCCTTCATTGGACGATCTCCTTTTTACGGGTCTGACTGCTTTTTTGCAATGGAACCCATGGCGAATTGGCCTTTTCGCCACTCGCAGGAACAGCCAGCCACAAGCTGGCCGTGGAGGAATTCAGCGTATGAAACGTGATGCTCGCATCGGCCTGGCCGTCGTCCTGGTGCTGGGACTGGCAGTGACGCTGCTGGTCGGCCGCGCCATCGTCAAAGGAAACCCCGATGCGGATGCCGAGCCTGAAGCAGCCTCGGCGGGCGGTCCTGCCGCTTATAGCACAGAGATTGCCCGGGTCGACGGCGCACCGACCGGCCATGTCGCCGCAAGTGCCGGCGCTCCAGTGGACACAGCCGCGGCCGCGCCGCAGCTTAATCCGGCGGTGCAGCGCTTTGTCGATGACCAGACTCGAAACATCAGCGCAGAAGCGCCCTCGCCCGTCAATCCGCTTCCGGCACCCGCGCCTGCCAGCAATCGTGTGCAGAATGGCGATGCCGCACCGGGCAAAACGCCCGCAGCCAACAAGCCCGCTCCAGTGATTCTTGGCCCAGCCGCTGATTCCGGACCCAGGCAGGATCACAGCGACGCGCTGGACCATGAGAGCACTGGTCCGGCAGGCTCGAATGACTCCGGGATTCCCGCTGATGGTTACGGCTACACGGTTGCCGCCGGAGATAACATGTGGAAGATTTCGAGCAAAGTCTTCGGCGATGGAAAATTCACGCAGAAGATCGTCGAGGCCAACCCGGGTTTGAACTCAGCCAAGATGAAGCCGGGGATGATCATCAAGATTCCAGTTATTCAGAACAAGACTGTGCTGATGAAGCTGCCGTCGTTCGCAGAAGCCTCCAAGCAGCCCTCGGGTTCAGCGGTTGCCGCGGCAAAGGAAAAAGAAGTTAAGAAAGACGCCCCCGCCTCTGCGCAGCCGATTGCCGCATCCAGCAGCGTCAAAGCTGAAAAGAATGAGACACTCACTGAAGCGACGACTCACAAGGTTGAGGCCGGCGAGACACTCGGCACAATTGCGAAGAAGTATTACGGCTTCTCGGGACCCAAGTCCATCGCGCGCATCACGAGCGCCAACAAAGGGCTTGATCCGGCAAAGCTCAAGGTTGGACAGGAAATCGCCATTCCCGCTGCCAAGTAAGAACAGATTCTGTTGAGTTCCGATCTTCGGAATTCAGGGCCCGCTATCAAGCGGGCTTTTTTTATTGCCCTGCTCTTTTCGTGTGCTTCTATAGCGCGAATCTGCTACCTTCTACGATCGTTCTTATCACCTGAAGCAAGGAGCCGCTCTAATGCGCTGTCTGCTGCTGCTTAGCCTGCTATGTGTCCCTATGGTCTTCGCTGGAGCCGCCGATCCGCGACCGAATATCCTGTTCATGATCGCCGACGACTGGTCCTTTCCGCATGCCAGCGCCTATGGCGACAAAGTCGTAAAAACGCCAACGTTCGACGCAATCGCGGCGGGTGGTGCGCTCTTCAAGCATTCGTATTGTGCCTCACCGTCCTGCACGCCTTCGCGTTCCGCGATTCTGACTGGCCAAGCGGTCCACCGGCTGAAGAACAGCGGCAATCTCTGGAGCGTACTGCCGACGGAGTACAAGATCTATCCGGAACTGCTGCAGGCGGCCGGCTACGTTACGGGTCTTCAGCAGAAGGGCTGGGGCCCGGGGCAATTGGATGGCCGCAAGCACAATCCGGCCGGACCAACGTTCAAGACGATTAAAGAATTCATGGAGACGGTTCCCGCAGACAAGCCGTTCTGTTTCTGGTACGGCAGCCATGATCCCCACCGCCCCTACAACAAGGGAAGCGGCGCGGCATCCGGGATGAAGATCGAAGATGTGGAAGTCCCGCCTTTCCTGCCCGATACGCCGGAGGTGCGCAGCGACATCCTGGACTATTACCTGGAAGTGCAGCGCTTCGATCGCGACTGCGGCGAGATTCTCAAGCTGCTCGAAGAATCAGGGCGCACGGGAAATACGATCGTGGTGATGACCAGCGACAACGGGATGCCTTTTCCGCGTGCCAAAGCCAATCTCTACGACTCCGGGACTCACATGCCGCTGGCGATCCGATGGCCCGCGAAGATCAAAGGTGGACAGGTTATCGACAGCTTCGTCAGTCACACCGATTTCGCGCCGACGTTCTTAGCTGCCGTCGGGCTTCCGGCGGAGCCGGACATGACGGGACGCAGCCTCCTGCCGCTGATGACGGGCAGCGCAACCGCCGAGGAATTGCGCGAGAGGGAAACCATCTTTTTCGAACGCGAACGCCACGCGAACGTGCGCGAAGGAAATCTGGGCTATCCCAGCCGCGCCGTGCGGACCAGCGAGTTCCTGTACATCCGCAACTTGCGCCCTGACCGTTATCCAGCGGGCGATCCGGTGCTGTGGCACTCGGTGGGCCCTTACGGCGATATCGACGCTTCGCCGAGCAAGGAACTCATCACACAGAAAAAGCAAAGTCCCGAAATCGAAAAGTTCTTCCGTCTGGCGTGCGAAAAGCGCCCTGAAGAAGAACTCTTCGATCTGCGCAAAGATCCCGCGCAGATCTTCAACGTGGCGAACGATACGCAATATGCTGAAACGAAAAAGAAGCTCCGCAGCGCCCTCGATAAGTGGATGAATTCCACTCAAGACCCGCGTACCGACCCGGCGAACGACGTGTTTGATTCATATCCCTACTCTGGCGAGCCGTCGCGAAGAAAATAACCAGCGCGCAACGATCGGCAGTCTGAGCCCCGTCAGCAATCAATGTGTTGCGTATTGAGTTCGCGCCAGATGTTCTTAGATGATTGGTTGAAATGCGTCCTGAAGGACTCGAACCTTCGACCCCTGGATTAAAAGCGAGGATTTTCAAGCGGATCACAGCCTGATACTTACTCGATTCAGAAAAAATATGTCTTGAGAAGGGCATGAGTGAAGTTATGGTCGCTCGACGGTCGCGCCCGCTTCAATCAACATCCGAGGAGCACATGAAAACCTCCCTCCTTTTACTCGCGGTTGTATGCATCGGCGTCTCCGCGGATGCCCGGGCTGCTTTCTACCTTGCTCCCGACGGCAAGGACGAAAATCCGGGCACTATCGACAAACCTTTTGGTTCGCTCGAGAAGCTCGTGAGCGTTCTGGTCCCTGGCGGTCACGGCTACGTGCGCGGGGGAGTTTACAAAATTTCCCGCGCGGCGAAGTGGGGCAACATCATCGACATTGCAGGGGTGAAGGGCACAGCCGCTCAGCCCATCACCATTGAGAACTACCCGTGTGAGAAGCCGATATTTGACTTCAAGGACAGTTCCTACACAGGCAGCGGTGCAGTAGCGATTCGATTCATTTACGTGGAGTATCTCCGTGTGAAAGGCCTGCGCTTTACCGGTTTTGCGCAAAACCCCGCTGGTGGCAGCACCTGCGGTCTGAGCGTCCTTGAGTCGCGGCACAACATTTTTGAGAACCTCGAAATTGACCATATCGGCGGGTACGGAATTCAACTTGGAAATGGCGCTGACGACAATCTCTTCCTGAACTGCGACACCCACCACATTGACGACCGCCATACGGGCTGGCGTAACGCCAATGGTTTTAATATCACCGGTGGCGTGAAGGCTGAACGCAATGTCTTTGATGGCTGCCGCGCCTGGTTTTGCTCCGATGACGGCTTCGACTTCTTTTCAACCGACAGCTTCGTAACAATTAAAAATTGCTGGGCTTTCTGGAATGGCTATGAGGAGGCGGCCGATGGCAGTCGAATTCCTCGTGGTGATGGGCAGGGATTTAAGCTTGGACCGCATATCAAGCGCTCCCCTCCGGCCGTTGACCCTGATTTTTCGAAAACTGTTCTCCGAGTCCTTACGAACAATCTGGCTTTCGAAAACAAGGAATGTGGCTTCGATCAGAACTCGGGGCGCATGGTTTACCAGTTATCCGGCAACACCTCGTTCGGCAATGGCGGTAATGGATTCTGGTTTAGTGAATATCGAGAAGTGTCCAACCACGTGCAGAACAATATTGCCTTCGGCGATGCTCAAGAGCCGTTTTTCTTGACTAATAAGGGCGAAAACAATAGTTGGAACCGCGCTGTTCCTTTAACGGCGAAGGACTTCCAAAGCTTGTCCTCGGTGGGAATGGATGGTCCGCGCGGGGCGGATGGAAGCCTGCCCAACCTTCCCTTCCTGAAACTTGTCGCTAAGACAGCGCCACCTGTAATCAAAAATCAAAGTGCCAGCGGCACGCTGGATGTGGCCTTCGCTTATGCTGTGATGGCTGAAAACGATCCAGGCGAATATGCGGCAAGCGGCTTACCCCGCGGTCTGGCCATCAACTCGGCCACAGGAAAGATCACTGGGACACCGACCGCCCGGGGGGACTATACCTCCACCGTCACGGCAAAAAATGCTGCGGGCGAGGCTTCAGCAACCCTCACGATTTCGATTAGTGGCAATAGCGCCCCCGTGGTCAGCTTGACTTCACCTGTAGATAAAACAACTTCTGTCGCGCCTGCTTCGATTACATTATCCGTCGATGCAACCGACAGCGATGGGAGCGTCGCGAAAGTTGAATTCTATGATGGATCTACCCTGGTGGCGACCGACATGACCGCGCCCTACGGCTGCACGATCTCAAACGTTGCCGTGGGAAACCATGTTTATAGCGCGATAGCTTACGACAATTCAGGAAACATGTCGTATTCCAAGACCTCTACGGTCACGGTGAAATAGCCCGGTGAACGCAAGGGAGGCCGCTTGCGCAATGATCAACACTGGATAGACGCTAATCACCGGTTTCCCTTGTGATGTTTGTAGAAATGCTTTGCGGTGCAGGGGAACTGCAGGAAGAATTTAAAATGCGTCCTGAAGGACTCGAACCTTCGACCCGGTGATTAAGAGTCACCTGCTCTACCAACTGAGCTAAGGACGCGCGTGCTGCGGAGCAGAAGAAGCAGCTCCGAGAAAGCGACACTTTTAGTGCAGATCGGCGCTATGTCAAGTGCCTGCTGCAAATGTTTTTGTTCTCACCTGCTTTTTTCGGAAACGAACTCAGCCGTGGAGTGAGCCTGCGACAACACCGGCCTCATTTCCCCAGTTCGAGGCGGATAGCGAGGGCTTCCGGCAGGCCGGCGTCGATGATCTTGCGGCCGGCGGCTTTCACGTCGTACGGAACGCGATGCAGCTGAACCAGCTGCTTCTCTGAATCGTAAACGGCGAAACTGGCGCGCGGATCTTCGTTGCGTGGCTGGCCGACCGAACCGATGTTAACCAGCGTCTTGCTCTCCGGGTTGATGCGGATCTCCTGGTCCATCGTGTAGGTCATCGGCACAGTGTCGAAGAACGCCAGCGGAATGTGCGTGTGGCCGTAGAAGAGTACCGGTTTGTCGAGGCATTCAAAGGAAAGCTCGGCATCGAAGATCGTCGTGATGTAATTGAAAACTTCAGGACTGTGCGCGCTGCCGTGCGCAAGCGTGAAGTCTTCGAAATGGCAGACGAAGGGCAGGCTGGCCAGCCATTTCTTTTCTTCGGTTGAAAGATGGTTTTCCGTCCAGCGCGCGACCTGCTTGGCGAAGATGTTGAAAAACTCGGTGTCCAGCTTGCCACAGGCGGCATGATCGTGATTGCCGGCCAGGCACACAACACACTTTTCGCGAACAACCTGGATGCAGCGGCTGGGCTCTGCGCCGTATCCGACAACATCTCCGGTACACAGGTAGACGTCGACTTTTTCCTGCTCCATCACCTTCATCACGGCTTCCAATGCATCGTAATTGCCGTGAATGTCGCCGAAGATGCCGTATCGCAAGTGCTCGAACTCCTGCTGGTATTTCCGGGCGCTGGGATTCGCGCCGTGCAAGTCCTGCAAGGCTAAGATTAACTGCTGCTGCGGTCAACGGGTTTTTGCCACTTCGGCAAACATTGGGCTGCCAGCAGCAGCGGCGTTAAGCGCGGGTTGAATCCGGTTCCAGTGCGTCCCTTTCCAGAACACGCGCGCACAACGCGTGCAGCGGAAAAACTCGGTGAGCCATTGGAGCGTACGCTTCGGCACTTCGCCGACAGCCTGCTCACGCGGTATTTGTCGCAATTCACCCCCGCAAAGCATGCAGCGTGGTTGAGACAAGGACAGGTTGAACGCCTGCAAAACCAATGTAAGCTGCTGCTGCGTGCTCAGGCCATTGGGGATCCTCAGACTCTTTACCAATCCATCCCTTACCGTCCCGATCTGGAAGATTCCTCGGTCACAGCTGAGCAGCGCACGCGAGTCTTCACGTGCGTGCCGGATCAAGTCCCAGTCAGCAATGCCGTGCTGCCAAGTCGCGTCGTACCCCGCTGCACGAAGCCAGCGTGCGAGCCCGCCTAACATCGCGTCGCAAGCAAAACGGGAAACGGTCTGCATAGAGGCTCCTTAAGACAGCTTTCGAAACCTCACGACAAAGCGCCGGCCATTCTTTGGAAGAATACAGGGATAGTACGCGAAATTTCGGTCTCCAAACTTCCAAACAGGTATAAGAGCGGCCCATTTTCCTAGGATTGCGCGACTCTATGTAAACTCGTTCTGCGTCAGTATACGCGATCCACTTACAGTTTTTGCGACTACACACATGCATTAATACATGCCAATGTATCAACTTTACTGTAAGCTCTAAGATGATGAGCTTAAATAGTTTAAAGCAGCAAAGAGCACATTGTGCATTTAATTTCGAACAGATCAACTTTCGGCCCACTTTTCGCTTTTGACAGGCTCTTCAGGATAGTCGGATAATCAAAGGCGCAAAAACGGAATATGTCGCGTCTCGCGGCATGAGGCAACGCTCTGCTATATGGATGCCCTTTGTTATATTTTGTTAGCGGCGTTGGTGGTAGCCATAACGGCACTCGTTCGTGTTCGCGCAAAACTGCAGGAATTAAGAGGCAAAAATGCCGTGCTTGAAAAGCAGGTTTCAGAAAGCCTCGCGAAACAAGCAGAACTCGACCACACAATTCAAACCCTCAGCCGCGATCGCGACCTCATCGGCGCACTGATGGAGAACATTCCCGATCAGATTTATTTTAAGGACCTGCAAAGCAGGTTTGTGCGTGTCAGCAAAGGCGTGACGCGGACGCTCGGCGCAAAATCGGAAAAAGACATTGTTGGCAAAGACGATCGCGCCTTCTTTCCCGAAAGCGATGCCGCTGCGTTCAGAGCCGATGACGAGAGCGTGATGGCCAGTGGCAAGACGCTCGTGGACCGGATCGAATCCGGAACCGTGAACGGACAAATGACCTGGATGTCCACGACCAAGGCGCCAGTCTACGATGCCTCCGGCAACGTAGTCGGTCTGGTCGGGATCAGCCGCGATATTACCGATCGCAAGCACACCGAAGAAGCCCTGGAGCATGAACGGGACCTGCTTCGGGCGTTGATGGATAATGTTCCCGACCGGATCTATTTCAAGGACAGCGACGGCCGCTTTCTGCGTGTCAACCGCGCCATGGCGAGCGATCCAGAAAGCCTTGTCGGCAAATCCGAGTTTGATCTCTTTCCCAAGGATGTTGCCGAAGCCTCCCGCGAAGAAGAAAGGGCGATTCTCGGCACCGGCAAGCCGGTGATCGACAAACTGGTTGCTATGAACGGCCCCAAAGGCCAGATCTGGTTATCAGTGACGAAGGTGCCGCTCTTCGATAAGGCTGGCCGCGCGATCGGTCTGGTGGGTGTCAGCCGCGATATTACGGCGCGCAAGCGTGCCGAGGACCTGCTGCACGAAGTCATCGATCGCGCCGAGTGCATCCTGTGGTCGGCCCAGGTCAAGACGCGCGATGACGGCACGTACAGCTGGGATCTGAAGATGCTCTCGGCCGAACCGCTCCGGCGCTGGCTGGGGCTGGATGTCGCCGGAGCGCAGGAACTGGATCTCTGGCGCAAGCACATCCTCCGTGAAGACATGGAACGGATGGACCGTGTTTCAGGCCATGCCCTCAGAAATGGCCTGAAGAACTACCAGCAGGAGTTCCGAGTGCGCGGCGTCGATGGATCGCTGCGCGTCATGGCCGAAAGCACCGAGATTACGCCGCTGGGTGATGGACGGTTCACTCTCGTGGGCGTCATCTTTGATGTGACCGAGCAGAAAGCGGCTCTCACGGCGCTGCACGAAAGCGAAGCACGCCTGCGGCTGCTGGTGGAGCAGATGCCGGCCATTCTCTGGTCCACGGACGAGAATCTGCGGTTCACTTCGTCGCTGGGCGCCGGACTTTCCGGGCTGGGACTTAAGCCGAATGAAGTTGTAGGTGTGAAGTTGCAGGACTTCTTCAAAACCTCAGACCCGGGATTCACCGGCCTGGCGATGCACCGACGCGCACTCAACGGCGAATCGGTGGGTTTCGAAATGAAGTGGGCCGATCACATCTTCCAGAATCATATCGAGCCGCTGCGGGACAGCAACGGTGTGATCAAGGGCACGGTAGGGCTCGCGCTTGATGTCACCGAACGCTACCGCGTTCAGGAAGCGTTGAGGGCCAGCGAGTACCTGCTGCGCCAGGTTCTCGATACCAATCCCAACATTATTCTGGTCCGGGACGGCCGTGGATGCATCATTCTGGCCAATGCGGCGCTGGCGGAGTTCTATGACACGACGCTGGATCGCGTCAGCGGGCGCAACCATGAGCAGATTCATCTGGAATCGGGCTGCAATGCTCAGGAGATGGCTGTCTGGCTTGAAGACGATCAGGACATCATCAAAACTGGAAAACCCAAGCTTCATCTGGCGCGTGCGACGCGGGCCAACGGGCGCGTGGCCTGGTACAGGACAAAGAAACTTCCGCTGACCCTCGCCGACGGCGTTAAAGCAGTGCTGGTGATCAAGGAAGACGTCTCGGATCTCAAGCAGGCCGAAGAGGAACTGGCGAAGGAGCGCGATCTGCTCCAGGCGCTGATGGACAATGTTCCCGACAATATTTACTTCAAGGACGCGCAATCACGATACATCCGCATCAACACGTACCAGGCTTACCACATCGGACTTTCTCATCCCAGTGAAGCGGCGGGGAAGACCGATTTTGATTTCTACCCGGCCGACCGCGCACAGGAGTTCTACATTGACGAGCGCGAAGTACTGGCAGGACGCAGAATCGTCGGCAAGGTCGAAAAGCAATACACCGACGGCTCGCCGGAACGCTGGACGCTGACAAGCAAAGTCCCCTTTTACGGACGTGACGGCAAAATCATGGGCGTCGTGGGCGTCTCCAAAGACATCACCGATCTCAAGAAAATGGAACGCCAGCTCGCTAATGCAAATGAGCAGCTCAACAAGCTGGCGCGCGAGGATGCGCTGACCGGCCTGCTCAATCGCCGCATGATCCTGGAACTTGCAGACAATGAGTGGGCACGCTGGCAGCGTTACGGCAAGGTGTTCTCGCTGCTGGTCGTTGATGCCGACAATTTCAAGTCGATCAATGACAAGCACGGTCATCTGGCTGGAGACCAGGCGCTGCGTTACATCGCCGCGCGGATGTCCGAGGCGCTGCGCGCCGTGGACATCATTGGCCGGTACGGCGGCGAGGAATTCGTGATTCTGCTGCCGGAAACGAACATGGATGGAGCCGTGTTCGCGGCCGAAAAACTCCTGCAGAACGTCCGCAAATCGCCGCTGCACGTGAATGGGCAGAAGCTCTGCATCACAGTCAGCGTGGGCATCGCAGCCGTGCGCCGCGAAGACCGCAACATCGACATGCTGCTCAACCGCGCCGACCTGGCGCTCTACAATGCCAAGCGCAACGGCAAGGACCAGCTTGCCACTGCAGCAACCTGAACCGGCTGCGTAAACTCGATCTGGAGTGAAGGGTTTACACCGTGGCGTGACTGATCGCGTTTTTGTTGAACATGACCAGTCGCTCATTGCAGTAAATGAGCAGGAACATGTCCGGGGAGTTAAGCAGGTCTACCGGGCGGCGGGCCTCCGGACGGAGGTCTCCGGTATAGCAGAATCCCTGCAATTCCGACTCTTTGTGCTCGGTTCGCACGTAAACAGTCAGGCCATAAATATTGTCGTTGTCCGGGCTGGTGAAAATGGACATCAGGTGCGAGGACTCAAAGATAATGTTTCGCACTGCCGCACGGTTGAGCAGCATCATTCCGCCTTCGGTCTGGAAAGGCACAAAGGTGCGCGTGTTGTCATTCATCAGGTCCAGCAATGTTTCAGGACCCTCGTGATGCGGCGAAGAGGGTGAAACGAAGAATTCACCCCGCACTTTCTCACCATCGAAAAGCGTAATGTCCGCGGAGATGGGGAGCTTGGGAAGAATGACGCGTGATGCCAAGGGAATCAACCCTCTCTCAAAGAAGCCTCTTCCATATATAAACCTTTCTTCGTCATTGTTAAAGAAAAGACTTTCAGCCTTGCGCGCCGTTTAGTCATCCGCCTGTGAACCGTCCTTAATCACGAAGCGGGCTTTCAGCTTCGCCACGGTGCGCGCCAGGCCGGCAGTCTCAACGCTGCGCAGCACCTCGTGAAAGTCCTTGTACGCAGCAGGCGCCTCGTCTTTGGGGTATTCGCGGCAGTTGGTCAGAATGTCGCACGCAGCAAACTCAGCATCGATCTTCTTCTGATCCAGCGCCCTGTTCGCAGCCTTGCGTCCCATCACCCGGCCGGCTCCGTGGTTAACGCTGTAGCAGCTCTTTTCGGCGCCCGCTTCCGCCACCATGACGACGCTTCCGTCTCGCGGATTGCCCGGCAGCAGAATCGGGTGTCCGGTCTCCTCAAAGGGCGTCCCGATCAGCGCATGATGGCCCGCGGGGAACGCGCGAGTCGCGCCCTTGCGATGGACCCAGGTCATTTGATTATTCACCACTTCGCGCCGCGCAATGTTGTGGCTGATGAAATAGACAAGCCAGCCATTTGTACCTGGAAAAATTTCGCGGAAGGCATCGAGTACCAGCGCATTGATCAGCATGTGATTGACGGTTGCGAAATTTGCGCCCAGCGACATGTCATCGATGTATGCGTCGGCCTCCGGCGAACCCAGCGGCGCATAGACCAGCTCGCGGTCGTTCCCCGGCAGGGGAATATGCCAGCGCTCAAATTTATCCTGCAATGCTCGGAACTGGCCCGAGGCGAGGTTGTGACCAAAGCCGCGTGAACCGCAGTGCGATAAGAAGGCGACATGGCCGTGCTTCAAACCGAAAGTATCGGCGATCCCTGCGTTTTTCTCCGACTTACTGAGCTCAACCACTTCGCACTCGCCGAAATGGTTTCCGCCGCCATACGAACCCAGCTGGCCGACCTTTTCCGCAAAGTTTGAAAACGGTTTGGTCGCAAGCAGGCGCTCAAGGCGCGCGCCGAGCGCGTCGCTGCTTTCATCATGTCCCGTGTGCGCCGCGTCTTCACAGCGCGACGCCCACTCCGGAGGAATCCCAAGAGACTGACACACCGCCGCCGATGCACCCTCAATGACGGCCCGTTTGCCAGTGGCAACATCGACGCGCCGTGCTTTCTTCGCTGATCGCTGCCCCTTCCCCGCACCTGTCGGGAGCCGCTCTGTCATGGCGTTAATCAATGCGCGGCGTACGCGCGAGTCAGCGACCGCGTCGGCCGGCAGATCCAGCTGCAGGAGACTCATTGAACATTTTATGTCGACGCCTACTGGGCCGGGGTAAATGTGTGTCGGCGACACCATTACGCAGCCCACCGGCGCGCCGTAACCGACATGCGCGTCGGGATTAACAATCACGTCTGTCACTCCCGGACCGGCGCGCGAGTTCAGCGCCTGCTGCAGACAGGCCGCATCCAGCCCATTCCGGATGGCCTCGGTGCCGATTACGGTAATCGGCTTACCCGAACTATCGCGGGTCGGCAGTATGGCTGTTGCTTCTCCCGTGGGAATCAGCGTGGGTTTAGTTTCCGCATCGGCCATTCGAGATCTCCTTGCGCACAATCCAGTATGTATCTCCGTCATGGAAATTCCATCGTACGCTTTTGCAAAAGTTGAACTCCGATACGGCTCTCTCAGGGCCTCAGGTTTGCAATCAAGATGTTCAAGGAGGCATCCGCTATGAAACTTATTTTATCCCTGCTGGTAGTCGGAGTGTCCTTTACCAGTGCGGTTTATGCCGAGAACTACCCGCGTACGCCACCCACGGAACAGGCTCCGTCTGATCAGGGCTGGCCCAGCGTCAATTCACCTGCCGTCTCGTGCATGCGCATGGCATATAATCATTTCGTGAAAATTGGCGAGAAGCCGGAAAATGCCTGGAACAACGCGCTGGGCGCGTGCCAGAGTGGGCTGGATTTTCAGTGTGTGGATACTGCATACCGGCACTGGGAAGCACGCGGCAAAAACCCGCGTACGGCCTGGAACAATGCCGTGCGAGACTGTAGAGGATTGCGTAACCGTTGAGCAGTTTGCACGCTGTAGTGGCCCGGCTTGAAGTGTCGCGTTAAAGTCTTTGATTATTTTAAAATTCATGCTAAGCGCAAGAGAGTCACGAAGAGGAATTGCGCTTGGACCCTCCTGTTAAGTCCCCCAGCGAGCTCATCAACAGGCAGGTCGTAGTGCTTGCGGGTGGGTACGCGCTTATCGGCGGACTCGTCACGCTGATCGGATGGGTGATCGGATCTGATAGGCTGAAGGATTGGGTTTCCGCCGGCGTCACCATGAAGGCGAACGCTGCAATTTGTGCGGCATCGCTGGGACTTTCTATTTTATGTTTAGTCCAGTTCCGCCAGCGCGGCCTCGCACGCTTTTGCGCGTCCCTGCCAATCGCGATCGGACTTCTCACCCTCCTTGAACATCTATTCAACGTTAACTTTGGCATCGACACACTGCTTTTTGATGAAGCTGCCGGCAGCGGGGCAACGGCGGCTCCCGGGCGAATGGGGCCCCCCGCATCTGCATCTTACACATTAATCGGCATCGCACTTCTTGGTGCCTCGGGCGGCCAGAAAGGCCGGCGTACTGGTGCCATACTCGCGCTCGTTACACTGGCCATATCGACCTTGTCGTTGATCGGATACATTTTTCGAGCCGAGCCGCTGTACATGTTGCCCCACTTAACCGGCATCGCCTTCCAGACGGCCAGCATAATCGCGTCGCTCTCCATTGCAGTTTGCGCGTTGATACCTGACGCGGGTATCGCGCACGCGCTTACCGGTAACGACCTCGGGGCGTTGATGTTCCGGCGCCTCCTCCCTCCCATTATTATTGTTTCAATCATCGTTGGCTGGTTGCGTCTGCAGGGGCAGTACCTGGAGCTGTACGACATAGCTTTTGGCACGGCGGCGCGAACTCTCCTCGAGTTGATTCTGCTCGTTGGCCTGTTGTGGATAACCGCGCTTTCACTTCGCCGGGTCGACATGGACCGGCGCCAGGTTCAGGATGCATTTGAATCTGCCTCCGCGGAATTGCAGCAAATCCTCGATACCGCTGCTGTAGGGCTGGTTCGCAACAGCCGCGATCTTCGCTACATCTCCGTCAATGCAGCTTATGCGCGAATCGCCGGGCTTGACGTCAATCAAATCGTCGGCAAGCGGCTCCCGGAGGTCATGGGGACAGAAGCCTATGAGTTGATCAGGCCGTACGTAGAGCGCGTGCTGAACGGGGAACGTGTTGAGTACCAGATCGAACTTCCCTGGTCCGCTGGCGGCAGAAAATACATTCATGTCGTGTATACGCCATGGCGGGACGCAAACGGAGCAGTGACGGGCTGGGTCGCTTCGGTCTTTGATATCACCGAACGTATGACCGCTGAAAAGGCACGACAGGTCAGCGAGCAACGTCTGCTGCTCTTCATTGAGCACGCGCCTGCCGGGATAGCGATGCTTGACCGGGACATGAAGTATCTGGCCGCGAGCCGCCGCTGGAAGCTCGATTACGATCTTCCGGAAGAATTAACGGGCCGATCGCATTACGAATTGTTTCCAAATCTGCCGGAGCACTGGCGCCAGGCACACAGCCGTGGCCTGGCTGGTGAGGTTCTCAGCGCCGACGAAGATCCGTTTGTCCGCAAAGATGGAACGACACAATGGATTAAGTGGGAGATCCGTCCGTGGCACGAGGCGAATGGAAGCATCGGCGGGATCATGATCAGCGCCGAGGATGTCAGCGCCAGGGTGCACGCACAGGAGAAGCTGCGAAAAAGTGAAGAGTACTTCCGCACCCTCGCGGATAATATCTCGCAACTTGCGTGGATGGCGGACCGCGACGGCGCACTCTTCTGGTACAACAAACGCTGGTACGAATTCACCGGATCCACTCCCGAACAGATGCACGCCTCGGGGTGGCAGACACTCCTTCATGCCGAGCACCTCGGCCGCGTCCTTTCACACTGGCAGACTGCGCGGAATAGCGGAGAGCCGTGGGAGGATACATTTCCGCTCCGGAGCAGCACCGGGGAGTACAGGTGGTTTCTTTCAAGAGCCTTGCCGATCCGCGATGACAGCGGAAGCATCCTGCTCTGGTTTGGAACCAATACCGATATTACCGATTTGCGCCAGGCTCAGGAGGCGCTCAAAGAGTCGGACGCGCGTAAAGACGCGTTCATCACCATGCTGGCGCACGAGCTTCGCAATCCTCTTTCTCCCATTCGTAACGCTGCTGAAATTATTACTAGAACTTCAGATTCAAGCGAGCCGGTAATCCGTGCGGCAACGATCATCTCGCGGCAGGTCTCACATATGTCGCGCCTGATTGATGACCTGCTGGATATTTCCCGGATCACCCGAGGAAAGCTGGAGCTGAAGACTGAACCGGTAAATCTCGCCTATTTGCTCCAGACCGTTATCGACGACTACCGGCCGGCGATCGAACTAGCAGGACTTAGCGTCACATTCGCCAGACCTGAAAGCGGCTGCAATGTCATAGCGGATCGAACGCGGCTGGCTCAGGTTTTCAGCAACCTGATTCACAACTCGACAAAATTCACTCCGTCAGGCGGCGAAATCAATGTGGAGCTGATCTGCAACGAATCTGAAGTGTTGATCCAGATGAGGGACACCGGAATCGGAATAGAGCCGGGTTTTCTGCAGCACATGTTTGAACCCTTCGTCCAGGCGGACAAGTCTCTTGATCGATCCAAGGGAGGTCTTGGCCTCGGGCTGGCGCTGGCCAAAGGCATTATTGACCTTCATGACGGAAAAATTGAAGTCAAAAGCGGCGGCAAAGGGGGCGGTTCCGAGTTTACGATAACTCTGGCGCGTACCAATGCCGTGGTGCCGCCCGCAGAACGAAAGTCCGAAGTAATACAGTTCACTGAACCCTTGAAAATCCTCGTCATTGAAGACAATGAGGACGTATCTGAAACGACAAAGATGATGCTCGAGCTCTCTGGGCACATCGTACGAACAGCCGCCAGTGCTGCTGAAGGCATAACAGCTTTCGACGAGGTGAGGCCCGATGTGATCATCTGCGATATCGGCCTTCCCGACATGAGCGGAATGGACGTAGCACGCTCAATCCGCGCTAAAGCCGGCCGCAACGGCGTCATTCTGATAGCACTCACGGGTTATGGCCAGGCGGATGACGTCCGGAAAAGCATCGAGGCCGGATTCGACATTCACTTCACCAAACCTGTCGATCCAGACAAGCTCATCAATTATCTGGCTGGGTTGCCAATCTTTAAGAGAATCCCGTCCACCGCCCAGTGACCAGAAAAAGTCCGGGCAGGTACGCGTTACTTCTCGTCGACATCCTGAACGATGCTTCGGAAGTACTCATGCGGAACTTTTGGCCGATGCGTGCTGTTGTTGCCGTCCGGTTTTCCGGCATACACATCAGCGCCGGCAAAATCAATAAACGCGGCCCACGTGGGGCTCTCACCGCGCGACCTGCCGGGCTTGTCGCCGCTGACAGCGGCCATGCTGGAGAGCGCCCCTGTATACTGATCGTCGCCCCCGCGTTCCAGAAAGAGCCCCAGACTGTTGTGCAGCGCGTAACCGAAACCGCCGCCCTCCACGGGGTATTTGTCATTGCCGCCCTCTTCAAAGAAAATCGACGTCGAAAAATCGTGGGCGGCTCCAAGCCGCATGTACATGGCGCTGCTGTAGGTGTCGTCGCCGCCGCCCTCAGCCAGCAGGCTGAAAGCGTCGTGGGCCGTTGCGCTCTGCGCATACCACACGCCGCGGTACGAATCCTTACCGGCGCGATCGTCCAGAATTCCAATTCCGTAAAGGTAGCCAACTGCCTGCGAGAAAACGCCGCCTGAGTAACTATCGTCGCCGTTTAGATCCAGCAGCATTCCCACACCGCCCGCGAGGCCGACGCCGTCGATGTAATCCCGTCGCTGCCCGAAGCCGGCACCCTGAGCGCAGCTGGCATTATGTTCTTTAGTTTGTGCCGAGGGATATTTAATAGTGGTGTCGTCGGCGACGTAGCTGTCGTTGCCCCCGCGGTCGATCAGTATACCTGCGCCAAGGGTGCATCCGAATCCCTGACCCGACTGAAAGAGCCGGTATTTGTCATTGCCTCCGCCTTTCAGAAGAATGCCGACGCCGTACATTCCAGCGCCCTGGCCGAAACCGTCACAGGAGAATGTGTCATCGCCGCTCCAATCGCAGAGCACGCCGGCGCCGAAGAGTCCGGCACCCTGCGCCATGCTGCCCTCAGCGCTGTAGCTGTCGTCGCCCGCCAGATCCACGAGCATGCCAAAACCGAAGACGCCGGTGCCCTGAGACGGACGGCCCTTCGGTGCTGTGTAACGGTCGTTTCCAGCGGTATCGATGATCACGCTGAAAGGATGCTGCAATCCCGATGATGCTGCGCCCGTGTGATAGCTGTCGTTACCCGCCGTGTCGATCACCAGCAGCAAATGGGCGCCGTCCCGATACTCATCCTCCCTGCCGCCACAGAGAACCACCCGACCGAGCGGAGTGTCGAGTTCCAGCCGGTATGTCTCAGCGGACGGTTCCTTCGCAAGCCACTCCGCGGCCATGTCTACCGCGCTGCTTAAATCGATGAGCCCGGCATACCAGCGGTTGAAGTCGACCTTCCGGGCAAGGTCCGCCTCGCGCATCGCTTCCCGCATATCCGCCGGCAGTGTGTAACCGCGCGGATCCACGTCCTTATCGTCAGCGGGCTTGTCGTCGTCCTCCTCGCGCAGGAGCTGCGCGTTCACCTGCTCCAGCAATTCCGGCGGCGCATTGCGAAAAGCCGCTTCGCGCCAGAGCACGGCGTCGTTCACTGCTGCGAGAATCAATGCTGCGGCGCGCTGCACTACCGGCGGCACACCGGTGAGTTTCTCGCGCACTTTCTTTTCGTTCAGGCGTTCAACATTTTTTACAAAAAGAGACGGATGCTTTTTCTGCTGCGCCAGGCAGGTTTCATGCAGGCGGACAAGACTCTTGAGCAGAGCACCGTCGGACTCGGCGTGCTTTTTCAAGAGATCAATAGGCTTCGGGTCGATCAAGAATCTGCACGAATCGGCATCCAGCAGATTTGCCGCAGCCGAGAGAATTTCGCTGGAGCGCAACTTTGCGCCGATCAGAAAATCGCGCAGGTGTCGTTCGCGATCGATCGCGCGCAGCGGTTGCTCGCGCCACATGCGGAAGGTGCTCAGAACGAAGGGGCATTCGACGCGCGTGTACTGTTCGTTGCGGTCGAATCCGGGTCCATCAATCTGCAGTCCGAGCACCTCGAAACACTGTTGTACGGCGGCAGACTTCCGGAGGGATGCTGCAACCGAAGAAGGCACATCCTCGCCCGCTGAGATAAGACCGCAGCAGCAGAGCCCGGCAATGATAAGCTGCACACGCATACCGCGATTGTATACGGCCGCGCTGCGCCGCAACGTCTTATCCTGCCTGCCACCTATTACCGCGCGCAGAAACGTTATTCCTTCGGCAGCGAAAAACGAAAAACATTGTCTTGCCCCCTGAATGCTTTTTATTCAGATTTGCCCGCAATGAGCTTCAATTATTGATTTAGAAATAGAAATGGCGAGTCCCAGTTCGCTTCGTCACTTCCCAGAATCTTTCAAACACATTTAAAATCATGTGCGGCGGGTATGCGTGGGCCTGTATGTTCAACGACAAATTTGGCGAATTTCCAAGTCTTGATCACCGATGTTGCCACTTTCCCTTTGCTCGTGAATTTCTGCGCATTGCCAGGCAAATTCGAAAGTACCTGCATTTCTCTGTATGTCGCAGGAAATGTTCAGGCCGCGTGGCACCGGGCACTCCATTAATAGGTTTTTAAATGGCAATCGGAGGGCATCCGGCGGGTAAATTTGATACAATTCCCTATTCTTGCAATCCTTAGGTGAACATCTCCAATCTTTCCTATTGCCTTCCAAGTGCGTGTGTCTAAGATTTAAATTCGGCAATGATGCTGGTACAACTTGATGGACTCGGCACAACGAAACCCGAAATTTTCCGGATCATCAACCAAAGCTGTCGGAGTCCGGCAGCCGAGCTCTTCTGTGCCACTGCTTGCACCTAAGCTCGACTGGAGCGTTATGGAAGACCGAGCCCACTTCGTACAGTTTTACGAAGACGATTCGGCGCTGGTAACGTCAGTCTCAGCCTATGTCAAAAACGCTTTAAGTGCTGGTGAAGGCGTTGCGATCATTGCCACCCCACTGCATCGCGAACACATCAATAAGTTACTGGCTCACGAAAACTGTGATCTCCCGCTGGCGCAAGCAAGGGCGCAGTGCGTCCTTCTTGATGCTGAAGAGACTCTCGCCGGGTTTATGACTGGCACAGAACCTGACGCCAAGAAATTCGATGACGTGGTGGGCGGCGTAATCAGAGACTTGCAGAAGCGCTGGCCAAAAGTGCGAGCGTTTGGAGAAATGGTGGCGCTTTTATGGGACGCCGGCAATCGCACCGGCGCCTGCAAGCTCGAAGCATTGTGGAACGACCTGGCGCGACATCACTCGTTTTCGTTGTTCTGTGCGTATCCCATGAAAGGCTTCAGCGGGCACACAGACGGGCCGTCGCTTGCAGATGTCTGTGATTGCCACTCGCAGGTTATCCCCGCTGAAAGTTACTCGGAACTGGCTACCCCCGTAGAGCGACTGAGCATGATCGCTCGCCTGCAGCACGATGCGCAGCATATGAAAGCGGAGGCTCAACGAAGGGCCGAAGCCGAACGCGAGCTGTCCGACTTTCTTGAGAATGCGCTGGAGTGCATCCATAAGGTAGGTTCTGATGGAAAAATACTCTGGGCAAACAAAGCTGAGCTTGAATTGCTTGGTTATGCAGCAAACGAGTATATCGGCCGCCACATCGGCGATTTTCACGTAGATCGAGCAGCCCTTGACAACATTCTATGCCGGCTGGGAAAGGGCGAAAACCTGTTGAACCATCCGGCGCAACTGCGCTGCAAAGACGGTTCAATCAAGGATGTATTGATTCACTCGAACGGACACTTCAAGAGTGGAGAATTCGTTTATTCCCGGTGCTTTACGCGCGACATTACGTATCTGAAACAGGCGGAGCGAGACCGGGCCATTCTGGCGGCAATTGTCGAATGCTCACACGACGCGATTATCAGTCAGACATTGGAAGGAAAAATCCGTTCCTGGAATTCTGCCGCCGAACACATTTTCGGCTACTCCGCTGAAGAGGCGGTGGGCAGGAATATTTCGATGATTATTCCTCCCGATCGGATGGCTGAAGAGTCTGACATTCTTAAAAGATTAACGCGCGGGGACCGTCTTGAACACTACGAAACGGTCCGGGTCGCTAGAAATGGGAAACGCATCGATGTTTCGCTTTCCGTCTCGCCGCTACGCGATACGTCCGGCAACCTGATTGGTGCTTCGAAAGTCGCCCGCGACATTTCTGAGCGCAAGAAGATTGAAGCCCAACTTCGCCAAAGCCAGGAGGAGCTTAGAAACCTGTTAAGGCTGCTTCCAGTGGGAGTGTACACCTGCGAAGCGCCCTCTGGAAAGCTCACGTACTGGAATGAGCAGGCGGTGAAACTCTGGGGACGGGTTCCAAACACCGGTGAAAGCGCCGACCGCTACTGCGGATCACACAAACTCTACACCCTGGACGGCTCATTTCTGCCCCACGAAAAGTGTCCAATGGAAATTGCTCTTCGAGAAGGACGAGCATTCCGAAACATTGAAGTAGAAGTGGAACGTCCAGATGGTTCGCGTTTTATCGCGCTTGTCAGCATCGATCCAATCCGCAATGACGCGGGCCAGGTTGTCGGAGCCATTAATGTCTTTCAGGACATGTCTGCATTAAAGCATGCTGAGCGGCAATTGAAGGAGGCAGATCGCCGAAAAGACGAATTCCTGGCTACTCTTGCGCATGAACTTCGCAATCCACTGGCGCCGATTCGAAATAGCCTGCACGTACTGCGAATGGCCGGTCAGAACCCGGCGGCCGCCTCGAGAGTAAACCAGATGATGGAACGCCAGGTCGCGCATCTAGTTCGGCTTGTCGACGACCTGCTGGAAGTGTCCAGGATCAGCCGTGGAAAAATTGAATTAAAGAAGGAACGTCTTTCGATTTCGGCGATCGTGCATCACGCGGTAGAAACAAGTAAACCGTTCATCGAGAGCGGCAAGCACAGCCTGAGCATCTCGGTGCCTGAAGACCCGATCTATGTCGAAGGAGATGCCGTTCGCCTGTCGCAAGTGCTCTCAAATCTGCTGAACAATGCAGCAAAGTACATGGAAAGCGGCGGCCGCATCGTACTCTCAGCGCGTGTTGAAAACGAGAAGGTCTCCATTTCTGTACGCGACACCGGCATCGGCATTCCCCGCGACATGATTACTCGAGTTTTCGACATGTTCGTGCAAGTCGAGAATCCGCTGCGACGCACCCAGGACGGGTTGGGCATTGGCCTCTCATTAGTGCGCTCGCTTGTTACGATGCATGGTGGCGAGGTTGAGGTAAAAAGTGATGGAGTTGGCTGCGGCAGTGAGTTTACCATCCGGCTGCCAATTGCCACGAAACAGGAGTTCAAGGACAGTGAACAGCCGGCAGCGCAGTCCGAAGTCGATCCGGCTATCTGCAGAATCCTCGTGGTAGATGACAATAAAGATTCAGCCGACAGCCTGGGAATGATGTTGAACTTTCTGGGCGCGGATGTTCAGGTTGTTTATGACGGAAAGACTGCTCTTGAATCCATAAAAACCTTACGGCCCACGATTATCTTCATGGACCTTGGAATGCCGGGTATGGATGGTTGTGAGGCGGCGCGGTTGGTCCGGCAACGCCCTGAAAATAAAGAACTTCGTCTCGTAGCTCTTACAGGCTGGGGGCAGGAGGAAGATCGGCGGCGCTCACGCGAAGCCGGATTCGACCAGCATCTCGTCAAGCCCATCGATTTTGACGCATTGCAGGCGGTGCTCGCGGTATACTCCAAAACTTAAGTAAACATTGATTGCCGCGCTCGTGAGAATGTGGAGCGTCGCGCTCGATCTACGGCTCATAACGGGGCACTGGCGCCATCGCGCCACGCAGCCACCGCTTAAATTATTTCCTGTCCTTTGTAGCACCGGTCTTTCCAGTTTTGGCGCTATAGATCTGTGGATGAATTTTCACAAAAGTGACATCGCCCAGAATAATCATGAGCGGCACGTTTACGCTGGTACTGTTTGCATCCGCTGACGTCAAACCCATGGGCGCCAGAGTTGATGCGAAATTGCCTTTGCTCAATTTCACAACGAACTTTGCGGTTCGGGCTGAGGTGCCTTTGCTCTTTACGGCGGCCAAATCATTGCCCACCTTGACGCTGCCAGTTGCTCCCAGCGTGAAGCTCTTTGCCACGCCGCCAACGTCCACCAAGAGTTTCGATCCAGGAAGCTTAAAGCCATCGGGTAATAGCAATGTGCCGGCCAGCGTGATGGCATCGCTCGTACCGGGCTTGCTAAAGTTCAATTTTATTTTCAGCTTGGCATCCGCAAGCGGAAGCGGATTTGTCGACTTCGCACCACCCAACGGCGTTTCGATCGCGCTGCTCGCCGAGGAGCCGGAGGCCGCTTCGATAGCGTCCGTGAAACCATCTCCATCGCTGTCCAGAGCGCCAGGAGCAGAAGCAGGTGCGGACACCACAAGCGGAATAGTGGAACTCACCGTCCCCCCTTGTCCGTCGGAGACACTGAGCACCACCGCATAAGTGCCAGGAACGCTGTAAGTGTGACTTGCATTCGGACCCGATGCCTTGGAGCCTTCGGCAAAATCCCACGTGTAAATGAGCGAGTCAGCATCGATGTCGCTGGCCGCAGCAGAGAACGCCACCGCAGATCCGGTAGTTGCTGGATTCGGTGTCGCGCTCACGGAACTCAGCGTTGGATCGGCATTCAGCACGTTGATGCTCACACTCGCTGCTCCAGCATTGTAATTTACGAAATCCGAGGGAGTGAACGAGACGTTTAGCGGCTGGTTCGATCCGCGGGCGGGCACTGTGCCGAAAGTCGGAGAGTAGCTGAAAACGCCAGCAACGCTGGCACTTGCGTTCAGCTGCGCTGCGCTAAGTGCCGTACCGGATAGAATGTCGTTTGGATTGGCCCAGGTAATTACCGGTGTTGCCTTAGCGACAGCAAAGCTGCGGCTTACGTCAGCAGCGGCGAGGTAATTGGCACTACCCGCCTGTGAGGCCATAACGGTTACCAGGCCTGCCCCGGTAATCGTAACAGTGCTTCCCACTATTGTTGCCGGGCCGCTGACGGCGAATGTCACCGGATTACCTGACGCTCCGCCTGTGGCGCTCACGTCAAAAGCAGCGTCTCCAAACGTCTTGTCCGCCAAGACTCCGAAGCTGATCGTCTGCGCGGCCTTGGCTACAACGAAAGCGCGGCTTACGTCAGCTGCGGCGAGGTAATTGGCATTACCCGCCTGTGAGGCCGTAACAGTTACGACGCCTGCTCCGGTAATTGTAACAGTGCTTCCCACTAACGTTGCCGGGCCGCTGACGGCGAATGTCACCGGATTACCTGACGCTCCGCCTGTGGCGCTCACGTCAAAAGCGGCCTCTCCAAACGTCTTATCGGCCAATACGCCGAAACTGATCGTCTGTGTCGCCTTGGCTACGTTGAACGCGCGGCTTACGTCAGCTGCGGCGAGGTAATTGGCACTACCCGCCTGTGAGGCCATAACGGTTACCAGGCCTGCGCCGGTAATCGTAACAGTGCTTCCCACTATCGTTGCCGGGCCGCTGACGGCGAATGTCACCGGATTACCTGACGCTCCGCCTGTGGCGCTCACG
>DASPJR010000141.1:0-33472 GCA_035628505.1 Planctomycetota bacterium | reverse complement strand
CGGTTCCCGGACGGCGTGCACGGTTTCAGTTTTTATGAAAAGAACTGTCCTGTGCATCGCCCGGAGTGGGTGCATACAGCGCCCGTTTGGAGCGAAGGCAATCAGCGAACGATGCAGTTCTGTCTAGCCAACGACCTGCCGACCCTGCTCTGGGCGGCCAATCTTGCGGTCCTCGAATTCCACACGTCATTGTCGCTCGCCAAAAACGTCCTGCAGCCCAGCTTCCTGGCATTCGACCTTGACCCCGGACCGCCGGCGGACGTGATCAACTGCTGCGAAGTGGCGCTGTGGGTGCGGCAGATCTTCAACGAATTGGGCATGCAGAGTTTCGCCAAGACATCCGGTTCCAAGGGTCTGCAGGTGTATGTTCCGCTGAACACAAAAGTCAGCTACGACCAGACCAAGCCCTTCGCGCACGCGCTGGCGCAGATGCTGGAGCGGCAGTATCCGGATAAAGTGACGTCCGTCATGAAGAAGAGTCTGCGTCCGAAAAAAGTCTTCGTTGACTGGAGCCAGAACGACGACCACAAAACGACAGTCTGCGTCTATTCGTTGCGCGCGAAAGACAGGCCGACTGTTTCGACGCCTGTGAAGTGGGAAGAAGTTGAGGAAGCGTTCAAAAAACGCGATGTGTCAAAGCTGACTTTCGATTACGACCAGGTGCTTAAGCGTGTCGATAAATTCGGCGATCTGTTTGAGCCGGTCCTCAAGCTGAAGCAGAAACTGCCTCAACCAGTCGAGGCTTAGTGCTTCGGCGGCCGCCAGGCGATCGCTTCGCGGCCATAATCAAAAAGACCTTTCAGCCGTCCAAAGAAAGTCCCGCTGTGCCGCGCGCGCAGCAGCGCCAGCAACATGGCCTCAGCTTCAGTCTCGGCGACATGATGCGGGCGGAACGAGCCGCGCGCGATCGCGAGTGCCTGCGGGCGCGTCATTTCCATCAAGCCCTCTTCGCCGCCGCGCACGCCGTAGCCGCTTTCGTCTCGGCCGCCAAAAGGCAGCGCCGCTTCGCCGCCGTACGCGACGCATTCGTTGATGCCGATAATCCCCGCACGCAGTCGCGAAGCGAGACCGACGGCGGCTTTGACATCGCGCGAGAAAACGGAAGCGCCCAGGGCGTAGGGGGACTGCGCTTCCAGACTCAACGCCTCGTCGATGTTTTTGACTTTAGTCGCCACGAGCGCGGGCACGAAATTCCCCTGCGTCGCTTCCATGACTTTTGCATCGCCGGAGACCACCAGCGCCTTTTCAGCGTCCCCTTCCCTGCGCTCGTTGAGCGCGATTGCTCCCGCTGCAGTCAAGCGCTGCGCCAGCTCATCGGCTTCACGCAACGTCTGGGGATCCATCGGAGTCTGAAGTTTCAGGCGATTGGTGCGATCTTTAAGCGCGGTCAAAAAGGGCTCGGCGACGGGTTCCTCGACAAATAGCCGCCGCGGACAGATACAGGTGCGCCCCGCATTGATGCGCAGCCCAAAGGTTACGGCATCGGCTGCAAGCGTCAGGTTGGCATCACGCAGGACGAACACGGCGTCGCAGCCGGAGAGTTCCACGGTAGCGGGCACCAGGTTTTCGGCGGCAGCTTTGAGAATCGCGCGGCCCGTTTTTGAACTTCCCGTAAAGATAATGCGATCGACGAGCGGCGACGCGCTCAGCTTACGGCCCATGTCGTCGGAGCTGTCGAGCACCGGAACTAGGTCAGGCGGAAAACCGGCGTCCACGAGCCACCGTCCGAATGCGGCGACAGTCTCTTTTGCGCGCGGCGAAGCTTTCATGACGGCGGCATTGCCGGCAACCAGCGCGTTCAGCACCGGCACGGCGCACAGGAAAAGCGGATAGTTCCACGGCACCAGCGTGGCCACGACACCCCAGGGCTGATGCTGAATGATCGCCGAACCGGCAAAAGGCAACACTCCGCGAAGGGTTTCACGCCGCGGCGCCAGAAGCTTCGGCGCGCGGTCGAGCAGAAAAGCACACGCCTCGGCGACCGGCAGAATTTCAGCGCCTATTGTTTCCGTGCGCGTTTTCCCAATTTCCCGCGCAACGATGTCGGCCAGCGGCACCGGAGCGCTCGCCAGCCGCGCGCGCAATGTATGCACCGGCTGCAGGCGTACGCTCAGCGGGCGCGCCGCCCACTGCCGCTGCGCCTCGCGGGCGCGCTGGAGGATGGCTTCCAGATCGGTAGTCATGCACGGAACGATAGGCGCGCGCGCAACGCTTGCAACGTCACATTTTCTTGAATGCTCTGGCCAGTTCACTGACCGCGCGGGCCAGGCCGGGAAGCACGATTTCCAGACGGATTTCAGGATTGGCGGCAGGAACATCAGACAGTTGATGGAGACTCGCGATTGATTTCGGCCGCATCTTTTCGGCGTGTGCGCGATTGCGAGCTTCGACGTCGCGGGCCTGCTCAAGTCCTCCGTTCTCGATGAACTTCAGGATGTGCGAGAACTCTTTGTCGTCCAGCCAGACTCCGCAGTTTTTGCAGGTGTCGATGATCACACCCGAAATGCCCGCAAAGTTCCGCCTGTTCATCAGGTTTTTACAGCCCGGACATGGGATGTATTTCACTTTCTCTGCGGGCCGCAATTCAAATCGCAAACGTCCGGTTGCGCCGCGTCCGCCGAGACGTCCAGCGGCCGAGCGCGATTCCTTGCTCTTGCAGATGGCATCAAACGTTTCGGCCGGAAGCCACATGCCGGCGCAGCCAGCGCACTCAAAAAGCCGGATCGATTCCAGCATGCGCTGCTGCAGCGGCTGGCTGCAGCGCGGGCAGGAGAGTTCGGACGCGGAAATGTTCAGCTTCTGTGGATTGATGTTTATGCCGCATTCAACGCAGAAAGCTGCGTCGTTCGGAAGCCGGCAGAAGCAACCCGGGCAGATGGTGCCCCATCCGCGATCGATGCTTGAAAACCGCGCGCCGCAAAATTCGCAGTTTGTTCCATCGCCGCGCGATCCACCGCAGCTCGAACAGCGCACCAGCCGCGCATCCTGCACGCGCGGTTGCGGAACGATCACCCGACCGCCACAAGCGCAGTGAACGCTTTCGCCGGGTTTAAAGCCGCTGACGTCAAATTGCGTGCTGCAGGCTTTGCAGGCCGCCAGAACTCGCATGCTTGCTCCCCAATCTTTATAAATCCAACCCTAGGAACTGTGAACTTGCAAGATAACTCCTCCCCTTCTTGAGTTCGCGCTGGAAAACTTGCAATTTCTGCGCAAATCAAAGGTGCATCAGCGTCTAATCCTTATAAAATGCTCGTTTTCCGCTACGGAGAGCGTTGGAATGTTGTCTCGGTCCGGCTTTGTTTTCATACTTCTTTCAGCCATTTTTGCATCGCAACTTGCCGCGGGCGAGCCTGCTTATGCTCCCGAGGCCGATCTTGAAAAGCTGATTCAACAGACAGCCTCCCGCGATAAATCTGTCGTTCAGAAAGCCATTGAACAGCTTGCCGCAACTGGTGACCGCGGCACGCGCGCTTTAAACTGGCACCTCTTTCAGGAGACCACCCCGGCCGGGGCTGTGCGCTGGGCGGAACTCCTGGCGCGCTGCGGACGTGGACGGACGGGCTACCGCGTCCTGCTTGAACTTCAGCCCGAGGGTGCGGGAACGCTGACGCTGTCCTCCGACCGGGCGCTGCTGGCTGATTGCGGCAAGCGTTATGCCCGGATCAACCGCCAGCCGGAGCCAAACTTTTCTGACGAAGACCTGAAGCACAATCCCTATAGCAAGGCCGAACTGCTCAAGCACCTGAATGATTCAGTAAAATTCCTGGAAGCGCGTGTCGAACCTCGCGGGCAGGCCATTGATGCGATCGGGATCCTCAGCTTCAAGAACTTCGATGCCTTTACCGCCTTCGCCGACAGCTTCGACGCCGACGCCTACAACATGCTCGCAGGAACAACGTTGACCGACAGTGGCGGACTGCGCACGCTTAGCTACCGCGCGCTGGCCGAGGAAGACCGTAAGCAGTACGAACGCAATCTGCTGCTCTTTCACAACATCGTCTGGGAGTACGTGCTGGATCTGAAAACGAAGGTCGTGCGCAGCAACGCGCATCGCACCGAAGGCACTCGCCTGATCTGGAGCTTCAACTGCTATCAGATGCTGACCGGGCAGGCGCAGGTCAGCGTTTCGTTTGATAACACCGGGCTCTCGCCGCGTGCGGCCACACGGGACACGGCACTGCCGCTGCCTTCCGTGGCGAATGGAAATCAGCCTACGGCGGTTGTGACGCATCCGGTGATCCGGGCGAAGGTCTGCAAGACCGCTCCGCAGGGGCCGCGAAAAAAAGAAATTCTCCGCGAACAGAACCAGCTCGTTGAGCTGGATGGAAGCGGCAGTCTGCCGCCCGGAAATCTGCAGTACCAGTGGACACAGACCGCCGGGCCCGACCTGAACTTAAGCCCGCAGCAGATGGCCAGGCCAGACGTGTCGCTCATTATCAAGGAGGCGGGCGAGTACCGCTTCGAGCTGATCGTGTCGCTCAATGGCGTTCACAGCCGGCCGGCAGAGGTGAAAGTTTACATCGAAGACGACACGCCGGCCGCGCCAGTATCCGTCGCGGAGAAACAGCCCGAAACACCTCGCCCGGTTGCGCCCGCTCCAATAACTCCGGCGCCTGAAGCACCCAAAGTCGAGCCGGTCAAAGTTGCCGTGGCGCCTCAGCCGGCGGCGGCTCCCGCTGCTCCACCGCAGAATCCAGAAACGCCGAAACCTGCCGGACCCGTCGACGCCGGAAAAGCAAAGGAACTGCACGCGCAAGGCGAAGCGCTCCTTAAGCAGTTCAAATTTGCCGAAGCGAAAGCGAAATTGACCGAAGCGCTGGCGCTGAACCCAGAAGACCGGCAGTGCGCATTCGATCTGGGTTTGGCCCTTATGGAATGCGGCGAGTACCAGGCGGCGATCTCAAAGTTCGAAGACAGCGCCAATGCCAAAAATGCCAAGGCCATCATGAACATCGGCCACTGCTTCGCCCGCCTGAAAAATCTTCAGGAGGCCGCCCGCTGGTACAAGCGCGGAGCGCAGATCGGCAAGGGCGCGGTCGAATGGGAAGCGCGCTGGCAGATGGGCCATGCCTCGCTGAAGGATAAGGATTACAAAGACGCGCTCATGCTTCTGACAGAAGCCGAACGCAGCGCCACGCAGGCCAACGTCAAGGATCCGCGCCTGCTCTACGATCTGGCGCAGGCTTATCAGGGTTCAGGCAAAACCGAAGAGGCCAGGACTGCGCTGGCATCGCTGCGCGCTCTGGGCTACACGCCGGAGCCTGCCGTCGCCGAGGCGATTGAGAAAGGCGGCGCGGCGCTGGTCGCTTCACCCGAGCCGGAAACGAAGGTCGCTGCGGTTCCGCCGCCCGAAGCGAAAAAGCCGCAGCCTGCACCGGAACCGGTAAGGCCTCAGCCGGTAAAGCCCATCGACAAAAACGCGCCAGCCGCCGTCGTCGACCTGAATGCGCTGCCGCCTCCGCCGGTGAACCCTGAGCCGAAGGTCGAACCGAAGGCTCCCGAGCCAAAACCCGAAACGAAAGCGCCCGAGCCGAAAGTTGCCGAGGTCAAAAAGCCCGAGCCGCCGAAAGCCGATCCGCCGCCTGCTAAGGTTGAGCCTGCTATCCCTAAACAGCCGGAAACTCCTCCGGCGGTGGCCGCTCCTAAGAAAACAGAATCCAAGCCTGCGAAAAAAGAGCCAAAGGTTGTGATCCCGCGCAAGCCCATGCCGCCGATTCCGGCCGATTACGATCAGGCTTTCGCAGCCGGCAAACGCGCACACCAGGAAGGCCAGAATCTGCTGGCCTTGAATACGGATGAATCGCGGCAGCTCGCTTCGCACAGCTTCGATGAAGCCGAGGCGATGTACCGCGGAGCGCTGAAGGCCCGGCCGAACGATGAGGCTGTGCTCGCCGCGTTCAAAGAATTGAGCAAGCATGTTGGTGCCATCGCCGTTGTCCGCAGCACGCATGTGAAAGCCAAAGTGCGCGGGTTGGTGGTGCTTGATGCCGAATTGAGCATCGTCGCACCGGGGCGTCCGCTGTACTGCGTCTGGGAGCAGGTCGAGGGCGAAGACCTGGGTCTGCGCCCTGAAAACATGGCTCAAAAGAAAGTCGGCATTCGCATTCCGCAGCCCGGCATCTATGCCTTTGAGGTCGCCGTCAGCGATGGCTCGCGCGGCGGAACGCCGGTGCGCGTGACAGTTGAAGTCGTCGAATAGTCCACCCACCCTTCGGCTCAGAACTGAAAGAACCCATGCCATACAAAGCTGTTCTCTTTGATCTCGACGGGACGCTGCTGAACACAATCAACGAACTTGGCGATTCAATGAACGCATCGCTGGCGAGCCTCGGTTTTCCGACGCACGATTATGCCGCGTACAAGTTTATGGTCGGCGATGGCATGGACACCCTCGCACGACGCGCTTTGCCAGAGGCGCACCGCAACGAGGAAACGGTCAAGCTCTGCGTTCAAGGTATGCGCAAGGAGTACGCGACGCGCTGGCAGAAATCGCCACCTTATGACGGCGTACACGCGCTGCTGGATGAGCTTTCGCGCCGCGGCGTTCTGCTGACTATCCTTTCAAACAAGCCGGATGATTTCACGAAGACCATCATGACCACGCTTTTTCCGAGCTGGCGCTGGGCCTATGTCGCCGGCGCGCACGCGGATATTCCCAAAAAGCCCGACCCCGCCGGCGCCGTTCAACTGGCCCGCGAAGTGGGCGTCCCGGCATCTGAGTTCCTCTACGTCGGCGACACCAACACAGACATGTGGACGGCCAATCGTGCCGGAATGTACGCCCTGGGCGCGCTGTGGGGTTTCAGGCCCGCTGACGAGCTGACAGCCAGCGGCGCCAAGGCGCTATTGGAAAAGCCGGTCGACGTGCTGCGGTTTCTCTGAGCGCTATCCATCTTCATCGTTTTTGGCATTGTGGGTGCAGGACAGCTGCAAATCCGCTGCTTTTTTAGTGGGTGCGGAGCAAAATTTCACACGTTCTTTGCAGCGCGTTCCCTTTTCCCTCACAGGCCTCCTTCAGGATTGCAAGTTGCCGCCAGCCATGAATCAGCTTAAACATCCATTGGTTGATGGGGTTTCGGAGACGCGGATGAGCACATCTGTCGGCAGGGACATGAAGCTGGCCATTCTTCGGCTAATGCTGAGCTCGCGATTGAGCGACGAGACTGAGCACGCGCTCAAGCGCCGTGGGCGCGGCCATTTTCAGCTTTCGTCGGAAGGCCACGAGGCGCTCGCCGGTGTTGCCTTTGCCATGCGCAAGGAAGACTGGCTGCACCCGCACTACCGCGACCGCGCCATCGTTTTCGGACGCGGCCTGACCCACGACGATTTCTTCCTCGACTTTTACGGCAAGGAAGGCTCGACGACTGGCGGACGGCAGATGCCCGTTCATTACAACTCGCGCCGCCACCGCATCGTCTCCTTGTCCAGCCCCGTGGCGACGAACATGCTTCAGGCTGTCGGCATGGCCATGTCGCTGAAGGAACGCAACGTTCAGGAAGTCGTCGTCGCCTCCATTGGCGATGCCTCGACGCGCGAGGGCGAATCTCTCGAAGCGTTCGCGCAGGCCGGAGTCGACAACCTGCCGATCGTTTTTCTGATCGAGGACAACCGCTACGGCATCTCCACGCCGACTGTCGGCAAGACATTTTGGACGATGCCGCACGGCCTGGCGACCAGCCCCGACGGCACGCAGTGGTTCTACGGTTGCCGCGTGGACCTGGTGGACGGACTGGACCCCATCGCGGTCTACGAAGCGGCGCACGCGGCCATCGAGCGCGCGCGTAATAACCAGGGGCCGACATGTCTTGTCACGAAGCTTGAGCGCCTCAAGAGCCATTCGAGCTCGGATGATCAGCGCATCTACCGCAGCCCCGAAGAACTCCGCGAAATTCAACAGAAAGATCCCGTCAAGCGCTACATCGACCGCTGCCTGAAAGAAAAGGTTCTCACCAACGCCGAACTCGACGCCATCAAGGCTGAAATCAAGGCCGAGATCGAGGCTGCTCTCAATCGCGCCGAGCGCGCGCCCGAACCGGACCCGGCCGCCGTAAAAGGCAGCGCCTTCGCGAAACTTCCCGACGGCATGCCCACGCGCGAGCAACACCTGCCGGCATTCCTGTCAAAGCGCTCGGGCGGTTTGACGATGGCGCAATGCATCGATGCGGTCTTCGAGCAGGAGATGCGCCGCAACGCGCGCATCTGCCTATTCGGTGAAGACATTGAAGATCCGAAGGGCGACGTCTTCGGGACGACGCGCGGACTTTCGAAGCAATTTCCCGGACGCGTGCGAAACTCGCCGCTGGCCGAAGCCACTATCATCGGCAGCGCTGTCGGCCGAGCGATCATGGGCGACATTCCCGTCGCGGCGATTCAGTTCATCGATTTCATCGGGCCGGGCATGAACCAGCTCTTCAATGAAGTCGTCACGCTGCACTGGCGTTCGCTGGGACAGTGGAACTGCCCGATGGTGATCATGGCTCCATACGGCGCGTATCTGCCGGGACTCGGTCCATGGCACAGCCAGACGAACGAAGCCGTTTACGCCCATCTGCCCGGGCTGCATGTCGTCATTCCCTCAAGCCCCGGCGATGCCGCAGGCCTGCTGCGCTTTGCGCTGCGCTGCAACCGGCCGGTGCTGTATCTGTATCCCAAGGCACAGTTGCACGGCGCGGAAGACACCGTGCAGGAACCGAGCCTCGACTGTCTGGTTCCCTTCGGCCAGGCGCGCACAGTTCGTGAAGGCCGCGACATCACCCTCGTGACCTGGGGAAACTGCGTCTCGCTGTGCCGCGCCGCGGCCGCGCAGGCAGCGCGCGAAGGCATCGAAGCAGAAATTATTGATCTGCGCACGATTATTCCGTGGGACACCAAGGCCGTCCTTGCCTCCGTGGTGAAGACCGGCCGCCTGGTTGTCGTTCACGAAGACGCCAAAACCTGCGGTTTCGGCGCGGAAGTGATCACGGAAACAGTCGCGTCTGCTTTCGAACAGCTGCGCGCCGTTCCCGCACGCGTTACCAAGACCGACGATCACAACCCGTACAATTACGCGCTGGAGCTTTCGATCCTGCCGAGCATCGACGGGATCCTGAAAGTTATGCGTGAGCAGACCCGTCAGGATCTGCGCCCCGGCCGCAAGGCCGTTGATGCCGTCACTGGCATTGGCGTGGCTGCAACGGCCGGACGAGGTGAACGTGCGGCATCCGGTGCTGCCATGGCTGTCCAGACGGCGCAGAAGAGCATCGCCAAGGAAGGCCGCGTCACTCCTGGCAGCGAAAAGCCAAGCGTGCGGAATGTCGATGTGGTCGTGCCGCGCCAGTCGCCGACCGACGAAGACGCCACAGTCGTGCGCTACATGGTCGAGGTCGGTCAAAAGGTGAAAACCGGCACGCCCCTGGTCGAAATGGAAGCTAACAAGGGCTCGTTCGAAGTTGAGGCGCATCACGACGGAACGATCTCGAAACTCTGCGCCAAGCCCGGCGAGCGCGTACGCGTCGAAGCTCCGCTGCTGACGATCGACGTTGCGACGTCCGCTGCTCAGCCCGAAGCCGCCCCCGCGCCGCAGCCCGCCGCGCCCGCCGCAAAAGAGATCCTGATCAGCCCGTCGCAGCTGCAAGTCGGCGCGCTCGCATTGAAAAGCCAGCACGAGATTCCGACCGTTTCAGTGGAATGCGAGGCCGATCTCACCGAGCTCTCCCGTCAGCGCGAGGCGCTCAAGAAAGAATTCGAAACAAAGCACAAGCTGCGCCCGACGTTTACGCACCTGATTCTCTGGAGCGTCGTGCGTGCGATGATGGACGAGAAGCACGAGGGCTTCCGCGGACATCTCTCGCCGGCGGCAGACCGCCTGATCATTGAGCCGCACGTGAATGTCGGGTTCGCCGCGGTGGGTCCTAAGGAGAGTCTCTATTCGCCCGTCGTGAAAAACGCTGACACGATGAGCTTTATCGAGTTCGCACGCCGCATTCACGAGCTCACTGAAGTGGTGCGTTCAGGCAACGTCGCTTCGCAAGATCTGCAGGGCGCAACGGTCACGCTGACCAACATTGGCGCGTTCGAAGCCACCAGCGGCACTCCGTTCATTATTCCCGGACAGCTCGCGATGCTGACCGCTGGATCCATCCTGGAGCGCCCGCGCTTCGTCGACGGCACGGACTCAGCCGGCAAGCGCCACGTCGAGCCGCGCATGCTGCTGAACCTGAAGCTCGTCTTCGATCACCGTCCGTTCAACGGTTCGCATTCGGCGAGCTTCCTGCGCACCATCAAGCACGGGCTCGAAAATCTCGATCTGACGCAGCTGATTAAATAATAGGGTTCGGCGCAAGCGCGCTGCTTGCGCCGTCACGGCAGAACCGTCGATTGTGCGCAGCAGTCCAAAACGCGCGACCACAGATTCAGATTACTTCTTATTGAAGAGATTCAGCTCGAGATGCCGTACCGCCTGTGCGGCGACCGTCGCCATCCCATCGCGGCCGAGCGCGCTGAGCTCGTTCTTGTCGTACGCTTCGGGCGCTGATTTGTTGGCGGCATTGGGATCGATATACATGACGCCCAGCTGGATGCAGACGTTCACGATCCCGGTGTTGAATGCGTCGACCTTTGTCTTCTCGTCTTTGCCAAGCGACGGCGCGGCGGGGGCAAGTACCACAATCGGCACACAGCCGGCACCCAGCGCGCGCTCCAGGACCACGCGCACCGATTCGCTCGGCCGTCCCGGCCGCAGCGCATCGGCGTAACTGAGCACCATCAGCATCGATTCCGGGTTTTCCTTTTGAACGTTGTACGGCAGGAGCATGCGCATGTCTTCGAGTCCGCCGGCGGTGCCGTCCGGCGCGGTTGCGGCATTGAATGTGTAACCGGTCGCCTTTATTTTCGGCGCGGCGGTGCTTAGCGCTTTGACCAGATCGTCGCTGTCGCCGGGCGTTGAACCGATGACGAGCACGTGCTTGGGCTTGCGGCGAACGCCGGCGCTTTTCAGTGCCGACTTCAGCAGATCCTGCGTATGCGGAGAATAGCTGAAGCTGTCCTTGGCCACCGTGCGCGTGAGCTCCACGACGGCCTTGCGGGCCAGCATCACGCGCGGCATCACGTCCATCGGCCGCACGGCGTTGCCGGTGATGATGAAATCATCGATGTAGACCTTCGGGTATTTCTTGTCTCGGGGTCTAAATAGGATTTCCAGCCAGTCCGTGACATGCTCGGCCTTCGGCATGCTGTTCTTGTTGCGCATGTCGGCGAACTTGATGGTAATCGGCACCCACATCTTTTCCTTGTTGGGCCGCGCCTTCTCTTCGTAATCGCCATCCTTGTGCTTGCATTTAATCGTGATTTCGCCGGTGTCGTCGGACCAGATCATAAACTGGACCATAACCTGGTTGGGATTCATGCCACCGGGAATCTTTGCGCCGCTGCGGGTGAGCGGCACGTTGGCCCACACGAACTTTTCATTTCGCCCCCAATCCGCTTCGCCGAGCTCATACGTATGGCCGCCGGGCATCTGCGAGTTTTCGGTGACGATTTTGCCTTTTTCGAACAGCGTGCCGGGATTCTCAAAGTCTTCGAACCACAGGACGTCGCGCAGTTCAGGGAACGGCCGCGGAGGCTCTACTTTCAGTGCTTCCGGTTCACCGGCAAAGCCGAGCCCGCATACAACGGCGAAAATGGCTGAAGCGAAAATATGTTTTGTCATGGCGCCACTTCTGGTCGAAGGCGGCAAGCCGCATCAACCTTTTCGAGCAAAGAGATAAGCATCCAGGTGCTTCAGCACCTGCGCCGCGATACCGCCGACGCTTTCAAGCCCGGCGCTGCTGAGCTCGATCTTGTCGAAAGGATTCTGAGCCCCCTTGATAGCGACGTTCGAATCGACGAACGGCACGCCCAGCTGAAGGCACACGTTGCCCACGGAGGTGATGAAGCCATCGACCTTCGGCTTGTCTTTCTTGTCCAGCGTGGCCGCTGAAGCCGGCAGGCAGACAATCGGAATGGCTCCCGCTTCCAGCGTGCGCTCGAGGATGACTTTCACCGATTCCGAGGCGCGGCCCGGCCGGAAGGCATCGGCGGCACTGAGCATCAGCAGAACGACCTCCGGGTTGTCCTTCTGCAGCGCGAAAGGCAGCAGCGTGCGCATGTCATCCAGCCCGTAGGCGGGAAGCTCGTCGGGGCCCGAACACGGAACAAACTGAAAGCCTGTGGCCTTAATCTTTGGGGCGGCGGCGTTCAGCGCTTTGATCAGCTCGTCTGTTTCCGTCTCGCGCGCGCCCATGACCAGGACGCTCTTGGGCTTGCGCGGTTTGCCCTTGTTGCCTTTCACGATGGTCTTGAGCTGATCCTGCGCATGAACGGAGAAGCTGAAGCCGTCCTTCGAGGGTACCTTGGTGACATCGACGATCGCCTTACGGGCAGCCATCAGCCTGCCGAGCACTTCCGGCGGCCGCACGCCTGTGGTGATGACCAGGTCATCGATGTAGGCCTTCTTGTAAGCCTTCGGATCGCGCGGTTTAAAAAGAATTTCAAAGCTCCGTGTGATGTGATCGGGCTCGACGCGATTGCCTTTTGCCCGCAGGTCTGAAAAGCGGCACGTGAACGGCGTCCACTGCTTCTCTTTGGTGATCGGAATTTTTTCCTCGTACTCGCCGCTGGCATGCCTGACCTTGAACCGGAAGTCTCCGCTATCTTCGACCCAGACCATGAACTGAATAAAGATGGTAGTCGGATTCAGTCCGCCTGGCATTTTCAGCGGACTGTTGACCTTCCCTTCGACGTAGACGACTTTTTCGTTCCTTGCATGCGGATGGACGCCAAGTTCCATGCAATGACCGGTCAGCGCCGGAGCGCCTTCGGTCCATTTTCCGGGAGCATAATTCTTCGTCTCGGTATCGAAATCCTCGTACCAGAGCACCTCCGGGAGGTCCTGGAATGGACGCCACGGCTTCGACGGCGGCTCGTTTGCCGGCGGCGGTTCCTCTCCGGCCTGCAGAGCCGTACCGATCAAGAATGTTGCAAGAAGCGCGAAAGCACCCGCACGCAGCATAGGGCCTACTCCTCGTCAGGTTTCTTCACGGTGCCGGCCGTTGGCGTTTCGGGCTCGACGCGGCAGAAGACATACTTGTCAAAGTAATCCACCATGATGGCCACACGACGCGGAATCTGCGTCGGCGCTTTAAGATCAATCACCGGGCAGTTGGCATCACCAGCGGCAGTCAGCATCACGGCGCGCAAATCCTCGCGCGGCTCGGTTGCCTTCGGATCAGGCGGCTGAGCTGCCGGCACGGCGAGAACCGGGATGACGCCGAGCCGGATGCAGACCTTGGCGAGATCTTCCCAGTCGTAATGCTCCGTGTGGGTCACCTTCCGCGCCGTGGGCGCCGTCTCACCGAAAATGAAGACAACTTCAGGTTTGGTCTCCGCGATGAACTTGGGAAGGACGGCGAGCAGATTTCTGGGCGATGCCAAGGGACCGGACGTCTCCTTGGTCATCGCAACTTTGGTCCATTTTTCAGGCGTCTTCGTCTCAAGCTCCTTGATCGGAAGACCCGGGCCAACCAGAGCAAACGTGTTCTTGTTCGCCGATGGTTTAATGGACTTCTGCAGCGCGGCGGCTATTTCAGGGCCGAACGTCACGCCGCCGTCGTCGAGCGTCTTCTTGGGAGCTTTGGCCGCAATCGCAGCCGGTCCGGTCAGAACGGGTGCAGCGGGTGTTGCAGGCGGTGCAGGCGCCTTGCCGGGTTGTGCCGGGGGTGTGTTGTTCGCCACGGGAGGATTGGCGGGGTTCGCCGGTGTCGCCGGTGTTGCAGGCGTGGCCGGCTTGCTGCCATCGGAATCGACGTCGCAGATGAAGTTGTCGAAGTACACGTCGGCAGCGACGAGGTCGACACGAATGAAAACCACGGCCGACTCAGCTTCCTTGTCAATCGTATCGCTTGTTTCGAGGTTCTGCCAGTCGGGCGTGTTGGGCTGCGGAACGGCTTCGGCGTAGCGGTCTTTGCCGCCCTTTTCTTTCCAGATGAGCTGAAGTTTTGGCCGCGCCCAGTCTTTTCCGGCTAGGGGCGTGTAGTTGCCGGGGAATTTTGCCGCCGCCGCGACACGAACTTTTTTCCCGCGGACCTTGGCCAGGTCGAGCGTGTAGCTGAGGCTGGGCCAGCCGTTGCCTTTGCCGTTGATACGGAGAACCTTTCCGCGGTTTGGCTCGTCGGCAATCGACAGATCAGCTGGCGCCGTTACATTCCATGGAGCTGTCTGCAGCTTTGGCAGATCCGTCTTGTCAAAATCTTCTGAAAATATCACTTCGCCCGCAAGCAGCGCGGGAGCCAGTGAACAGCTGCCGATGAGGAACGCCAGAAACCGAGAGGTGCGCGTGCGCAACGTTGATCTCCCCTTACAAGTGTTTCGGTGGTGTAAGGTTACGCCAAGTACTACCGACTATCAGACGCGCCAGAGTTTACTTTACTCACACGAAACATGAAAGAGAAAACGCCGTGTCCGGTTATTGAAATTCGGGGAAGAATTCAGAACGAAAGCGAGTCATAAGAGGTGGTAACGTCGGAGTCTGAAAGTAAGTTCCGAAATTGAAAGCGCAGGCCTGCATGTATCAAAAAGTCGAAAGTGTACGGCTGAAGAACGGCGAATCCGCTGAACTCGGCGTTCTGACCGGCCCGGACAGCAGTGAACAGGCGCAGCAGCTCCGTGCGTTGCTCGGACACAAAGGCGCTGCCTGGCGCTGGCAGATCGAGCAGAGTCTCACGCAGTCAGCCACGTCCGTGAGCAGCCGCTTTTACGTCCTGAGCAAAGAAGGACGGCCGTTTGCCAACATCATGTGTGTTCAAAGCCGCGGTGTTGGCATCTTTGGCCATGTCTACACGCATCCGGATGAGCGCCGCAAAGGCGCCGCAGATATCATCCACGCCTATCAGATCGAAGACTTCAAGCGGCGCGGCGGACGCGCGCTTTACCTTGGCACCGACTATGATTCCCACCCCTACCGCCTTTACGCAAGGCATGGATTTCTGGGAGTCGAGCCCGGCAGCGGCTACATGTACTATTTCGCGCAGGGTCAAGAGGCTTTCGAGCGCGAAGTCTTTGCGCCTGCGAGCGTGCGCGTTGAGCCACTGAGCTTTGAGCACTGGCCGACTCTTCCAGCGCTCGCCATGATGCGCCACCCCGCGCGCGTCCGTATTGCCGGCATGAACGTCATCAACGTTCGCTCGACCGAGGGTGGATCGCTGCCGTACCTGGTGGCAATGGCTGAGCCGGCCAAAGCCAATCAGCCGAGTCCACCACGCGCGTGGGTTGCCGTGTCGGAGACCTCGCACATGCCGGTTGCCATCGCCTGCAGCACGCCGGATTCCGTCTTCAATGACGACTGCGACCTCGTGGATGTCTTCTGCGCTCCCGGCTTTGAAGCCAGTTTGCCGCCGCTGCTCGAGAAGTTGGAACTTTGCGGCTCGCGAAGCGCCATCTGCTACGTCGATCCGTTCTGGCCAGAGAAAATGAAAGTTCTCTCGGGCTCCGCTTTTCAGGAAGCGGGACGTTTGCCGAAGCATTTCCAGAGCCGGGGTCAGGCGTGCGACGTCACGCTCTGGCGCCGCGGACCGCGCTGAGCTCTGGACCGTAACGCGCAAACCTTGTAGCCTGACGGCTTCATGCGCCTGGCCACCAAGATCACCCTTCCCTTTGTCGCGCTTTTTGCGGCGCTGCTTTTTGTGCTCGGCTGGGTGCTGGCGCGCGAAATTCTCGATGAGGTCGAAGCTCGCGTTGAAAGCGAGCAGCGCTTTGTGCTGGAAGTGGCCACCTTTCCCGGTTTCGCTTTCGGCGAGGACACGCTCCGCCAGATCCGCGACCGGGCGGCGCGCACGAGCGAACGCGAATCGGCGGCGCACGCGGATTTCGTTGTGATTCAAGGCGGCGCACCCACGATCAGCACGTTCGCGGCTGCGGATACGCACGGCGCGGCAACGGTCAACGCGCTGCATGCAGCGCTGCGCGTGCCGCCGCTGAAGGACAGCGACGAATCAATTGCACGTGAAATCGTGACTCTCGCCGACGAAAAGTGGCTCGTGCTGCACACGTCACGCGCCTCGCGCGGACCGGCTGCCGCGCCCAGGCGCTTTTTTCTGCTCTATCCGTATAGCGAAATCAAGAATGCGCAGAAACGGGCGCTGCTTCGGATCGTCTCCCTCGGCGGAGTCGGTCTGGCGCTTGCGGCCGGGCTGGGACTCTTAATCGCGCATTGGATCAGCAATCCGATTCGCCGCCTGGCCTCCGCGGCGCAGCGTATCAGTTCCGGCGGTCTCAATGAACCGCTGGAGATTCCGCCCGTTCGTGACGAGATCGGCGACCTGGCGCAGGCATTCAAAAGCATGGTCGAAAGCCTGCGGCATTCGCAGAACGAGCTGCTGAAATCCGAACGCCTAGCGGTCACCGGCAAACTTGCCGCCAGTGTCGCGCACGAAATCAGAAACCCGCTCACGAGCCTGCGGATGACCGTGCAGATGCTGCAGCAGCGCTCGACGAATGCGGACGCCGCAACGCAGGAAGCGTACGCCATTGTGCTAAGCGAAATCGACCGGTTGGCGCTCGCCGTAGAGGAGCTTCTGACCGTCGCACGCCCTCGGCCGGCGCAGCGCCTGCCGACGGACCTGCATCGCCTGATCTCCGACACGCTGCGCTTTCTGGAGCGGCAACTGGCGCATTCGCGAGTCAAGGCCCTGACCGAGCTGGACCCCGCTCTGCCCGCTGAGCTTCCGCTTGATGCAAACAAGGTCCGCCAGCTGCTGGTCAACCTGATCCTGAACGCGCAGCAGGCCATTGTGCGCGACGGCAGCATTACGGTGAAGACGCGTTGGGATGCAGCGGCAAAAACCGCTACGCTGTCCGTCTCTGACACGGGTCCGGGTGTTCCCGAGGAAGTGCGCGAAAAACTGTTTGATCTATTCGTCACCACCAAGGCCGGCGGCGGAGGACTGGGCCTTGCCATCGCAAAGCAGATTGCCGAAGAACACCACGGCTCCATCCGCTACGAGACGTCGCCAAAAGGCACGACGTTTTACGTGACGCTGGCGCAGGAATAAGGCGAGCTAGCGTTTGCTGATAACGGTTTTTTCCTCGTCGGCTGCTTCATCGGCATCTCTAGAATCTTTTTTCGGGCGCCGCGTCAGTTCGATCCAATACGACGGCGTGTGCTCGCCGCGCTCAATAACGACAGGCTCAGCCGTGTGCATCCACGTTGCGAGAGCGGTCGTGAGCGGCAGCGGCTGGTCGATCGCGTCGCTGGATTTGACGAAATAGCCCAGCTCGCCGGCGTTAGTGGAAACATTTTCGCCGCCTTCGCTCAGGATCTGCTTGATCACCGATGCAAACGTGGTCCGCGAAGCCGCTGAATCTTCCAGCGTTTCAGCCAGATCCTCCGCAGAGATGCCGTGATTGACGCCGTAGGCGATGGCTTCGATAAAGGCTGCCTGTCCGAGCCCCACCGCAAGCTGCTCAACGCCTTTGACGATCTGCCCGCATCCACTTGGTCCGCAATATGTGATCTTGCCGGCAGCGCCGAGGCATTTAAGCAGGCTGCTGCATGCCTTGTAAACATCCTTACTGCCGCCCACAAAAATATTGAGGCTGCCCTCTTCCGCGCGCCGTTCGCTTCCGCTGACCGGCGCATCGAGCAGATGAACGCCGCGTTCATTCAGCCATGCGGCGAGGCGGCGCGTCTGTGAGAGCTCGGTAATGCCGAGGTCGATCAGCACCTTGCCCTTTGTCAAACCAGGCAGCAGTTCGTTTTCGACGACTTGAACGAACATTTCGGAATTCGGCAGCGCCGTCAGGATGATCTCGGCCTCAGCGCCAACATCGGCGGCGGAGGCTGCAGCCCGGGCGCCAGCGCGGGCAAGTTCCTTAACGCGGCTCACGTTCGTGTCGAAGACAATGACCGAATACTTCATCTTCAGCAGACGCTGCGCGATCGCGGCGCCAAGTCCGCCAATTCCCACCATCCCGAGTACAGGCAATGCCCGGCCGCTCTTCGCCATGCCCCGCTCCTTTATCGATGCTACTGCATGAATTGCGTCGTTAGTTTGTCGAAAGTTCCCACGGCTGCCGCGAGATCGGTTTCTCGTAAACGTGGCGCATCCCCCGCCAGCGTATGCCAACCAGGTCGAAAGGATCGAAGATGATGCAACGCCAGATGTTGATCGTCGACCCTTCCTTGTTGTCCCAATAGACGGGCGCAAACCAGATGCGTGTATTCAGATGATGAGCGATGTGAAAGACTTCAACGTCAATCATTCCGCCGTCAATCCGGCAGCGTGAAAAAATCTTCTGGCAGATGTCGCGCTTGAAGAGTTTGAATCCGCACTGGCTGTCGACGACCGCCTTCGAAAAGACGATCAGGTGCGCGAGCATCAGCAGCCCAAGGCCCATGATGCGCCGTGAGCGGCTTTCGCTTTCCTGGAAGGTTCGCACGCCGACAACGATGTCGAAGCCCTGTTCGAGTCGCGGGAAAAACCCGCGCAATTCCTCGATCGGTGTGGCGTGGTCTGCATCCATGAACAGGACGTAATCGTTCTTTGCTTCCAGGCAGCCGCGCCGCACCGCCGCGCCCTTGCCCAGGTTCAGCGGCTGGCGCAGCAGCTTAAGTTCGGGCCACTTTTTGGCTTCTTCTTCGACCAGCGCCGGCGTGTTGTCGCGGCTGCCGTCATCGACGACCAGGACTTCGTAGCGCCGCGCAAAATGCTCGTCCAGCCATGCGCGAATTTCGCGGAAGGTCTGGCCGATGCGCTTGCTTTCGTTATATGCCGGGATCACGACCGAAAGCGTTTTGCCGCCGGCCAGCACGGGGCCGACCTGTTTTCGTATGCCGCTGGCCGGATGCTCCGGTTTGATTTCAGGCTCTGTTTCAGCCACGCTTGCCTTTCGTGGGAATTCCGCACTGCTGCCGACAGGGGTTTAGGCCACCTGAGCTCTTAGACTCTAGAGCGAACGAGGATTTTTCAACCGCGTTTTAGCGTCAGCGCAGGCACGGCGGCACTTCGGCGGACACGCCATTTGGCAGGACAGGTTATGCTTTGAAAGGCGGACTTACGTTTTAGAATTTCAGATTGCCGCGCGCCCACTCGATGGTCGCTTGCAGCCCCTGCTCAAGCGGCATGCGCGCTTTGAAGCCAAGCAGGCGCTCAGCGCGTTCTACGCTCAGGCAGCGGCGCGGCTGGCCGTCGGGCTTGGCGGCATCCCACTCGATGCTGCCCTTGAATCCCGTCAGGCGGGCGATCAGTTCAGCCAGATCTTTAATGCTGATTTCGCGCCCAGTGCCCAGGTTCACCGGTTCGGGGCCATCGTACGATTCGGCAGCCAGCAGCAATCCCTCGGCGCAGTCATCGACGTAGAGGAACTCGCGCGAGACCTTGCCGCTGCCCCAGCACACGATCCGGTTTTCACCGTTACGCTGAGCCGCCAGGCACTTGCGGATTAGAGCAGGAATGACGTGGCTGGTGTTGAGATCGAAATTATCGCGGGGACCGTAGAGATTCACCGGCAGCAGATAAATCCCGTTGAATCCATACTGCTGGCGGTAGGACTGCAGCATGACCAGCAGCGCCTTCTTCGCCACGCCATAGGGCGCGTTGGTCTCTTCGGGATAGCCGTTCCAGAGATCTTCTTCTTTGAAGGGAACAGGAGTGAACTTCGGGTAGGCGCAAATCGTCCCGACCTGGACAAATTTCTTCAAGCCGCGCTTGCGGCCTTCTTCGATCAGATTCAGGCCCATGGCCATATTGGCGTAAAAGTAGCGCCCGGGATTGGCCATGTTGGCGCCAATTCCGCCGACTTCGGCAGCCAGGTGCAGAACGATGTCGGGAGCAGCGGAGTCATACAGCTGGCGCACGGCTGAGACGTCGGTCAGGTCGTAATCTTTGCGGCGTGGAACGATTACAGTCTCAGCGCCACGTGCTTTCAGCTTGTCACACACGACCGAGCCGACAAAGCCGGCGCCGCCAGTGACCACAACTTTTTTTCCCGACCAGAATCCTGCCATGGCTCGCTCTCTCACACGACCTTGATTTTTGCCGGATCAAAATCCGGCTTGGGGACCTTCAAATCCAGCTTCGACAGCGTGCGCGTGATCGCGTTGGCAACCACGTAATTTCGAAACCACTTCTTGTTTGCGGGCACGACGTACCATGGAGCGTGCGGCGTGCTGCACCTGCGGATGACATTTTCAAACGCGTCCTGGTAATCATCCCAGTGCTGTCGCTCTTTCAAATCGTTCGGGTCGAACTTCCACGTCTTCTCCCGATCCTTCAACCGTGCTTCGAGTCTCTTTTTCTGCTCATCCTTGCTGATGTGCAAAAAGAACTTCAGGATGATCGTATTCTCGTCGGTCAAAAGTTTCTCAAAGGTATTGATGTGCTCGTATCGCCGGCTCCAGATTGCCTTTGGAACCAGGTCATGCACGCGCACAATCAACACATCCTCGTAATGCGAACGGTTGAATATCCCGATCGTGCCCCTCGGCGGAAGCGCTCGGTTGATCCGCCATAGAAAATCATGGTCCATTTCTTCGTGCGTGGGCTTTTTGAATGAAGTCACCTGGCAGCCCACAGGATTCAGGCCGCTGAAGACATGCTTGATCGTTCCATCCTTGCCGCCGGTATCCATCGCCTGCAGCACCACCAGCAGCGACTTGCGGTTGTCGATGTAGAAGCGTTCCTGCAGTTCAGCCAGTCGTTCGAGATCGGCGCGCGTCGCCTCTTCGGCCTCTTCCCTTCTCTTGAACTCGCCGGTATCGTCCGGATTAACGTCCTTGATTCGAAACGAACTGCCGTCATCGATTCGATACTGTTTGCTCATGATTTCCCCTCTTAGTACCCGCCCTGCAGGATTTTAGCCGCTGGCGGGCGTTTTGCACACGGCGGAGTCGACCGCATTTGAATTGATGATCTTTTGTCCAGCAGCGTCTGACTCTGGCAATGCCGCACAACGCGCAAAATCAGCCGGCGACCAATATAAGGAGAGTTGCCGACAAAAGTATGCGCTTTTAATCCGCTTTGGCCGATCTATACTGTGGCCGCAACGGTTTTGTCGACAGGGAGTTAAGCTCTTGAAGCAAGCGCGTCAGTATAGCCGTATTCTACCATTCCTCGCCGCCGGAGCGCTGCTATTGGGCCTTCCCGGCTGTCTGGACGACGCGCGCCAGCAGATTTCCCAGAGCCTGCCGTTCATGCCGCAGTCGAAATACGTCATGGTCGGCGGACGCCGGCTCACACGCGCCGAAGTGGCCTACTACCAGAAGATCAAAGACCTTTCGTACGCGACGAAAGTCAACCCACGCGACGCCGTGGCGTACAATGCCATCGGCGAGCTCTTCCAGAAGAAGGGCAACTACTCGCTGGCCAAAGACTTGTACTACAAGGCGCTGGACATCGACGACACCCTTTCCGAAGCGCATCACAGCCTCGGGCGGATCTGCATTTACGAAAGCCGCTGGACCGAAGCGGCCGATCATTTGAATAAAGCCAAGAAGCTGAGCCCCGACGATGCGCGCATCCGCCACCGCAGCGGGCAGGTGAAAATCGGCATGGGCCGAATCGACGAGGCGCTGCGCGAGTTCGACGAGGCCATCGCGCTCGATAACGAGTACACACCGGCGTACCTCGAGAAAGCCAAAGTCCTCTATGAGCTGCGCCGCTACGCCGAAGCGGCCGGGCTCTGCCGCACCGCGCTCAACAATATTCCCAAGGCAGATCCGACCGCAAAGGCGAAGACCTCCCGCGGTAAAATCATCGACCGGGTCATGCCTCTGACATCAACCGACGACGAGCCGCAGAAGACGTGGAGGCAGGAAGCCGCTTACGACTTGGCGCTGTGTCTCAAAGCCCAGGGGCAGATCCGCGAAGCCCTGGCGGCCCTGGTGCAGGCAGAAGACGCGCCTGCCGGCCGGCTGGACGTACAGATCCTGAAATCGAAGCTGCTGGACGCAAGCGGAGATACGCAGCTTGCGATCACCACGCTGATGATGCTGCGCAAAGAGTTCCCCGAAACGGCTGAGATTCCAAAGCGACTTGCGAAGCTCTACCAGAAGACCGGGCAGAACGATCTGGCCGCCAAGACGCGCCTCGAGGCAGCCGAGCTCGACCATTCAGACCGTGAACTTCAGGAAGAAGCCGCGCGCTATGCCGAGCAGCAGAAAGACGGTTCGCGTGCGATCGCTATTTACGAACGTCTCGTGCGCGTCGATCCGGAAGATCTGCGCTACCGACGCGCGCTGGCCAAAGCCTACGACGGAGCGGGCATCAACCGCCAGGCCGCGCTGGCCTATCAGGAAATCGTCAACCGCGTTCCCGATGACGTCACCACGCGCCGCCGGCTGGGCATGCTCTTTGCCGATCTGCCGGGCTTCCAGGGCCGCGCTATCCTGCATTTCCAGCGCGTGCTTGAACGCAACCCGCGTGACGCCGAGGTCAACCGCCGCCTGGGCGAGCTTTTCCTGCAGGCTGGCAATCTTGCCGAAGCCGAACGCTTCATTAAGCAGACGCTGGTTTACGCTCCTCGCGACGCCGAAGCCCACATGAATCTGGGCAGTCTCTACGGCACGCAGCAGCGCTTTGAGGACGCGATCCAGAAATACAAAGACGCGCTGGCCATTGATCCGAAGCTGAACAAAGCGCAGCTGAACATGGCGAAAGTTCTTCTTGGGCTGGGCCGCCGCGAAGAGGCTATCGCTCCGCTCCGCGCGCACCTTGCTGCCGAGCCGCTCGACGAAAAAGCCATGAACATGCTGGCATCGACGCTGCGCGACCTCGGCCGGCGCGAGGAAGCCATCAAGGAATACGAAGCGATCAACGCGCTCAAGAGCGGCGATCTCGATTCCAACATGCAGCTTGCGACGCTGCAGAAAGACCTGGGGCAGCAGCGTGCCGCGGTCGGAATTTACGAATCCATTCTTGAGAAATCGCCGGCCAATGTCGATGCGCTGCGCGAAGCCGGCCGGCTTTACACCGAGCTGGACATGCCCCTGCGCGCGATCTTCTGCTGGCAGCGCCTGCTGGCGCTTAAGCCCGGGGATCTGGAAGGCCAGAGCCGCCTGGCCGCCGTGTACAAGAGCATCGGAGCCGAAGACGCGGCTCTCGCGGCGTACGAGTCCGTGGGCAAAGCAGGCGACGCGGATGCGTGGCGCCACCTGGCGGCCATGCGCGTAAAGCGCAATGAAAAACCACTCGCGCGCGAAGCCCTGCGCCAGATCCTGAAGATTAAGCACCAGGACATTGAGGCGCGCCGCAACCTGGCCGCGCTGCTCTCTGAAATCGACCAGCCGGACGAACGCGAAGAAGCACTGAAAGAAGCCATCAAGTTGTATCAGGAAATCCTGGAGCTTGATGCCACCGACAATCGCGCGCGGTTGAACCTGGCGAACCTTCTGAGCGAATGCAACCATCTCTCGGAAGCGCAGGAGCAGTACGACACGATTCTTCGCGACAAGCCCGACCATACCGGGGCGCTCGTGGGACTCGGCGTGGTCTGGCGAAAACGCAGCCGCTACGAGAAGGCCGTCGACACCTACCACCTGGCGCTGAAGGCAGATCCAAAGCTGAAAGTCGCGCATTACAACATGGCGCTGATCTATGATTTTTATCTCAACGACCGCGCCAAGGCGCAGATCCACTACGAGCGCTTTATCGAACTCGGCGGCGACCCGTCGAAGCTGCCAGAAAACCTGACACCGCCCGGTACCCGCAAGAAAACCGCCGGCGCCAAGCCTGAAGCGACAGCCATCGCCAAAGAGCCGGCCGCAAAGCGCTAAAGCCCCCGCAACGTCGAATAACTTTTCAACGGCCCCAGCCCGCAACGTCAGCTTGTTCCTTCAGAAGGCGTTTCGGGCGGCTCGTCGAGGATCTCCGACCCCGGATTCGACGCATCGTTTACGACCACTGCCTCTTCGAGGACTGGCGGGGCGGTCGGCGTAGAAGCCAGCGCATCCACGAATACGCGCGAGCCGCTGTTTTCCATGGCGTCCGCGCGCTGCATTTCATTGATACGCCGCTGATAGGCAGCGATCAGGTCGCGGCGGCTGAGCATCCCAACCACACGCAGCGTGCCCACCGGACCGCGCGGGCGCCGGATTGCAGCCGAGATGGTTGAGCGGCTGGCATCGTCGTTCTTCGAGAGGCTCTCGACGATTGGAATTTCATCCAGGCTTTTCTTCGTGAAGAGCCGCAGTGCCTCGTTCAGGTTCGTCTCCATCGTGACGCTCATGACGTTCATGGTGCCCAGGTCGCCGGCCACCACAAGCGTCCCGACGGATTGCTCATTCATGATCTGCCGGATATCTCCCAGCGAGAATATGCCGACCAGGCACTGCTTTTCATCCACAATCGGAAATACCGTCGCCGCCGACCCCTTGATGCGCTCGAGCACCTTCGTGAATGGCGTATCGGCGGTGAACATCTCCGGAGGCGTCTGCCCGCTGACCGCATCCTTCACGCGGATCTCGGCGAGCACGTTCACGAGGAAGTCTCCGCGATGCGCCGGCGAATCGCCGATGCTTGGCACCTGTTCTTCGTTGAGTGTGAAGGAACGGCTTAGAATGTACGCGGAGGCGCAGGTCATCATGAGCGGAACGGCCAAACCGTAAGAGCCGGTGATTTCGCTGACCATGACCAGACTCGCGATTGGTGTCTTCGTGCACGCGGCAAAAACACCGCCCATGCCCACCAGGATCATTCCGGCCCGTGCGTTCGGCGTCAGCGCAAAGAACGAATACATCCAGCCAGCATCGTTCAACGCCCGGCAGAGCTTGGCATAGCCTGCGCCGGTTATCCCACCCAGGAACAATGCCGGAAAGAGCAGTCCGCCGGACCCTCCGGAACCGATAGTCATTCCCGTCGCAATGATCTTCGCCAGCACGACAACACCGAGGAATCCAGCCATTTTCAGCGACAGCTCCGGATCGACTCGCGTGAAGTCGAGTGCGCTGTTGATCACCGTCTGCAGATAACGCTGGCCCCCGGCCATGATGTGATGCGGCTGCGACGTGCCGAGTTCCACGCCATTGGCGATCTGTCCGACGACAAACATCAGCCCAAGCGCCATCAGCCCCAGCAGCATTCCTCCCACAGCGGGCTTGGCCGCACGGGGAACCGGCAGCGGCTTAAAAAAGCGTTCTTCAATCAGCTTGATGCCTTTGACAAACAGAAACGCGACCAGCGCGCACAGCACGCTGAGCACCGCGTAATGAATCAATTCCGCGGCCGAATTTCCATCGGCTGACGGAAAAGTAAGCGGCGGCAGCGGAACTCCGTGTGAGTCTTTGAAATCCAGGATGCGCGCGTGCCCATCGATCGACGTGAAAACTGAGTAAGCTGTAACTGAACTGATCACACCCGGAATCACGGCGTCAGATTCGAAATCCGGTTCGCGGTAAAGCACTTCGGCGGCAAACAGCGCACCGCCGAGCGGTGCTTTGAAAATTGCACCGATGCCGCCTGCGACTCCTGCGAGCATCAAAATGCGGCGGTCGCGAACAGAAAGATGCAGAAGTGTCGCCAGGGTCGATCCGAAGCCCGCACCGATCTGGGCGATCGGGCCTTCTTTGCCGGCCGAGCCGCCGCTGCCGATCGTCAGGGCTGCGCAGAGTCCTTTCACGAGCGGTACGTGCGCGCGAATCTCGCCCTTTTCGCGGTGAAAGGCGCGGACGAAATCGGTGCCATGGCCCGTCGCCTCAGGCGCAAGCCACATTGCAAGGAATCCGGCCAGCCCGCCGCCGAGCGCCGGGATGACAAATAATGGCCAATATCCATATCCGGACTGCGCGGGATTAAAGAGCCATCCGCCGATCAATGCATGCTCGAGGAGTCGCAAACCATAATCAAACAGCAACGCTCCGACGCCCGATACGACGCCGACGAGAACACACAAAAAGAGCAGCCGAAACCACGATTGCAGTCCAAAGAAATGCGCTGCACGTTCAAAACTTCGATGCACCCGGTTCATACAAACCAAAGCTTAACAAGGCCGTCCTCATTTACGAGAAAACTCGTCTGTACGGCGCTGAACGCGTCACTGAGGCACGCCGCATGCGCGGAGGTCTTCCGGATACGGAGGTATTTCATATGTCCATTCATTGGCGTGGGAACCTGGACGACGCATACCAGGAAGCGCAGGACCAGGGAAAACTGGTCATGATTGACCTGTTCAATCCGGGGTGAGGCGGCTGCAAAAAGATGAGTGCCGTGACGTACTCAAACACCGACGTTGAGCAGTACATTGAGCAGCACTTTGTTCCGGTGCAGATCAATGTCGTGGAACACCCGGAGATGCCCGACCTGTTCGGGGCACCGTGGACCCCAACCATTATTGTCGAGGACGCCGACGGGCAGGAATATCGCCGGCTTGAAGGATTTTACGATCCCCACCGCTTCGAAGAAGAACTGGCGCTTGCACGCGTCAAAGCCGCGCTGGACCAGAAAGACTTTGCCAACGCGCGCAATCGCGTCGCAGAGGCGCTTCATTTCACGCGGGGCGATCCGCAGCGCGAACCGGAGACGCTCTACTGGAGCGCCGTGGTCGATTACAAAACCAGCCACAATGCCGAGGACCTGAAGAAAGGCTGGAACGAACTGCTGCAGAAGTTCCCCGACAGCGAATGGGCCCACAAAGCCGAAGTCATCCGCGGCTGAGCCCGAATTTCCGCAGCAAAGCTGTAACGAAATCGTCTTATAGGCGTTATTCTGATGCCCTCTCCAGTGTTAAGGAGGGGGCATGCGGGAGGACCCGTGAGACGAATCCTTTTCTTTTCTGCATTATTTCTAATCTCACTGACGGCGGCCGTGCACTCAGCCGAACCCGCTGACGACTCGTTCGTGATCGGTCCCAGCGCGCGCCTTCAGCAGCAGCAGGTCGACAAGAAGCAGATTCTCGAAGCTTTCCGAGCACTGGCCAAAGACACGTCTGCAAACGATAAGACGCGGGAAGCGGCCGTCGCCACGCTGCAGCGCGACAAGGCCAAATCGAACGAGCAGATCCTTGCGTCGCTCAATTCCGCCTCAACGCCCGAACCGGAAGTGCGCATCGGCGCGCTGAAGGCAATGGAGGTCCTCAAGCCGACGGGGCAGAACGTCTCGCTGGCTCTTGCGGCGATCGCGGCTGGCGATCCTGTGAATGAAGTCCGCAACGCGGCGATCAGCACGATAAAGACGCGCAAAGACGATCTGGCAGTTCAAGGCATGATCGGACAACTGGTTTCGTCTTTTGATCAGACCGGATCGATCCGCGATAAGCTCCTGGCCGCGCGGGCCAGCGATGCCATTCGAAACCTGAACGACAGGCGCGTGTACCAGGCGCTGCTTTATCATGTCTGGATGGAGCTTCGGCTCACAAATATTTCCGCGGGGAGCCTCACGACGCGCCAGATCGATACGTACTCCGTACAGAACAATGGCCAGAACCCCTTCCCCGTTCAGCTCGCGCTGCCGATTCAGACGCCGGAGCTGAGCATGACGCGCGTGAACACGAGCGTGGTCGCGCCGGCAGTCGGAGCGCTGAAACTTCTCAGCGGCGAAGATTTCGGCGACGATTGGGAGAAGTGGGGCAAGTGGGTGGCGAAGCAGAAATAATTCACCACAGAGCTCACAGAGAACACAGAGAAGATTAAAAAAACTCTGTGTCCTCTGTGTTCTCTGTGGTGAAAAAATCAGTACGGGAACTTGTCGTCGACGGGCGCTTTGGCGAGCTCCGCGAGGAACGAGCCGAGGCGCTGAGTGATGATCTCCATATATTTGTGGCCCTTCTCGGCGCTCGCGTTGGACGGATCGCCGGCACCGGTGTTCGTCGTAGCCAGATGCCACGGCCGCGTGATGTTCACCCACCCATCGTTGATGGCCGCGAAACGGGTCTTCCTCACCGTGCCCGCGTCATGCGTGCCCGGCCGCATATGTTCAGGGAAGAACGCCAGGCCGAGGCTGGTTTCCATTTCGTCCGCGTGATCGCCAGGAGCTTTAAACAGTTCCTTGTGAACGTCCGCGGCGATGCGCCAGAAATCGGCCATGCATACAAAAATATTGTGCTTGTGATGCAGCTCGCGCAGGATCGGCTTGAGCTCATTGCCGCCGTGGCCATTCAGCAGGAGCATCTTGCGGATGCCCTGCCGCTCCATCGAGTCAACGATGTCGCCGACGAGCTTGAACAGTGTCGTCGGCGTCACGCTGCAGACCAGTCCGCCGGGCACTTTGAAGTGATTGGTGTTCACGCCAAACGGCATCGTCGGCAGGCAGATCACGTTCGCACCCTGCTTGTAGGCGATCTCGCAAGACTTGTCCGCGACCATCTGGACTTCGTAAACATCGGTGCCGTAGGGCATGTGAAGGTTGTGACCTTCTGTGGCCCCGCACGGCAGTACCGCGACTTCCCATTTTTTGGTCTTCAAAAAACCGTGATTCTGTTCGAGCAGCATCCATTCTTTCATCGTTGTTCCTTTGTGAAGAGTTATGAAAATAATACAACATCGCGCCGGACTCATCCCTCTGAAATTCGCGATTTCAGTGTTGTGCGCTCATTCTTTCGGCATAACCTGCCACTGTATACACATCTACTCATGGAGACATGTATGGAGACTGCGCCCGAAACGTCCGCTAATTCCAACCCTGAACCGCTGCAGTTCGATAAAGCCGAAATCCAGTCGCTCACCTGCAGCACCTGCAATACGGCCATCGCGGATCAGTATTATAAGATCGACCAGAAAGACGTCTGTGTTTCATGCAAGGATCGCGTAGCCGAACTGATGACCGGCGGATCGGGAACCAATCGCTTCATCAAGGCCGCAATTTACGGCTCGATTGCCGGAGTCTTCGGCGCGGGTATTTACTGGGCTGTGCTGTATTTTCTGAATCTGCAGTTCGGCCTCATTTCCATTCTCGTCGGCTTCATGGTCGGCGCGGCGGTTAAGGCCGGTTCCGAACAGCGCGGCGGTCTTGCGTATCAGTTGCTGGCCGTCTTCATCACCTACACGGCTATCGTCTCCGCGTACGTTCCGATGCTCGTCGCTGGCATCATGGAACTTAATGAAAAGCGTGCGGCGACAGCAAAGGCTGAACCGCCGGCTGCCAGGTCGGCGCAGTCGGCGGAGAAGGCGGCGGCGACTCCCGTCGCGGCGCCCGCGCCTGCGGCGCAGCAGGTTGACACTGCAATTGAATCCGATGAGCCTGATGAACCGCTGACGTTTGGGGGATTCGTGCTCGGTGTCCTCGTTCTGATCGGCGTGGTTTATGCGCTGCCGTTCCTGGCCGGATTTCAGAACATCATTGGGATTGCCATCATCGCATTCGGGCTCTACCAGGCCTGGTCGATGAACACAAAAATGCAGTCAGCCATCCGTGGACCGTTCTTTGTGAATCAGAAGCCTGTCCAAGAGCCGACCAGTGCCTGATCTCGCCCCGCCTCCTGCTCCTCCAGTGGCGTGCCCGCAATGTCAGGCGCCTCTCGCAGCGTCTGACTTGAACTGCACGAATTGCCATTACCTGGTTCACTCGGCTGAGCTTAAGTCTCTGGCGCAACAGGCGCAGAGCGCCGCCGACACTGGCGACTTGAGCACCGCACTGGCGTGCTGGAGGAAGGCGCTGGAGCTGCTTCCGGAAAACTCAAAACAGTACGCTGCAATACAGGCAAAACTTGCCGAGCTCAGCGACCGGCTGCAACAATCCGGAAACAGCCCGACGGGGGCAGAGGGAAAAGCCGCGACACCGAAGACACCCTGGGGCATCATTGCCGCGGTTGTAATTTTTGTCATCACCAAGGGCAAATTTCTGCTGCTTGGGCTCTCGAAATCGAGCACGCTCTTTACGATGCTGCTCGCATTCGGCGTGTACTGGACGGCCTGGGGCTGGCAGTTCGCCGGCGGAATTGTGCTCTGTACGTACATTCACGAAATGGGCCACGTGGCGGCGCTTCGGCATTTCGGAATTCCCGCGAGCGCGCCCATGTTTCTGCCCGGCCTCGGCGCAATCGTTCGCATGAAGCAGTACCCGGCCACGCCGTCTGAAGATGCCTACGTCGGCCTCGCTGGGCCGATCTGGGGCCTCGGCGCAAGCTGCGCGACCTATGCGCTTTATCTCTGGACACAAAATCCGCTGTTTGCGGCGCTCACTCATTTGAACTCGCTGATCAACGTGTTCAACCTCATGCCCCTCTTCTCGCTGGACGGTGGACGCGGTTTTCGCGCACTCACATCCTCGCAGCGCTGGCTGGCGGTGCTGGCACTGGGGATTGCCTGGTACTATACCCATGACGGCCTGCTGCTCCTGGTGCTGATCGTGGCTGCAGCTAAAACTCTCGCAGGAGCAGCGCCGGAGAAGCCCGATCAATCGGCGCTGGTTAAGTACGTACTGCTCGTGGCCGCGTTGATGACTCTAAGCGCCATAACTGAACCCATTGCGCGCGCTGCTACTGCGCCGCCGGCGAACACCGCTCCGGCTGCGAACACTGCACCGGCGCCCGCGAACTGAAGTGCTTCATGCCTTTGAGTCTTCGCGCCTTTGTGCTTAAATCAGCTTTATGGCCGTGAAAATCAAAAAACTCCGCGCACCCAGTCCGCAAAAGCTGCAGCAGGCGCAGAAAGTCGATGCGCTGCTCAAGGCCGCGTACCCGGACGCGAAGTGCTCGCTGGATTATTCCAATCCGCTGCAGCTTCTGATCGCGACGATTCTCTCGGCTCAGTGCACCGACGCGCGCGTAAACAAGACCACTCCCGCGCTATGGGCAAAATTTAAGACCGCAAAAGATTTCGCGTCAGCGAATCCGGCCGAGCTCGAAAAGATGATCCAGTCGACCGGCTTCTTTCGCAGCAAGACGAAGTCCATTCTCGAAGCCTGCCGCGACATTGCCGAGAAGCACAACGGCGTCGTGCCGCGCACGCTTGAAGAGCTGACGGCGCTGCGTGGCGTGGGCCGCAAGACGGCAAACGTTGTTTTGGGCAACGCGTTCGACACGCCGGGCATGGTGGTCGATACGCACATCGGCCGCGTCAGCCGCCGGCTGGGCCTGACAAAGCAGACCGATCCGGTGAAAGTCGAACACGAGCTGATGCAGCTTTTTCCGCCGAAGCGCTGGACACCGCTGGGCCACGAGATGATCCTGCACGGCCGCAAATACTGCAAAGCGCCCACGCCGCGCTGCGCCGGCTGCCCGCTGCTGGAGATCTGCCCGTATCCCAAAAAGAATTTTGATACGCCGACGGAGTGAATCGCAAAGTAGTCTGACTGCCAACTGATGCGGTGGCTAACCCCTCTCCCTAACCCTCTCCCGCAAGGGGAGAGGGAATCGTCAGTCCGGCGTGAGTGTGAAATGCATCCCAACGGCAGCACCGGCTCGCCCCGTTTAATCTCTACGGTTTCAGCTGGCTGATCCACTCTTTCATCAATTTCACGGCGCGCTCGTCGACGACCGTTGTCGCCAGTGGCGGCATCTGGCCAGAGCCGCGCATGGACATGCGGTGGAAAATGATCGAGCGGTTCGGGTCGCCGGGGGCGATCAGCCGGGCTTCGGGCTTGTCGAAGGTGCTGTGCATGGGTTTGACGTCGAAGATGCGCATCTTGTCGAGCGGCTGCTTGTATTCGAGCTCCATCATGGCGTTCCCGCCGCCGGCTTCGACGTGGCACTGTGAACAGTTGGCGTGCAGGTACGAACGCGCGCGCTTGTTTAGGTCCTGTTTCTCATCATACGGATCGACCAGCTGTTCGCAGCGCTCCGGGTTTTTCGGCAGAAGCGACGAATACACCGGCTCGCGCTGCATACGCGACGAGCACAGCCTGTCAGCCCATTCCCCGGCTTCTTTCTCGGTCTTTCCAGCGGCGCGCGCTTCCTTCCAGATGGTGCTGCGTTCGAAATCGCGCCATTTCACGCGCAGCATGCCCAGGTGTTCCAGCGTTCTCAGCTGATTGTCGACTACGCCACCGTAATCGTGCAGCTTGTTAATCTGCCCTTCGCTGACGCCCAGCACAAAATTAAACGCGCGGCTGTGGCAGACCATGCATTCGGTCCGGCTGGGATAGTGCCACGGCAGGCGCCGCACGCCGCCGGCGGCGCTTGCGTCGCGAATTGAGAATTCGCGATCAACGCCCTCCTTTGCCACCAGCACCGCGTCGGTCTGCTCGGCATTCCATTCGTACGAATAGCCAACCCATTTCCCGAGCGTCTTGGTCAGCAGCCGTGTTTCAATCCACTGCAGCGACTTGGGATTTCCGTGCTCGCGTTCGAGTCCGAACGACTTCACCAGCACAGCGCCTTCAGGAAATTCAAAGCCGCGATCGCCCGTGTAATCAATCTTCGAATCCGCGCCGGGCATCAGGAAAAAACGTTCCTTGTGCGCGCCGTCGGACCAGAGCTGCGCATTTACCGAATACGGAACTGCCGCGGCGTGCGGAATGTGTCCTTTCACCGACGCAAAGACGCCGGTCTCGCTTAACTTTTGCGGAAAGCCTTTCGCCGTCGGCGGCGGGGGCGGATTGCGTTCCAGCCGGAAATAACCCGCGCCCCAATCTGCGATCAGCAATTCGCCTTTGGAATCAAACCCGAAGCCGCAGATGCGCATGGTCGTGTCGGCCAGCTCGCGGTGCTCAAGCAGCTTTTCGCCATCGTGCCGGATTGCCCAGATTTTCCCGGTCGACCAGTCGCCGTAGATATACATCCCGCGCAGTTCGGGAAATTCGTTGCCGTAGTAGACCTGCCCGCCGGTGAGCGAACGCGCTTCCGAATGCGGATGTTCAGCCGTCGGCTTGGTGATCGGCTCCGGGCCGCGCTTGCGATCGGGATAAAACGGGTGCGCGCCCTCGCTGACGCTCCAGCCGTAGTTGTGCCCTTTCTGAATCAGATAAACCTGCTCCCACAGGTCCTGTCCATTCTGCCCGACCCACACGTGGCCGGTTTTCGGGTCGGTGGTCAGGCGCCAGGGATTGCGCATGCCGTACGCCCAGGTCTCCGGCCGTGTCCCCGCGCGATTGACGAATGGATTATCGGCCGGAACGGTGTACGGCTTTTCTTTCGTGCTGTTGCGGACGTCGATGCGCAGAATTTTTGAAAGCAGCTTCGTCAGATCCTGGCCAGTCAAGTTCTTGTCTGAATCGGACGTGCCGTCGCCGGACGAGATATAGAGCATGCCGTCTTTGCCAAACGCCAGGTCGCCGCCGTTGTGGCCGTCGGATTCCCACTCAATGATCAGGTGCTCGGACTTCGGGTCAAGCGTGCGTTTTTCATCGCGGCTGATGGTGTAACGCGTCACGCGCGTGTACTTGGTCTGCTGCGATAGCGGCCCGTTCCAGCCGATGTACATATACCCGTTCTGTTCGAACTGAGGGTCAAAGGCGATGCCGTACATGATGCCGTCCGGCGCGAGCAGCACCTGGTAATCGCTGACATCTTTATCGTCCTTGATGCGCAGCAGCCGCCCCGCTCCGCCCCACGGCCACAGCTGATGCAGCAGCAGCAGATTGTTCGTGCCGGGCTC
>DASPJR010000140.1:0-23926 GCA_035628505.1 Planctomycetota bacterium | reverse complement strand
TTCCTCGCGCGTCTGCTGCAGATTCGGCCCGGTTGTTGTAGGGGTCACAGGTGATGTTGCGGCGGTGTTAACCCGATCGCGGCGCGGCGAGCCACTCAGGAAGAGCAGCAGGGCGAGCACTCCACAGGCCGCGAGCGCTCCCGGAATCGCCCACGAAGGATTCAGCCGCTGCATGCGGCGGCGCGGCACCTGGGTGCGGCGAGAGGATTCGAAGCGTGCGGAGGCACTGCTGCGCGCCGGGCGGTTTTTCAGGGCCTGGAACACACGCGTATCGGATTTGGCCTGCTCTGGTTTGTAGATGTGCTGCAGGTCGCGTTCCAGTTCCGCGGCGGCGAAGAGCTGGCGCATCAGGGCTGGCTCGGTTTGCAGCAAGGCCTGCAGTTCCGCCACTTCCGCGACGCTTGCGGCGCCATTCACGAAACGTTGGATGAGTGCATCGCGCTTCTCGCTATCCATGGTTCGCCGCCTTCAGTTTCTGCGCGATGCAGGCTTCCAGTGATTTGCGTGCGCGGCTGAGCATCATATCCACGGCGCTTGCATTCATGCCGATTTCATCCGCAATCTCGCGAGAGGACTTCTCCGCGCTGTACCGCAGATGCAGGATGGCGCGTGCACGGTCCGTAAGGCTGGACAGGCAGGCTTTCAAAGCGTCAAGGCGACTCACCCCAAAGCCCGGAGCGGCGTAACAGGCTTCCGCCTGCTCGGCTGCGCAATCAAGTTGCTCGAGCGCCGCTTCATCCAGCACCAGGGCCGAGCGCTTGTGCTGCTTGTAGTACTGCAGCAGGACGTTACGAGCGATGCCGCGCACCCATGCGCCAAAGCTGCGTGAGGGGTCGAACTTAGCCGAATTTTCGAGCACGATCGCAAAGACTTCCTGCACCAGATCTTCGGCGTGATGCCGGTTGCCGGTGCTGGACAGAAAGTAAGCCATCAGCCAACGCTGATTCTGCTCGACAATCGCCCGCGCCCAGACATCCGTGTGCATAGAGGCCTTCATACTATATTTTGGCAGTCACGGGCGAAATCTAACGTGCAACCTTGGAAAATCGCGCAGCGCCGCAGAAATTCCGAACGAACCCCTAAATTCGAGACCTCCCCAGGTAATTGTGCGAGTGAACTCAAAATTTCTGCAAACGAGTGCGCGATCTTTTCGAGAATTGTTCGCTACTAAAGGGAGGTCATACGCGAGATTCATGTCTCCAGGAGATCTGCGGCGCTCCATCAAAAGTTTTGATCGGGAGCCGGCGCTCGTGCCGGCAAGCGGGCGATCTCCACGAAGCAGAGCTTCGCGCCCGCCCGCAGGTTTGTGCCCGCTTTGATCTCCAGCTTTCCATTCACCACGCTCGTCGTGACGGTAAACTCGTCAAAGTTGTCGATGCCATCGGGGTCAGCCACGGCAACGCCCTGGACGATGATGTTGTTGGTCTGATCACTGTATCGAGAGTCGCCCATGACGATGCGTAGCCGATACTCGCCATTCGGAAGACCAATCGTCCACGTGCGCGCGCCGAGCTTCTGCATATGCGCGAATGTATCGTAGCGCTGGTCGGGATGAGCGCTGCGGTCGCGCATGTCGGCGCTGATATCGATGTCCCATCCGTAAGAGTAGTTATTCCCGCGCGCCCCGAACGCCGCGCCATGGTCCGGCTGCGTCGATGCCACGAGTGGCGTGGCCGCCGGTTGGAAGTTCACCGTCAGTCCATTCACGCTCACCACGACCGAGCTGGTGGTGCTCAGAGCTCCGTCACTCACCGTTACTGTGGCCGTGTACGTCCCGGCCGTTATGTATGTCTTAGTCACGCTGCTGCCGGAACCACTCGTGCCGTCGCCGAAGTCCCACGTGTACGTTAACGAGGCAGACTCCTCGTCGGTCGCGCTTGCGGAAAAGGATACTTCGGCTCCTACCGCCACCGGCGCTGGAGTCGCCGACGCGGGAGAGACGATCGTCGGCGCTGTATTGACAGGAACAATCTCAACGAAGCAGAGCTTCGCGCCAGCATTGCTGTTGGCCGCCGGCCGGATCACGAGCGAACCTGTCGAGACCGTCGTCGTCACGGTGTACTCGTCAAAGTTGTCGATGCCGTCTGGATCGGCCAGGTATGTCTCCTGCACGTAGATGTTGCTGGTCTGATCCTGGTAGCGCGCATCGCCCATTACGACGCGGACCTGGTAGCTGCCGTTCTCGAGATTGATTTTCCAGCTTCGGTTGCCGAGTTTCTGCATGTGCGCGAATGTGTCGTAACGCTGATCGGCGTGAACGCCCCGGTCGCGCATGTCGGCGGCGATGTCGATGTCCCAGCCATACGAGTGCCCGTTGCCGCGCGCGGCAAAGGCCGCGCCTGAGTCCACGAGCATCCCGCTCACGCGTTCACTGGTGGCCGGCTGGAAGTTCACCGACACACCCTTCCCAACGCTCGGCTTCGGGCTGAGTTCAAGGAAGCAGATCGTTGCATTCCCGCCGGTGTTCGCCGCCTGGCGCAGCACAAGTGTCTCGTTTGTCACGTTTACAGTCGTGACGAACTCATCGAAGTGGTCGTGGCCGTCTGTGTCGCTCAGAAGCTTATCCTGCACGTAGATGTTGTTCGTGTTGTCAGCGAACTGCGGATCACCCATGACAAATCGCACGTCATACTGGCCGTTGGCAACACGAAGCTTCCAGCTTCGTCCGGGTGGTACCGCGCAGTGAGTATCGTATGTCTGGTCGGCATGCAGGCCGCGCTCCCTTGCATCGTTCCCCACGAAACGGTCCCAGCCATAAAAGAAGCCGTTGCCACGGTTGCCATAGACCGTGCCCAGGTCCGGCAGGAATCCCGCGGGTACAGCAGCCCCTGCCGGCTGGAAGTTGATGCGAATTCCGGCCGGCGGCACTGCCGGCGCAGGCTTGAGTGGATAGTCGCCCGGGTCGTGCATCATCAACTCCTCGATGGTGGCCTGGATGAGCGGCTTGTCGATGACGTAGGCGTAGCTGCGGTTGCGATTCGGTGTGGCGTGGTACGTCATGATCGCATCGGGCGTGATCGTGATGTTCCCCATCGGCGCAATGTTGAAATTGCTTCGTTCACGCACACCGAACAGCAGCCGCATTTGATCCCAGCAAGGCCGGTCGAGCTTCGTTGTGCGGTTGTGGAAGCGTTCATAGCACTTTCGAATAATGTGGTTGGCGGGCTTCGTTTCGTAGCCCGCGCCGCAATATGTCGTCCTGCCGCTGCCGCCGCCTTCGATCATCGGCACTGAAGCAGGCCACTTCTCGAGCTCATTAGCGGCAGCGGTGACATCGCAGCGATAGTTGAATCCGGCCAAGCCGTTGGGCAATGTTGAGTTTCCGTTGCCTCCAGAAGAGTAGAACTTCACCTTCTTCGCAACCAGTTCTACACCCGTCAGCGGGCTGATCGCGTCCGGTCCGGAGTTCAGCAGACTGCTGACGTTGCTTGGAGACCCCACGGTGATGATCACGACCGAGCCGTCGGGCTGCTTTGACAGGACTTCGCGGTAGACCTTCACCGCGTCGGGAACGTTGACGTCCTCACCGAGGTCCTGCGGATAGTTCGTGGCGATGTAAGTCGCATAGCGGTCGTTCCCGTTTGTGCTCGTGTTGGCTTTCATGTCCCCGACTGGAATGTTCGGACGTCCGTAGTACGTGTTGATTGCGTCGGCACAGGCGGCTGCGTACTTTGCTTTGTTGGAGATCATGACGGCCAGGATTTCTATCTCGCCACGGTCGGCCAACGCGTGGATCAGAGCAAGGCATCCCGCATCGTCACAGTCATCCCCGATGTCTGTATCCCAGATGATCTTCGTCGGCTCGGCTGCATACATAGCCAGCGGCATCGTGAGCGTCGCTGCGAGAAGTACCATTCGCTGAAAGGTCCGCACTGTTCACGCCTCCTTTTCTGAAGCGAACATGACACCTGCTCTGGCAGGCGTTCACGCCGCCGAGTTCCACTGCCATCTGCTTCCGGTTTGCTGTTACTTGTCGGGCCGGTACTGCATGTCCGAGGTAATCTGCAATTGATCCCACCGGTTCACTACGTCGTACGGGTGCTGCGGGCCGAACAGATCCGTTCCGCTCTTCAGCTTGTCTTCCGGGATTGCGCTGCCTTCGGTCGTCGACCGCAGCGTAATCGCCGCTGCGCCGCCCTTGCTCTCGAACTCAAACTCACTCCACTTCCACTCGGTCGATTTTCCGGACCCCTTCACGCTGCCCACGAGCTTCTCGCCTACAAATACTTCAAAGGACACGACACCCCTGTTTTCGTCACGCCAGCGCACCCACAGGCGGTACGTTCCTGAAGGCAGCGGGACCTTGCCGCTGACTGTCGTTCCGATTCCAGGGACAGCGATGGCCCAACCTCCGTGCGGCACATCGCCAAGCGGCGGGCGCTCACGATAAATCTGCCGCGTCGGACCGTTTGCCTGGCTGCTGCGCCCCGCATTGCCGAAATCTTCCAGTTCGAAGGTCAGCGGCATTATTGGTGTCTGCGGGAAGGCGACCATTTCGCTGTCCGCGGCGGCCACCGACCAGAAACCCGAATTCACCAGCACCGAACTCGCATCGCTCTTGCGCTGAAACTTCACCGTCCCTTCGTACACGTGAAGTTCGGTCGCTGAATTCGCAAACGCCAGCCTCAAACGCGTCCCGACAACGATCGCTGACGCATTCGCGGTGCTCACAATCAGGGGCCGGTTCTGAGCCTGCCGCGCCACCGACGCGTTGAGCGAGCCAGATTGGAGTTCGATTGCTTTGGCGCCGGATGCTTGAGAGAACCTCGCCGCAGTGCCGCGATCAAGCGTGATGAGCGTACCGTCAGGGTACTTCAGCGTAATCGAGCCATTCTGAACTCGAACCAATGCCCCTTCTGCAAGGATCGCTCCTGGACGTAGATCTCGATCCGCTTCCGTGTGCGCAATGCCTGTGACGGACGCGACCTCGGGTCCCGGAATGTCCGGAGACGAAAGGCTGTACAGGAGAACACCGCCGATCAGGATCAATCCAAACATTGCCGCGGCCGCATAGAAGTTGAACGAGCTCTCTCCAGGCAGCCGCAGCCTGCGTTTCGGACGGCGGCCCGCGTGAGCCACACCTCGCATCACAGCGCTTTCCAAGCGCCTGACGTGCGACTCGCTGGCAGACGACGCGCGCAGCGATGACTGAATTCGCGCAGCGAAGTCTTCAGTGGCTTTGAGCCCCTGCAGCATGTGATGGATGCGGAACTGTTCAGCGGCCTCGGTAAGCCGGTCTGGGTCGCGTGCGAACGCAGCCTGCAGCTTTTCTGCATCCACTTCGGAGATTGTGCCATCGAGCAACTGCATTAGAAGCGCGCTGTAATCCGACTCGGTCATGGGGCCACCCCCTCGGCCTTAACGCAGCGGGAGAGGGCCATCCGGGCCCGATACAGGATGTTCAGCACGGCACCGGTCGTGCTCTTGAGGGTCTGAGCAATGCGGCCGGCGGTATAGTCCTCGTGATAGTGCAGCTTCACCACGCTCTGCATGCGTTCAGGAAGCTTCGCGAGGCACTGTTCGAGGCGGCTGATCTGCTCCTGGATCGGTTGACGCTCTTCGATTTCCAGTGCCTTGGCTTCGAGTATCGATCGAATTTGCGAGACATAGTTGCTGTGCGCCTGGTCCTTGCGTTCCCGACGGCGCCGCTCGGCCAGCGCATGATTGCGGGCAATGGCCTTCACCCATGCCGCGAAGTCTGTCCCCCGTTCGTAGCGGCCGATCTGCTTGAAAATTTCCAGGTAGACTGCCTGTGATACGTCGTCGACAGCCGCCTTGTCACTCAGGAAGAAGCCGATATAGCCACGGACGAGAGCCGCCGTCTCACGGACGACAACGCGGAAAGCTTCTCTATCTCCAGCCTTCACGCTCTCTACTGCGGCATCAAGCTCGCCGGTCATCGTACTGCTCCCCTTCTATCAACTAATAGACATGGACTGGCAAGTATCACAGGAATTTTCCGATCAGAGTGCGCACTGGCGGACGCGAACGCCCTGTCTGAGAAAATGACGGGTTGCGCGAACACGCGCGCGGCTGGCGGTGAGTGCTCCTAAAGCGAGGAGAACCCTCACAGCTGAGCTGCGGCTTGCCGGTATGTCCGCAGCCAGCAAGCAGGCGAATCATCTAACCTGCTATAGGATAGACGGTTGCGGACTTTCTAGGAACGCTGTCCTAAACCGGAGTTGTATTGACCTGCCCGCGCTAATGTACCAGTGGTTATGAGAGCTTTTCCTAAAACAGCGCTTCCCTCGAGCCCCGCTGCTCCATCGCTGTCGGCGTCGGTCGCACCGCCGCACCGACGATGGCAGCGGTGCGAGCCTGCTGCTCCCGAGCTTGAGGCTGAGTTAGCAGCGCGATGCGAACTCCGCTGGCGTCGCATAGTTCAGCGCGCTGTGCGGACGTTCTTCCTTGTATTCCCTCCCATACTTTGCCACCAGCACCTTCGCTTCCGCCAGCGTGTCGAATACTTCACGCTTCAGCAGTTCGGCTCCCAAGCGGCTGTTCAACGTTTCACTGTATGCGCCCCCATTCGGCTCCAAACGTGCGCACTACCTCCGCAATGAACTAACCGCCGTTGTCTGAACGGATGTTCTTTGGCGCTCCCCGTGGCCTGCTCCCCAAGAACTGAATCAGGTGTTATGAGAGTTCTTAGCGCGTGTCCATTTCCCTGCCTAAAAATCTCCCGCAGGCGGGGGCGGTGCCACGGCGGGTGGATCCGTTGGCGTCCACTTCTTCAGTAACTGTTCAACGTAGAAGTTAAAATTGGGATCGCCCTTCAATGTTGTCAGCGCCGCGAGCAGTTCATCGGTCCGTACCGTTTCAACCACGGCAAGGGAGGCGGCTCGCGTGAACTTCTGTGCCTTGTCGTCTCTGAGCCACTTTGCGAGGAACCGCGATGCAGACTCAGAGGGCGTGCGCGCAGCCGCCTGGCCCAGCGCGTCCCGAATGTTCTGGGGGAGCTTGTCATAACTGTCGAGAAGCTTTTTGAACTCAGGCTCGAGTGCCTTGTCCGGTCGCAGGCTTGCGGCAAGCGCCGTGCGAATATCGACGGGAGACTTTTCGTCCAGCAGCAAGTCTGCCGCGCCGGTCACTGCATCGCCACTTAGCGACGCTGCGTACAAGGTGGCGCCTTCCCGCTTCAGTCGCGCATCTGAATCATTCATTAGATCCCGGCCCAGTTCCCGCGCTGCGGCCAGAGCCTCTGCAGGAATGTTCGGCTGCAAACGCAAGCGGTGAACGGTCGCGTAAAAGCTCACGTCCCTCAGCAAATCCTTTTTTGTTCTATACAACTCAGCAGACGCTTTCAGCAGCCTGGGTAGTGTCTGGGGATCGGACAGTACAGACATAGCGTTGTGACGCAGCGTTGAAGGGCTCGCAGGATCGACCACGATCTTGAGCAACCACTCCGCGTACTCCGGAGGTGCTGTATCGATATGAACGGAGCTAAGGACTTGATTATAGTTCTCCGGAGGCACTTTTCCTTCCATCAACATCTTCGTCAGCGCGGCGTTGGCAGCTTTGTCCTGGGCTGACGCGAGCGTCGTAAGCAGCGTCCAACGGGCTGCCTCAGAAGCTCCATTCTCGATGAGAGCTTTCGCCTTCTCGACTTTATCACTAAGCGCGTTCAGGTGCTTGAACCGGCCGCGGCGGATGTCATTCGCCATGCGCGCGATGGGACCGGCAGATCTTTCTGCGAACGTCGCCTGTGGTAAACGGTCGATCACCGTCTCCAGTGCTGTCGAAATCCACTCGGGCAGAGGCTCTTCCGGGCGCAGAGTCGTGCTCGCGTGTGTCATGAAGTTTCCAAAGGCATCGAAAGCGGCTTCGGCTTCGGCAGAATCTTCGGCTTTCAACGAACGTGCGATCATTTGTTCCATGGTTTGCAGGAAAGCGCGGCGCGTCTCAGCCCCTTCCGGATGATTAGTGGCGTACAGAATTGATCCGCGCATCACGACTGATGCAAAGACACGGATCGCTGCTATCCGTAATGATGAGTCCTCTGACCGCATGAGTTCATCGATCCGCCGGATCCACACTCGCGACAGTTCTGCGCGCACCGCGATCGCATGCTCCTGCGCGGTTGAGATGCCCAGCAGTGCAGGTGGCTCGGCGCGAGCGAGCAGGTCGGGTAGAAACTTCTGGTCGAAATCGGGAAGTGAATTGCTGTAAGCCAGTCTGCAGATGAGCTCGTTCGCCTTGCTTGCGAGGAGTGCGTCCACTAGCTTTCTGCCCTGCGCATCTGAAAGTCTCGCGTGGAAAAGTCTTGGGCCGAGAGCGGCGGCTAGGAGCGAGTTGGGGCTCTTCTGGATTGCGGCAATGACTGTATCGAGCAGGTCGTCTCCGGCTCCGCGTTTCGCAATAATTTCAGCCCCCGCCAGCGCCTCGAGAGGCAGTGCCGAGGCCAGTGCTTTGTTTCCCACCCCCTTTGCATCGACGTTTGCAGGCGGGTTGACCTCCACGACCGTCGCGATGGCAGGGACTCGCAGGACCGGGTCATTCGATTGAAGCGCGTCCACGAACGGCTGCGGCGGCGCCCCCGGAAGGAGTCCAGCGGCAATCGCGCCTACGAGGCGCATGGTTGTTCGCGAGGATTTGTTCAGCGTTAAAATGGGCTGCAGGGCTTTCATCAGTGCCGTCATTTCATTCCTGTCTTTCAGATTCGGGAACTTCCGAAATCCCACCTTGCCGAACGCGAGCGCGAGACCGACGGTCTGATCTGACTGCCGTAGAGACGTCAGCAGTGCGACGTTTTTCTCGATCGACTTCAGGTCAGGAGCAAAGCCCTCATCGATCCGCGCTGCGAGCATGCTGACCCATGGCCCTGCTTTTTCGAACAGGGAGGAAAAACCTTCCGGCGCCAGCATCTCGTTGGGCGCGTCAGCCTTCATAATCCCCATCAGCCCCAGGAGTATTGCCTGTACGATCGGGTTTGGCTCGCGTTCAATCTTTCCGAGGAGCGTTTGAAAAGCTGGCGCATAGGGGCGACGTAGTTGATTGAGTTCGCAGACGTGGTCGATGAATCGGATCGCTCCCGACGATTCATTGGGAGCGGGCGGAAGCTTGTGCCGGCCGAAGGCTGCCGCCATTCGCGCTGCAGCGCGCAGCGTGGCTCTCGGATCGGAAGCATATTTCTTCAAAAGCGCAGGGTCTTCGTCATGAATAATCTCGTACAGGGCTACAAGACCCACGCCGGCGGCGATTTCATCTTTGTCCTCGGCGAGTTTGCGCAGGTAGGTTCTCGCCTGGGCCCGTTGCGAAAAACGCAGTTCGCGGGCCGCTTCGAGCAGCAGCACTGAACCGGCACGGACGTCCGGATCGCGCGATTGCGCAAGCGCCTCAATGTCATCCCACGTCTTCGTAAAGGTTGTTCGGTCAGCCAGTACGATGACTGAGGAGATCATGTCGAACACCGCCCTTGCCAGCGCAACTTCATCCTCATCCGTCCATTCAGGAACGATAACCTGGTCGCCCTTTGTTTGGGCCTTCTCCAGTTTTGCTTCGAGCCACACGAATGTGCGAAGTGCCGCGCCGAATTGTTTCGCGCCGCCGCGGTCGCTGGCCACGGGAACCAGCGCCAGCAGTTCGCCTTCCGTGCGGATGATCTCAAAGCCTCGCGGCCAAAGGATCTCGCGCAGGATCTTGCCCGTCGGCATGTTCTGGGCCGAGAAAGTGATGGGCTCAGCGTTCGTGATCAGTTCCTGCGCGAACGCAACGCGCACGCCGGTCTTCGCCTGGAGATCTTTAAAGACGTCTGCCAGCGGCGTGTTTTCGTAAGCCACTGTGGCGTTGCGTTGCAGTGCGTCTTCCGCGAGCAACGCTGAGCAGAGTGAGACAACGAACAAAGCCCAAGAAATCGTACGGATCATGGTTCCCTCACAATGACGTCGAACTCGGAAAATTTATAGTTAAGCCCACACGAAATGAGCACGATCTCGATCACCTCGCGGGGCGGTTCGTCGGCGACGGCGATGCTGACGTTCCGGTCGCGCATGTTGTGTGGAAGAACAAAACGATAGCTGCTGTTTTGCTCGATCCAGCGCAGCACTTCCGTGCAGGGGCGCTGTGTAAATGTCGTGTAATCGCGCGTCCAGAGCAGCGCGGTATTCGGGTCAATTGCAGTCAAACTGGGCGCAGCGCCTGCTAAAGCCATGGCGCTCTGTCCTCGGGTGACGTTCAGGGCCGCTCTGCCCTGCGCTACCTCGACGGTGCCTTCCAGGACATTTACTTCGCAAGTGCCGCTGCTGACGCCCACGCCGAACCAGGTTCCCACCACGCGAACTGTTGCGCCTGCGTCCACAATAAAGCTGAGCGGGGATGCGGACGCACGAACATAGACGCGGCCACTCTGAAGCTGAATGCGGACGCGTTCACCTCGGTGTGGTTTCTGCAGAAGTACAGTGGCGTTGCCGTCTGTTTTCACAAGGCTGCCATCATTCGTTAAGAAGCGCGCGCGTGACCCCGGCAGCAGTGTGTCTCCAGCCAAGAGGATCACATTTGGCTCGAGACGGAGGATCTTTCCGTCACGCTTTACCTGCATCGCGTCCATTGTGCTGCCGACCGTCACAGGGGTTTCCGGCAACAGCAGCCACACTCCGCAGCCGACAAGGACAATCGCGGCGGCGGCTCCGAGGTACAGCGGCCAGCGTGACCGTGGGGCCGGAGTGAACACGACCAGCGCGGGTTTCGGAATGGCGCGAGCAGTCGGCGTATTTACGGGTTTGCTCGCAGCCTGCAGGACGGCATCCGTGGTCTCAACCCGCGGTTGCTGGCCCGGTGCATTGCGCAGGAGTTCTTCGAGCGCTTTCTCAGTCATGGCTCAAGAACTCCTTCATGCGTCCCAGCGCGGTGCGATAGCGTGTCGCCACCGTCCCCTGCGGCGTCCCGGTCATTTCGGCAATCTCGCGAAAGCCGAGGTCGGCGCGCGTGTGGAGCAGCACCACTTCGCGCTCGCCTTCAGGCAGCGCATCTATCGCGGCGTTCAGTTTTCGCAGCGTTTCCGCATTTTCGATATTCGCGCCAGGAGACATCTCGCTCGTCGTCGGAAACGTCTCTACGCTGACGAATCTCGGGCGGTTCTGCCGATCGCGGCGAACATTCAGCGCCCGGTTTCGTGCGCCTGCGAACAGGTACGCACGCAGGTTCGTGCCGGGATTCAACGCATGGGCGTTCTGTGCCAGGCTGATGAACACTTGTTGCAGGATGTCTTCGGCAATGTCGCGGTCTTTAAGCATGGTGCACAGGTACGTCAGCACGTTCGAAGCGTGGCGGTGGTAGAGCGGCTCAAACGCGTCGCGCCGCCCGCCGCAGAACTCGGCTAGGAGCTCTTCGTCGCTTTGCACCATCGCCATCAGCATCTCATCGGGTACAACACGTGGCAGACGAGCTTTATTGGACTTTCTAAGAATATGCGATTTGAGCGTGCTGCGCGAGGTGCACGGCGTCAAGGCGCGGTAATTTGCTGGAATGGAATGCCAACTTCGCCGAACGTGCCTACGGTCATCGCGCGTTTGAACACAACAAGCGCAACACCTTCGCGATCATCCACGAAACTGGGGCAGTCAGCCATGGTTGTGGCAGCTGAAGCTGTAACGTGCGGGCATGGATTTCAGCGAGTCGAAAGGGCTGTATAGGCGAAAGTCCGATAACCGTAGAAACTACGAGGAGCGCTAATGGCAGTGCGCAGGCTGGCGGGATACCCGCATCAGCGCGCCCCATAACCCAGGAGCATGGTTTGGGCGGACCGTCCTGGCCAGCTCCGTCTCATCGCAACGGCGCGCCGACTCAACCAGCGCAGGCGTAGTCATGTTTGGTCCAACGGGAGTCGCGTCGTTGTCTATCCCGAAACGACCTATGCACTGAGATAGGCGGGGAAGCGTAGGGTTCCCCCGCACGCAGTGCATCTGCGTAGGAGGTAAGGCACGGTTCAAACTTGCGCCAGTCGCCCCGATTATCTTTCAAAACAGCCTGATTCGCCAAAGCGTTGCGCGGCTTGACCCAGGTCAGGCAAAGACTTGTCTCGTCCAGCTCGCGGCAATTTGGAGCCGTTCGTGCTGCGTCCTTCATGTTCCGGCACATACGCCGTTTCCGATGCTCACTTCGCCTTGCCGGTTTTTCCCTGCGTTGCCTTGTAGGTAACGGTCTGCATCGCGGCCGAGTAATAAACCGTCCCCGCGACCGACACTGTCAGTCCTATGGGGATTGTCTTTGGATCACCTGTCTTGGAGGTGGTCTGATTCGTCAGGCCGCTCGATGACAAGCCGTCCTTCAAGTTGCCATTGCGGACGGTCAGAAGGAACGACGTCACGCCATTCCTCGTCTGGACCCTGAGCTTGGCGGAGCCATTCACCGCTCCACCTTTTGCATCGAGAGTAAATTTGGTGCCAGTATCTCCGACCAGGATGCCGACCGGTGTTCCCGCAAGGTTCGCGCCCTCCGGCATCGCAGCCTTCAAGATGATCTTCAGCGCATCCTTTCCTGATGTCGCAAAATTCAAATTGATCGCTGTGCTGCTGGACTTCAAGCTTCCACTGAGCGCGACAGGCTTCTGCGCGGCATCGCTTGAACTCGTACCGGCCAATGCTTCAATGGCATCAGAAATGCCATCCTGATCCGAATCGGTCATTGCGCTGCCGGTGCCGCCACCACCGCTGCCGCCTGTCGTTGGCCCCCCAAAGAATGCAAATGCCGACGTGTTGCCGTTGGAATCAGTGAATGTGGCGGTGAAGTTCTGCGCGAGATCGGCACCGACGTCGGCGGTGATGCGTCCACCCGGCGCCGAGACCCGACCCAGCACCGATCCTCCCTGGTCTCCGACATCGTTGAAGAACTCCACCGTGCCGCTTCCCGGCGTATTGACGGTGATTCGCACCTGACCCGCGGCGCGCGAAAGCGTTCTCAGGTCTTCGACGTTCTCGATCGTCGGCGGCTTGATATTGTCGTTGCTGCCATCGAACAGCTTGATGCCGCCTCGCGAGTTCCGCGTGATACGATTGTTGTTGGCGCTATTGCGGCGGGAAGCCAGTGCTCGGACCTCGACACCTGTTCCGCCGCTGAAGGCGACGGTGTTGCCCTCGCCCGCAGCCGCGCCTCCCGCACGGGTGGCCTGCGTGCCCTTCGCAGGAACACACCGGAACTGCCATTGCCGACACTGCTGCGGCCGCCAATGGGATCATCATCCACCGCGCGACCCGCCACGGTGCCGTTGCCGGAGGCGCCGACGATATTGCCAATGACAACATTATTATCGGTGCCGGCTCCCGCGACGGTGATTCCCTCCAACGCATTGCCGCTGATGACGTTGCGCTCTCCGTCCACGGTGCTGCCGATGACGTTCGACTGCGCTCCGTTCTGAATGATGATGCCGGCCAGGTTCGGCTGCGCCGCCGAGCCGCCGGCGTCCAGCCCCACCCAGCAGCCTTTGACCGTGTTACCGTTGGTCCCGGCGTCGGTGATCTCGATGCCGAACGTACCGTTGCCGGAGATGCGCAGGCCTTCACCATTTGGGCCGCCGGCAACGTTGCGGTCTCCGCCGATGACATTGTTTTTCGCGCCGGCACGGATGCTGATGCCGGAACGCGCAAAACCAAGAATCGTCAGCCCTTTTACCGCGTTGCCGTCGGAACTGATGACCAACCCGTTAGCCGACAGCGCGGCACTGCCATTAATCGAGACTCGCTGTGACGAAGCATCGATCGTGACATTGCCGTCGTCCAGCGCCGGCAGCTCACTGAAGACGTTGATCAGGGTCTCGGCATCCGAATTGACGAGATCGAACTTCTGCGGATCAAAGACGATGTTGTCGGCATTGCGTGCCGAGGCGAGTGCGAGCCTCAGCGAGCCCTGTCCGGAGTCGTTCGTGTTGGTCACGATCCATGTGCCGATGGCGCCGGAGTAGAGATAAAAGTCGATCGTGTTCGAAACCGCGAACTGCGGTACAGGATTGCGCACGCCCACGGGAATGCGGCCGGCGTTCGCGAGCTCCGCTGCGGTGACCGACGCCGTGACCTGGGATGGCGTTCCAAACGTGGTTGCCAGCGGCTGGCCGTTCCAAAGCACCTGCGCGGTCGGCGTGAAGTTCGTGCCATTCACCGTAATGGTGAAGGGAGACATGGTCACGGTCCCGGCGTTCAGGCTGAGACTGGTGACCGTTGGCGGCGCGGGATTCGCCGTCACTGAGATCGAAACGGTCGCGGGCGCCGAGTTCAGATTTCCGTCGTTGGCGCGGAAGGTGAAGCTGTCAGGGCCGACGTAGCCGGCATCCGGCTGATACATCAGCGCCGGCGCAGTGCCGCTCAGCGTTCCGTGCTGCGGCGTCGAAACCACCGCGAACGTCAGCGTGTCGTTCTCCACATCCGTTCCGGCGAGTGTAATCGAAAGGGGATTGTCCTGCTGGATTGACGGCGTCTGGTTCGTCGCAACCGGCGCATCATTGACCGGCAGCACCGTCACGGTCGTGGTCCTCTGAAAGCTTGCCGTCGGCGTGCCGTTGTCGGCAACAGTAATGGTCAACGTCACGGGCGTGCCCACGGGCGTGAATGCGTTCGCAAGAGGCGTGAAGGAGAGCAGCGCCGACGTTCCGGTGATGGTCTGAGGCGTCGTCTGACTGGCAATGATCGCCGTGTTGCTCGAAGTGTATGTAAAGGTCAGCGACTGGTTCTCGAATGGGCCGGCGGAAATGCCGGTCAGCGAAATCGTCGATGGTCCGCTGTCCTCCATCACCGTGGCGCTGGCCGGCACATCCAGGGTTGGCGGGTCATTGACGGGTGCAATGTTGACCGTCAGCGTCCGGGGGAGGCTCGTGTCAGAGCCGCCATTCGCCGTTCCGCCGCTATCTTTTAGAGAGACGGTGATGACTGCGCTACCTGACAAGTCAGCCGCGGGAGTGAACTTCAGCGTCCCTGTACCATCTCCGTTGTCCGTGACGAGGATGGAGGCGTCGGCAATCAGTGTTGAGTCGCTCGAGGAGGCCGTAAACGCTAACGCGTGTGCCGCCGCACCGCTGGTGATGCCGGTAATGTTAACCGTCTGCTGTCCGGCGTCTTCATTGATGTTCAACGTCGGCGTGGCGAGGTTGAACGAAGGTGCGTCATTGGCGTTCGCCAGGGTGAAGCTGTCCGAGAGCGCCGCGATTGTGGCCGTGGCGGAGTAGACGCCGATGGTGCTGTTGGCCGTCAGCGCTGTTGCCGTGGCCACGCCGCTGGAGTTGGTGCTCGCATTGATGGAAGCCATGCCGCCAGCAAATGTCCCGCTGGCACCCGAGCCCGGCACGCTGAACGTAACGGTTGCGCCGGGGATTGGGTTATTGAAACGATCACGCACGGTTGCGGACAGCGTCGTCCCAAAAGCCGTGCCGATCGCAGTCGTCTGGTTGTTGCCGGTCGTGGCCGTGAGACTAAAGGGTGCGCCCACAGAAACGACGACTGATAGCGGGGATGGCGTGGTCGCGGCACCAGCAACAACCTGGATTGCGGCTGTTTCGACACTGACCAGCACGATCGGGACAGAGGCGACGCCGGAAGTGAACAAGACGGGCTGTGCTGATCCAAAATTCTGGCCATTCGCGGTCGGTGTGCCGAAAGCCGAACTGCTGGCCCCTGAGAACGTTGCGTTGACGGAAGCATTCAGGGCTTTGGCCGTATTACCGTATTGGTCACGTGCAAGCACCGTCACGAGCTGAGTCGTACCAGCTTCTTGAGTGCCATTGCCGATCAGTGAGAAATTGTCCAGTCCCAGCGGTGATACGTTGATCGGAAGCGTGGCGTTCTGCTGGATCGATGCATTGCGAACCGCAAGCAAAGCTGTCTCTGCGTTGAATAACTGAAAATCAAGGGTGGCTACACCTGATGTGAACGTCACCGGGATTGAAGAAGTGGAGCTGAAATTGCCGCCGCCCGTGACCCCGGCGGTGGAGAGAACCTGAGGCTGATTGTTGAAAAGGGATGGCATCGCACCTGTAAAGAACAAGTTCTGGGCGGCAGGGAAGCTGGTTTGAACGTTTCCGAAAGCGTCACGCGCCGCGATGGTCAAAGATCCGGCCGCTCCTGCATTGACAGCGCTCGGCCCCGTCAGCTTGAAATGATTGGCCGCACCCGGATTGACGGTGACGCTCAATGGCTGTGTCGTCGTCGCGTTGAGTGCTGGTTCCGAGACGCTGATCGTCGGGCTTTCCGCCTTGGTAAAAATCACGTTCACCGTCGCCGAGCCCGAGGCGAAGTTGATGCTCGTTGGCTGGCCAAATTTAGTGCCTGCGGCGGTCGGGTCCGTCACAGGCTCAGGTGATGACCCTGCTCCTGCGAACACGAGGCTGTGGCTGCCGGTGTAGTCCGTCTGCGGGTTGCCGCTCTTGTCGAGCGCCGTGACGGTGATCGCCTGGCTTTGTCCTGCCTGCCAGACGGCTGGACCGGTAATGCGGAAGTTGGGGCGCTTGCTGTATGTGATGTACTGAGTCCACCGGTCTGATGACGACGTTTCACCGCTGAGCGTCTGGGGGAATGGGGCGCCGAAACTCTGGGGGAAGTAGAAGCCGTCGCCCGGCGCCCCGGGCGCATAGCTGGCAACGATCGTATCTGTCTCCCACGCCAGCCAGTATGTTCCAGGGGTAAGATTCAATACCGACGGTGTGCCGGCACTGATATTGACATCGACAGTTCCGTTCGCCACCGTGTTCGTGACCAGACCCGACTGCCAGATCAGTTTCTTCGGACTTTCATTATTATAAATCGAGAGTCTGACCTTCCCTGTCGCCGCATGGGAGTAGAAGTGCATCGCCGAAACGCTGGCGTTGTCCGGCACGACAATCGCCGAGGCCCTGAGTCTTCCGATGGAACCCGTTGAAAGCTTGGCGATTCTGCCAGGACTTGTGTTGCAGGCGAAATAAACATAGCCGCTGACAGGATCCAGTTCCGCACCGCTCAGGTTGTTCTCGCCAGGCTGCAAAGTGACAGCGGTGGCTCGCGATGGCCCCGTGGTGGAGTCGCCAAGACTCACCACCACCACCTTGCCAGGAGAGGAGCCCGTGCCGATGTACACGCCGCGCCGCTGCAGATCGACCACCGAGCAATTGAGCACCGACTCGTCGCTGTTCAACATGGCGGTTCCGTCGAGACTCGCCGCCGCGGCGCCAGCGCCCAGCTTGATCCGAACCACCACGCCAGCGCTGCCGGGAGTGGTGCTGCCGCCAAAATACGCATAGCCCGCAACAGGATCGATCACCGCCGTGGTGAGGCTGTAGCCTGACGCTGCATCGACAGTCGAGTTGACCGTTGGGTCTCCTGTCGGACTCAGGGCAACCTTGACGACTTTTCCAGTGCTGGTTCCAAAGTAGCCGTATCCGGCTGCCGTATCCAGGACTGCGCTGGTGATATCGCCGGCGCCGAGACTGACGGTGTTACTGAGAGTGTACGGGGAGGCGCTGTAATTGAATCTCAGGATGTCTCCGCCGCTGGAGCCGAGATACCCGCACTTATTCGCCGGGTCGACTACGTTCACCGTCCAAGTTTGAGATGGCAGTGACAGCGAACTTAAGGAGTCGGTGAGGACGAGCTGGGGCGTATTGAGGAAGCAAGTGATGAGTTTCTTGTTTCCACTGAAAGTCACCACAAAGAACTGCCGTTGATTCACGGCGTCAATAGCATGGGCTGACGGATTTCCGCCGAAGCCTAACTCCGTGCTCTTGAAGTCCACCGGCGGGTCATTTCCAATCCCGAGACTGATGCCGACCGGAAACGCGCGGCCTGTAGCGCACACCGTATAGAGCAGCGATTGTGACGGGACAAGGGTCAGACCGATCGGAAAGTCATGAAGCTGATTGAACGAGACTTTCCCCAGACTCAACTCTCCCGCTCCGCCCGGCGCAGGAGCAAGCGGATTATCGCCTACGCCCAGACGCAGCTTCGTCAGTTCGCCGGGCAGAAACCCATTGAATTGCTGTCCGACAAAGAAACCGTATCCACTGACGGGGTCGATCGCGCAGGCTTTCACAAAGTCTGACACTCGTGGGACGTTGAGCGTCGGGTGCCCACCGCCGTAGCTCGACAGAAACGTTGGATCCGAAGCTCCGTTCAGCTTGATCTTCTGAATGAAGGATCCGCCCGAGAATGTACCCAGTTCGGACGTCAGGTAGATGTATCCACCGGACGAATCAATTGCAGAACTGGAGAAGAAAGCGCCGCTGCTGGATCCGAAATCATTGATTACGTCTTTCGTCGACTGCAGCACGGGAACACCGGTTCCAGGCGTGATTGTGAGCTTGATCAGCAGTCCAGGATTTGTGTACGTCGGGAAGTACAAACAGTGATTGATCGGATCGATTTGGGCCGATTTGAATGTCGTTCCCGCGCTAATGTTGATAGCCCCCACCCGAACGGGGTTGTTGCCGCCGTCATTGAGTGATACCTGCACCACGTTTCCATCGTTGCTGCCGAAATAGGCGTACCGTCCAATGGAATCGATCACTGCAGCATTCGGCGATTCCGTCCCGCTCAGCGTTGTGCTGCCCAGGCGGACAGGAGCGCTGTCTCCGGTGCCCAACGCCACCTTCACGACGGAACCGGGGGAACCGGCGACACCTATGAAGAGATGGCCGGATGTCGTATCGATGGAGCAGGATGTCGCGGCCTCACCTGGGTTCAATGACAGTTCGGCCAGTCGCTTGGGAGCGTTATCGCCTTCTCCCAGCGAAACCTTGATGATCTTCCCGGGCACGCCGTCGGTGATGACGTAGGCGTAACCGTTGAATGTGTCGATGGCCGACAGGAACGGCCGGTCGGACGATTGCAGGTCGAGCGTGGCGACTCGGGTGACCAGCGCATCTCCCGCTCCGACCTTCGCTTTGTAGAGGCGCGCACCGTCGCCCGGATCCCCCGTGCCAATATAAAGGTAGCCTTTGGCAGGATCGATCAAGACGCTCTTCATGCGATCCCTGCCGCCGTTCAGATCTCCGGCTGTGACGCGAAACGGATCCGTGACGTTTAGGTAGTCGGGCGTTCCGGGCGTCGTCAGGCCGGCATCGACTGCGGATACGTGCGAAGTCAGGAGGAGAAAGAGGAGACACGAGAACCAAATGATGCCCGACGATGCGGCAATGCGCATACACCCTCCCAAGACGTTTTCACGATAACAAGGATTTAGCGATTATATGCCCGCGCTCTTCGAAGCAACATTTGTTTTGATCATGCCGTCTCTTTGAATGTTTCGATTCAGACGCAAGGATAGCTGAGTTGTGGGCGTTGCCCAAACCGTCAAACGGTGATTCAACGCGCACGCCGAGCGCTGTTCGCGACGCGCCATTCCGAAATGCGGGTCGATGTCATTCGCGCAAGCGTGCGCTCAACAAACTGTACTGTACTTAACTGCGAGACAGCACTGGCTCTTCGCTATAGAAGAGGCGCGCAAGGGCCTTCAACCGCTCATCCCGCCACGCTTCGAGCTGCGGGATCGACTTGCCTTCCACAGCCTTTGCCATTTGCGCCAGAACTTCTTTGCGCGCAGCATCGGGCACCGTCGTCCAGGTCGCCATGTCGGCGAGATATGATTCCAGCGCGGGTCCGAAGTGCTCGAAAAACTGCGCGTAGCCGCCCCTCCCGCCGTTGAGGTGATAGATGAGGTGCTGGCCCATGAACGCCCAGCGCATGCCGGGTCCGGCGTAGAGCGCCTTGTCGACGTCCTCCAGCGTCGCTGCGCCGCTGGCCACGAGGTCGATCGCTTCACGCCACACCGCGGCCGCGATGCGGTTGGCGAGATGACCGGGAATCTCCTTCTTCAGGATCACTGGGACGCGCTTCATGCTGGTGTAAAGGTCGAAGGCGGCGCGCAGGCAGGTCTCGCTCGTCCGCGGACCGGCGACGAGTTCGACCAGCGGAATCAGGTGCGGCGGATTGAATGGATGCGCGACGAGAAAGCGCTCCGGATGCCTGAAGACAAGCTGCATCTTATTCGCGAGGAGCCCGGAGGAACTACTCGCGACAATTGCCGATTGTGGAGCGTACCGCTCGATGAGTTCATGCGCTTCCTGCTTGATCGTGTAGCGCTCGAGCACCGACTCCTGGACGAACGAAACGCCCTGCAGCGCGGCGCTGGCAGTGGCCGCGGGCTTGAGCCGCTGTGCGGCTTCGCTCACTTCGTCAGGCTCGCACATAGTCTCAAGCATCGTCCGGGCCTTTTCCATGCCGGCGGCGATGGCATCGGCGTGGGTGTCGAAGAGCCTGACGGTGAAGCCATGCGCGGCGAACAAGGCAGCCCAGCTCGAGCCGATGGTTCCAGTTCCGAAAACCGCGATGGTTGAAGTCTTCATGGGCCCTCCTCAAGGTGGCGTTGACGGTTGTCGCTCGTTTGTCACCTGTCACTTGTGACTTCTAGAATGAAACGTTCGTTTTGCCTTTGAGCTGCAGCATCGCGCGTACTTCTTCAGGCCGCGCAAGCTCCAGCGAGAGTTCATGCAGAAGGTGACGCATCTTGCGGACCTGCTCGGCGTTCGACGCCGCGAGCTTTCCCTTCGAGATGTAGACGCTGTCTTCCAGACCCACCCGGGCGTTTCCGCCCATTTGCGCGGCCGTGACTCCCAGAGGGAACTGGTGCCGGCCTGCGCCCAGCACGGACCAGTGAAATCCGTTTCCGAACAGGCGCTGCGCGGTCTGGCGCATGAAGACGAGGTTCTCGGTCTCGGCGCCGATCCCGCCCAGAATGCCGAAGATGAACTGTACGAACATTGGCGGCGTGACGAGCTTGCGGTCGAGGAAGTGCGCGAGGTTGTACAGATGTCCGACGTCATAGCATTCAAATTCAAAGCGCGCGCCGCAGCCCTGGCCGATGTCTTTCAGGATGCGTTCGATATCTTTGAAGGTGTTACGGAAGATGAAATCGCGGCTGCCCTCGAGATACGCCGGTTCCCAGTCGTGCGCCCATTCTTTGCGCTTCTCGAGGATCGGGTACAGGCCGAAGTTCATCGAGCCCATGTTCAGCGAGCACATCTCGGGCTTGACGCGCAGTGCCGCCTGCATGCGGTCATCAACAATCATGTTCTGTCCGCCGCCAGTGGTGATGTTCACGATAGCGTCGGTCTTCGCCTTGATCTCAGGCAGGAACTTGAGAAACGCATCGGGGCTGGCCAGCGGCCGCCCGTCGCGTTCGTTTCGGGCGTGCAGATGAAGAATCGCCGCGCCTGCTTCGGCGGCTTCAATCGCTTCAGAGGCGATCTGTCTTGCGGTGATGGGCAGATGCGGCGACATGCTCGGCGTATGGATCGAGCCGGTGAGAGCGCAGGTAATGATAACTTTGTGGGACATAAGAGCTCTCCACGTTGTTTCGTATTAAGAAACATAATATCATCCCACGAAACGGCTGTCAATGGATTAAGTGCCCCGCTGCGAACGACAGGTGACCGAAGGTATATGAAAACTGTGACAGGCGTAGACTACCCGTTTCGAATCTGCTCAATTATTCAATTCTTTGAACATGGCCGCAAGGTCCTCGAGGGGCGCCGTTCGCGTCAGGCTCGGAAGGTCTCCGCGGCCGGCGCTGAAATGGCCGATGGCCGCTCCGCCGATTGCATGATGTACCTCGATCTCAACGCTCTCGGCGGAGGGCACCAGCGAAAAGAGGAAAGTTGAGATGGTGGCGATCTCCCGAAGCGCCTCTTCACTGACACTTGCCTGTTTTGCGCCCTCCACAGCAACGGGGTTCTGCCAGTCGGTGGCGAAGACGAGAGTGACTCTGCGGTCTTCCACCTGCGCGGACTTGAATCGGAACGTCCCATGCGTCGACTTGACGGGATAGCTCAGCAGAAGCCGTTCCAGCACCGTTTGCGTGCGCGCGTCCACGCTGCGGTAGTGCCGTTCAAACCAGGCGTCGAAGGCCTTGTCGGCACTCTGCACGACCTTGAGCGCCTCGGGGTCGCGCGCGTTCTCGGCCTTGGTCCGGAGCACCAACCGCCTGCTGTGCGCCGACGCGTACTCGTCTTGTGCGAGCAGCTCATCGATTTCAGCCCGGAGCCCGCCATAGCGCTCCTGCGCCCGCGCCAGTTCGGACTTCTCGCGCAGAGCCGAGAGCCCCCAGAACGATCCGGTCGTGGCGGCAAGTCCGGCGCAGACACAGAGTAGCCGGGTCCGGCCGCTCAGCGTAAAGCCCAGTGCGCCAATGATCGTGGCCGCGAGTCCCGCCCCGACACCAAGGAAAATGACCTCAGAGGGGAGAAACACGCCGGCCACCGCGAGCCCGAGCGCTGCAAGCCCCAGAGTCAAGCCGATCGTGCGGTGCGACTTCTGCTGCTGTGTGCGGCTCAGGTTCGAGCGGTGGCATCTGTCGCAGATCAGTTTGTCGTTGATGCGAAGCGCCAGCCCCATCTTCTCACTGTCGCGGCCGAGCGTTGTGCGGCACTGGCTGCAATAGTCCCCGGACCGCGTCACAGCAGCCGTCGAGGCTCCCGGACGCGGCCGGGAGACCACAGCTCCGGTCGGCAAGGCAGGACTCGTGTCTGGCTTGGCGGGATCGCCTGGCGCCGGCGCAGCCCTTGGAAGAACCCCGGCGGTCGAGGACGCCGGAAGCGTGGCGCCGTCTGCCGCCGTCTTTGGGACCGTCGCTGCCGGCGTGGGCGCGGAACCGGTCCTTGCTACGTACGGCAACAAGGTCGAGGGCAGTTTCGGAATGGGCCGCGAAACAGGGCGCGCGCGGCTCGGCGCGGGCGCCACTTCGTCCTCGTACATGGCGGCCAGAGTTCCCGGCCGTGGCGGCGGACGGACGCTGCGCGGCGGCTGGGGACTCGAGGAACCAGACCCTGCCGGCTTTGCCGGATCCTGTGCCATTACCGCTCCTGAGGCGCCACGATGCTGCATAGCTAACGAGCCTGCGACTGGTTCAAGCTCCAGACCGCCTTGACCACCACATGTTTGCGTGTCTGAGTCGCGCCCGTGTAATACGCCGCGCGATTGGCCTCCGTGATGCCGCGATCATCGCTCCACGCGCGCGCAATGGACGAGCGCTTCCACTGTCTTCCCAGCGCATTCAATGTCTTGAGCGTACTGCAGAACTGATCCATGGATTTCAGGACGTTGTCAGCATTGCGCGAGTCCAGCGCGGCCTTCTTGTACTCCGCCGGCTTGCCGTTGCGGTACCAGTACGCGTACTCGCCGCCCAGGCCCGGTTCGACCATCACATCCGGTGCGATTTCAACACAGCAGCCCCACTGTCCAAAGAAAATTTCCCGGTGCCGGGCCGGGTTTGCTGGGTCGGTGTCAACCGACTTCGCATCCACCAGTTGCGCCGTGATGACCAGGATGTAGCAGGTCGATGTCGTCGTCAGCTCCGTCGAGAACCAATCCGGCCCGAAGCCAAGCTGCCGGTAGGGTACGTCGGTCACCTTGTCGTAGGGCCCATTCGGCGCTGTGCTCGCCGCGATGTCCATGCCTTTGGGCCGAAGATGCAGCCAGCGCGCCTGCACCTCACCCTGCTTGGCGCCGGGGCCGGATGGCAACCCGCCGCCCAGATCCGTCGCATCGCCCGGATCGTAGCTGCTATAGCCCGAGTCCACGCGGGAGGTGTAGTTCTGAGGGACTGCATTCACCATGGGAAGTCCGTCGTCGAAGAAGCCGTGAACATTCGCATTCTTGCCGCGAACAGACGGATTCACGGATGGATCCACTTCGCTGCGTCCGGGCCTGAGTTCGTCACGCCCGAGCCGGAGTGCGTACAGTTCTTGGAGGGGATACGTGCCATCCAGCGTCGCCGGACCTGGAACAATGTTGTCATAAACCGCATTCGCGGTGCGGCGGTCGAGTTCCCCCGGGTTGATGCTGGCCTTGTCCGTACCGTCGAAGTCGACCGTCGTCAGTCCGTTGCTGGACATGGTCGTCAAATCGGTCTTGACCCTGGCGCGGAACGCGGCGACGCCCATCGGAAATCGCGGCGCGGAGTAGTCCATACAGGCGGCTCCGAT
>DASPJR010000139.1:0-8024 GCA_035628505.1 Planctomycetota bacterium | reverse complement strand
GCACCAGCGCCTCCCGGGTAGAGTTGTTCGATCGTTTCATCGAGATCCCGCCCGACGCTCGCAATGATGCGCTCGGCCTGAATCGAGGTTGGGACATGATGGATGAAGTAGATCAGCACTGCAATGCTGAGGACCGCGAGCACGAGTGCGACAGTTACTGAAATATGTGCTACGTACGGAGGGTCGACTCTGATGCTGCGCAGAACCATGAGGCAGTACAGAAAAGTTGCGATGAATGTACCCAGGACGATCTGGTTCCCAAGGTCGCGCATAAAAGTGGTAAGTAGACGAGGTCCGAACTGTGATGAGGCAAGGGTGAGCGCGACGATTGTCACTGAAAAGACAACGCCCGCTACTGTTATCATTGAACCGGCGATCGTTCCGAGAAGTTGCTGCGCGGAGGTGGCTCCTCCGCTCCAGGTCCATCCGCTCTCAAGGACTTCCTCGTCTCGCCATTGCGCGTCCAAGTGAAGGCAACCCAGTGCAAGGCAGAAAGCCAGGAGCGCCATTAGTGTGGGGACAAACCAATAGCTGGAAATAAGGATGTAGCCGAAATGCAGAAGACGTGCACGCATAAATGGCGTCGCTCAACTTAAGGCACGTCCATAACGTGGCAACCCGGAGACCAGAGTGGACAGTTCGATTATTGTTTTTAAAACGGCCCATATTGGCACCCCAATAAGATGCTTTCCTTTTGCTGAATAAGGCCCGACCAAATAGCTCTTAAGTCCACGGCATGCCGCCGCTGAAGGTGCTGAAGAAAACATCTGCTTACGCCGCTGCGCGAGTTTTAATTCCGCTTAAAAACGAACGGCTTAGATCCAGTGATGTCCTGGCTCAGGAACGAAGGGCACCAGAACTTCTCGACGTGTTCAATGACCAGGTCAGTGCCGGTGAAATGATCGACACCCGGCGGGCGGTCGTGATTATACATCGTGTCCGTCAGATCGCGGATCAGGGCGACGTTCTTGCCAAGATAGACCATCTGCCTGATTGCGAACGGGCGCCCAAGCACACACATGTTCAGGTGCACGCCGCAGATAATGACATTGTCAATGCCGCGTTCCTGGAGAAGGTTCCAGACCTCCTGGCCATTGTCCGAAATGGCGTCCTCGGCTGAAATCGTGATCAGATCAAGCTGGCGTGTCCATGCTTCTCGAATCGTACACTTATTCGAGCAGTCGCAGCCCATGTCAGAATCATCGATGGGCAGGGGCATCTCGCGCTTTCCGTCCGGCCAGCACCATTTCGTGCCCCAGCGGTCGGCATTCGATAGCGCCACAGGCGTTTTTACAAACGGCGCGTTCTGGGCTCGTTTGCGTTGCGGCGTATCCTTGTAGAAGCTCGTGACGCTGCTTGGCGCGTGAATGATGAAAACGCCTTTCGCGCGTGCAGCATTCACCGTGTTGTTTAATGCCGGAGCCATCTCGACGACTCGCGCCGCCGCCCCTTTGCACCAATGATCGTCCCACATATCGCAGACGATCAGCGCAGTCTTCTTAGCGGGCCACTTCACTGCTTTTGCGGCGTCCTTGTAGCTGCCATCGGCGAGCTTCTCTCGCGAGCGCAAATTCAGCTGCAGCATGTTCTCCTCGGCACATACAGAAAGGGCAATCATGGCAACAAGCAGGAGACAGCAGAGTTTGGTGCCCATACTCGTTCCTCTCAAGAAAAGGTCCATTATTCCGATTCCTATACTCGTCGTGGCGTCAGCGACAATGCCGATTTCGAGACGCCAGCTCGACGGGCGCTCAATGATCGACACGCTTTAACTCTCTTTGACCGTTCTGAGTTACACCAGCCCCGCCGGTTGGTCTCCAACATTCTTAATTCCAACTATCGAGTGTATACCTATTTTGCCTTCATGGCTTGCGAGCATCGCGGACCGTAACAGAGTCCAGGAGCATCGTGCTGAGTCCGCCGTTATCGACCGTTAACCCGACAATGCCGATATAAACGGTTTGTGATTGCATACGTACTTTATCCTGGTCCACCAGAGTCCACGTACGTCCATCATCGGAGAGGAAGCCTTTGAAAACATCCCCGCTTCGCGTCAGCTTCAGCCATTTGGGGAGAGTCACGTTGCCGGCGCTGGGGCCCGTGCTGAGTGTTGTACCTGCTGGAGTCACACGCCGCCGGAGCTTTGCTTTTAGTTGTGTCGTCGCCATCATTGTCGCGTGAACTGAATCCGGCGTGAGCGTTTCACGAATCATCAGCCCGGCTAACGCCCATTCGCCTGCGGAACGGATCTCGTTCACTCGGGCAACGATTTCTCCATCGCCTTCAAGCGGCTGATAAACAAAATAGAAACCATCACTCTTTTCCCAGATATCGGTGCCGCACGCACGCATCGAAAACCGGGCGTCCAGAATGACAACACTTCCGGGCTGCCGGACATTGCCAATATCAATCTGCTCCCACGGCGCGGGAAGCTTCATGCTTAAGGCGATGCTCACATCGGCAGGCGCAACCGCCACCTGTCCTGCGCCGACTTCAATTGACGCGCCATCCTTGGTACGGCTGAGCAGAACGCGTCCTTTGTCCACCTGCAGGCGCGCGGAATCCCCTTCATGAGCGAAACGGAATTCGGTGCCGAGCACTTTTGCTTCAGCAAAATCTGTGGCGATGACAAGCGGTTGTTTCTGTGGAGCGACGCTGGCGGAGACGCTGCCTTGCAAAAGTTCCATCCGCTTGCCTGTGCCGCCTGATTTGAGAATCAACTTTGAGTTCGGCTGAAGTTCGACGGACGTACTTTCACCGGCGAACTGAAATCTCAGTGGGCTGCTTTGGCTGACCAGAGTGGTGCCGCTGAACAGCGCCGCATTTGCTTGCGCGGAAGATTGTGTTGATTCATGCAGAATCTGTCCATCGTTCGCAGAGATGATCTGCGCAATCGCTTCCGCATGCGAGACGGCCACGGGTTGCTCCGTATGCTTCTGCAGGTATGCAAACGCGAGCACTGCCGCCGCAAGACCTGCAGCCAGCACGGCTGGAAACCAGAAACTGCGCCTTGCCGCCCGACCGCGCTTGAGGAGCCGCCGGCGTGACTTGAGCCTGGGCTCAGCGTCCCGTGTGTCTATCTCACGCTGCGCGGCTTCCGTAACTGAGCGCAGAAACTTACCGCTTGATCCCGCGCGCCGGCTTCGCTCGACCACCACTTCCACGAATGCGTCATGAGGCGACTTCTTGAAGGCGCGCTGCCATTCGCGCTGTTCGGCGAGCGCTTCCACAAGGTCATATGCGACCTGCGGGTCCTGGCAGAGTTCCTCAAATTCGATTATGTCGTCCGCGTCCAGCGCGCCCCGAGTGTGGCGTTCAACCAGGTATTCAATCCGTTCATCGCGCGAGGTCATACGCCGCTCTCCGTCGCGATACGCCGTTCGATGCAGCTTCGCAGAGCGCGGCGGATGCGGGAGAGCGTCGCGCGCACAGTGTTTTCGGTGGTGTTTAAAGTTGAGGCCAGTTCGCTGCTGCTGACTTCGTCGACGAAGTAGCGAGTGAAAATATTTTTCGTGTTCGCCGGCAGGGTTTCCATGCATTGCCGCAGCGCGTCCTCGCGCTGCCCCATGTTGCACTCGCGCTTCTGGAAAAACGCGACGGCCTGCCGCTCGAGGATCTCATGCACATCCGTGCGGCTGTGCCTGCCCGATGTCCGTGAAACTCTTCGCCAGGCATTGCGCGTCAGATTGCGCGAAATTCCCAGCAGCCACGTCTTCAGATCTTTGCCCGGCTCAAACGTATGTATGCCGCGAAAGGCCGCGAGGAAAACTTCCTGCGCGATGTCGTCTGCTTCGTCGCGCGATGGAGACCAGATCGCCGTAAAACTGCGGACCGTCTCCTCGTATGTTGTGACCAGTTCGGCAAACGCGTCGGTGTCACCCTTGCGCAGCCGTTCGATCAATTCAGCCTGGTCCATGCGGAACCCTCCGCCTTATATTCGTTGGCGGCCGTGAAAACGCAGCATAAATCTGACGCTATTTTGGAACTCGCAAGAACCTCGCTAACTTCTGCAGCGAAAACCCCTTGCACGATCGCCGTCTCACTTCCCGATCGTCAGACGGTAGCTGCGGGTCGTTTCGCCATAAAGCGTCTTGATCCGCAGCGTGAAACAGTGCGTGCCCTCGGCTTTGGCTGTGCCGATGAGATTGCCGCGAACTACCTTCAACCCTTTCGGAAGCGCGGCGTCTCTGCTGGCCTTCCAGCGCAGCGTTGCCGCACTGCCAAGTTCTTCGCTGCAAGGTAAGGCGAGATACACCTTCTCCTTGTCTTTGACCGAATAAACGCCTAGATCAAGGGTATCTCCGGAGTTCCGTACCGTGCTCGCCGAGCGACTGGCTGTTTGAACACTTCCCCCGATCGCTATTGAGCTGAGCTGCGCCTGTCCAAGCACGGTGTTGTTCGCGCTGAGCGAGTACACACCGACGTAGACCGTGGCCGGAAGATTGACGGTGTCGGTGCCAATCAATTCCCAATTCACTCCATCAGGCGAACGATATCCTTTGAAAGTACTGCCAGCGCGCTCAAGTTTGACCCACTGCGGCAGCACCTGCCCGCTGCCCGGTCCAGGGCCGTTGCTCGAAGTTGAACCACCCGCCGTGTAGCGGCGCCGGAATTTGGCACGATCGACGCGCGTGACCATCATGGTGGCGTGAGCTGAATTCGCGGCCAGGCTTTCGCGCATCATCACGCCGGCCTGCGCCCATTCAGCGGTATTCTGAATCGATGTGACTTTCGCAACAATCGAACCGTCGCCTGTCAATTGTTTATAGACGTACCGAAATGCATCGGCGCTTCCGTAGACATCTGTACCGGACGCATTGATCGTCGCAGCATCACCGCCCGTGACAGCGGCGCTTCCGGCAGCTCCGACGGCTCCAACGTCAGCCTGCATCCAGTCGTTTACAGTCACTGAAATGCTGCCCACGGCATTGCCGCCCCGGCCGTCGCTGACGGTTACCGTGGCTGTGTATGAGCCGGCGCTTGAATACGCGTGAGTTGGTGCGCTTCCGCTGCCAGTCGTACCGTCGCCGAAATTCCAGGCATAGCTGAGCGCATCACCATTGGGATCGCTTGCCGCAACCGCGAACGCTACGTTCTGACCGGCTCCGGCTGGATTTGGCATTGCTGTCGGCGACGATGAAATGACCGGCGGAAGGTTCAAGGGTCTCAAGGCCACATTTGTAAATGTCGCTGCGCACAACGCTGCGTTGTCATTTCGCAGCGCCATGAAGCCGACATATACGGTGGCGGGCATGTTCACCGTTTGAGTCGTATGAATTTGCGTCCAGGTTGATCCGTCGGGAGAAGTGAAGGCACTGAAATTATTTCCGCCGCGTATGAGCTTCAGCCAGCGCGGAAGCGGATTGGTCCCCGCGCCGGCCGGCCCGTCACTCAGCGTTGTCGCACCGGTAGATGCGCGGCGGCGGAACTTTGCCTTGCCGTCGTGTGTAACCATCATGGAAGCGTGGACGGAGTTGGCATTAAAGGATTCACGGAACATCACCGCCGCCATCGAAAACGTGCCGCCGGCATTTTGAATCCCGGTGACGTTAGCGACGATTTCACCATCCCCGGTAAACGGCTGATAGACAAAGTGAAAGGCATCCGCAGAGTCGTAGATATCGGTGCCTGACGCGCTGATCGTAAACGTTCCCGTGTTATGACTCGCGCTGCCGGCAATGTTGGTTGCGCCAACATCGCGATGCTCCCAGGGTGATGGCAACGGTGCGGGTGCGGGATTAACGGTCACAGAGACACTGTCGCTCCCGGAGAGCGCTCCATCGCTGGCCGTCAGGCGCAGGACATAGGTGCCGGCTGCGCTGAACGTGGCGCTCGTGCTGAGTGCGGTTGCAGCGCTGAATGTCACGGTGCCTGCCCCGCTCACCTTGCTCCAACTCACGCTGACGGCGCCGGGGGGATTCGGCAGTCCATCGTCCGTCACAGTTCCAGTCAGCGTCACACCCGCAGGCAGGGTGATTGTTTTGTCCGATCCGGCATTCACGACCGGCATCTGGTTCGCCACGCTGCCAGTCGTGAATTGAATCTGCGCCACGGGCGGCTCGTGGTCTGAAGGCCGCACGCCATAGTCGACGTAGGTATAGTCCCGCTGCGAACTGATCACGGCCGGATCATAGGGATGAATCAATGGCTGCCGCCGTGAATCCACTTGCTGGCAGTACCTGATCAAAAGGTTCGAGGCTGCTTTCGAGATAAACACGTAGTCAAAACGGCTGCCGCCGTGCGTGTTGCCGTTTGGATTTTCAGGATAGGAACTGGCCAGGCCCTGTGACTTTGCTGTAGCCCACGCATCATACCAGGCACTGGTGGAAATGTTTGATGTCGAGCCGTCAACGAGCGTTACGGTCCCGGTCGAAGGCGGGCTGGTCATCCACCTGATGCACGTTCCGCCAGGATTGGTGTTGAAATCACCCGCCACGATCCGGGGTTCGGCGAAGCCGTCCATGAAGTTTTTTAGCTCGGTCAACTGCTTTTCACGGACGAGTTGTGACTCATACTCGATACGCGTGCTGAAAAAATTCAGCGCCGTGCCGTTGATGTTGAGCTGCGCGTGGCCGACTGCCTTTTGATTGGTCCACGACGCTGTAAAAACCTTGTAAGGCGTCGGGTTCGCTTTGTAAGCGGCAGTGAAATCATAGCGCGAGATCACTGAGTTGCCGATTCCGCCTGCTGTCGAGAACACGCGGTAGTACCACTGCACGCCGGTGATGGTCTGCAAGTGTGAAACGATCGTCGGAACTGCGTCGCGGTTCTCATTGATACAAATGATGTCCGCATTGGCCATGTACCGGGCCGTGCGCAGCAGGTCGTACCGGCCATCCGTTCCCATTCCGCCAAGCTGAATGTTGAATGCCATGATCCGCAGTTGCGGCTGGCTGGGTGGTGTGAACGTAAAGGTTGCGGACGCTTCGGCGCTGACGTCCGTCCCTTTGAATGCTTTGACCTTGATCGTGCAGTTCGTTTTCGCGATGAGCAGCCCTGCGCCTGGATTAAACAGCGTTGAGGTCGCTGTCGGCGTGCTGCCATCCATTGTGTATCGCAGTTGAAAGCCGGTGGGGTCGTTCGCTGTGGGCGGAACGTGAAGCGTTACCGTCACCGGTGCGGTGAAACTTCCGCCATTGGGTGAAATTGTTGGGGTTGGCGGCGTCGCCGCGAAGAGATTCAATCCCAACAACAATGTGACTGAGACGATTTGAAAATGCGTTTTCATCTGCTGGTCCCTCGCGCCTGTACGCCCTGGTGCAATCTGTTGGTTGCAGCCCCGCGAAACGCAGCAGTTTTCTTCGAAAAAGTTTATCGCGTTAAAAGAGAATTAGCGCACGTTGTGAAAGCAGGTTCAGCACAGAACTTCGCGGAGGATCATTGTTTTTTGGGCAAAAAACACGCTGTTACTTTCGCGAACGCAGGCGCACGAGTAGAGCCTGCGCTTCCGAATGATCGGGCCTGTGTTTCAAAAACGTGAGAAGCACTGTTTCAGCGGTGTCCCATCTGCCCTGCGTTGCCAGAGTCCCTGCCAGATTCATTGCCGCGACAGCGTCGGCGGGATCTTCTTTGGCCAGGGCCTCATAGAGCGCCAGCGCCTTGTCATATTCCTTGCGCGCAAAGCGGATCGCCGCAAGATTGGTGCGCGATATCCGGTCGCCAGGAACATGCGTCGCCGTGAGTTCGAAAAGCGCCATCGCACGCGCAGATTTCCCTTGCTTGAGGTACGCAAGTCCCATCGCATTCATCTGCGGCGCCAGTGAAGCTAAGCGCACCGCCTGCGTTCGCGCTTCATCGCGGAAACGCGCATCGGCGATCATGGCGAACAGCTCCGCTTCCTTGTCATCGTCATTGCGTGATGAATCAAGAATCTCAAGGGCCCGTTGAAGTGAAAAAGAGGCAGGCAGACTTCCTGTCGCGGCTGCTTTCCTGAACGCCTCTGCCGCAGGGGCCCATGCCTTTTGAAAAACATGAATCATTCCGACGTTGTAGTGCACATGGACGTAGTTCGGCGCAAGCTGTAC
>DASPJR010000138.1:0-7866 GCA_035628505.1 Planctomycetota bacterium | reverse complement strand
CGCCGTGGTTCAGCCGGGTAGGCAGACGGCACTGGCGCGACTTTTCATGTTTGCGCATTTCCTCATGGGCCGCTGCGGACAAGGTTGTCTTCGGAAACGTTGCTGGCTCGCTGGGGAGCGACTATCGCCGGCTCGCTTGGGCTGTAATTAGAAATGAAGGGAAACGCCGAGAATTAGAATTGTACAAAGTGATGAATATCTGCAGTCGACTTTTCTATCGAAGCATTCGATACAAGAAAGTCGTCCCGCCAAAGCCGCCTACAGAGCGGGTTGCATATGGCTCGCTGTGCCGCTGCGTAGAGTACATGTGCGCCGCGATCTGGGCTGACGACGCGTTAGCGATGCGTTTCTATGGTGAGCGGATAGCGTTCTTCGTCGATGGTCATTGGCCTTGTGGAGTCACGAAAGGGCGAGGACGTAAGAGAAAGTTAATAGTTTTTTGATCAACGAAGACTTGCGATCTAACCCTCCGTGTGGTTTCTTCCTCTACCATGACTCTGCTCGCGCAAACCATATCGCTTCCTAGTCAACGCGGACGGCAATTGCCGTAACCAACGCGCGTCGTCACATCCTTTCCAATCAAAAGTTCGTTCTTGGCGCTCTTGGCGTCTTGGCGACTCTCCGTCTAAACTCGTTCAGCAAGAGAGGTGTCCCATGTCCGAACCTGCAGCGAAGCCACAGATCACCGCCACCGGCGAGGCGACCGGTTTCATCCCCGCGCCCGGCGACAAGGGCAAGCCGATCACCGTCATCGCCACCCAGGCGCTCCGCCAGGGTTTCGACGCGTCTTGCCTGCAGCAGGCGATCAATTCCCGCGGCGCGCCTGGTGTCACGGATCTCGTGCTGAACCCCGACGCGCACGCCGGTTACGGCGCGCCCGTCGGCTGCGTGATGGTCTCGCCCACGCACATCTATCCCGGCCCCGTCGGCGTGGACATCAAGTGCTCGATGAGCCTCCTGCAGCTCGACCTGCCCAACGATGCCGTGAAGGAGCGCCCCGTGCGCCGCGCGCTGATCAACGCGATCTGCGAACGCACGCCCACGGGCGCCGGCAAGGGCCAGCGTTCCACGAAGAAGAGCCGCAAGGTCGGCGCGGATCTCGGATTCATGGCGGCGACGGAAGGCGCCTCGCCGGCGGTCTGTTCGGCGCTGGGAATTCCTCCCGAATGGGCGCAGCATTGCGAAGATGCCGCGCACCAGGGCCACAACGGCACGTCCGACGCTCTGGCCCTGCGTCTCGAGAAGCTGCTCAAAACCGGCATCCTGCCGAACTTCGAAGAGAAGGTCCGCCAACTCGGTTCGTACGGCGGCGGAAACCACTTCGGCGAGTGCGAAGCCGTGGAGCTCGAGGACAACGATCGCGCTCGCGAGGCCGCGCGCGTCTTCGGGATGCGCCACGGCCACGTTGCGTTCCTGTCGCACTGCGGTTCGCGCGGCTTCGGCCACAACCTGGCGACGCATCAGTTCCGCACGCTGCAGAACAAGTTCGATGCGTGGGACATTCCGCTGCCCGGCGGCGACAAGGAACTCGTCTACGCGCCGCTCAGCACGCCCGAAGCGAACGACTACATCGACGACATGTCGCTGGGCGCGAACTTCGCGACCGTGAACCACCTGCTGATCAACGCGCTGGTGCTCGAAGCGTTCCAGGAAGTGATCCCCGGCACGACCGGCCGGCTGGTGTACTTCATCAGCCACAACATCGCGCGGCAGGAGCTCGTCGATAAGAAGATCGCGTGGGTGCACCGCAAAGGCGCAACGCGCGCGTTCCCGGCGGGTCATCCGGGCCTGAAGGGCACGATCTTCGAGTCCACCGGCCATCCAATCCTGCTGCCAGGCAACCCGATGGCTGGCTCTGTCGTCATGGTCGCCGATCCCGGCGCGTCAGTGAGCGCTTATAGCGTGAATCACGGCGCCGGCCGTTGCATGGGCCGCAAGGCCGCGATGCGCGCGCTGAACCAGGAGCAGATCGACATTGACTTCGACAAGCTCGACATCCTGACCAACTGCCGCCAGTACCCGAAGGACGAAGCGCCGGCGGCGTACAAGGATTTCGACGAAGTCCTGCGCTCGGTCAAAGCCGCCGGCCTGGCGAGCACCGTCGCGCGGCTGAAGGCGCGCTTCGTGATCAAGGACGGCGACGCGAGCCTGGGCGGCGCGGCTTGACAGATTGAACCGCCAAGACGCCAAGGTCGCCAAGAAAAGAAAGAAGATGTGATGCAACGGACCCAAATCACCGGCCAGGTGTCAGCATTCGTCCCTCCCTCCTCATTGGCGTTCTTGGCGTCTTGGCGGTTAAACGCGTCTGGCCGTGGTTTTGCAATTCGGGGCGGCAGAAGCATGCGCGGAGTGCTAATCTCTCGCGCGCAACTGGGAACCGGAGCCGCCCCGCGCACACATCATGAAGCGATCCAGCGGAATTCTTCTACACATCACCAGTTTGCCAGGGCGGCACGGCATCGGAGACCTCGGGGAATGGGCCTATCGCTGGGTCGATCTCCTCGCTGCCGGCAAACAGTCGTATTGGCAAATCCTGCCGCTCGGACCGACCGGATTTGGAAATTCGCCCTACGCGTCTCCCTCCGCGTACGCCGGAAATCCGCTGCTGATCAGCTTGGATGAGCTCGTCAAAGATGGACTGCTTCAGCCCGAGCAACTCGATCCGTACGAAAGCACGCGTCCTCGCGTGAACTTCGAGAAGGTCAAGCGCTTCAAGTTCCAGCACCTCTTCAAGGCGTTTGAGAACTTCACGGGCGGCAGCGATCTGGACGAAGAGTACGAGAAGTTCTGCGACGAGAGCCACTGGCTCGAAAGCTATGCCAAGTTCGGTGCCAAACGCGAGCAGACCAGCCCCGAGTTCGTCCGATTTGAGCAGTTCATCTTTTCGCGGCAGTGGTCGCGCCTGAAGACGTATACCAACCAGAAAGGCGTCCAGATTGTCGGCGATCTGCCGATGTACGTCAGCGAAGACAGCGTTGACCGCCTCGACTATCCCCAGTTGTTCGATCTCGAAAGCGGCTTCTGCGCCGGCGCGCCGCCGTGTCCTGTCCATCTGAACGGGCAGAAGTGGGGCAACCCGCTGTACCGTTGGGAGCGTCACCGCGAGACGGGCTACCAGTGGTGGATGGACCGCGTCCGCGCGACGCTTAAGCAGTGCGATGTCGTGCGGCTGGACTACTTCTGCGGATATGCCACCTTCTGGGCCACCAATGGCCACCAGGGACACTGGCGTCGCGGCCCGGGACACGACCTGTTCCACTGCGCGCGAGAGAAGCTCGGCAACATCACGTACATCGCTGAAGATCTGGGAGAACTCACCCACGAGATCCACGAACTGCGCGATCGCTGGGGAATCATGAGCTCCAAGATCATGCAGTACGCCTTCGACGGCCAGCAGGACAACCCGTACGTCCCTGAGAATTACAGGAGCAGCAACTGCGTGGTTTACACGGGCACGCATGACAACGACACGTGCAAAGGCTGGTACGAACAGGCGCCCGAGTACGTCAAAGAGAACGTGCGTCGCGCGGCCCAGTCCGACGGCCGCGACATCTCATGGGACATGATCAAGCTCGCCGCGCAAACGAAAGCCGATCTGCTGATGGTCCAGTTCCAGGATGTGCTGTGCCTGGGACGCGAAGCGCGCTTCAACACGCCGGGAACCGTCGGCGCTCAGAACTGGTCATGGTCGATGCAGCCAGAACAGATCAACGACAAAGTGGCCGATTCGCTCAAATGGCTGGTCGGGTGGAGCCGGCGGGGCTGAAGTACGAAGTACGAAGTGCGAAGTTGCTCCCCCATAAATGCACTGCGCCATTGCAGGTAGATAGAATCGCTTTCGTCAGTTGGCGTGCGGCGCACAAACCGGACGCTACTTCGCACTTCGTACTTCGAACTTCGAACTTTTCTCCAAAAGTCCTCAACACATCGTTCTCGACGGTGTAGTCATAGGTGTCAGAGGCAGGACGAAAGCCCAAACAAGACGTTCTTCCCCCGCTCACCAAAATCACTGGGATTTTGTGCGTAACCATGCGCGTGGGGTGCCGTCTAACTGTGCAGAAAGTCAGCTTGCAGGAACGCGGTTATGCAGAACAACAGCCAGCAGCTCGCGCCGATCGCACAGAACGCCGGAAACCAGAACTCCGGAACGATGCTCGCCTACACGCCCCGCGTGCGGAACTACTCGCACCGGCAGCGTGATCTTCTCTTCGAGCGCCTCGAATCCGTCCCCAAGCTGCGCAAGACCGCGGTGGGGAACTGGCGCAAGAACTGATCGTTGTTCGTGAGGCGGGCCTAGACGCCAACAGACGAGTTTTACATAGACATTGTTGGCGCGTATTCCTATAAAGCCGCCGTGCCGGCTCTCATCCTATCACCTCGATTTTCTATCGATTCTCGCCAGCTTTATAAGGCTGCCGCAAGGGCCAAATGGGAAGTGTTCCGCCTGAAATGGGGAGAAGTGCCCGCCGAGCTTTGGCAACGGACGGATTTTGCTGTCTATGGCGAGCATCTGTTCTGCGAGTTTCTACAGCAGGAACTGAAATTCAGATTGTTGTCGCCCCCAGATGATCTTCTGATTCGCCTTCCAAGCGATTTGGTACGGCGCAAGATCACGATGATGACCTACGCTGAAGCTCGGAGACTCAAGCATGCCAGCTTCATCAAGCCGCCAGACTTCAAAAGCTTCAAAGCCGCGGTCTATCAATCAGGCGCAGAGCTTCTCGACGAACCGGAGTTGAGTCCAACTCTGGTCCTGGTTTCTGAGCCCGTCGCATTCGAAATCGAATTTCGATGTTTTGTAGACAACGGCCGCCTGGTGGTGTCGTCGGCCTACGCAAAAAATGGCATTCTGAATGTTCAGGAACAGGGCGCCGACGAAGACTGGGGTGCAACAGAAGAGCAAATTTCGAACGCTCATGCTGTCGTCGATCAAGTGCTAGGCATGGACCTTGGGTTGCCGCGAACAGTGGCGCTTGATGTCGGCTTGATCAAGGACCGGGGATGGGCAGTGGTAGAAGCGAACGCCGCATGGGGCTCGGGAATTTACGGCTGCGATCCGGATGTTATCCTGCCTATTCTATTGAACGCGATTGAGTTCAAGAAATCGACCTAACAATATGGTGTGCGTCGTGTTCGATTTATGGACTTGAGACGCAAACTAAAGTTTGCGCTACAAAAATAGAGCGCCGGGTTCGCCTCAACGTTCAGCTCTGATATGGAGGGAGCTGATGGAAGCGACGGCGCTCTTAATGGAAGGCCTCAGTCTGGGGACGTTGATGTGGCTTATGCCCGAGACCCTGACTCTTCCACCCATTACAACGAATGAGCCGCCGCTTTTGTTCCCAAAAACCTGTTCTTTGCGCTTCCGGCGAAGCGTGTATCGTGTGCGTCTTCACCGCCTTTCTCGGAGACCGCCATGCCGCGCACGCGCCCCGCTGTTTCTACTGCTGCCCCGAAGGTTGATGAACGCCGCGCACTGAAACTGATCCTCGAGCTGCTCAACTTTCCGGGGCTGCCTACGCACGAAACGCAGATCATGCGCTATATCGAAAAGCGGCTGCGCAAGGCCAGCGCGCCGGCCGGATCGATCACGTTTGATACCGCCAACAAACGCAGCCCGGCTGGCGGTGATATCGGAAATCTGATCTTCAAACTGCCGGGAACAATCGCCGCGCCTCGCCGGCTGCTGATGGGCCACGTCGATACCGTCCCGCTGTGCTTCGGCGCGAAGCCGGTGAAACGGGGCGAATACATCGTCAGCGCCGACCCGAAGACGGGGCTCGGCGGCGACAACCGCTCGGGCGCCGGCGCGATTCTTTACGCGGCGCTCGAGATCCTCGAGAAGAAGCTCCCCCACCCGCCTCTCACGTTCATGTGGCCGGTACAGGAAGAGATAGGGCTCTACGGCGCGCGCTTCGTCGATGTGAAGAAGCTCGGCAATCCCAAGCTGTGCTTCAACTGGGACGGTGGCGCGCCCAATCGCGTGATCGTCGGCGCGACGGGCGCGTACCGCATGCAGATCGAAGTCAAAGGCCTCGCCAGCCACGCCGGCGTCGCGCCCGAGAAGGGCGTCTCCGCGGTGGCCATCGCGGGGCTCGCGATTGCGGACCTCACGCGTAATGGCTGGCACGGGTTGGTTCAGCGCAACGGCACCCGCGGCACGAGCAACATCGGTGTCGTGAACGGTGGCGATGCGACGAACGTCGTCACTGACCGCGTCGCGCTGAAAGCCGAGGCGCGCAGCCACAATCCGAAGTTCCGCAAGACGCTGATGGAACAGTTCCGCAAGGCGTTCAGCGATGCGGTCAAGAAGGTCAAGAGCGCCGATGGGAAGCGCGGCAGCGTGAACTTTCACGCCGAACTGCATTACGAGTCCTTCAAGCTGCCGGAATCGAGCCCGTCTGTCGTCGAAGCGCGCCGCGTGATCTCCGAGATGGGACTCACGCCCGAGATCTGCGTCGCCAACGGCGGCCTCGACGCCAATTGGCTCAGCGCGCACGGTCTGCCCACGGTGACGCTCGGCGCCGGCCAGCAGGAAGTTCACACGGTCAAAGAGCGCCTGCACCTGGACTCGTACTATAAGGGCTGCACGGCGGCGCTGCGGCTGGCAACGGCGAAGTGACAAGTGGCAAGTGATAAGAACAGACGGGTGGCCCAGACAACTTTGTTGTCTGGGTGCCGAAGGCACAAGAGGTAACATCCTGCGCGCGGTCCAACCGGAACTGTCGCCTGTACTCGCGGAGTTCGTCCAGGCAACGGTCGCCGGACATACAACGCGAATGATGTTACCTCCTGCGCCTGACGGCGCCCGGACAACAAAGTTGTCCGGGCCACCCGATGATGGAGCACGATGAACCCAACTCAGCGCGGCCGCCTGCTGGTCCTCGGCGCGGCCTTCTTCTGGAGCACCAGCGGCGCGCTGGTCAAACTCTCGTACCCGGTGATGAACGGCTGGCAGGTCGCGGGCATCCGCGCGCTGTTTGCGTGCCTGTTTCTCGCCGCGATCGTGAAGCCCTGGCGCGCAAGGCCCTTCTATCCGCGCGGCAAGGTCATTCCGCTTTCGCTGATCTACGCGATCATGCTCATCCTTTTCATCCTCGCCAACACGCTGACGACCGCAGCGAACGCCATCTTTCTGCAGGACACCGCGCCGCTGTGGGTGCTGGTGCTCTCGCCGTTCCTGCTCAAAGAACCCTTCCGCGCGCGAGACGCGGGGTTGCTTGCCGTGTGCGGTGTTGGGCTGGCGCTCTTCTTCATGGACGACTTGAAGCCCGGACAAGCGGATGGAAACATCCTCGCGCTCTTCAGCGGCCTGGGCTACGGGCTCGTGATTCTTGGCCTGCGCTGGGGCCGCCACAAAGAAGATGAAGCTGCCGCCGATCCCGGCACGCGCCCGCCCAGCGACAGCGAACTGATCCTCGTCTGGGGCAACCTGATCTGTTTCCTGGCGTGCCTGCCGCTGATGAACGGCCTTCCCAGCGCCGCGTTCGAACCCGCAACGCATGTCGACTTCGCGCAGAAGATCCCATCTGCTTTGCAGCCGCTGGTCACGCCCTTCAATGCGGTCGCCTTCATGGGCGTGTTCCAGTTGGGACTCGGCTATCTGCTCTTAAGCCGCGGAGTGCGGCACGTGCCGGCGATTGAAGCCTCGCTGCTGGCGCTGATCGAACCGGTCCTGAATCCCGTCTGGACGTATCTCGTCGCGGGCGAGAAACCCGGCCCGTTCGCGCTGGCCGGCGGAGCGATCATCATCGGCAGCGTCGCATTCCAGGCACTGCGCGAGCGAGCAAACGGCAGCGCCAAGGCGCCAGGACGCCAAGACGCCAAGACGCCAAGCAAGAGAAGATGTAAAGGCTCTCCTTGGTG
>DASPJR010000137.1:0-32492 GCA_035628505.1 Planctomycetota bacterium | reverse complement strand
GATTCCCTTTGATCGCGCCTGGAATCCTGTTTTCGATTGGAATTCTCCGGCCGGAAGCGTCCTGCTGAAATTCCTGGCGGCACTGCCAAAAGATCGGCCGTTTGAAATAACCATTTTTGGCTCGTCTCCGATTCAGCTCGGCCTGGATTCCACTTTCCTGAGCGGTGATGTCGACATTTTTTCGGACGAGGATCTTTCTGCGTCGATCAAGAAGGCTGGTCTGGCAAAAGGCGATGCCGCGATCTACATCGAACAGGTTCCGGAAAACGTATTTATTGCCAGTCCTACGTGGCGGCAGCGCGCTTTTTCGCTGGTGCGTGACAACGTAACGCTCACATTTCCTCACCCCATCGACATTCTCGTCGCCAAAATCAAGCGCCTGGCGCCCAAGGATCTCCGCGCGTACCACCTCGTTTTTCAAAAAACCGGTCATCCCACGGAAGCCGAGCTCAAAACTGCCTTGCAGCGCGTCGTCGATATTTACCGCCCCGCCTTCGACGAGGAAGACAATCCGGGCGATCCGATGGAAAACACGCGCACCGTCTGGCGCGAGCTCTACAAAAAAGAAATCGACGTCCGCGCGGAAATCATCCGCCCCGCCCTGCAGGCGCGGCGCTCCGCCTATGGTTTGGATCTGCCGTCATTTAGATCCCAACTTAATAAACTGGGAAATTAGAGTCCTTGCGTGCGGAGGTGTTCTTTGTTTCGCACAATCATTTTCTTAGGCTGTGTCGCTGTGGCTCTCAATGGCTGCGGCCGGGCCGGATCGGTCGACAAGGAGCACGCAAAATTCACTAATCTCGCTCCAATCCTGCTGGCATTCCAAAACGCGCACTCCGTAAAACTTTACGTAGGCCTTCCTCATCATCGAAATGAAGCTGAACTGCTGGAGCAGGAAAAGAAAACCAAACCCTTCACCATGCTTGTGCGGATATCCCTTTTATAAAGAATCCAGAGAACTTACGCCCAGCAGATCACGGCTTGATGAGCAACATTCAGCATCAGTAAGTCTCAGGAAAATTAAACCTGGTTCCTCGCGCGCATAATCAGCGTTGCCACCGAACGCACAGTCGGCCGAGCGCCGGGAAACGCTTTTTCGTGGGCGTCGTCGCTCAGGGTGAGATCGAAGGCGGACTCCGCGTTCATGTAAAATTCGGCGATCTCCAGGCTGTCGAACGGCAGTTCGCCGCCGATCACAATCTCCGACTCCGGCGTGATCTTCTCCGGGGGAACATCGAGCTGCTTCGAGATGATTGTAATCAGCTTCTGCTCCACCTGCTGCTGCGATGTACGGTCGTTGAGTTCCATCCTGCAAATCCTCCATGATGGTTTGCAAGTGAGACGAATGCAATGTTGCGATCAGCGCTCAATCAAAAATCATTTTCCTATCAAACCCATCAATAGCTCGGCTCCGCCAATCCTCTTTTCTCTTAAGATCCTTCTCCGTGCTCTCCGTGTCCTCCGTGCCTCCGTGTTGAAGTCGTGTTCAGTTCCTTTCTTTGCGGCTTCGCGTCTTTGCGTGAGACAGGAAGTCCGTCCAGTGCCGCCCGCGCTTGATCTCGCTCACCGTCGTCCCGCTCACGCCAAAGATCCGCGCGACTTCAACTCCAGTCTTCCCCTCGGCCAGCAGCCTCTTAATCTGTTGGCTATCGCTGCGGCTTACCTTCGCACTGTGATGAGATTCGCCCCGCGGCTGCGTTCCGTGCCGCAGTTTGTCCGCCATGTTGTTGCGGTGCGTGTCCCAGCGCAGATTCTCGAGCCGGTTGTTTTTCAGATCGCCATCGTTGTGGCAGGCTTCGAGTCCCTCTGCCGGCCTGCCGGCGAACGCGAGCAGCACCAGGCGGTGCACGGCCCGCCGCCGCGGTTTTCCGTTCTGCATCAGCCACACCGACGCATGCCCGCGCCCCTGGCCCTCGATGCGCAGGAGTTTGGGCACGCGGAATGAGCGTACTCGTCCGCGCGAACTGACTTCGTACCCGGGAAAGTCCGGAACCGCGGCCCACTTTTCGGCAGACATGATGACTCCTCCAGTTGAATGAACTGTGCCTGTGCGCGCACGCGCCGCATCGTAAATAGAATTGTGTTGAGTTCGCGGGTCAGTCAGTCGTTTAGCTTCAGACTTACACTATACGGTCGTTTTGTTGCGTCAGCTTTTGACTAAGTCTATGCCGCCACCGGAATAGAAAATTTCAAGTGTTGCGTTACGTGTTGCGCAACACTCAACGCTTATGGATGTGGTCGTTCCAATAAGGAAAAGCTATGACTCACTTACGCCGCTGAATGCCCTTTCGAACAACGGTTTTTATCGGCTGCAGATACGTCTTTCGCGCATGCCGGTACTCACTGTTGCGCGACAGCGTCGAACTTGATACGCCAAGGCGCTTGGCAATTTCTCGATCCGAGAGGTAACCCTTTGAATCCTTCAGCATGGTGAGCGCGTTCAATAACCACGATGGTGTTTCGCCCCGAACGGTGCGTTTAGAATGCGGGAGCGTTCCATACGGAACCACCTTCACTACTCCCGCCAGCACCAGGATCGCGTCGCGCACGCGCGGCGTCAGCTTCTCCCACGCTTCGATGACGCGTTCAAGCTCTTCGGGTACCGGGGTGGGGCGGAAGGGGAGCACGTGGCCTCCTCTTTACTTCTTGAAGTGCGTCTTCAAGAATTCCTCGGTCATCTGCACGGTCTTCAGGCGGACTTCGCCGCTGAAGCCGTGGCCGCCGCCTTCGATGATCTCCAGCTTCTCGACAACGCCGGCTTTCTTGAGCTCCGCGTGAAGATGGCGCGCCTGTTCGTCGGGCACAAGCGGGTCCTTGGTGCCCTGGAAGGTCAGCACCGGCGGGTCGCCTTTGTTGATGTATGTCACCGGCGAAGCCTGCTTGAAGACCGGAGCCGTCTGATCGTTGGTGCCGAGGAAATTCGAGACCAGCGTCATCACGACAGGATTTTTGGCGATCTCGTGTTTAACGGTGAAATCGGTCGGGCCGTAATAATTGATCACCGCCTGGACTTTACTCGATTCATCCGCGCAGCAGCCGCAGTTGCCTTCGAGGCCGTCGTCTTTGTCCATCAGGCCCAGCATCAGCGAAAGATGGCCGCCCGCTGAATCGCCGATTGCGGCGACCTTGTCTTTGTCGATTTTCAGTTCGCGCGCGCGCGAACGCAGATAGCGCACAGCGCACTTCACGTCTTCAACCTGGGCGGGAAAGCGATGCGCCGGCGCGAAGCGGTATTCGACGGTCGCGCAGACATAGCCCTTCTGCGCCCAGCCGCGGATCGCTCCGTGGTAAGAGGCCTTGTTGCCGCCGGCCCAGCCGCCGCCGTGAATGAAGACCAGCAGCGGAAAGGGGCCTTCGCCTTCTTTGGGTACGGCAAGGTCCAGCTTCAGCTCAACGCCGCTCGTGCGGCCGTACACGATGTCCGTCTGGATGGGATAAGCCGGCGCCGCGTCGCCCGCGAAAATCGATACCGCGATCAGCAATGCCAGTGCACACAGGGATTTCTTCACGTCGATTGATCTCCAGATTTAACGTAGAGCGCAGATCCCTTCTTCCCTGCGGGGAGAAGGCCGACGTGAGCGAAGCGAACTCGGGATGAGGGGTTAACGCGTCTCCTGCAAGAGGCGGTTACCCCTCACCCGGCACTCGCTGCGCTCGTGTCCGCCCTCTCCCCGGAGGGGAGAGGGAAAAGCTACTGCGCTTTCTTTTTCCACTCGGCCAGCAGATCGTTGATCGCCTGCAGATCCGCACGGTTGGCCTGGTACTCGGTGTCTTTTTCAATGGCCAGGATCGCACCCTTGTAATCGTTGGTCAGCAGATAATTCTTGCTCTTCTCGCGCAGGCGCGCCGAAATCGCGTTGAGCTCCTGCGCGCGCTGATCAGCTGCCTCGGCTTTGGCGAGCAATTCCTTCGCCTTATCGACGACCTTTGTTTTCTGTCCGGTTGGATCTTCTAGAATGCGCTTCCTCAGGATCGAGATCGCCACGGGATAAGCTTTGATGTTGAAGTAGCGTTCGGCTTCGCCGTACATTTTTTCAGCCTGCTCTTCGGCTTTAGTGCTGTCGCCGGCTTTGGCGACCTCATCGGCGAGCTTGAGCTTGTCGGTGAACTCGGCTTCGTGCGAACTTCCGGCCCAGGCCTGCGCGTGGCGGTTGATCGTGTCCTTCAGCGCATTCACCGCCGCGGCGGACTGCCCGGCCTTCAGCGCGTCAAAGCCGCTGTTGATCTCGACCTGCGCGGCCTTGCGCGCGGCCTCGAGGACGTCAGCTGCTTTCTGCGCTTCGGACTGCGCCTGCGGGAAGAGCGCTCCGTAGTTCTCCTTCAATGCCTTGATCTTTCCTTCGGCCTCGCCCCATTTGCGCGCATCCATCGCCCGCTGCAGATCGCCTACGGCCGCCTGCATCTGCTGCTTGCGCAGTATGCTTTCGGGCGCCAGCGCCACCTGGACATCGCCTTTGAACTGAATCACAACTTTGCGGCGCGTGCCTTCGCGGCGGATCTCGACATGTGCCGGTTTAGTGAAGGCCAGGTCGAACTGCGGCGCTTTGCCGGCATTGAAGAGGACTTCCTGGACGTCGGTGAATGATTTTTCAGAATCGGCCGAGAGCATCCGCTCGGTCACGTTTCCGGCGCGCGCGATTTCCACATCGCCCTGCCCGACGGCACCGGTGACATAGAAGCGCAGCTGCGGACGGCTGGCTGTGTCGCCAGCATTATCCACGGCGACGCGCAGCTCGACACCCGTGGCGCCCGGCTGTGCCTGCAGGCGGTAGTTGGTCAGATCCTGCATGGCAAAATCGTAAATTTTTCCATCGACAGCGGCTTTTGAAGCGTCCTGCGTCGTCTGTGGTTCAACCGCGCTGGCCAGGTCCGATGTCGCGCCGCCGTCCGGCGTGACCAGCAGCAACATGGCGTCCTCCACCACGCGGTCTCCCTGGGAGCTCACGGAGAAAACGCCTTTGGTGCCTTCAAACGAGAGGCTGATGCCCTGGAACTTCACGGCCGGCGCGGCAGTACCGGCGCTGGCTCCCTTTTCGATGAAGCGCAGATCGTCGAAGCAGGCCTTTCCTTCCTTGCCCTGTACGAAAATGCCGGCCTTGGCGCGCTGAGCCCATGGGGGCGGCGTGACCAGCGCGAGCTTTTCTTTCCACTCCTGCGTGTCTTTGAGCACGACAGGATTTTCGCTGTATGTCCGGTCGCCGGCGATCCACGTTACGCGCAGGCCGAACAGGCCGTCGCCGTTGTTCTGCATCCAGCCGCCGAGTTCATACGTTTTGCCCGCGCTCACCGGAAAACTCGTACTCGTTTCGACGGCCGTCAGCGCCGACGGCGAGCGTCCGGCTTTGCTGACCTGCAAGCCCAGCCGCGTCCGGGGTTCCACCTTCGTGTTTGGATCGGCCACCTGAATTGCGGCCTCTTTTGCGTTGCGGTCGGCATCCGCTACCACGGCAACTTTCACATCCGGCGTGCCGCGTTCGATGCGGAATTCCTTGGGATTGCCCAGGTCGTCCGTGCCCTGGCTGAAGTCGCCGTTCGCGATGCGGTTGCTCGTATCGACTTTCTCAACCGCCGGCGGCGTGATCACTGCTGTCTTGTCGCCGCGCAGCTTCCAAACGGCAACTCCCGCTCCGCCTGCTACGATCAGCGCCAGCACGGCCAGCAGCGCCACAGGCGCGCCGCGCCGCGTTTCCGCGGGTGCGGCGTCGGCTCGCGCCGGATCGAGCGCGACTGTGCCGAACAGTTCATCTTCGGGCGCGCCGACATTGACATATTCCAGCAGCGTCTTGCCGACCTTGATCTGCATGCCGGCCGCCAGCGGTGACTTTACGACCTTTTCAAATTCAGTCTTGTTCTTCGCCTTGATGCGCGTGCCGTTGGTCGAGCCCAGATCGGTGAGCACATAACCGATGGGTTCACGATTGACCTCAGCGTGATAATTCGACGCGGCGTCATCGATGATCTGAATCGTGTTGCTGGCGTGCCGGCCGAGCGTCAGAGGCTTGTGGCCCAGCTCGAACGTTGTTCCCGCTTTCGCGCCTTCAAGGACGCGCAGCACATAGCGCGGACCGTCGGCCGGTTTCGCGGGCTTGGGCGCATCGAGCACGACTGGATCGAGCGCTACCGTATCGCCTCCGGTGACCGCCGCCTCCCCAGGACCGTCGTAAACGAAAATTGTTTTGCCGAGCTGGATGGTGTCGCCGTTGCGCAGGTAAACGGTGCCTTGAACTTTCTGCCCGTTCAGTCGCGTGCCGTTGGTGGAGCCCAGATCGACGAGCTTGTACTTGTCGCCGTCTTTCTCGATGCGGAAATGATTGCGGCTGGCTTTCTCGTCGGTCACCTGAACGGTGTTCGCCGAAGCCCGCCCGATGGTGGTCACATCATCGATCAGCTCGTGAACGCGTTCTCTGCCCAGCTCGTCTGTAATTTTAATCTTGGCCATTCGCACCTATGCCGAATTTTGCGACATGTTAACCCAGCTGGTCCATCCCGCAAGGAGCCCCTTAAAGGACGAAGTTAATCTCCAAATGCTGCCGCTGTCTGGATTAAAAGTCAATTTAGGATTTGCTTTGGAGGCGATTGTTTTTCATCCAGGCAAGCAGCAGCAGGCCTGCACAAAGCCCGGCGAACGCACTTAGCGGCAGCCGCTCGTCGTACGTACTGCCGTCGGCAAGTATTCCTGTCAGTGCGCCGCTGGCACTTGTGGCAGGTGAAAGTGTAAGCAGGGTGTGCACGATGGAGCGTAGCGTCTCTGCGGCCGGCCCGCTGGTGCGCAGCCAGGCATTACCGCCTGCGGGACTCATCAAGAAGATTTCAGCCAAAAAGAAAGCGAGCGTGGGCATGGCAAAGAGCCAGCAAAAACTAATGGCGCCGTAGCGTTGCGGAACCAGATGGAAGAAGAGCTGCGCAGTGAACGCGGCGAGTGCAATCCATATGGCCGTTTTCAGAATCGCGCTCGTGCTCAGCGGCGTCAGGCGCGCTGCGAGCGATAAAAATAACGCCGCGACCGCCGCCTGCCAGAGCGCCGCGAAAAGTATGCGCGAGAGCTCGGCCGAGAACTCCCGGCGGGCTGAAGATTCCGCCTGAAGCGACGGCGGCGAAAGCACCGCGAACAGCGCCGCTACGGCGCAGAGTACTTGCGGAAGATAACGGAGGTTCAACGTGCCGCCAAACGGCCAGATGCTTGACGACGCGGAGATGCTCCAGGCGATGACCAGTGCGTACAATGCGGCCATTGCGCCCAGCCCAAGCGTCAGGCGCAGCGATAAAAACCCGGGAGATTTTTGTTCGGCTGCTTCCATTGACTCTCTACTTTACTGCAGCGCCTATTTCCCTCTCCCCTCCGGGGAGAGGGCCGAGCGAGCGAAGCGAGACCGGGGTGAGGGGTAACCGTTTCTTGCAGAACAAAGGTTACCCCTCACCCGGCACTCGCTGCGCTCGTGTCCGCCCTCTCCCCGGAGGGGAGAGGGAAACGCGCGGCGTCCATCGCCATTTGATCCTGCACATCCAGCATTCTAACGTCTGACGCAGGGTTCAGCTTGCAAGAACAGTGGATATCGTTTGCAATTTCTCCGTCAATTGGGATTATAGCCGCTACGGCAATCGTGATAAGATCGGTCCCCAACAATGGGCGGTACAATGAAGTGGGCATCGGCTCTTAGCCTGGCCACGCAAACCAGCGTCGCAGTTGACGAGGTTGTGCAGGAACTTCGCACACAACTGGGCAAGGCTGTGCCGGATGCTTTGTTCGTTTTTGTTTCGCCTCATCATCGGCCGGCCTACAGCACTTTTACAAAAGACCTGATTCATCATCTCGGTCCGCGGCACCTGATGGGCTGCTCGGCAGCGGGTGTCATTGGAAATGGCCACGAAGCGGAACAGGTTGCCGCACTTTCGGTGACGGCGGCGGTTATGCCGGGAGTCGACATCAAAGCGCTGCGCATTGAAGATGCATCCTTGCCGGATCTCGACAGCGGTCCGCGCAGCTGGGAAGAGGCGATGGGCGTTAAAGCCAGCGCCGATCCGCATTTTTTGGTGCTGGTCGATCCCTTTTCGATCCGAGCCGATGAGATGCTTGCCGGGCTCGATTTCGCTTTTCCAAATGCTGTAAAAATTGGCGGCCTGGCCAGCGGCGCCCGCCGGCCCGGGCAGAACGCGCTCTATCTTGACAGCCACGTTTTCCGAGATGGCGCCATCGGCCTGGCGCTCAGCGGCGATATACGTGTCGAGACGCTCGTGGCGCAGGGCTGCCGCCCGTTTGGACGGCCACTGTTGATTACCAAGTGCCATCGCAATGTACTCCTGGAACTCGATCACCGCCCCGCGCTTGAAGTTTTAAGCGAGCTCTACAAGCAGGCCAGCGAGCGCGACCGGCAGCTCATTCCCACGTCGCTGTTTCTGGGACTGGTGATGGACGCATTCAAGCAGGGCGATCCGCAGCCGGGCGATTTTCTCATCCGCACGCCTATCGGCATGGACACCGAAAAAGGAGCGCTGGTGATCAGCGCTGTTCTGCGCGAGCGCCAGACGGTGCAGTTCCATTTGCGTGATGCCCTTTCGGCGAGCGAAGACTTGAGCGCTGTGCTGCGACGCTATGCCACTGAGCGCCTCAACCAGAGCAAAGGCGAAGCGCTTCCGCCGCCGCCGCGTGGCGCGCTGATGTTCTCGTGCCTGGGCCGCGGAAAACATCTGTACGGCAAGCCGGATCACGACACTGCGGCATTCCAGGCGCAGCTGGGCGATGTGCCGCTCGGCGGATTCTTCTGCAATGGCGAAATCGGCCCGGTCTCTGGGACGACGCACATTCACGGCTTTACGAGCTGCTTTGGAATTTTCCGAAGCAAGAGCGATTGACGTATTTCCCTCTCCCCTCCGGGGAGAGGGCCGACGTGAGCGGAGCGAACGCGGGGTGAGGGGTTGCGCTTCTTGCAAGAGTAGGGTTACCCCTCACCCGGCACTCGCTGCGCTCATGTCCGCCCTCTCCCCGGAGGGGAGAGGGGCGATTAAGGAGCCCTCGCCACGTCTCAGCGCCGCAACTTCACTCTCTATTTTATCCTCGGCATGCTGGCCATTTCAGTGGTTGTGTTCTTTTCGTTCCGCACAGCCATTAACAGCGGCCGCGAGCAACGTTCAAAACAAAGCGCCAGAAATATGGCAGCGATTTACATGGCGCTCAAAGGATTCGCCCGCGTCAACAGCCGCTTTCCTGAAAGACTTTCGCAGCTCGTTCCAAAATACCAGCCCGATCCCACTGTCTTCATGCATCCGGCGTGGCCCGAACAACCCGGCTACGCCTATGTCACTGGCATACGCCTGAGCGGTGAGAAAGCCGATCCGCCGGCAACGATTCTTCTGTTCGAAAACGTACCGGCGAAGAAAAAGAAACTCGACCGGCTGGTTCTGATGCTGAATGGAGAAATTCATCTGTTGTCGCCGGCAGAGTTTGAGAAGCGAATCGCGGAGCAGGCCGAGGCGTGGCAAAAGGATAAGCGGGAGTGGCTAATCCAAGTCTCATCGCTGGACGATAAAAACGCTAAGTGATGAAAAATGCCTCAGTGACAAACGCTGCACTTGAGAGGGAAAACTACAACTCACGTCCGTGCCGTCTTTTCCAGACTTGCATAGGGGCAAAGCTTATCACGGCGTTTTGGCCGCGGGTGTGCTACAAAGGGTCAAGTGTGCCTTTTTTGTGAATATTCAAGATAAAGAGCACATCACGTAGGTAGAAGGTCCCTTCGGCCTGTGGTATCACCAGCGTGCCGCCAAAGCACGCCAAAGAGGGGGAACGATGCGAACACGATCGACGCGCACGTCACGCCCTCTGAACGTTGCCGGAAAGCCTGTGAAGTCACGCCAGTCTTTCGCTCATGCCGATCAGCTCGCGCGAGTAAATCCTGATGCCGCCGCCCGACAGCTGCTGCGCTCGAATGCTTTGCTGAAAAACAGCAAGCAGCGCGCGGAACTATGGTCGCTGCTGCAGAATCTAGGCGGCGACGCGGTCGTCGCGCGCGCAAGCAAAGCCATACTGACTACGCGCCACACCGATGAACTTCAGGCTGTCCTCTCTGCCGCCTCGGCCGATTGCTGGAACGGCACGGCGAGCGCCATCGAAGCGCGTTTCCACCGCGAATGTGCGCGAGCGAAGGAATCAGATTCAGAACTTTTGCAGCGTCTGCGCGCGCTCGCAGCAGCGGCCATTTCACTCGATGCCACTCTCGAAGCGGCAGATCTGCGGCGGCTGCTGAAGTCGCCGGTTTCGGCCACGCGCGCCATCGGAGCAGAGATCGTCGCGCGCCAGAGCCGCTGGGACCTTGTGCTTGAGACGCTCCCGCTGTGCTGGGACCGCGGCGAAGCACGGATCTTCGCGGGCCAGGCACTGGGAGTAATGGGCGGAGAGGAGCATGCCGCTGAACTCTGGTCGCGTGCCCTGGCTGCGCGAAAAGCAAACCGGCAGCGCCTGCTGCATCATCTGCTGAAAATCCTGGGTGCGATGGGCGCGTTCGATATTCAGCTTCCGCTGAAGTTCTGGATCGAAGATGACGTCGCCAGCAACGAAGCCGCCACGACACGAAACCCCTGGTTTTATGGCACGCTCTGGAGCCGCCTGCTGTCGGCGAAGCTGGGCGCGGGCGCGGCAACACGCGAAGAGGCCCTTGAAGAGCTGCGCTGGTTTGTGCGGGTCGCCGGTCCGGAGCTTCCGCGCGTGCCGGGAGCGGCGTCCAATCCAGACCGCTTCGACGTGGCGCAGACCTTCGTGCTGCTCGGCGCCGAAAGCGAAGCCGAGGAACTGCTCAAGCGTTTTGCTTCACGCGGGCTGCCTTCGCCGGCTGAATACCCCAAGCTCCTGTTTGCCAGCCTGCGCCCGCACGTTGAAGCGGACACGACACCTGCGGGTGTCGCGTGGCTGGCGGCGTCAGGCGATGAAGCCGCGCGCAAGAAAGTTCTGGATGGATTCGCGGCGGCACTCAAGCAGGGCCAGCGGCCGGAGCACTGGGAATTGCGCGACTTCTTTGACCGCGAGCAGATCGCCGCGATCGCGCGCCAGGCGCTGCATCAGCAGCCGGCTGGAACGCTGCGGCAGATTCTTGCGCTGCTGTATGCCGAGCACAGCGCGTCGCTGGTCAAGGATTGCGTCACGCGGCTGGCGCGAACGCACTCCAGCAGCGTCGTGCAATGGAAAGCGCGGCAGCTGCGCGAGGCGCTGAAAAATACGACGCAGCCGCGGCTGCATCCCCGCGCAATCGATTACTCCTTCCAGCGCTGGGTGCGCCTGGATGCCGCGATTCTCTCCGGCGCGCTGCGCCCGGGCCATGCGCCGAAAGCTCCGCCAAAGGAAGAGTCCCATCCGCCAAGCGGCATTCTGAAGCCAGTGCGCGCGGGGCAGGGGTATCTTCTTTCGACCGCGGGCCTGTCGGCCGAATCGCGGCGCCAGACGATCAAAGAGCTGCTTTCGAATTCGCTTTCAAAAGCGCTCCAGCGCGAGCTGCCGCTGGGCCCGTCGCTAGAAGAACGCCCGGACATCAAGGCCGTCCGCGAGCCGGCGCCGCCGCAGAATGAACTGGATGAACACATGGCCGAGCTGGCACAGGCGGTCATGTCGATGTGGAACGAGGCCGACGAGGCGCTGACGCTGGACGAAGAAGGCCTGCGCCTGATGGCCGCGGCGCTTTCGACCGAAGCGCGTGTGCTCGATGAAGACGACCTGGAAGCGTGCGGCGCGTTTATCGGCGAGGTCCTGCGCAAGCGCGTGGGCGGTTCCTGGACCGGATACGACGACAATTACCGGCTGGAGATTCCTGTTCCAAGCAGCGTGATTGCCGGCGAAGAAGGCGAGTCCATGGAAGTGCTCGTCTTCGATCCGCTGGGGTGGGCGCGTGAAATCAACATGCGCAAGGATGTCGTCGAAGGCACGCAACTACTCCTCGAGAATTTTCAGCATGCGCTGAATAAGGCGAAGCCTCAATCGGCCGCGTTGAAGTTTCACGTGAATCCGAGCCAGGCTTTTGAAGCTGCGATCATGAAGCTGGGCGATCTTCCGCCGCTCACGCCGATGACCGAACTGCTCGCCGAAGCGCGTGCGTTTGTCTTCCGGCTGCTGCCCGAAGAGTGGCCGGCAGTGCTTGCGGCTCTGGAGCCGCTCATCGAGGGTACGTGGGTGCGCGTGGCCGCGTCGTTCGCGATCTATGCTCCGGGTGAGGCGTTCTGCCGTCTCTGGGCGCGCTGGGGCGCGGGCAAAATGAAGGATTCTGCTTTCGTGGACGCGATCATCGAAGCGATCGGCGCCGTGATCGAACGCGACGATCTTGAAGCGATGCCGCACTGGACGATTCAGCCCGCGCAGTCGCGGCACGCGTTTCTGCATCCGTTGCGTAAGCGCATGCCGCGCGAGATGTGGCGTAAGGTATTGCAACTGCTCCTGCGTCAGCGCGCCGGCGCCGGAGACAGAGCCGGCGTCAGCTGGTGTCTCTACAGCTACAAATACGAATTCCCCGATGTGCTGCCCCTGGTCGAGCTCTTCTGTGCGCTTTCGGTCAGCGCCCGCCAGACGTTGCTGCGATCGACCGTGCATGCCACGATGGACGAGCGCAAGCTTTTCCGGCCGCTGTGGGCCGAAGCGCTGCGCGATCCGGCGCCGGCCGTCGTGCTCTCGGCGCTCGAGGCGGTGGCTGTTAACAACGTCCGCTCGCTGCGCGCTCTGGTCCAGGCGCTCACGCGCGATAAGCGTGAATCCATCGCAGACGCCGCCAGCGAAGTACTCGGCGCCTGGGAAGGCTGATGCGTTTTTCCGTTACTCGCAGCCGAAAATGCTGATTGTCGAATCGCTGTTGGCCACCAGCAGCTTTTTGCCGTCAGGGCTGAACAGGACGCTCCGCGGATAGTGCGGATCGCTGATGCGGCGCACAATTTCGACGCCGGTCTCCGTGAATTTCCCCAGAACAATTTCCCTGACCGGTTCAACAGAGACAACCGCGGCCCAGTGCAGGTTATCGGGGTGGATGGCAAGGCTGCGGATACTGCCGCCGAGGTCCGGCGTTGACGCCGCTGGTCGCGCCGGCACGTTGGCAGCCGCCATGCGCTCGTTGACCTGCCGCACGCGCAGCGCCAAATCCAGGTCGCGCGATGTGTCCAGCTTGGCAAGCGCGGCTGAGGCGGCTTTGCCCATCGCGGCAAGCGCAGCGACCGCGGCCTGACGTTCCTGGAACTCGTCGGAGGAAAGCTTGACGATCAGGCGCTTGATTTCTTCGGCGTCGGCGCCACCGGCGCCGGTGACCGCGTCTACGCGCCAGAGGCGCAGCATCTGGTCGCTGCCGCCGGCCAGAAGTGAGCGGCCGTCGGCTGAAATCGCGCAGCATTCGACTTCTTTCTCGCCGGCCTCGAGTGTCGCGATCGGCTTTCCGGTCATGACATCGATGATGCCGATAGTGTGGTCGCGCGATGCCACCGCGGCAAGCAGCCCGTCCGGAGAAACATCGACGCCATTCAGATCGTCCGTGTGCCCCTCGATTGTGCAGAGCTTCTCGCCGCTGGCCGCGTCCCAGATGGCGCCTCTGCGATTCGAACCGACGCCAATAATGCGACGGCCTCCAGCGGCGAAACAAAGGCCGTAAACCGTGCTCTCGCTGACTATTTCCCGCACGAGCTTTCCGTCATGCGTGCTCCAGATCCAGATCTGTTTCGCATCCCCGCCGGCGGCTGCCAGTTTTCCGTCCGGTGAAACAGCAAGGGCGTAGATGCTCTTGTCGGCCATCCAGTTTTCCAGATGTTCGGCGTCGGTTCCGGCGCGGGACCAGACGTGGAGTTTTCCGTCCTGCCCGGCGCTGAGAAGCTTTCCATCTTTCAGGAGCGCCAGGCAGCGCACGCCGCCGCGATGATTACTGTCGTCGGGCGCAGGAAACAGGCGCGCTCCAGTCTGAGCGTTCCACTTATAGATGAGGTTGTCTCCGCCGCTGAAGACCTCTTTCCCATCGAAAGAAAAGGCGACCGGCCAGTTGTAATCGGCATTCACTGAAATTTTGAGGCGCTCCTTGCCGTCTTCCACATTGAGCACGCGCATGGTAGTCTCGGCTGTCGCGGCGATAGATTTTCCGTCCGGCGATAGCGCCACAACGTTGACGTCATTGCCGGCGTCGTAGTTCCAGACCTCCTTTCCATCGGAAAGATCCCACGCTTTCACCGTCTTGTCCGATCCGCACGAAATCGCGCGCTTGCCGTCGGCCGTAACGATCACGGTATGCGCCGACTTGGCATGTCCGGCCAGCTTCATGCGCTCCTGGCCGCTCGCGACATCCCACACGCGCACTGAATTATCGCTGGATGCGGAGACAATTGTTTTTCCGTCCGGCGTTGCCGCAACGCCATACACGTCACTCGTGTGGCCTTTGAACGTTTTTTCAGTCTCGCCGCTCGTTATATTCCACAGCCTCAAACTCTTGTCTTTGCTGGTAGAAACGATTTGCTGCGTCTGCGGCAGCACTGCGACACGGAAGACATAGCCCTCATGACCCTCGAACCGTTTCAACCGCACGCCGCTGTTCAAGTCCCACAGCGAAACGGATTTTTCCTCGCCGCCAGTGAGCATGCGGTGTTCGCCGGGAAGTGCCGCCACGGACCACACGTCATCCTTGGCGTGAGTAAAGCGGCGGATCTCCGCGCCTGTCTGCGCGTCCCACAGGCGCGCAGTGCCGTCGCGGCTGCTGGTGAGGAGCCTTGTTCCGTTCTGAATGGGAACGATGCAGGTGATTGCATCGGCGTGACGGAAGCGCGTGTCGCCAAGCAGCCCCAGCGGTTTGACTTTCTGGGGATCCAGTGGCGCAATTTTCTCGCCCGCCATGCCGCGGCCGAGCGTCAGAAATAAAAAAAGAACCAGCGTGGCCGGCGTCTGAAGCAGCAATGTCCGCCGGATCTCAGGAGATTTCATAGTTGTTATCCCGCAGCATGATATCCGTATTCGCAAGGGTTGACGTGGAAGAAGACAGTGTTCTTGCAGAAAATTGCAAATAATAAGGGCCATGCAGCTCAAGCGGCTTCAGCATTTCCTGCTGCTTTCAAACGTATCAATGAGCGATCAGAAAAACGGCGCGTGATGGACTCAAGAATTGCGGCGGCAGGAAGCAGAACGCCGAGCGCGACGAGGCCGTCTGTGAACAGCGGCCAGAATTGCAGACTCGGGCTTTCGACCGGAAGGTTGACGCCGTTGTCTTCCAGATAAAGTATCTGCACTGCATTGCAACTCACCGGCCATCCAATCACAGGCACCGCCCTGGTGACGGGCTCGTATCGATCATTCACGAGCTCATAGCCGACGACGCACTCCATCGTCGCGCTGCAATTGAGCCAGAGCAATCCGGCGGCGATGAAAACCAGCGCCAGCAGGGTGCTCAGATGAAGTTGTAACCAGCGGCGCTGCATGCTGTCACCTTCAGGGCTCCGCCGGAGGAAGCTCATCGAATCCGTCCAGCGGCTTTGTTTTGATCTGAAAGTATACCGCCAGAACGCGAAAGATGAACACCGAGCCTACGGTGATCAGCATGGCCACGGGAATGCTGATCGAAAAAGCGCGAATGAGCAGCAGATAAAGCGCGCACCCGAAGAGCGCTCCAAATGCATAGGGCACTCCCGGCTTGAAGACATCCGGCTCCCGGCGAACGATAACATCCCGCACAACTCCGCCGCCGATGGCATTCGTCACCCCGACGACCATCGCGCCGGCTGCCGGGATGCCCGCGGCAATGGCCAGGTTCATGCCGACGACGGCGTAGGCGCCAAGCGCCAGGGCATCCACGATGGCGATCAGCGTGTTGAAAGCTCGAATGCCCTGAACACGTTTGCCGAAGAGCAGCACCAGCAGCGCCGCTGCGATGACAACCTGGAGATAAATTGGGGTGCTGACGACGTACGGCGGCCCTTTCTGCAGAAACACACCGTCGCGCACCAGTCCGCCGCCGGTTGCAGAAATAAAAGCAAGCCCCGCGACACCGACGGCATCATACCGCCGCCGCGCCGCGATCAGCGCTCCGGTGATGGCGAACAGAAACGTCGCGCAGATGTCGAAGTAAAACCAGATTTCTGGCATGGAAGCAGTCTAATGCAAGAGGCGCGGGCGAGAAAGTAATGCATGATGCATAATACATAAGGAAGAGCCTGCTGTTTATGTATCATGCATCATGCATCATGCATTATTTTTCAATGCGGTAGAGATTCTTTTTCGTGCGCAGGATCAGCGCTTTGCCGGCGATGGCGGGCGACGCCATGAAACCGTCTTCGAGCGTGTTTTTGGCGAGGACTTTAAAGGTGTCTCCGGGCTCAATGACGGTGCTAACGCCGGCGCGGTCGAAAAGATAAATCCGGCCATCTGCGAACAGCGGCGAGGAGGAATACTCACCGCCTAGAAGCTGCTTCCAGACTTCCTTGCCGGTCTTCGCGTCGAGGCAGGAGAGCGTTCCCGTGTCGCTGACCATGTAAATGCGTTCGCCGAGCAGCAGCGGCGAGGGAATCGTCGGCACCTGGATCTTTGCCTTCCATACGACGTTGCTGGCGCTCAAATCGCCGCTGCCTTCCGGCTTGATTGCCCAGATTTCAGCTCGGGCGAAGCCGGTGCAGACATAAAGGAGGCCATTGCCATACACCGGGCGCGGAACGTTCGAGAAGCCGGGGTACTTCACATACCAGAGCTCCTTGCCGGTATCAACGTCGTAGGCGTAAACAGCTTCCGCAGCCGTGGCGATGACCTGGTCCTTGCCGCCCACGTTGATCACCAGCGGCGTGCCGTAGGCCTTCTTCATGTCCTTGCCTTTGTTGATCGGCTGCGAGCGGTCGGTTTTCCACACGAGCTTGCCCGTGGCCTTGTCGAGCGCGGCCTGGAACTGCAGGTCGCGGCCGTCGCAGCAGAGATGGATCTTGTCCTTGTGAATCATCGGCGTGCTGCCGGGCCCGTTCTCGTGATCGATTTTCAGCTCGCGGTTTTCCCAGATCTTTTTTCCCGTCTTGGCGTCCAGGCAGGCTGTGCCGTACGTGCCGAAATTCACATAGACCTTGCCGTCTTCGATCAGCGGAGAAGGGGAGGCATAACTGTTGAGCTTGTGCTTGGGCTCAGGCGCTTCGACCGAGAAGACTTCGACATCGTGAAGCTGCTTGCCATCGGTGAGGCTGTAGCAGACCGCACGCAGCGACTTGCCGGCGTTCTGCGACGTGGTCATCCAGATGAGATCGCCCTCAATGCATGGCGACGACCAACCTTCGCCCGGATCAGGCGACTTCCATTTCACGTTCTCTTTCTCGCTCCACGTGAGCGGCAGACCTTTCGCGTCTGAATGTCCCTGTCCGCCGGGTCCGCGCCACTGGGGCCAGCTGTCGGAGGCGAAGGAGGAGGCTGCAATGAAAAGCACGGCGGCGAAAAACATTCGAGAATGCAAAGTCGTGATCTCCCATTCGCGAGCCTGACCGGTTCGCGGGTTCATACTGATTTGTACACTGCAATTCGCTTCCGTACGGGAAAAATCGCTGTGTGACTCACGCGTGCGGCGGCCAGCCGTCGTAACATGGGCATCCCGCCCAGGCCGCCTTTGGGAAGAGAGCTCACACTTTTGCTGATACACACCAGAATGTCGAAAGCGAATGGATCGGCAGCGCACAACTGCACGGGCGAGACGCCCGTGCTACGATTCAGTTGGCGTTCTGCGCGCCGGGAAGCATGGCGCCTTGCTCGAGTGTGTCCTTCTTTTTGAATTTCTCCGGAAGCGTCTTGTAATCGGCGAACGTGCCTGGATCGACGTTCATCTTCTTCAGCAACTCCAAAACCCCCCGCTGCAGCACATCGTCGGTCTCCAGGTCGAAGACCAGTTCCTGCTTCTGCTCATCCTGAAGGCGGCGGCGCACCGCCAGACGCATCTCCGCGCGAATGTTGTCGCGTTCCAGCCGCGTGTTCAGGCTCTTGTAGAAGTCGTCGAAACCCGGCCAGTTCTCACACTTGCCGCCATCATGGTACGCCAGCTTCGCATACGTCTGCTTGTTGGCCTCCCAACTGGTGCGGATGAAATCCTCGATCACGCTCTTGTTGCGCAGCGCAACCAGGCCTTCGACCACCCAGCCCTGCGTTTCCGGCGGCTTGACCTCCACGTCAACCTCCACGCCCTTTTCATGAATGCAGCGGCCCGAAGGCAGATAGTACTTGGCGACCGTAAGGCGCAGCTGCGTCTGCTGATCGGTCGCGCGCAGCGGAATAATCTGCTGAACCGACCCCTTGCCGTAGGTCTTCTCGCCCACCAGCAGCGCGCGCTTATGATCCTGCATCGCGCCGGCGACGATCTCGCTCGCAGAGGCCGAGCCGGCCCCCACGAGCACCACCATCGGCAGCTTTTCCTCGTCGTCAGTGCCGGTGGACATGTAATCCTTGCGCGGCGCGAATTCCTTGTTGCCTTCCGAATAGCAAATCAGCTTGTTAGCGCTCAGGAACTTATCGGCGATCTCAACGCCTGCGCGCAGCAACCCGCCGGGATTGTCCCGCATGTCCAGCACCAGCGCTTGAGCGCCCTGTTTTCCAATGAGCTCATCCAGGGCCTTCTGCATTTCTTCAGCGCTGTGTTCGCCGAAGCGCGTCAGGCGTATGTAGCCAACCTTCGCCGGGAGCATCGCCGAGAACACGGTTTCGACGCGAATGACTTCGCGAATGATGCTCACCTCAATGGGCTTGGCAAAGCCGCGGCGGTAATATTTCACTTTAACGGGCGTGCCGGGCTTACCTTTCAGCCGCGCGATCACACTGTTGACGCCGCCTTTATCGAGCAGTTCGTTGGCCTTCTGGCCGTCCACTTCCTGGATGATGTCCAGCGCGCGCAGGCCGGCCTTGTCGGCTGGCGACCCGTAGATGGGACTGGTGACAACGAAGCTGCCATTGCGCAGTCCAACGTAAGCGCCAATGCCGCCGTAATCCTGGGCGAGCAGCTCCTGCGTGGCTTTGACATCGTCCCGATCGAGATACTGCGAAAATGGATCAAGCCCGCCGACCATGCCTTTGGCTGCATTCTCGAAGAGTTTGTCCAGGTCGCACTTTGTCTCATCGGGATAGGCGGTGCGCACGCGCAGCAGAATCTCACGCAGAAGCTGGTCGCCCTGCGACATCTTCGTCTCGCGCAGCCGCGTTGCGTCGTCTTCAGCATTGCGCAGCACATTGCGGGCGCGCTCGCCCTGTGCGGTGGGCTCATTGAAGAGATCGAGCAATCGCAGGCGGACTTCGTGAATGTTCATCGCGCCGTTTTCGGCCAGCACGAGCGCCGCTTCGTCCTTGATGTTGCGGAAGCGCGACTCGGAGAGAATTTTCAGCAGTGCTTCGCGGCCCTCGGAGTGCGGCCCGATGTACCAGAGGCTGCGGGCGATGCAGATGCGTGTCATCTCGTCTGTTTCTGTCTTCAGCGCGCCGATCAGCGCCTGCGACGTGGGCTCATGTCCGCAGAGGCTGGGGGTAAGGCCGACGGAGTTGGCGGCCATGCGCCGGATCTCGGTTGTGCTGCCGCTCTGCACGAGCTTGATGAGCACCGGGGCGGCCTGGTCGGTGGAAGCGAGCTGGCACATCGCGCGTGCGCAGGCGAGCTGAATTTTCTGATCCTGCGCGACCAGCATTTTCTCGAGTCGCTCGGTGACCGCGGTACCGTTGCTGCGCGCCAGGCGCACGAGGCGGTTAACCGCGTCCCAAACGTTGTCGGCGGTCTCGGTTTCGATCTGCTTGAAAAGATAATCGGCTTGCGCGGTGATGTCTTCCGCGCGGGGTTTTTCGGCAACGGCTGTGTCGCCATCTTCGGCGCGGAGCTGCGGAGCAAACGTAAGTGAGCAGAAGAAGGTGCTTAAAAGGAGAGCGAGGAGTCGGCGGTCCCGGGAGCGGATTCGAAGCGTTGTCATGTGCATGCATCCACGAAGTGATGGCGACGACAAACGGCAAGCGATCAGGTATTTCTACACCTGCTCAGCCCGCTGTCATCAACATTCCACGCGGCCGCAACAATTTTCGTACGAAGCCCGGAAAAGAGGCGGCATTTAGCGCCAGGATCGGATCGCGTCGCAGACGGTTTGCACCTGTGCATCGGTCAGCGCTGGATACATTGGCAGGCTCAGGCATTCCCGTGCGGCGGCCTCAGCCTGCGGAAAGCTTCCCTCGCGCAAGTTCAAATGGGCGTAGGCTTTCTGAAGGTGAACGGGGATTGGGTAATGCAGCCCCGTTCCAATGCCGTGAGCCTTGAGGTGCTCGGCGAGTTCATCTCGGCGCGGATGGCGCACGACATATAAATGCCATACCGACGAACGATCGGCCGCAACCCGCGGAAGCGAGACGGCGCTACCTTCAAGCTGCTCGGCGTAGAGCTTTGCAATCTGTTGGCGGCGTGCGTTCCAGGCCTCCAGATGCGGCAGTTTGACGCGTAGCGCCATGCCCTGAATGCCTTCCATGCGGTAGTTGAACCCGACGGTATCGTGATGATAGCGCTTGATCGAACCGTGTTCACGCAGCGCGCGCATCTTGCCAGCGAGCGTGGCGTCCTGCGTAAGGGCAATACCGCCTTCGCCACACGCTCCCAGATTTTTGCTCGGATAAAAGCTGAAAGCGGAGACCGCTCCAAAGGAGCCGACTTTGCGGCCCTTGTACGCCGCGCCGTGCGCCTGCGCGGCGTCCTCAACCAGCGGCAGGCCTTTGCGTTTGCAGAGGTCCAGCAACGGATCGAGATCAACCGGCTGGCCGTAAAGATGCACGGCGATGATTGCACGCGTCTTCGGCGTGATCGCCTTTTCGACTGCGGCCGGATCCATCAAAAACGTTCCGGGCGTGATGTCGGCGAAGACGGGCGTCGCGCCGCAATACGAAATCGCCCACGCCGTGGCCACAAACGTGTGCGGGGAGGTGATCACCTCGTGGCCGGGCTTTACGCCGAGCGCCAGCAATGCCAGGTGCAGGGCGGAGGTTCCGGAGTTCACCGCGACGCCGTGAGCGGCTTGCGAGTAGGCTGCGAATTCGCGTTCGAAGGCTTCGACTTCGGGCCCGAGGCAGAAGGCGTTCTTGTCGAGAACGCGACTGAAACCTTCGAGAAGCTGGCTCTTGAGAGGCTGGTTCTGCGACGAAAGATCAATTAACGGAATCTTAATTGTAACCGGCTGAGTCATGCCGCTAAGATTAAGCCGTTTATCGCCGTAAGCGAGAGTAATTCAAGGTAGCCAGCGCTGTATGAAAGCCCCTGCCAATCTGATTGACTTGACCCGCATGGTCTGCGGCGCCCACGCTCAGACGCTCGACCGTTCCCTGCACCGGCTGCTGCTTAAGCCCGATGACGAAGCCGTGCACGACGTCCGGGTCACCTGCCGCCGTTTGCGCGTGGTCCTGAAGCTGATTGAGCCGCTTTACCGCAAGCGCATGATGCGTGCCGCGCGCGGGCGTTTCCGGGCGCTGCTTCAGGCGCTCGGTCCGATCCGCGACGCGGAGGTTCTGGGCGAGCGCGCACATGGACTTTCAGCGAAGCATCAGACTGCCGGGCTTGACGAGCTGGCGCGGCTTTATGCAGCACAGGCTGAACTTGAGCGCATTAAAGCTGTAGCCACGGTTGAACGCGGGCATTTTGTTCACCTGCCGCGCTTGATTGAAGCACTTTTACGGGCGCCTGCATTAAGCGAAAGAAACGAAGCGCGTTACAGCAAGATGCCGCTGCGCAAGTTCGCTCGACTGGCCATCTCGGAGCGGCTCAACGAAATTAAACGTTTCAGCCATTTACACGCCAAAAGCAGCGCGCACAAACTGCATGCGCTGCGCATCGCCTTTAAGAAGCTGCGCTATACCGGCGAGTTTTTCTCGTCGGCGTTTCCGCTGAAGCCGCTGGTCAAGGCGGCTGAAAAATACCAGGAACTGCTCGGTGCGCTCAACGACGCTGAAGTTGCCATCGCCACGTTCGAACCGTGCGTTCGGCGCCGGGGGAACACCGCGCCCGAATCAGTGGATGCCGCCCTGCGCACACTTGTGAAGAGCGCTTATGCCGAGCGCAACGAACTGCGTGAAACGTTTGCAGCGAACTGGAACGAAGGCGCTCTAAAAAAACTCCGGCGCCTGGCCAATCACCGCGCCGAGGCCGGCGTGAATTCCTTATCGATGACTTCGATGAAATCCCAGAAATTGTGAATGACGTAGGACGGCGGCGTCGAACCCGGCCGTTCATGATAGCGTCCCGTGCGGCGGTTGAGAACCGTCAGCCAGCCGGCGCTGTTGGCTGGATCGATGTCGCGGTCCGGACGGTCGCCGACATGCATGCACTGCGCGGGGCTTGCGCCGAGCTGTTCGGCGGCGCGGATGAAAAACTTTGGATTACCTTTGCTCGTGGCCATCTGATCACTGAAGAAGATGGCTTTCCGGTCGATGTACGGCAGGATGCGCAAACGCACGAGCTTCTCGGCCTGCTTGATCGTAACGCCCTGCGAGACGATGCCCAGGCGGTATCCGGCAGAGTGCAAACGCTTGAACGCCTCGATCGCATCCTCGTACGGCTTGAGGCTGTCGTGAACGGTATCCCGGTAGGCGACGACTCCGGCGGCCACCAGGATCGCCGGGTTGATGCCGTCGAGAGCCGCCTTGGGAAAACGCTGCAGTATGCGATCTAGATGGTTGGGATCATTGGATGTGAATTCACTGACGACTTCATCCAGTTCCGCCTGCGCTGTCGGCAGATCGATTTTAAGGCCCAGGGCGATCATGGCTTTGAGCGCGTTCTCGCGCGCGAGCCGGGCAAAATCGGTGCTGGAATAGATAGTGTCGTCGATGTCGAAGGTAATCAGGCTTAACGGACGCTTGCCGGCCATGACGCAGATCTCCCCTCGCGATCCCGCCCTTCAGCTATAGCCGCTCGCTTAAAAACGTAAACTGGAATTCACCGGGTTGAAGAGTGGCTCAGGGAGGCAGGGGTTAGGGGCGGGGGGCAAGCGGGTCAGCTCGCTTTGCGGCAGGCGCGGTTGAATTCGGCGATCAGGTGGTCTGGTTCGCAGGGCTTGCGGCAGAAGCCTGCAGCGTTCAGCTCGTTCGCGACTTTTTCGACATCATTGATGCCGCTGTAAACAAACACTTTCAAATCCGGGTGATGCTTGCGCGCCTCGGAGACGAAGTCATGTGCGGTCATGTCGCCGGGCACTTTTACGTCCACCACCGCCAGACAGCATCGCTGGCCATTGCACAACGCTTTCAAGGCCGAACTGAACTCAAAGAAACACTTCGCGTGGAAGCCTTCGGACTGGGCAATCAGAGCCATGACTTCCGCGCAATCATGGTTGTCGTCAATGATATAAATTGTGTCCATTAAGTCCTCGAGCGTGCCGTCCTAGTAAGATGTTTGGCGTATGATCGAAAATTCCGCTTTTGACTGCAGATCAGCGCGTTAGACGATCAATTTTTTCAAGCTCGTCAGGGGCGAAGCGCATATTCCTTAAAGCGGCAATATTTTCTTCGATTTGACTGACTTTGCTTGCACCGATCAGCGCTGAAGTAATCCGTGGATCGCGCAGAATCCAGACAAGCGCCATCTGCGCCAGGGTCTGCCCCCTCTCCCGTGCGATGGCATTCAGCGCGCGAATCTTCTCGAGTACGCTGCCGCTCATCTTGTTCGCTCGGGTCTGCTCCTGCCACCAAAGCGCCGCGCGTGAATCGGCGGGAATTCCGCTGAGGTATTTATCGGAAAGAAGGCCCTGGGCCAGCGGGCTGAAAACGATCACACCACATCCGTGACGTTCGGTGTGATCGAGCAGATTCGTTTCAATGGTGCGCTCGAGCAGGTTATAGCGCGGCTGGTGGATCGTCAGCGGCGTCCAGCGCTCACGTTCGACGATGCGAACGCTGTCGCAGAACTGTGCGCCGCTATAATTGGAAACACCGGCGTACAGCGCCTTGCCCTGCTTCACGATCAGATCGAGCGCGCCCAGCGTTTCCTGCAGAGGCGTTTCCGGATCGGGCCGGTGCGAATAGAAGATGTCGACATAATCCAGGCCCATGCGTTTGAGTGACTGGTCGAGGCTGGCGACAAGATACTTTTTGCTGCCCCATTCCCCGTAGGGTCCGGGCCACATGCGGTAGCCGGCTTTGGTCGAGATGATCAATTCATCGCGCGGCATTTCCTTAAAAATTCGTCCACACAGAATTTCTGCATTTCCCGGCGGTTTGCCGTAGTTATTTGCCAGGTCGAAATGCGTTATGCCCAGATCGAAGGCACGGAACATGCATTCGCGGGCCGTCTCTTCGCCTCGGTACCCGCCGAACGTCTCCCATGCGCCAAGCGAAATAGGCGGCAGAAGCAATCCCGAGCGCCCGCAGCGGCGGTAGGGCATGTTGTCGTAGCGCGATTCGGAAAACATCAGCAGTGCTCCTTCGTCGTGGAACAAAGCAGCGTACACCTGCTCTTGCGTTAATCACGCATCAATCCGCGATCGTGAACGGCGCACCAGCTTGCGTAAATCGTTCATCTTTTTCTACCCTCTTCCATTGAAAATAAAAATGAGTAGCATTCCACACACTATTACCTCATGGATACCGTAAGTATGTATCGAGCAGCTACGCTGCTGTTGGTGATTGCAACGGCCTTTGCTTCTGCGGGCGAGGCGGATGCCAATGCCGAAAGGCAAGCGGCAGAACTGCGCGGCATCGCGGGGCGCCACGTGCGCCTCGTCTGGTTCCGGCGCAAGAAGGACAATTCGGACCTGCGCGGCTGGAACAAGGAAAAAAATTTCGACCTCATGTGTTTTGACACGCGTGGCGGCGGCGAGCGCGTTTTAATCGGCGGCGTATCCGGTTACAACGAAACCGTTCCGCGCTTTACGGCCGATGGCGAATGGGTGATTTTCTCGACCAGCCGCTGGAACGTCGGCGTCATTCCGTTTGCCGGCGGCGAGCCTGAACTGGTGGCGACCGGCCAGTTGGCGGATGTCGCGCGCGATCCTGAAACGAAGATCGACTGGGCTTATGTGTTTACCGGCAGGGCGCGCAATCAGCCGATTGTGCGCTACAACATCCATGATCTAAATCACCGCGAACCGGTCTGGGTAAAGGAGTCCAACTCTTTTTTCCGGGTGTCCGGCGATGGAAAATTTGCCGGAGGGCAGTTCCCGTGGCCCAAGGCTGGAGTCGCCGACCTGACCTCCAAAACCTGGAAATATTACGGCGAAGGCTGCTGGGCCGGGATCGCTCCGGATTCCAGCCACATGTTTATGCTGCTTCTAGGCAATCACCGGGCGCTCCGCATCTTTGATGGTGACGGCACAAACGAACGCCAGATTCCGGTCAACCAGATGCCCGGGGTTCGCGGACGCGAAGTGTTCTGCCCGGTGTGGACCAACGACGTCCGGTTCCTCACGCTGACTGCGCCGTTCGATCCCGAAGGCGACCCCGACGTCTATCTCGGCCGCTTTGATCCATCTTTCACAGGCATCGAATGCTGGGCCCGCGTCGGCGTTGCCGGAAAGGCGGATGTAGCCGCGTCGGCGTGGCTCGATTCCAGGCCGCTGGACGGCGCCAGAATACTCTCCTTCAGCGCAGACAGACGCAGCCTGACTCGCGAAAAACGTGTGACGCTTACGTGGAAGACAGAGCGCGCCACCCGGATTCGCATTGATCCCGTTCCCGGAGAGGTTGCGGCTGAAGGAAAGGTTGAGCTTGAGATCGAGAAATCGACTGAGTTCGTTCTAAGCATTGATGGCGCGGGCGGGCCTTCAATCGCAAGGTGTAACATCGAAATGTTCGAAGTGCTGCCTCCCGCCGCGCCGGGACCGACCGAGCCGGGACTGCGCGCGCAGTATTTTTCAGTTTCTCAACTTTCCAGAATGCCGAATTTTGCGCAACTCACGCCTCTTGCAGAGGACACTGTCCGAACGCTGAGCTTCCCGGAGAGCGATGGTCCGTTTGCCACATCTGGCCGCAATGAAGACCTGGCGGCGCTGTTTGAAGGATTCATCGATGTGCCGGAGACCGGCGTATGGCGCTTTTTTTGCCGCTCGGATGATGGTGCGATTCTGAAAATCGGGAATACGGCCGTCGTGAACAACGACGGTGTGCACGCGATGGAGGAAATGTCTGGAGATATCGGCTTGCGCGCCGGGCGGCATCCCATCCGCGTGGAGTACTTTCAAGGCCAGAAACGTTCAGGGTTGCAAGTCGAGTACGAGGGACCGGGAAATTCCCGCCGCGTCATTCCCGCAGCGGCTTTTTCGCGAACGCCTGCGCCTGCTGTCAAAACGGACTGGCCGCTGAACCGTGAAAAGGCTGTTTTCGTCTGGCAGAATGCGGTCACGCCGGCATTGGCGTGGGATAAAGAGGGAAAGCCGGAGACGGCTTATAAGATGCAGGCACGCGGCCGCGCCGTGCTCGATCGGAACTATGCCGCGCGCGTCTGGGGCGGTGAATACGTGGCCGAAGGCGCGGGGGCGTACGTCCGCGAAACAGTGGCGCGTGAAGGAGCTTTGTCTATCCAAGCCACGGTTACGCCCGCCACTGCCGCTGATGGAACGGTCATTTCGTGGGCGACGACTGAAGGCACGCCGTTTTTTGAAATTCGGCAGCTTGCGAACAGGTTCTCCTTCACTATCCGGGGCGTCAAAGATTTCAGCGTGGATCTGGGCGAAGTAGTCGTGAATCAGCCGGCTCATTTGTGCCTGGTTCTTGGCGCGGAAGCATATTCTGCCTTCTACCGCGATGGAAAGCCGGCCGGGACGACAAACCGCAAGATTGCCATCCAACGGCTTCCAGAGGGCTTCATAAAAATCGGCGGCGCTGAAGAGCCCGGCAAATTCTGGTCGGGCAGCGTCGAAGGCGTAACCGTTTTTGCGCGAACTCTCATGCCCACTGAAGTGGAAGCGGATGCCGCGGCCTACCGGACCGTCATGGCAAAGCGCCCTCAGCCTCAACGCCTGGTTGTCGACGTGCGGCTTACTGCCGTAACTGAAGTGCCGGATCCGCAGGAAATCGCGCCGTACCGGAAAGCTCTTGTGGTGAATGAATACGCGGTGCTGAAAACGGTGTCCGGTGAGACCAGCCGCAAGACGATTCGTGTTGCTCAATGGGGAATTCTGGATTTAAAGAAACAGCCCCTTTGCAGCGCAAAGCCGGGCACTGAATGCCGCCTGGTACTCGAATCCTTCAGCGATAATCCTCAGATCAAAGCTGACCTGCTGATCTGCAAGCTGCCCGACTCAGAGGAGGAGTTGTATTACGACATTGGGGAGTAAGCGGGCTCGTCTTTTTTCGTGTACACACGGGCGGTTTTTCGGCTAGTCTTGTGATGTTCAATAATCAAGGAGACCGTCATGAAACAGCGCCTCGCGCTCGCTATAGTGCTGTGTGCTTTCGTCGCGCCACTTTGTGCAGGTGAAAAAGTCCTGACGACCAACGACCGCATTGCTCTCTGGGTTAAGAACTTTGCCAAAGAATTCAAAAAGGTGAAGTTCAAAGAGGCCTATGTTCTCTTCCCTGACTTTGCTGATCGCGCATTCGACAGTCTTGAAGCCTCAGGCCTGCAGACCAACAGCAACGTCTTCCCGACTCTTTCGGCCGAACTGCAGAACACCCTCACGCGCCTGAAGACGAACATTGATACCACGCGCGACAAGCGCTCGGCGGTTAAGAGCACCATCGACGATCTCGCACGTGACCTGCGTCTGGCAGCCAACAGCGCGACGCCGCCGCCGCTGAACGTCGCCTCGGACCTGATTCTGCTCTGCTATGCTGCGGTGAATGATGGTGAAGTCGATCAGCGCGAGCGCGATCAGCTGAACGCTCTGGCTGCGCAGGTCACCGCCACCCCGAGCCTTGATGCGAAAATCGTCGCGGATATCAACACCCATCTGGCGGCTGTAACGTCTTCCGTTGGCGTGCGCAAGACCGATCTGGATACCATCGCCGCCGATCTCAAGACGATCCTGGAACTTGTGAAATAAACCGGAGCCCGCCATGTCTGAAGGTCTGGCCGTCGTCCTCGCTGAAAACATCTACGAGAACCTCGAGCTGCATTATCCGCGGCTGCGTCTGCAGGAAGCAGGATTTGACGTCAAAGTCGCCGCTCCCGAAAAGGGCGCGACATACACGTCAAAGGAAGGCTATCCTGTTGTCTCGCATTGCAAATTCAGCGAGATTGATCCGAAGGCAGTGAAGGTGCTCGTCGTTCCTGGCGGCTACGCGCCGGATAAGATGCGTCGCTATCCCGAATGCAACAAACTTGTCGCCGAAGCCTGGAACGCGGGCGCGGTCGTGGCGTTCGTCTGCCATGGGGGCTGGGTGCCGATCAGCGCCAGAATTGTAAAAGGCAAGCGGCTCACCAGCGTTGGCGCGATTCGCGATGATCTGGAGAACGCCGGCGCAATATGGGTCAATGAGCCCTGCGTCGTCGACGGCCGCATGGTGACAGCGCAGTTGCCTAAAGATCTGCCTGCAATGATGGCTGCCGTGTTGAAGCTAGCGGCCCAATCTAAGTAGCGGCAGGCCCCGGAAGAGCTCCCGCCTTTGTTCTTTTATGCATTTTGTATTATGCATTAACCCATGCCGCCCCGTCGTTATCTGCCGGCCCTGCTGCTGGCTCTGCCGCTGCTGGCCTATATTGCCTATCCGCTCGCAGCAATGCTTATCGAAGCGTTTACGCTTCCTGTAGCGGCGCATCGCGCGGCCGACATGGGCTGGCCGCTTGAACAGCAACCGGCCGGCGCGCCCTTGAGGCGGGCCTTTGCCGAGCCGGCGCTGCGAGAAGCCGCGTGGGGAACGTTGAAGCTCGCGGTGCTGACGGTCCTGCTCTCCGGCGCTTGGGGTCTGTCTCTGGTGCTGCTGTGGTGGCGGCGCGAATTCCCCGGACGCCGTTATTTTGCGCTGTGCGGGTACGCGCCGCTCGTGATGCCGCCTCTGGTGGGCACGCTCGCGTTTTTCCGGCTGATCGGCGAATCCGGAACGCTCTGGCGCATCCTTCCCTTTAATGAAGGCCGCCCCTGGGTCAGCGGCTTCAGCCAGGTTCTGCTGCTGCATGCCTATTCCTTTGGCGTGTACACGTACGCCTATGTTTCAGCAGCGCTGGCGGACAATGACCCCTCGCGTGAAGAAGCCGCGCGCAGCCTTGGCGCGGGTACCTTCCGCACGTTCTGGACGGCCGTGGTTCCGGTGATCCGCGCGCCGCTGCTGGCCAGTAGCCTGCTTGTGTTCATGGCGTCCGCAGCGAGCTTCAGCGCGCCGTATTTTTTGGATAACGGCTCGCGTTATCTCACGGTAGAAATTTTCCGCAACGATGACGACCCCGGCGTGCAGCGGGCGCTCAGCGTGCTTTTGGCCGCAATTGCCTTTCTGGCGCTCCCGCCTTTTCTTCTGCTCCAGAACCAGATTACGCGCGCGACGGATGCGGCGCTGAGCCTGAAAGGTTCGTCGCGTCAGCAGCGGCCGCGCGCGTCATTTCCCGGACAGTGCATGAGAGTGCTGCTCTCGCTGCTGGCGCTCACCGTGCTCTTTGCACCACCGCTGACGGTGATATTCAACGCCTTCTGGCCCACGCCGAATGCCAGCGGCGGTCTTGCGGCGCTGGTGGCGCACATCGGCCGCGATGATGTGGCCTCGCTCGGACGCAGTGCGCTTTATGGCGCGATCGCGGCGGCGATCGATATTTTTCTTGCCGTGTCGATCGCCATCGGTCTGCGCCGCGCGGCATCTCTGGCGGCGCTGCCGGTAGAAGCGTCGGTGATGCTGGCCGTCGCGTTGCCCGGAAGCGTCATCGGCGTGGCGCTGCTCAGCGCGTTTAACGCACCGTCGCTGCTTACGTTCGGGACACCGTTGGGCGGCAGCGCGGCGATTCTTATCCTGGCGTATGTGATACGCGATCTGCCGCTCGCGGTGCGGCCAGCGCGCGCGGCCATCGCGGCGATTGGCGGTGATGTGGAACGGGCCGCGAGCAGCCTTGGTGCGAACTGGGCGACGGTGCTGCGGCGGGTCACGCTGCCGCTGATGTTTCCTTCGCTGCTGGCGGCGGGGCTGATATGCTTCATCACCGGGGCGGGGGAGTTCGTCGCGTCGCAACTATTGTTCTCCGCGGCGACGCGCCCGGTGAGCGTGCGCATTGCCGAACTGTTCCGCACCGATCCGGCGCCGGCGTTCGCGCTGTCGCTGTGCCTGATGCTGATGAGCCTGCTCGCTATCATGACGGCGGGCATCATTCAGCGAAGAAATACGTAGCTGGGGCGTCTTGAATTCGATGAAGCCGTTGCAAATCTTTTCTCTTCTGCTGATCCTCTGCAGCGTTGGGCGCGCGGAAGAAGCTGTTCCATTTGAGCGCGGGCTGGATCTGATCCGCAACGAAGTGCGCGTGGCGAAAACCGGGATTCGCGCGCTGTCCGTAGCGGGACATCCCGACGATGAGGACGGCGGTACGCTCAGCTATCTGCGGCGCACGCTCGGCGTTGAGACACATATGTGCCTGGCCACGCGCGGCGAGGGCGGTCAGAACGAAGCGGGGCCCGAACTCGGGGCCGATCTGGCTGTGTTGCGAACGCGCGAAACCGAAGAGGCCGCGGCGATTCTTGGCGCCAAAGTCTGGTACCTCAATTTGCCGGACTTCGGCTTTTCAAAATCGCGAGACGAAGCGCTGAAGATATGGGGCGAGGAAAAAGCGCTCGCGCAGATGGTCCGCGTGATCCGCATCGTCCGCCCGCATATTCTTTTCACCAATCACGATCCGGACGGTACCGACCACGGCCACCATCGGGCGACGGGTTGGCTTGCCGCGCAGGCCTTCGACGCCGCCGCCGACCCGGAACGCTTCAAAGAAGAAATGAAGCAGGATGGAACGGGGCCGTGGCAGGTCTCCAAAATGTATCTGCGCCGATTTGCTCCGCCGGGTTCGACGCTCAGCTTTGACATTTCCGCCCGCGACCCGCTCTCAGGCTTAAGCGCCACCGAAGTTGGCGCGCTGGCGCTGAGACGGCACGTTACGCAGGGCATGCTGCGGACGCTGAAAGTGGGCGAGCGTGACATGCGTTATTTCACGCTGCTGAAATCGAAGCTCAAGAAGAGTGACTCCGAAAGGTCGATGCTCGATGGCATTACGCCGGAAACGCCTGCCGATGTGGCCGCAAGCTGTGAAAAGTGGCTGGAGCGGCTTTCTGGAGGCGTGTTGAACGATGCAAAGGGGCTCAACGAGTTCGTCACGTTTGCGCTCTCGGTGGCGCTCGAACTTCCGGGCAAGCATCTCAACCGCGCCGTGCTGGAGGCCTGCGGCATCAAGACCCAGATCAGCGCATCGGATGGAATCATTGCCGCCGGCGAAAGTGTCGATCTGACTGTTCGCATTGCCAACACAGGGCAACTTGACTTAAGCGCCAGCGTCGCGGTGGTCGGAGAGTCGAGCGCATGGGAAGGCACACGCGCCGGTCAGGAGCAGCCGCTGGCAGCAGGCTCGGCGGTGGAGTTCAAAGCGTCAGCGCGCGCCACGGACGCCGCTTTTCCGACCTACCCGCCGGCAAACTATATCTGGACGCGCATGCAGTCGCGTACGCCGCTGCAGGCGCTGATCTATCTCACCGTTCCGGGCATTAAAACCGAACAGATGGTCGCCACGCGCGCAGTGCCGGTGGAACTGGCGGTTCCGCGTGAAGTGTCGATCTCGCCCTCGCCGGTGCTGATTTTTGATGACCCGGACCGGCCTGATCATTTCCCATTGCCGGGCGCGTTCAGGCTGGTGGTGACCAACCGCCGCAAGCTTGCGCAGCCGCTGAAGCTCTTTGCTGGCATCCAGCCGAAGGAAGATGTCGAAGTGGACCGGCCCGTGGCGCTCACGTTTGACGCCGAAGACGAGACGCAGGCTGCCGAGTTCCGTTCGGTTGCGCCCGTCGAACTGCTTAACCGCGCCGACCAGCTTGTGCCGACGGTCACCTGGACGGCGGAAGCCCAGCGTCCGGGACCGGCGGCCCGGCTGCGGCGTGTGCCTTTGAAACTTCCGCCGAATCTTTCGGTCGGCATCGTGAAGACCTACGACGACGCAACGCTGCAGGCCTTGCGAAAGTTAGAGGAAGCGAACCTTGGGCTGGCGGTGACGGAGTTATCCGCAGACGATCTGCGCGCGGCCGACCTGAACCGTTACCACACGATCATTCTGGATCTGCGCGCCACGCAGTACCGTCCGGAAGTGCGCCAGATGCGCCAGCGCCTGCAGCAGTTCATGCGCGACGGCGGAAATCTGGTCTGCATGTACCACAAGGATTTCGATTGGAACCTGCCCGGCAAAGATCAATCCGTGCGCGGACAAGGCATGTTCCGCGGCGTCAACGGTGGCGGTGAGATCGCGCCGTATCCCATTGAGCTCTCATTCGATCGTGTCACGGATGAAAACGCGCCGGTGCGGCTGCTGAAGCCCGACCACCCGCTGCTCTCGCAGCCCTGCAAGATCTGGGAGCGCGATTTTCAGGGCTGGGTGCAGGAGCGCGGCGTTTACTTCCCCAAGACGTGGGCGGCAGAGTATACCGCATTGCTCGCGTCGAACGAT
>DASPJR010000136.1:0-5116 GCA_035628505.1 Planctomycetota bacterium | reverse complement strand
GATGCTGCGCGACACGATCGAGAACACCGTCCGTGACTACGCCGTGCGAAAACGCTTATCGTTCAAGCTGGTGAACATGAAAATCCTGCGCCGCTTCGGCAAAGCCCGCTCCGCGATGAACCTCAACGAACTCCATGAAGTGAGCGTCTGGGTGCACCGGAATCTGCGGTAGCCGACGGACAGACGAACGAACGGAACACGACCTCAACGAACGAACACAACTTTAACACAGAGACACAGAGGGCACAGAGGTTCGCAGAGGAAGGACTTTGTTTGAAGTTGCCGAGCGGTTAATTGGCTTTATGTGTTGGTAGCACGGTGGCTTCAAAGTGTGCCACTGGTGGCTTGCCACCAGTGCCGACCGCGGGTCGGGCTCCGGCATGTGAAGGAGGTTCGTTCTGCGCGTGCCCTCTCGAAGTGGCGTCGAATCTAAGGCCCGAAGGGCCGAACTATACCAGCCCAGGGTGAAGTGAGCGCAGCGAACGAAGCCCTGGGTCAACGCGGCCTCGAAATACTGGAGCGCTGAAAGCGCGAACTAAAGACTCGGTAAAGCATCTTTACGTTCTTGCATGAATTCTCTTTCGACGTTCAAGCAAGATAAAAACGAGAGTTAGAATCAGCGCGCATAAGGCAAAATCTGCGACTAACCAGGACCAAGAGAACTGCTCGAAATTTCCTTCAGATGGAAGCTTCATGTCTGAAAAGTAGATGGTAGTCACGCTCTTGACATAGTATTCGCACGGAAACCCCTTCGAAACGTACGTAGATTTAAGATCCTGGGAGGTAGTTTCCTTTTTCCACTCGTGTATATTCGCGTATAGCTGGCACATCGCCACCAGCGTTAAAATGAGCGCCGTGCTCTTCCGAATTTTCTCTGGCTCGCGTTCCTTCGTGTTCAGGACCAGTTCAGAAAGTAAGCCTATCCAGACTAAAATCAAAAAAGAGCTGAGGATGTTGGCTGCAAGCTTTTCGAAACTCCATTCTGGCTCATCAAGACTGCCGCCATGTAGCACACCCCATGTTGCCTCCTGAATGTAACAATTGAACGGCCATCCATAGACCGTCCCCGCAAAGGGCGTCAGTCCATCCCACCACTGGGAAGCACGTTTCTCCATGTTTAAAAACAAGATTGCACCGGCAGTAAGTGTCAGCGCTACCACGGTGCTCAAATGAATCTGAAACCAGCGACGGCGCGTTGGCTGTGGCGGAATCATGTGTTGAGCGTAGCGCCGGGCGCGGTAGCGGGTCAACAGAGAAGCGGAGCGTGCTTATAGTTCGCGCTTTCAGCGCTTGGGCTTCTGGAGGGGCATCGTTACCCAGGGCTTCGTTCGCTGGCGCTCACTACACCCTGGGCTGATATAGTTTGGCCCTTCGGGCCTGAAGCAACACCGCTAGTTGTCGAATTGGACTCGAATCAGAGGGCCGAGGTGGCCCAGACGACTTCGCCGTCTGGGCGCGCCAGCGCAAGAGGTTACTTCGTACGCGTTGCCCGTGCTTAAACCGTGGGGAACGCGAACGGTGTAACCTCTTGCGCTTCGCGCGGGTGGCCGAGACGACTTTGTCGTCTGGGCGCGGCAGCGCAAGAGGTAACATCCTGCGTGCAGCCCGCGCTTAAACCGTGAGGCAGCACGAATGGCGTAACCTCGTGCGCTTCGCGCCCAGACGCTGGCGCGTCAGGGCCACCCAGCACAGGTGGGAGATTCGCAGACCGAACCTTTACCCCTGCCGTTCTCCGCGTCTCTGCGCCTCTGCGGTGAAGAAAGCTCAACCGCTGATCTTCATGTACGTCTCAAAATTTCATCCGTTGTATTAGGTGAGAGCGCCGTGAGCTGGCGGGAAATCATCACATCCTGTCGCAGAAGAGATCGATCTTTCACGCGAGATCACAGATGCTCACGTACGATAACAGAGCCTCACACAAAAACGGTCTTCTGTTTCTCTAAGTTCAATACTTTCGTGTGACGAAATGTTCTGCTTCACGACTCAACACGACTCAACACGACTGGACACGACTCAAGACAACTCAACACTACTCAACGTTCAATTTCGACTTTTCATCCGTTGTAATAGTGAAGGTTTTCTGATTTCTGGTTTTTTCACCGGTTAGCCATTCCAAGAAGTATCCAACAGAAAACACTATAAATGACAGCACAGTAAAATCGATGATCAGAAAAAATTGGAGTCAACAACGTCAACATACATACCAGTTTCAAAGAAAGTGAATGGCCAGCCATATTGCTTTAGCTGATACCGATCATTCTCAACATTATCAATCACGATTGCCGCTGAGGGGATGTATGGCGCGTCCCAAACGTCCTCTAAACCGCTGGGGATTGATGCGTTTCGACTATAACAGTTCATCCCAATGCATAAGGCTGCAACAAATGTACAAAGTATCAGTGTCGAAAGACTGAACTGATACCGTTCGCCCAGTCTGGCTAACGTGTTCATGCAGAGCAGCATATCGGCGCCAATTAGATCAGCGCAACAAATTACTGTCCTGGCTCGTGAACGGATTCAGCGAATTCGCAATCCGCAATCCCAAATCGCAATCGAAGGAGGCGTTATGGAAGTCATGTTTGCACATCAGTTCGCCGGACTCAACCGGACCGGCGCGTTCAGGAAGCCCTCGCCCTATAAAGCGCAGCGCCGGACCAGCGACGAGCCTGCGCCGGCGGCCGAGCCGGGCGCCGAGTGGCAGCGGGACTTCGCGCAGCTGGAGAACAATTCGGCTGACGAGCGCCGCGCAGGGCTCGCGCGTCTGGTGCAGGCACTCAAGGAAACGGCACGAACACGACTTCAACACAGAGACGCAGCGAACAGAGAGGACACAGAGAAGGGGAAGGATTGGAGGACGGCCACGCTCGGCTGCACGGTCAATGCGCTGCCCGAAGTCAACCAGTGGGCACGCGTAGTCAACATGGGAACGCCGCTCGACGCGTTCTGTGCGCAGTACGACATGCCGCGCGCGACGCTCTCCCGGCTGACGCGCATGCACTGCGGACTTTCGGCGAGCGAGCTCGTCGACGGCTTTCGCCTCGCGGGCCTGAAGAACGCGCTGCTCGATCAGCTGCGCCATGCTGCGCGGCGGCTGTGGGGCGCTCCCGGCAGTCTTGCCGAGCGGCTCATGGTGGAAGGCGCGCTGGCGCGGCCACGCAGTCTGCTGAATGCGACTATGGAGCGTTCCAAATTCTTCGGCGCGAATGAGCCGAATTGGGAGTCGCTGCGCGGCACATCGGAAGAGCGAACCGAGCAGCTTGTGGCGGAGTTACAGCAGTTGCGCCGTTCGGGCGACATGGCGACGCCGCAGAGATGCTTCGATCTCACCAGCCTGGCTGTTTCGCTCGGCTTTGAAGCGGCTTCCTCGCTACGGCGGGCATGCGCGACGGTGTATGGCCAGCCGATCAGTGCGATCGAGCGCGTGCTGGCAGCGGAGATCGTCGATTATTATCTGTGCGCCGAAGAGAAGGTGCTGCGTGATGCGGCGTCGCACGCGGAAGAGTCGGCAATCGTCTGCCGCGCGCGCTATCTGTATTCCGGAGACGAAGACTACCGGCCCGAGCCGCCGTATGTGGATCGCTGGAGCTCGGCTGAGTTCTTCCGCGGCGGGTGGCTGAGCGCAATGCAGGATGCGTTCGGGTGACCTAACCCCCTGACCCCCTTCCCTGGGAGGGAAGGAGGAAACGCCGAAGCGGCGGGTGGCCCAGACGACGTTGTCGTCTGGGCGCGCCAGCGCAAGAGGTAACATCCTGCGCGCTGCCCGCGCTTAAACCGTGAGGCGGCACGAATGGCGTAACCTCTTGCGCTTCGCGCCCAGACGCTGGCGCGTCAGGGCCACCCGGAAACTCACACCTGAACATGCTCTGTAGAAATGCACTGAACTCTTAACGCCAAGCACGCGGAGAACGCCAAGGACGCCAAGGTGCCTCCTTATGTTTTTTTTGGCGCCCTTGGCGCTCTTGGCGCACTTGGCGTTAAAGACAGACAAGTGACGCGAAGCTCAGCCGCTGATCCTCTTGTAGGTCTCGCCTTCGTTGACCGTGGCGCGTTCGGGACGGCCTTTGTGGAAGTAGGTCAGCTTCGTGTGATCAAGGCCGAGCAGATGCAGGATTGTTGCGTGCAGATCATGTACATGTAACTTGTCCTTGATCGCGCGCAGGCCGAGTTCGTCGGTTTCGCCGATTGTCTGTCCGCCTTTCACACCGCCGCCGGCCATCCACATCGTAAAGCCGGTGGGATTGTGGTCGCGGCCGTCGCCTTTCTCGCTCATCGGCGTGCGGCCGAATTCGCCGCCCCAGATCACGAGCGTGGAATCAAGCAGGCCGCGCGACTTGAGGTCTTTGAGTAGCCCGACGACGGGCTTGTCCATCGCGGCGCAGAGGCCGGAATGATTTTTGTCGAGGCCGCTGTGGGCATCCCACTTGCTGCCGGCGCCGTGGTAAAGCTGCACGAAACGGACGCCTTTCTCGACCAGGCGCCGCGCGAGAAGGCACTGCCGCCCGTAGACTTCGGTGACTTTGTCGTCCATGCCGTAGAGTTTTTTGGTGGCCTCGGTTTCACTTGCCAGATCGACGGCGCCGGGCGCTTCGCTCTGCATGCGGAACGCGAGCTCATAACTGCGAATGCGTGCGTCAAGCTCAGTCATGTCGTGCTGCTCGGCATGGCTCTTGTTAAGCTGCGCCAGATAGTCGAGCTTCTCACGCTGACGCGCGTCGGAGACTGACTTCGGCGGCATGAGATTGGGAATCGGTTCGGTGCCGTTCTGCAGGCGCGTACCCTGGTAGACGGCGGGCATGAAACCCGGTCCCCAGTTGCGGGGGCCGTTGACTACCTGCGAATTGTTGTCCTGCATCACCACGAACGCGGGCAGGTTCTGGTTTTCGGTGCCCAGGCCATAGGTGACCCACGCGCCCAGCGACGGCCGGCCGGCGAGAATCGAGCCGGTGTTCATCTGGCACACGCCGCCGGCGTGATTGATGCCGTCGGCCACGCACGAGCGGATCACGGCGATGTCGTCGACGACTTCGGTCAGGTGCGGCAGCCAGTCCGAAAGCCAGATGCCGCTCTGGCCGTGCTGCTTGAAGACGCGTTTGCAGCCCAGCAGCGGCGAATTGAA
>DASPJR010000135.1:0-16691 GCA_035628505.1 Planctomycetota bacterium | reverse complement strand
GCAATGGTGGTACGTCGTCGGGCTGCTGCCGCCGGTGTCGTAGCGGTAGTTGAAGACGGCGACTTCGACATCATTGAGCGACCCGTACAGGCAGGTCTCCGTCTTGCGGTCTTCGCCGGTGGCGACGAGGTTGAAGCAACTGAGTTCGCCGATCAGCGTTTTCAGGCCCAGCGGCGCGTATTGAAGCTTCATGGACGCGGCGAGCGCTTCGAGTTCCGCGCGGCGCTTCCGGTCGTAATAGAGCCCAAGCACAACAAGCACAGCGATGAGGGTGATGAAACCGGCGATGATGGCGAAGATATGCATGATCGGGTCACCCGTCGCCAGCCACGCTGCTTTGCCGAAATGCTTTTGCTTGCCACCGACTTTAGTCGGTGGTGGCGGTCACAAGAATGTGTCACTCAGCCGGCTTCAGCCGGCTTACAACTTTGCAAAGGCTTCAGCCGAAAGCGAATCTGCTCGAGATCCTTTGTATGGCTAAAGCCTCTTGCACACCGGAGAAGCCGGCTGAAGCCGGCTAGTGACTCGTTTCTGACTGGCCTCTCCCACCGACTAAAGTCGGTGGCAAGCAACGGCATTTTGCAAAGCACCGTCACGCGTCACCGTGCCTGATCCAGAACCTCTCGGACCATCGCCTCCGGCACGTCGCCGACAGTCTTAGCCCGCCCGATCTTCTCGGCCACGACGAAGCGGAGCTTGCCCGCGGCAGCCTTCTTGTCTTTGAACATCGCCGCATACAGCGTGTTCGTGTCCGGATCGCCGGCCATGAGCTTGATCGGGAGTTCTGCTTTCCGGATCAGTGCCACGATGCGGTCGCGGTCGGCGAGCGAGAGGAGGCCCAGCTTCACCGAAAGGTTCGCGGCCATGCACATGCCGATCGCGACGGCTTCGCCGTGCAGGTACGCGCTGTAGCCGGTGGATGATTCGAGCGCGTGTCCAAATGTGTGGCCGAAGTTCAGCAGCGCGCGGGGGCCGCCGGCCTGCTCGCGCTCGTCCTGGCTGACGATACGCGCTTTGATTCCGGCAGACTTCTCGATCACATGCGCGAGCGCCTCGGGGCTGGCATCGAGCAGCCTGGCGACGTTCTGTTCGAGGAACTCGAAGAGCGCCGCGTCATCGATGACGCCGTATTTGATGACTTCGGCGAGGCCCGCCTTCAAGTCGCGCCGCGGCAGCGTCGAAAGAGTCTCTGGATCGATGAGCACCGCGCGCGGTTGATGAAATGCGCCCACCGCGTTCTTGGCGCTGGGCAGGTCGACGCCGGTCTTTCCCCCGATCGCGGCATCGACCATCGCGAGCAAGGTGGTCGGAACCTGGACGAACGGGATGCCGCGGAAATAGGTTGCGGCCACGAATCCAGTCAGGTCGCCGATGACGCCGCCGCCGAGCGCCACCAGAAAGCTGTCACGATCCAGGCCGGCGGCGAGGCACTGATCATAAAGTGACTCGGCCGTCCGCAGCGATTTACACTGTTCGCCCGGCGGGAGCAGGATGAGATTTCCGCCGATGCCGGCCGCCGAGATGCTCCCGGCGAGCTTGGTGCCGTGCAGCGGCCCGATGCTCTGGTCCGAAAGCATCAGGCAGCGCCGCCCCTTCACGCGTGCGGCGATCAGCGCGCCGGCGTCCTTGATTAGTCCCGGTTGAATGACGATGTCGTAGCTGCGCTCGCCGAGCGCGACGGTGATCGTGCGTCTATCTTGACTCATAATGAATGAATCTAAATCACGACAGCAGAACTGCCAGCGTCGGAGTTTCGAAGAGTTCTCATGCAGCCTCCTGCAACAGAAGCGCATAATGGGTAAGGCTTTACGATCGGATGCTCGAAACCTACAAGTTTCCTAAAGAAAGTTGGGACACAATTCGAATCTCAAGGGACTTAATAATAGGGGAATCATCTGCATCTTCCCTCTTCGCGCCTTGCGTCTTTGCGGTGAACTGGATCACTTCGGCGCGAGTTCCACGGCGCTGTGCTGCGTGGGTTGAACGAGAACCGGTCCCCGGTGTTCGCCGCCGGGTCCGCCAAATCCTCCGCGATGCGAGCGGAAGAACGATACCCGGTCCAGCACCTTGCGCTGGAAGGCTTCCATGTACAGGTAGATCACCGGCGTGATGTACAGCGTGATGAGCTGCGAGACAATCAGGCCTCCCACGATGATCAGCCCCAGCGGCCGGCGCGAGGCGCCGTCAGCGCCAAGACCGAGGGCGATCGGAACCGCGCCCATCAGTGCCGCCGCCGTCGTCATCATGATCGGCCGGAAGCGGTCGAGACACGCTTCGTGAATGGCTTTCTCTGACTCGAGCCCCTGCGCCTGGCGCTGCAGCGCGAAGTCGATGATCATGATGCCGTTCTTCTTGACGATGCCCATCAGCATGAACATGCCGATGAACGCATACAGCGACGCCTCGGCCCCGAAGACCAACAGCGTGCCGAGTCCTCCAACCAGCGCAACCGGCAGCGATGAGAGCACGGTCAGCGGATGGATGTAGCTCTCATAGAGGATGCCGAGGATCACGTACATGACGAACACGGCGAGAATCATGAGGATGATGAGCTGTCCGACCGTGGTCTGAAACTCCTGCGCTTCACCCAGCAGTTCGGCGCGGAGCGACGGCGGCACGATGTCGGCGGCCGCCTTGTTCACGAACCCCAGCGCCTGCCCGATCGTCACGTCCGGCTTCAGATTAAAGAAGATCGTCACGGACGTGAACTGGTTGATGTGGTTGATGGATTGCGGGCCGAGTTTCTCCGTCCATCGCGCCACAGCCTTCAGCGGCACTGAGCGCTGTCCGTCGTCAGACTTGACGTACAGCAGGTCGAGGTTTTCCGGACGGCTGCGGGCCGTGTCGTCCATCTCCAGGATGAGCTGATACTGGTCGTCAGGCTTCTTGATCAGGAAAAGGTAATTCTGTGAGAACGACTGGCGCAGCAGCGCTTCGATACGTTCGACGGAGATCCCGTAACTCGACGCCTGATCGCGCAGAATCTCGACATCGAGCTGTGGCGTGTTCATGAACAGATCGGACGAAACGGAGGCCATGCCTTCGTAGCCTCGGAATGCGTTCATCAGCTTGTTCGCTGTGGCATAGACCTCGTCCGGGTTGATGCCCGAGAGCGAATACGCGAACTGCCCCTGGAAGCGGCTGGCGCCGCCGGTATTGATTTCGAGCACCGGGTTGGGCCGCATGAAGGCGAACGTTCCATTAATGCTGCTCAAACCACCCATCAGTTCACCGGCAACCATCGGGATCGGCGCGCGTTCGCGCGGGTCATGCAGGAACGCGAGCAGCAGCATCTGGTTAGGCACGAAGAAGTTCGAGTTGCCTGCCATGGTGAAGGTCATGCGCACGGCCGGGTGGTTGTCGATGATGGCTTCGGCCTTGTCCTGATGCGCGCGCATCAGCGCTGGAGACGAACCTTCCTGCGCGATCATCACGCCGGAAATGAAGCTGCTGTCGCCGATGGGCAGGAATGACTTCGGCACAAGCATGAAGAAGTAAACCGTTCCTGCCATGCACGCAGCCCAGATGATGACCGACAGGAAGCGGTAGCGGAAGAACCAATGCAGCGAGCGGCTGTAGAACGTGATGACCGGATTCAGCACGGCCGCGGCGACGCGCTCCATCCATGTTTTCTTCGCATCATGGCCGCGCCCGGCGAGCATTCGCGCGCACATCAGCGGCGTGAGCGTCAGCGAAACAACGCCGGAGGCGATGATCGAGACGATGATCGTTACCGAGAACTCGCGGAAGATGCGGCCGACGAGTCCCGGCATAAAGACCAGCGGAATGAACACGGCCGCCAGTGACAGCGTCATCGAGAGAATCGTGAAACTGATCTCTTTGGCGCTGGCCAGCGTCGCCTCGAGCGCGCTTTCGCCTTTCTCCATGCGGCGGACGGTATTCTCGAGAAAAACGATGGCATCGTCGACGAGAAAGCCGATCGCCAGTGTCAGCGCCATCAGCGACAGATTGTCGAGGCTGTAGCCGAGCATCTTCATCACGATGAAGGTCAGCAGCAGTGAGAGAGGCAGCGCCACGACGGGAATCAGCGTGTCGGTCGCGCGGCCAAGGAACAGGAAGATGACGATGACGACGAGCACGAACGCGATGATCAGCGTCTCCTGCACGTCCGCCACGGATTTGACGATGCCGACCGAGCGGTCATAGACAGGCGTCAGCCGCACGGACGCGGGCAGGGTGGAGGATACGATCGGCACGAGATCGCGGATGGACTGCGACACCTGCACAGCATTGGCGCCGGCCTGGCGATAAACGGCGAGAACAATGGTCGCCGCGGGCGGCTTGCGGCCTTTGGCTTTGAAGCGCATCGAAAGACGCTCATCGACGACAGTGTCTTTCGCGAGCGCGACATCGCGGAGATAAATGGGCGCGCCATTCTTGTTGGCGATGATGAGGTTGTTGTACTGCTCGGCGCTTTCGAGCTGTCCGCGCGGCTGAATCAGGAACGAGCGGAAGTCGCCGTCAAGCTGTCCGGCGCCCTGGTAGCTGGTGCCGCGCGTGATCCCGCTGGCGAGATCGTCCATCGTCATGCCGCGCGCGGCGAGCGCGAACGGGTCTGCCTTGATGCGGATCGCGCCTTTTGTGCCGAAGACCGCGACGCGCGAGACGCCCGGCAGCGAACTGATGCGCTGCGCGATCTGTGTGTAGCCATACTCGTAGAGCTTTCCCGCGCTTAAGCTTTCGCTCGTCAGCGCGATGAACATGATCGGCTGGTCGTTGGGGTTGGTCTTCGAGAACGTTGGCGGCGATGGCAGATCGGCGGGCAGGCTGCCGGTTGCCTGCGTGATCGCGGCCTGGACGTCGGTGGCTGCCGCGTCGATGTCCTTGCTCAGATCAAACTGCAGCGTCAGTGACGTGTTTCCCTGGCGGCTCTGGGATGTGACGAGCTTCAGCCCGGAGATCTGCATGAACTGGCGCTCGAGCGGCGTGGCAATGTTGTTCGCCATCGTCGCAGGGCTCGCGCCGGGATAGTTCGCCTGGACCTGAAGCACGGGGTAGTCGACGGCGGGCAGATCGCTGACGGGCAGGTCGAGATACGCCATGATGCCGAAAAGCACCGCCGACACCGTCAGCAGCGTTGTCAGCACCGGGCGGCGGACGAACGTCTCGGAGAGACTCATTTCGCCGCCTCCGCATCCGGCTTCGGAGCCGCCGCGGCAGTGGCCGCGGGAGTTTCCATGACCTGCGCGCCTGGAAACAGCATCATCTGGCCCGTGGTGACAACGCGTTCGCCGGCCTTCACGCCATCATTGATGGCGACGAGTTCCGCGTGGCGCTGCCCGAGCTTGACGGGCCGCATGTCGACCGTGTTGTCGGACTTCACGATGAAAACAAATGAACCGGCCTGGCCGACCTGCAGCGCCTGCGCCGGAACGAGCAATGCGCCGGGGATCGTCGACAGAATCAGGCGCACTTTCACGAACTGGCCCGGCCAGAGCAGGCGATCCTTATTTGGGATCGTTGCACGGAGTTTGACCGTGCCGGTCTCAGTCTTCACCGAGCTGTCAAGGAAGGAGAGAACGCCGGTGTGAACTCTTTCCGGCGCATCGGCCGCGCGGACTTCTACCTTGAGCTGTGCCGCGTTCATGTGCTCGCGCACGCGCGTCAGCTCGCTCTCGGGAATCGTGAAGTCGGCGTAGATCGGATCGACTCGCTGCAGGGAAAGCATCGAACCGCGGTCGGTCGCCGAGACGACGTTGCCGATATCCACGAGACGCTGTCCGGCGCGCCCATCGATCGGCGCGAGGACGTTCGTATAGGAGAGATTCAGCTTCGCGTTATCGACTTCGGCTTCAGCCGTCGCGACGCGCGCGCGCGCGACGCCGATCGCAGCTTCGGAGTTCTTGAGCTGCGATTCGGACATGGTGACGTCGGCTTTGCTAGAGCGCACCTGCGCTTCGCTGACGTCGACGGCCATCTTCTTCTGGTCGTAATCCTGGCGTGGCATGGCATCGGTCTTCACGAGTTCGGCAGCGCGGTCGAACTCCAGCCGGCTCAGGCCCAGCCGCGCCTCGTTCTCCTTCAGGCCGGCGACGCTGCGATCGATGCGGGCGCGCTCCTGTGCGAGATTGGCTTCAGCCTGCGACAGTTCCGCTTTGAACTCGTTCAGTTCGGAAAGCGCCTTTTTGAGCGCGAGTTCGTAGGGCTGCGGATCGATGGTGAAGAGCTTGTCGCCCTTCTTAACATCGCTGCCATCCGAGAAATGAATACCGACGACGCGTCCGCTCGCCTGCGGCTCGATGGAGACGACCTCGGTGGCGACACAGCGGCCGATCTCGTCAAGGTACACCGGCACGTCGCGCTGCTCGACCACGGCCGATGTGATTGCCGTTGGCGGCCGCTGTGGCATTCCCTGCCCCTGCGCGCCTTTGCCACAGCCGGCCAAGATGAGAGTAAAAGCGGGGAAGAAGAGAAGAATCGCTCTTGTGCCGAATCTCACGGAACCTCTCCGAAGTGTGTATTTACTTACCCAAACGCAGAAAGACTATTCGCCCGCCAGCAACGCCAGCGCCTCCGGGTTGTAGTGCTCGCGGATGGCGTCTTCCCTGAAGCCCATTCCGCGCAAGACGAACAAGACCGCGTGCTGCTGCAGGGTAGACTTCGAAACTTTGTAGTTCACGATAGGTTCCTGCGGCATCTGCACCAGCAGCAACGCCAGCAGAAGATGGTGCGCGAACCAGCCGTCAAGTTCGGGAAGTACGACCGGTGCATTCAGTTCGCCGCGTTTCTGTGCGGCCGCCAGACACTGCCGTATTTTCGGAATCCAGGTGCTCCCGAAGTTATCGAGGAGCACACGGCCGAATTTTCCGTCTTCGCCGAGTGACCGGACGAGCAATCGCGCGGTGTCGGCCATTTCGGGATTGTCCATCCGAACTTTGGTGAAGAGATGATGCAGCAGCAGGACCAGCGTCGACGTGCTCGGCGTCAGTTGCAGGATGCGCTCCATCGCTTCACCGGTCGGTGACCGTTTGCACGACGCGAGCATGGCCTTGTAGATCGCTTCCTTGTTTGGAAAGTACTTGAAGAGCAGCGCTTCGGAGACGCCGGCGGCGGCGGCGAGTTCGCGCGTCGTCGTGCCGTGGAATCCGTGCTCGGCGAAGACGCGCCGAACTGACTTTAAGATCTCCTCGCGCCGCTCCCCGCTGCTGAGGCGAAGCGACGGCAAAACACGAGGGGGCTTGCGCAGCGTCTTCATGTGAGCAAATACTCACCATTGAACGGAGGAATGCAAACGACAATCCAGAACTTTACTGTAGCCGGGAGCCGGCGCGTTCGCGTGCACCGCAACCTGCCTGGACGATGGCCTCGCACAGTTGCGGCACGGAGAACGGTTTGGCCAGGTGGACCAGATGAGTGTCTTCGATCCCCTGAAGAGAACTTCCTGCATATCCCGTTGCGATAATGATCGGCACCGTCGGACGATGCCCGCGCAAGAAGCGGTAAAGATCGAGGCCGCTCATTCCGGGCATGGCAAGGTCCAGAACGACGACCTGAAATGTGCCCATTGAAAGCAGCGAATCGCGAGCGCGGAACGGGTCAGTGAATGCCTCGGTCTGGAAACCAATCGCGCGCAGGATTTCAGCCGTGGAGTTGCAGACAATCCCGTCGTCATCCACGACCGCGGCCCTGCCGCTGAATCGCAGCACGGGGACAGGTGATTCGCGAGGCGTCTCCGCGGGGATCGCTTCAGCAGGAAAGTACGACGTAAACGTCGTTCCGGAGTTCACTACGGTAGTGACCTCGATGGCACCCTGATGCGCCTGCACCGCGCCCAGTACCGCGGCCAGTCCCAGGCCGGTGCCCTTGCCTATGGGCTTGGTCGTAAAGAAGGGCTCGAAAATTCTGGGCAGAATCTCTGCCGCGATGCCGCTGCCGGTGTCCGTGACACTGACCACGACGTGCGGCCCGGGGCGCACAGGCTGCGGCAGAGTGGCGCAGCGTTCGGCGCTGAGCTCTTCGGTGTGCGTGCGAATGGTGATAACCCCGCCCTCGGGCATGGCGTCGCGCGCATTGACGCTCAGGTTCAGCAACGCCGATTGAAGTTCGGTTGCATCGCCGCGAACGACGTCGGGCCGGGCCTCGAGCTGCGTATCGATCTTGACCGAAGGCCCCAGGGTTCGGCCCAGCACAGCGACCGTGTCGCGGACGAGGTCGTTGACCGAAAGCGGTACGTTCTGGCTCTTGCCCCGGCGCGCGAATGAGAGCAGTTTGCGTGTGAGCTCCGCCGCGCGGTTGGCGGAGTTGATGATGATGCTGAGCCGCTCCGCATCCGAACTGTTTCTGGGGTGGTTCATCAACGCCAGTTCGGCGGAACTGATGATCGTGCTCAGGACGTTGTTGAAATCGTGCGCTACGCCACCGGCAAGCTGCCCGATCGCGTTCATCTTCTGTGCGTGGATATACTGCTGTTCGAGTTGACGGCGTTCGGTGATGTCCTCTGCCAGGCCAGCGATGCGGTAGATGCTGCCCTCCGCATTGCGCACGGGAAACGCGCGGGCGCGGAGGCGGCGCACGCCGCTGCGTGGATGGATGATGCGGAACTCAAGCTCCCAACCACCGGTGCTTTGCTGCTCGAGCGCCTCCGTCAACGCCGCACGATCCTCCGGGTGAACCAGGTCCAGCAGCGTTTCTCGCCGGATGGGCAAGTCGCTGGGCGACCGCCCGAAGACGGCCTCGAATGCGGGGCTGACGTACAGGATCTCGCTCGTTTCGGGATTGGAGATCCAGAAGACCTGGCGGATGTTCTCGGCGAGCTGGCGGAAGCGCTCTTCGCTGGCGTGCAACTCCGCCATGGCCTTGCTGCGTTGTTCAATTTCACTTCGCAGGCCTCTGTTCACCTCTGCCAGTTCGGCAGTCCGCTCCGCTACACGCGACTCGAGATCCGCGCGCGCGGCCTCCAGTTGCACCTCCGCGCGGCGCCGTTCCGCCAGTTCTGTCTCCAGGCGCTTCTGCGCGCGCAAGAGGTTCCGGTTGAGATGGATGTAGCGCACGACGAACACGATCAGTGCCAGTACGCCGGCCAGGGCGGCGGCGATCCACCAGCGGTACTCATGCAGAACGTCGCGTAACGGAACCTTGCCGTAATTCTCGTAGGGACTCACGCGCAGTTCGCGAAAGCATTCATGCACGGCGGAGTAGTCCAGCGGCACCGTCCAACCGGCACACTCCGCGGCGCTGGCGGCGGCGCTTTGAGCGGGCATCGCGAGCAGAGCGCTTGCCACCTTCTGAGCGACGTCATCGGACGTATGCCGAAGTTTGGCGAACGGCCACTCCGGATAGAGCTTGGTGCTGCGCATGAACGGAAAGTCCGCGGTCTTTTCCTGCTGGTTCAGGATCTTGAAGTGAGACAGATCGACCTTGCCTTCCGCGGAGATGCGTTCGAACAGGTCGGTACGCACGGTCCCGGCATCGACTTTCTGCTCGCGCACGGCGTGGAGCACGGCGTCATGTGTGCCGCCGAAAGAAAGCGACGTGAAATGCTGATAGGGATCGACGCCGTGGGACTTGAGTTCGCGCCAGGCCATTTGCCATCCGCCCAGCGAGCGCTCGTCGACGGCCATGAAACGCTTGCCTTTCAGGTCGGCGAGTTCGCGGATCGATTCATTCCGGGTCAGCGTGAAGATAACGCCGCCAAAATTCTTGCAGACGATGCCGTTGCGCAGGTTTTTCAGCGTCGCGATGCGGGAGACACCGAAGCGCACTTCCATAAGCACATAAAGGCCGCTGTTGGCGACGACAAAATCGACCTCTGCGCGCTCGACAGCAGTCACGATGGCATCGAAGTCCAGCGGTACGATCTTGAAATCACACGCCGGAATCTCGCGCTTGAGGTAGTCGGCAGTGGGCTGCCAGCGGCGCAACGCTTCTTCGTCGCCGCGGTTGGCCAGCACAGCAATACGAAGGGGCGCATCGCTGGCGATCACCCAGGCGCAGAGGAAGGTTCCAAGCAGAAGGACGGCACGGACCATGGCGCGCGAACGATACCACCAGGGACCGGAATGAACACACGTTTCAACCTTCAAACTGTGGTAGTGTAGCGCCCCAGATTGTTGAAGATTTATGCTCCGAGGAGTTTCGGAGGTGATCGAGGCGCTTGCGACGGAGGATGTTTGTATAACCTCTGACGGAGCAAGCAACGAAGAGCACCTCCGAAAGCCTCAAGTAGAAACTTCAACAACTCTGGGGCACTACACTAGATCGATCCCATGATTGCGGCGCTGCAGTGTTGGGTGTAGATTTCGGCGGAATAAGGGAGTGGATGAAGCCTGGTGACTTCCGCGGCCTTCAAAGCCGTTGTGTCCTGCGCAAGTGGGACGGGTCGGTTCGATTCCGATGCACTCCCGCCATATCAATCTGAGCCATGCCGAAACACGGAAAGAAGTGGTAAGGTTTCCGCAACGTTTTCGGAAAACACCTGCGACAGCAGCCCGACCAACCCCGCACCGTTGGAAAGAAGTGGGAAAGAAACAGGTCAATCCTGTATCAGTCCTGTGCATGCCTTCCGTGCTGTAATCGTGCACCAAAAACCGGGGCAGGGTGGGCCGGGCAGGCCGGACCTGTGGCACTTGATCGATGCATACAACGCTACCAACGATCCGGTGGCAAGAGCGGTGATTGTGGACGCGGCTGCGGAGCAATAAAGAGGCCCAGCCGCGGCGGTGGTGGCCACAGCCCCAACACCCGCCAAGCGCACGCCACGGCAGCGGTACTGGCGTTTACTCTTTTAGAATTCGTGCGGGGCCGTTCCATATAACCGGGGGCGTGCCTGAATCCGTGAACATCTGGACATGGCCACACGTCTTGCATGCGAAAATACGCATTCGCCGGCTGCCCGCAGGTTGGATCCCGAAGTTACGCGCGTCCGTCCCGTCACGGTTCACGACGCATTCGTATTCTCCGATGCCGCATGCTTTGCACCCGCCTTGCAGTTGGCCCCCGATAATACCGGATCCTGATTGCAACTGTCGCAAAACACGGTCTAGGTGAGTGAGTAGCTGGCTGGCGTTCGGCAAACAGGCGTTCTTGCTTAACGGGCCGTGGGGGTGGTACTCCGACACGTACCAAAGGCTTTCCGGATCAGCATCCAATATCCGCAACAGATTCGGATGCTTGTTGTTTTGCATCGCCTTGATTTCATTCTGCAAACGTTGCTCTGCGGTTGCTGAGTTCTTGGCCTTGTCAGGTGGGTGCAAAATCTTTAGTGCGCCAACCACAGGATTGACGTTGTCCGCAATAATTTCTTTGCACACTTCGAAAAGTTCGGCCGCGGCCTTATCAATCGAACCCGCAACATTAACGCTGGACGCAATGCCTTTAACCGCCGCTTTTAGCCGATCCGGGTAGTGCTTTTCCGGTTGTCGCTGGATGACTTGCCATACTTCCCCCTGGCCGCCAAGACCAAGTTTCTTAATTTGTTGCCAGTTCTTTTCGTGACTCATACTTGCTTTCCTTTCCGGTGGTGCGCCACCCTCTCACCATTGGCTTTGAGCGTACTATCCGGGGCCGCAACTGCCATATTGTTTCAACCCCGCGCCCGCGGTATAGTTGCCGGCCGTATGACACCGCTTACACACCAAATCCTAGCCCTTGAACACCGCATGCGCGTAATCGCCGCAGCTACCGCCAAGCTGGGCGCCGGCCCGCAAGCGGACGGGCTGGAAGCACAGCGGCAGGCCCTGGACTGGCAGCGCCGGCAGTTGCTGGCCCAGGCCACGGATCGGGAACTGATTGCCTTGGAGTACGGGCGGGAATATGAGCGGCTACGCCATGGCTCGGCCGCAAGTTAGCCTTGCCGCGCTGCTGGTGGGCGTGCTGGTGGCTGGCCTGGAACTGCCGCTGGTCTTGGCGGTGTGGGCACAGGCGGGGGAACTGCCGCCGATGATGCCCGGCGCTGCTGGCTTGCTGCGGTTCGGCGCCGTGCTGACCTGGGCCGGTACAGCCTGGATTATGGCTATGCTGTTTGAAAAGTACGTGCGGGCCAAGGCACGTACAGCCCAGCCCGCCCAGCCGCTAGTTGTGAAACTCCGGACGCGCGTAATCGGCGCACTGCGGCCGGGCACAATCCGAATCAAAGTAGGTATTGGCCACGGCATGTTGGACGGCGGCATGGAAAACGACGTGCCCGCGGACTTGATCCCGCCGGACTTGCAGGCGCCGAACAGTGAGTTTTTCGTAGCGTACGGTCCGAACCAAGAAATGATCATTACACGGCTGGACGCGGCAGCGCCGGGCCAGCCCTGAACCACCGGCTTTTTTGTGCCCTGCGGCAGCGGTAGGCGGTAGGCTGGGCTGCGTATGAGCGACAAGCCGCGCAAGTTTTGGCAGCTACACTTAAGCACTGCCTTATTCTGCACTATCTATGTTGCCATTGCCATGGGGCCGGCCATGTGGTGGTATCAAGAAGTCCTGCAATATTACACATGGGAAGGCGATACAAAGCCACTCTTTCCGTGGGTACAACCCGTCGCTCTTGGCATGGTTGCCGTATTCCTAACCGTGCCAACGCTCTTGTTGGCGTTCGGCTTGGAGTTCCTCATCCGCCGCAGGTCCAAGCCATGAAACGCTACCACCTAGCCACGCTGCTGCTGTTGACCTTGCTGGCGGGGGCGTTTGTTGGAGCGAACATGCGGCAAGTCAAGGAAGCCCCCGGGATACCACTACTTGGGTATAGGCGAACTGGCGGGCCCATTTTGGGTCCACTCGCCGTGCCAACGGTACAAGGCTGGCCGTTCACATTTAGAACAACGTACCATTTTATCGAAGACGCCGACCCCCGAGAAATTGAACGGTGGCGCATCGCAACAAACTGGCAGGGTGCTGTTTGGAACATCGCCATTGGTCTTGCCGGCCTTGCGCTGGCCGGCTACGTAGCAGAGCGGATCATAAGGCGGGGCCGGTCACACTAGTGGTAGGCGAGTGCCGCTACCTACCGCGGGTATCGCGCACGTTAAGTTTGATGTTTCCGTCCGGCTGGACCTCAAACCGGAGAAGGCCCGTAGCGGGGTTGGATAATTCTACTGCGACTTTGCCTTGTTCCGAGACCGCCCGCACTTTCCTGCCCGGTCGTGCTAATCCTTCCACGACCCGTTTGAGTTTCTGCCGCGTTACGCCCTTCCCCAACTTTAAGCGTCGCACTGGCTTTTTCTGCCGCTTCGCAGCCATAGTTGTTTCTCCGTACCCAAAGCTTGCACGGTTGGTAACTAGGTAGCAATAAAAAACCCGGCCCACACAGGCCGGGCACGCAGCGGTAGGGTTTCGTGCTTTTCGGACTTAGGAACCGCTGCGCTTAACTCTTGTGTGTCTTGATGTATTCCACCAACACTTGCTGCACGAACTGTGACCGGGCCTGAAACCGCAACGTAGCAAGCTTGTCGATCTTCTCTATCAAGTCCGGGTGCAGTGTGATCGTTACTTTTACGGCCCGTTCCGCATCTGGCTTGGCTGGCCGGCCACGTTTCGCCATGTCCCTTGTTTCTCCGAGTGATATTTATGTACTCGGTATCGGCGCGATTTTCTACCCGATGAAATAAATTTTTATCCGGCGGCCTTGCCCGCCATTTTTAATATGGTAATATATGGTCGTTCACAAAAGACGCAGCCCGCCCCGGCTTGCACCCGGAACGGGCCGCTAGGACGCAACCGACGAACCCGGCCGCGCCATAGGGGCACCATACCCCGTGCCGGCCCCAACCGGAAGGGGAAAGCCCATGGCCACCGCCGCACCAGCACGGACCCGCCGCAACCGCGCCGCGTTTAAACGCACCGCACTGCCCGCGGACCTGACCAACGAAGACTTGTTCCTGGCCTTGGCGTGTGCGGCCCAGGTCCGCGCCGGCGGGGACCCGCGGCAGGCACTGCGCTGGGCCGTTGCGGCTGAACGCGTGGCCGCAGCGACTTACGGCCCGGCGGATCACCGCGTAACGAACGCGCGGCACCTGCAGATTGATTGTCTGCAGGCCGCTGCACGCTGAACTTTTTGGCGGATTGGCCTTGACGAACTATACGAACGTATAGTATAAGTTACTTATACGGACGTATAGGCCGCGGGGGTAATCCATGACGGGTAAGGAACTGCGCAGCATCCGCGATCGGCTGCAACTAACCCAAGAAAAGCTGGCGCGTAACCTGGGCGTCACGCCGAACACTGTTGCCCGCTGGGAACGCGGCGAAATGACGATAGGCCCCACGGTGGCCGCAGCGGTGCAATACTTGGCGGCCCAAGCCGCGGCAAAACCGGCCACGGACCTGCCCCGCTTCAAACTGGACCGCACCACGCAACTGAAACTAACCGTTCCCGTTTTCATCCAGGACAACGAACAAGCGCTGACCGCCCGTGAAATGGAACTGATGGAACGGGTCTGGCAGTTGGAAGATGAAGTGCGCCGGCTGCGGCGGCAATTGAAGAATAACTAAATCCCACCCGGCCGTTATCGGTCTTTCTTTCCCGCCCCACCACACCCGCAGTTGCCGGCGCAATGCCGGCGGAAGGGAATACCTATGTTCGCATTGCTGGAAAAGCCCCGCCAGCTGGTCCGGTTCGTTGCTGATTGGGACGGCCCCACGATCGTAAGCGGTGCCGTTACGGACCTGCCGCGCTGTTGTCGCATGGTGGCACCAACCACCGAAAGGGACCGTCTGGACGCGCTCATAACCCCGGTTGTTGCCGAAGCAATAAACCGCGGGATGCGAATTGCGCAGGCCCTGTACACAACCAAAGGCCGACGCGGCTTTCATATCCTACAAACTCAAATCCGGTTCGGTAACAAACGCGCCGGTGAAGCCAGCGGGGACTTGATGCCCAGCCAAATCATTGAAGGCGCTGTGTTGGAAGCCCTACGCCGGGCCGCGGAGAAGTACGACGCAAACCACCATTTGAAAACGGGTGGCCGGCCGGCAACGTTCCTGACCTTTGCCGATCAGTGGATTGCGCAGTACGTAAGAAACGCAACCCGCGGACAGGACCGCTACCACAAGCAGTTCACTACCGGGCAACTCAAGTTTGTTTCGGAATATAAGCTGACAGGCCACCGGCCGCGCCGTTCCAAATTGTGGTTTGGGGACCAGCCCCAGCCGCAATGGACCAGCACCCGCCGGGAACTTTCCGCGGACCCGAATGCCGAACGCCGCGCAGCGCGGGTTGTTAAGTACCCGATCCGCGCAAAGGGCAATACCCACCCAGGCACGCGGCGCATGCATGATTACGGCGCCGTTGATGCCCGATTGGATCGGGCTGCAAACCCGCGCTTGGAAGTAGACGTGTGCAAGCTGCCGGACAAGTTGCAGCAGCGCGTTTGCCGGCTGTATTACGGCACTGAGCGGTGCAGCGTGGCCACAATTGCGCAACGGCTGCGAATTACCACGGCCCAGGTCCAAACCGAACTTGCCGCAGCCGTTAAGTGGTTGGGCCGCGCACCCGGTGCATGGAAAGAATCTTCCAAAAAGTTCCCCGGCGCCGCCGTTTGCCGGAATATAAGGGTACAGGAAAGCAGCAGCCCCGCACCAAACCGCGCCGCACCGCCCACGCAATTGCCCCCGCCAGTACCAACCAACGCAGCCGGCCAATAACGGCCGGAAAAAATTTTGGAGTAGCCTTTATGGAATCCCCGGAATCCGCGGTTGCCGTTGTCAGTACCGAAGAACTCAGGAACAGCATTGCTGACGTTGCCGGTCAAGTCCGGTTCGGTGGCAAGCTTTATGTCGTAACGCGTACGCGCAAAGTGATCGGTGTTTTCGCACCGCTCTGCGCGTTGAATGACGTTTACTTGGCCAAGGTGGCCCAGGTTATGGCAACGCCCGGCACGCCCGGGCAGAAAGGTGGTAGCAGTATGCAAGTAGCAGTAAAGGCCAGCACCCTAGCGCTGGCGGCATTATTCCGGCAGGACCTGAAAGGCCGGGGTATGCCGGCACCGGAAAAGGGTACGGTCACAATCAACGCCGGCGCCACGCCGGATTTCGTGGTAGTTGCGTACCGGCCCCAGCCGGACGCCCCGGCAGCCAATTACATGCTGTACCGGCCGCGAATGGGCGGCACCAGCATTTTGGTGGACGTAAACGGCGCCCCGGGCGGGCAGGACTTGACCCGGGACCAAAGCGCAGTGGTGGACCAGTTCATGCGGGACCACGGCTGTGTTGCTGGTTCAGGTCCATACGCATACACGGCGGACCACTTCACGCCGGCTTTCAGCCAGCAGGTATTCAAAGACAAGCAGCGACTCTATTTCGCGGCGGAATAAGAAAGGCCCCTATGAAGACGGAGCAACGCCGGGCCGGCCAAGCGCTGGTCCGGCTGCTGGCCAGCCGCTACACCGGCACCGGCCCGAAGGAACCCAATATCCTGCAGCGGGCGCTTTGTTGCAGCCCGCTTTGTAACGGCCGGCACACGTTCGGGCTTTGCCTCGTGCTGGAAGGCAGCCCGTGCCGCGGTTCACTGATCTATGACGGCGCCCGGGCTATTGCCTTTTACTTTGACGTGAAAGCCACTGCACTGCGCGGCGCCGAACTCACCAGCGTTACGGATTTCGTCCGAACATTGCCCGCCATGGTACTGATCAAAGAACCGATCACGCTGCAGCCCTTCGCTGAATAAGGCACACCACGTCAAACGCGCCGGCGCCCTGGGCCGTGTTCCCGGGGCTAAGCGGTCTAGCCAACCCCCGGCGCGTTATTAACCC
>DASPJR010000134.1:0-18591 GCA_035628505.1 Planctomycetota bacterium | reverse complement strand
TCAGCGGCCTGTTCTTCAGGTGCGGCAGCATCACCGGCGCGATGCGAGAATAGTAGTCGATGACGTCGGCTTTGGTGAATCCGTCGGGATATAGCACCTTGCTCAGGTTCGAAAACTTGAGCCGCTTGCCTTTGATCTCTACTTCCGTCACGGACCTCATGCGGTCTTCCGTTTCTTGGTCGGATGATGCGCGGCCTTCGCGCGGCCTGCCTTGCGCGGTTCATGCTTCTCGCTGCTCTGACGCGTGGCCGTCGCCGCGCCTTTGCGGCTCGCCGCCAGGCTCTTCTCGAGCGCTTCCATCAGGTTCACGACGCGCGGCGCCTCAGCTTCCTTCGGCTGCGTGACGATCTCCTGGCCCTCGGCCTTGCGCTGGATCATCTCGAGCACGCGCTCGCGGTATTCGTCGTGGTACTTGTCAGGCTGGAACTTCGTGGTGAGCGATTCAACCAGCTGCTTGGCCATCGCGAGCTCTTTTTCGTTGACTGCGACGTTTTCCGGAATGCTCTCGATGTCTTTCTGCGCCACGATTTCGTCAGCGTAGTAGAGCGTCGACATGCTCAGCGCGTGTCCAAGCGGACGGACCAGAACGATGTACTGCTTGGTGCGGATGACTGTCTTGGCGATCGCGACAGCTTTCGTTTCCTGCATCGCTTTGAGCAGCAGCGCGTAGGCTTTTCCGGCGCCCTTGTCGGGGGCGAGGTAGTAAGAGCGCTCGAAGTAAAGCGGGTCAACGTCCGTCAGCTTCACGAACGATTCGATGTCGATCGAGTTGGTCGCCTTGGGATCGAGCGCTTCCAGTTCCTTGGGCTCGATTCGCACATACTGGCCTGGCGAAATCTCATAGCCCTTGACTATGTGTTCGTACGGGACTTCCTTGCCATCGGCTGGACAGACACGCTTCTGCTGAATGCGCACGCCGTCTTCGTCATGCAGCTGATGGAAATGAATGTCTTTGGGCGACACGGCCGTAAACAGCTTGATCGGAATATTGACGAGGCCGAAACTGATGGCCCCGCTCCACATGGCTCGCGGCATAACATTACCTCGTTAACTGTTTACGATCTCGCCCCCGTTTGGATGCAGGATCTGCCCCGAAATGTAAGATGAATCTTCTGATGCCAGGAAAACAAAACACGGCGCGACTTCGGCCGGCTGCCCGGCCCGTTTCATTGGGGTATCGGACCCGAATTTCTCGACTTTTTCCGGCGGAAACGTCGACGGGATCAGCGGCGTCCAGATTGGTCCCGGCGCCACGCCATTGACCCGGATGCCTTTTTCAACCAGCGCATGCGAAAGCGATCGCGTGAACGCGACTATCGCACCTTTGGTCGCCGAATAGTCCAGCAGCTGCGGGCTGCCGCGGTAGGCGGTCACGGAGGTCGTATTGATAATCGTGCTACCGGGCTTGAGGTGCTTGAGAGCCGCTTTGCTGATGAAGAAGTAGGAGAAAATGTTGCTGCGGAACGTGCGCTCGAGCTGCTCGGCCGTGATGTCTTCGATGCTGCGCTGCGGGAACTGTTCGGCGGCGTTGTTGACGACGATATCCAGCCGGCCCAGTTCTTTTACGGTGCGTTCAACAGCATCGCGGCAGAACGCCTCACTACCGGCGTCACCAGGGATTGTGATGCAGCGCCGGCCTTCTTTCTCGACCAGGCGGCGCGTTTCTTCGGCGTCGTTGTGCTCGTTCAAATAAAGGATGGCGACGTCAGCGCCTTCCTTGGCATACGCGACGGCAACAGCGCGGCCGATACCACTGTCTCCGCCGGTGATCAGTGCGACTTTACCAAGCAGTTTTCCAGCAGCCTTATAGTCCGCTTCTTCCGCGACCGGACGCGGTGTCATCTGCTCTTCACTTCCGGGCCGTTCCTGCTGCTGTGGCGGCCGCTGTGGCTGGCTGTCTTTCGCCTGGGACTTACTGGTGCTCATACGATGCGCCTCATTGACCGAAAACTATAAACAGAACAACACGCCCGCACTGCTGCCCCGCAAGGGAGCAATCGCAGGACCATTAAGGATCAGGAGACTTCAGAGCGTTACAGGCAACGGTTTTTCGGTTGTGAAAATCGCGGTGTTTTTGAAGTAGTCGGAGAGAAATTGAATTTTGCCTGAGCTGGTGAACTCAATGATGGTTACCACGTTATTCTTATAAGGCGTCTGTTTGCCGATAACGCCCCATGAATCCGTGAGGAAAATATAGCGGCTGGGACTGACAGCGTATATCTCAGTGACCTTCCAGTGAATTTCCGTATACATCCGGAAGATCAGTCGAAACATTACCACAATGCGTTGCTGGCCCTGGATCGCATCCGACGGCGGAATCCACAGGATACTCTCTGGCGTAAACCACGATTTAAGCCGATCGAGGTCGCGCGCTTCGAGATCGGCCATGAAGGCATGACAGTATTCGAGACTCAAGGCGTCCTCCGGGCGTCTGATGCTCGGGGATTCCACTTAAAACGCAAGTACAGGCGGCAGAATGAGCAGACGCATGCATGGCAACATGGTATAGTTGACGGCGATGTCTCAGATTTCACATCTTCCCATTCTCGGCACGCGCATAGCCTCCGTAACCTACGATGAGGCGCTGTCGTTCATTCTGGAACTTGCAGCACGCGATCCGCGGGCGCACGGTTACGTCTGTGCCACCAACGTTCACACCGTCTCGATGGCCCGTCGCGATCCGGCGTACCGCGAGGTGCTGAACGGCGCCATTCTTTCCGTTCCAGATGGAAAACCGCTGGTGTGGGCACATCGCATCCTCGGCGGACGGCGCCTTCCCGATCGCGTCTACGGCCCGACGCTGATGCTGAAGCTTTGTGAGGCCGCCGCCGAGCGCGGATTCCCCGTCTATCTCTACGGCGGCCAGGCAGATGTTCCCAGGCACCTGGCCGAGGTGCTGTGCAAGCACTACCCGAAACTGCAGATTGCCGGAGCCTACTCGCCGCCGTTCGGGGAGCGCGATTACAACGATCCCGGCTTGCTGGCTGAAATCGACGCCATCAATAAAAGCGGCGCGCGCCTGATCTTTGTCGCTCTCGGTGCTCCGCGGCAGGAAATCTTCATGGCGCGCAATGCCTCGCGGATCGAAGGCATCCAGCTCGGCGTCGGGGCCGCCTTTGATTTCCACACCCGGCGCGTGGCGCAAGCGCCGGAGTGGCTGCAGGACGCCGGTCTGGAATGGCTCTTCCGTTTCTGCTGCGAGCCACGCCGATTGTGGCGGCGCTACCTTTTTTACAATCCATATTTTGTCGCGCGCCTGGCGCTGCAGCGTTTCGGGTTTGATGAGCCCAGCCGCGAATTGGCCCGGCGCCTGGCTGAAAATCAGGGCGGAAATGGCAGACACTAGCACCACCAGCAGCAGTTCACGCCTGGAATGGCTCAGTGCGATCGGCCGGATCGTCCTGCTGGCGCTTCTTGCTGGACATCTGCTCTTTCGCCGCGAGTTTGCGCACCGCAATTTTGGCGAAGCGCTGAGTGCGCTGGGCGTCTCGGCGCCGGCGTTTCTCAATCAAGCGTACATCACAGAAACGCTGCTGGTATTTTTACTCGTTCCAGCGGCGCTGCTGATTGCCTGGAAACGCAAAGGCGACCCGATTCCAGCGCGCCCGGGAGAATTCGTGCTCGCGCACGGGCTGGGGCCGGCGTTTTACGTGGCCCTCGCATTCGTGGCTTGGGGTGCGGCTCATGCCGCGTACGCCTTCGTTGCCGGCGGACGCGACAACTATCTTATTGTTCGGCAGAGTGCGCTTGCGGCCTATGCAATGCTGTTTGCCTGCGCTTACATTTTCTGCGGCGACCGTACGCGGCACGTACGTGAGGCGGTTTTCGTTGCCATCGGCATCTCCATTCTCTGCGCAATCGCTGACGCTGCCGGCCTGCTTGTTCCGCGCCAGCTCAATCCGCTTTATCCCGCCGAGAACCTGTTTGGCCAGCAGACGCTGCCGCTGGGAATTCTCGCGCTTGGGCTGCTGTTCATCTACGCGGATGGTTCGTGGCTCTGGCGCGGAGCGGCCCTGGCCGGCCTGGCCTTCCTGGGCTGGCGCCAGAGTTTGCGCATTCCCCAGTCGGCGGTCGTGATCGGATTCGCCGGCGCGCTGCTGGCGTATCTTGTGCTCGGCGCATGCGTCGCGTTTCGCGGTCAGGTTAACACGATGAAGCGGGCGGTGCTGCTCGCGGCATTCTTCGGCGTCCTGTTCCTGGTGTATCGCGGCGTAAGCAAAGCCGATGGGCAGCAGACGAAGGAGGTCCACGCGTGGTCGCCGGCCACGTATCAGCGTCTCTTCCACATCTATGAGAACACTGGCATTCCGGAAAAGCTGAATGAGTCCACGCGCAAGGCCGGCGAGATCGTGAAGGATCCAGAAGTCTACAAGCTGAATGCGGTGTATCACGCTGCCGGAAGCGTCAGCGTCATCAATAACATGTGGAGACTGCTGGTGTGGCGACGGATGTTCTCCGACTTCCGCAGCGGCGCGCCCTTTGTCGGCGCTGGCCCCGGAAAGGCCTGGTTTTACCCGGCGCTTTATCATTCCTACTTTCACTACGGTGATGACCGGGAGGGGCTTGATCCGCACAACAGTTTTTTGAACGTCCTCTATCGTTATGGCGCGATCGGCTTCTCACTGCTGGCCCTGACGATCGTGATCGTTCTCTGGACCATCTGGAAAGCGCTCTCGCGTCACCCCGCGGGAGACGCGCTCCTTGAGGGCCTGCTGATCTTTTTCTGCTACAGCGCGACCTTCGCGTTCTTCACGGTCAGTCTCGAAGGCCCGTCGTATTCACTGCCGTTCTGGGTCTCGCTTGGATGCGCTTACGCTTACGCGCGGCAAATCCTGCGCGCGCGCGAAGAGTCGCTGCTCGGCTAAGTTTTCAGCGCGCGAAAGAGCTTCAGAATGGTTTCGGGTGATAGCGCTTCGGCCCGCGCATCCGGAGGAAGCCCCAGTGATTCGGGAATAATCGCCGGCCGCAGCACGGCACGGAGCGTCTTGCGGCGCTGCGAAAAGACCGTCTGCAGAAAAGTCTGAAAGCGCGCGGCCTCGCTGCGCTTGAGGCTGGAAGGTGCGTCACTCGCTTCCTCGGGCCACGGCTTGAAATCGAGCTTGATCACCGCCGATTCCACCCGCGGCCTTGGCCAGAACACTTCACCGCCCACTCGGCGCACAATTCCGCCGCTGGCGCGCAGTGAAAGCAGCACCGTCAGCGCGCCATAGGCCGATTTGTTCGGATCGGCGAAAAGCCGCTGGGCCAGTTCGAGCTGAACGGTAGCGATCACCGAGGTGATCTGCGTGTTCTGATCGTCGACGGCCATGTTCGCAAGAAGCGGCGTTGCGGCATTGTATGGAAGGTTGGCGCACAGCACGCGCCGCGGGCGGTTCTCGGTTGTGCTGATGCGCTCAATCGTCTCGACCAGCTGCGGCGAAAGCTCGTGCTTGCTGGCGAGTGCGTCGCCTTCGATCAGTGTCAGCTTGTTCTCTGCAAGAGATGGCGCAAAGGTCTCGCGCAGCAGCGCCGCGAGGCCGCGGTCGATCTCGACGGCCAGCACGCGCGAGGCAGGATGCGAATCGAGCAGCGCCTGCGTCAGGCAGCCGGTGCCGGGACCGATCTCAATCAGCAGCGTATGTTGATCGGCGGCGGCATCGCGGGCGACGGCCAGGGCGAAGTTGGTATCGACCATGAAGTTCTGGCCGAATTTTTTTTGAGGTGCCAGGCCGCGGCTGGCGAGCATCTCTTTGAGCGCCTGGAGGCGCGACTTTTTTTCAGCGCCGCCCGGAACGTCCTGGCCTGAGCGCGAGGACGTCATTTTTCAGGCGCAAGTCGCGTGCTGTCGTTGCCTTTGGCTCGGCGCTCCAGCCAATCGGTCGTGACCGACTTCGGACGTGTGATCGGCGCCATCAGCGCGCGGTACCACACTGCCTGCGAGGTCACGCCCAGCGCGCGCGAGACGCCAAAGAGCACCGTGTAGTACACGCCTTCCGTCAGGCCGTAATGGTAGAGCAGCGATCCGGACGCCGCGTCGACATTCGGCCATGGACTCTTGACCTTCCCGGTCTGGCGCAGCACTTCCGGGACGATCTCAAACACGCGCGCGACTGTTTTGAACACGGGATCATTGGGGCAGTGCTTCTGGCCGAAGTCGTAAAAGGCAGTGAAGCGCGGATCGGTGACGCGCAGCACGCCGTGGCCGTAACCGGGGATCACTTTGCCGGCGGCGAGCGTCTGCTGCGCGAAATCGCGGACCTGATCGGTGCTCGGCGTTCCGCCAAAGTGCTCCATCAGTTCCAAAATCCACGCCAGGCATTCCTGGTTGGCCAGGCCGTGCAGCGGGCCCGCCAGGCCGTCGAGGCCGGCGGAGAAGGAATAATAGAGATCCGAAAGCGCGGAGTTAACTGTGAAGGTGGACATGGCGCTCACATTGCCGTTTTCGTGGTCGCAATGCAGCACGAGGTAGAGATGCATCAGCTTGGTGAATTCCGGCTTCGTGATACCGAGCATGTGCGCGTAATTGGCGCCCCAGTCCAGCTTTGGATTGGGTTCGATGCGCGCGCCTTTGTTGAATTTCTTGCGGTAGATTCCAGCGGCAAGAACCGGCACGCGGGCGATGATGTTCAGCGCGTCCTCGAGCGTCGGCTCCCAGAAGTCTTCCTTGCGCAGGCCATTGTCGTAGCGCTTTCGGAAAATCGATTCGCCTTCCATGCACAGAATGCCGGTGCTGAAAAGACACATCGGGTGCGCGTCGGCGGGCATCGCATCCAGAACTTTCCACACGTAATCCGGAACGACGGCACGGCTGGCCAGGTCTGCGCGCAGGCCTTCAAGGCTGTCTTTGTCGGGGAGGGTGCCGGTCAGCAGCAGCCACAGGATTTCTTCGGGCAGGCGGTGTGAAATCTCTCCGATGGGATGTCCGCGAATGATCAGGCCTTTGTCGCCGGGAACACTGGAGGTATCGCAGACGATGCAGCTGATGCCTCGCATGCCGCCGGCGACCTGTTCGACAGTGACCTGGTCGACAACGCGGTCTCCGAACTGCTTCGTCAGGTCTTTCATGCGTTGACGGGCTGCGGGAATCTGCTGTGCCAGAACGTCTTTAAGGCTTGTCACTCCGAACTCCTTCGATGCGGTCTTTCTCTCGGGAAAATGCGGCGCACGCCGGCGGTCGAGATCATCTCACCCAATCGCCCGCCTCGCGCTCCTTTATAACAAGGGACCTGAGAGAGTGTAGCGAAGGCAAAAGCCTCGTCCACGCAAAAACGCGCCGAAGCAATGCGGCGCGCGGTTGGCCTGAACGCTTATTCGTGCCGAACAGAATAACGCTGCGTTCGTTCAGCCGAACACAGGCATGAAAGGGGAGCTGCGACAGGCGGCACGTTCCGTGCTTTTAAGGCTCGGCGAGAGAATGCTTCTCGGAGACGGGCGCGCGCTGCCAGATGATCTGATCCTTCAGCGCATCGTAGACAGCCTCGAGGCGCCGCTCGCCGGCAGGCTTGAGGTTGGTGCGAAGATTGGGATCGTCTGGATTGAGCTCAGGTCCGATCCACCCCTTCACGGTGCCCAGTGCGAGGACATAAATGGCAAAGTAGCGCGAGCGGAAAGCGACGGGCGGAGACCAGGACACGTCGCGGTTGGCGTCCGGGCGCTGGTCGGCGTTTTCGGCAGCAACCATGTCCGACGGGTTTTGCGAGGCACGCATGGGGCCCCATACAAACGTATTGTTCAGCTCGTTCTGGCCGACCTGGATCGTGTTCGTGGTGTCGTCAAAAATGTCGTCGTACGTGGTGGAGTCCGCGTCCGTATCCGTTCCGGCAAGGATGAGATCGATCACCACGTCGCCTTGGGCCGGATCCGGCGTGGTTGCCAGAGACGTATTGCCTGCCGCGACATCGGGGACGATGATGTAGTCGCCGTTTGAATTGTAAGTGAACGTATCGCCCGCCGCTTCGGTGGTGCTCGAAGTGGGGCCGACCAGGATGCCTTTCACCAGCATGTCGCCGGCCCCCGGTTGAGTTTCCAGCAGCCCGTTGGGGCCAGGGAATACGACGATGTCTTCGGCGAAAGCAGTCGGGTCGCCTTTGGGAACTTCCTGCAGATCGTCGATGCCGGCTGGGTTGCGGACTTGTGTTCTCAATTTGATCGCGGAGTCAATGCCTTCGATGGAAACGTCCGCAGGGTCCGACGGTGTTTCCGATTCATCGAGCTCCAGCTTCATCGCGTCATTGAAATTGAAAAAGAAGTCATAGAAGCCGCTGCGAAAACCATTGCCGATGCAGCTCCAGCGCTTGAGATCTTCCATCGAATAGTTCTTGTACTGCTTCGGCCCGAGAGCCGTGGTAATGGGCGCTGGTTCGTAATCGGGCGCCGCGCCCACGTAAACGAACTTACCAACGTTGGCCGGATCGGTGAACTTCGCCGGATCGCCGTTTGTTCCAGTTGTAGGATCGTAGCCATAAAGAGGGTTTAACTTCGGTTTATAATCGATTGGCGCGCTATCGTGGGAGTAGTAGCTGTACCCGAACACGCTCGTTTCCGCTTTTCCATCCGCGCCCGCGAAAATCGCTTCTGCAAGAAAGTCGGCTGGATCAACGGGCGTCTGCAGTCCCGATGATGCGCTGCTGGGCCGGATGTACGAATTCTCGCGCATGACAATTTTGTCGCCCGCGGCGGGAACAGTTTCCAGAACGCCATTGGGTCCGGGAATGATGATTTCGCCGCCGGATTCAAGAGTGATCTTCTGATCGTCTGAATTCAGCGGAATGCCGGAGACTACCGCGCCTCCAACAGTGCCGGGGAAAATACATGGGGTGGAGGGTTCAACGACGAGAACATCCGTTCCGGTCGCTTTGCTTTGCAATTTGCCATCTGATCCCGAGACGATAATGCGACGATCCTTTACATCGTTACCATTGGGACTGGCTTCTAGTTTCTCGTTGGCACCCGGGTGGATTACGACGAGTCCTATACCACCCGGCGTCGTCGTGGTTCCTGAAGGAGTTACCTGCCGATCATCGCCCGGGGTGAGCTGGCGCTCACCCGAGGTGAAGCGGTGCGTGAAAACGGAATTCAGAAGGTTGTTGAACTCGCGGGCATTGAGGCGGACGAACGCATGCGAGGCTTCGGGCAGGCTGACGTTCGTGTCGCTTCGAAATGAGGCGAAACGCGATGCCATGTAAACCGGGTAGAGCAGCTTGTCGTAGCTGCCATGCGAAGGCGGATCGACGATGCTGCCGGGTATCTCGAGGTACTGGTGCGTGTTGAGTTCGGCGTGGTCATTGCCGGTCGGCTGCTTCTTGCGGAACTGAATGGCGTACTCAACTGCACCCAGTGGCGTGTTTTTATCGCCGGGATCGCCTTCCAGGTGCGCCGCGACGAAGTCTTCGAAATCCATGCGGCAGAGGAAGGGGCGTTTTCCGACGATGCGGTTGGCAAGCAGCCGCGCGAGACTCATGCCGCCAACATCTTTCGTGGCAAACGTCAGGCTCGTTCCAGTGGCGGTGTCGTACGCGGGAATCTGCGAAAGCATCGCTTCGATCACTTCTTCCGGCGCAGTATTGATGTTAACTCCGGCCGGGTGCAGCTTGACCATTCCCTGATCATCGAGATGCGGTGTCAGATAAAACGCGACATCGGCCTTCAGGCCCAGGTAAGCCTGGTCGACGCCCAAAGGATCAGCCCGGAACGCCGGATCGCTCGACAGCGTATTGAGAGTGGGCAGCTGCTGCATGAAATCGAACACATTTCTGTACACGGGAGGCGTAACAGCCGGGACCTGGCGCAGAAAGGTTATATCGTCCGGCTGCAGTCCGATGTACTCAGGTTTCGAATCATCGCTTATTTCATCGAGGATCTTCTGGCGGATCAGATCGGCATCACTCACGTTTGGCGTATCAATGTTCCAGTCGTTGCCGACCGGATTGGGCGCTACGGCAGTCGAGGTGGGTATCGCATACAGCGCCGCATCCAGATCCTTGATCCAGACTGCAAATTTACCGCGCACGCTGCCTACGCGCGGCAATTGCCGGACGGGATCGGTTGGCAACGCAGGCTGCTTGTAAAAATCGTTGGTCGAACCCTGTAGCTCCACGAGCTGCGCATGCTCTTCGATCAGGCTGGCGGCAGAGAGCACCCCTGTTCCGCCGCATCGCAAAGGCACAGCGCTGAACTTCAGGATGCCGGATTCGGGCGAACTGAGCACCGCTGATTCGACGCCCGGAACACTGACCGGATCGATCTCGAAATGCCAGTAGGGATTGTCCATCGGCGGCTGATTGGGTGTCGTCCAGAAGCGCATGTTCGAGAATTTGTAGCCCGGCGTCGCCGGATCGAACACGCCGTCCCGCGAGCAGATCACGTGGTCGCGCACCATTGCGCGCAGCGCCTTCTGCGCATGGATCAGCCCGGCCTGTGCCGCCAGGTCGGCCTCGCTGGTGTTGATGACATTCTGGGACACGCGGCGGCTCTGGCGCACGAACAGAAGGAACGTCGTGCCGAGCATCGCCAGCATCGCCAGCATGATGATTACAAACAGCAGGACGCTGCCGCGTGTCTGGCGCGCGCGCGCAACTTGAATGAAAGAGTCTCCTCTTTTCTCGATCGTCACTGCGCTCTCTCGTTTCCCGCCCCCGCAACAACTCCTGAAGATCATTCTTACAGCCGCGCTGGAATCGGATACAACCGCGCGTACGCCTGGATCCGCCCGAATCCGGTTGTGTCCGGCGGAGCCATTGGGTCTTTCTTTAGACGCTCCTCGGCATAGCGATCGTAAAGAATAATCGTGACGTTAATGTGTGTCGGCCGCACGTTCGGCGTGAAGGCCGGCCCGCCGGCGGGCGTGAGCTTAACCATCGACTTGGTGACTTCGTCCCAGTACATGTAATCTACGAGCATCTGCCGCACGTCTTCAAACATCGCGTTCTGATCGTTGCTGGCATTATTGATGAACCCTTCGGTCTCGTACGTATGCGAACCCGTGTCATCTTCGAGAACCTGCCGGCATAGCGTGTGGCTCTGGGGATTGACGTAGTAGCGCACGAAGATATCGCGATCGGGACTCGTGACGGCGCTGGTCTGAATGGTCGTATCCACATTGGAGTAGAACTGCAGCACGTCGCTGTCTCGCGGCGGGACGTTAATGGTATCCGGCAGCGTGAAGCTGGTCAGCGGAGGCGGTGCAACTGCGCTGGCATTGAGTTGATGGCCGACAGCCAGGACGTACGGCCCTTTCCAGGCCGCGCTGAAATCGCGCTCGAGCATCTGGAAAAGAAGACGCGCGTTCTCCGCCGAGCGCATCCGCGCCGTCGATTCGCCGCGTGCCCGGATGGTTCCGGTGATGGCGATAAAGCCAATCGAGAAAATGATCAGCGCGATGAAGGTGGCGATGAGCACCTCTACGAGCGAAAACCCGCTCGCCGGCTGCTGCCTTGAGTAATGCGCGCGCAAGCCCATCAGCGTTTCCGCCTGAAGAAGGTCACTACGGGATCTGAGATCTGTTCATACCGGTGCAGCGGACTGGCGATCGAAAGACCAACATCCAGATCCTTGTAGACCGCTGCCGTGAGCACGTAGATGTCTTCATACGCTGACACCGTGGGAGGTGTCGTTGGCGGCAGGGCGAGGACCGCAACCCATTCCGGATGCCGCTCCAGACGGTAGATCACCCGATAAGGCAAGCCCGTCGTCTTCATGCCGCTGCCAGACTGCTTCATCGGCCCGCCGTAAAACTTCGGCTCCGGCGTGGGCGGCCAGACCATCATTGTGGACCGACCTGTCAGGGTGCTCGGGATCGGATAGCGGGCGCTGGTCAGCGGCCCGGTGTGCGCCGTAATCACTCCGTTCACGCCGTAATCGCTGGACTGCAATTCGTCCAGGTTCGGCCATGGCTCGCTGGCTGTTGGACCGTTGGGGCCGGTGTCATACGTTTCCATGTAGCAGCCGATGTCGTTCTCGTGCCCGGCGAGCGCGGCGTTGTTCTGGATCAATTCCGGCGTAATCCGGTGAATGCGCTCAATGTCTTCGATGGCTTCAGCGATGATCACCGACGCGGTGTTGCGGTCCACTGCGCCGCTGCTGGACCGGCTGCTGCCCAGCACCATCGAAACCACCGCGGCCAGGCCGATGGCAAGCACTGCCATTGAGGCAAGAATTTCGATCAGCGTAAATCCTGAGGGAGCAGGGGAGCGCATCAGGGCTGCCCTCCCTGCAGAACTTTGATGATTCCGCCGCGGAAGACCTGGATGATGCTGACCTGCGCATCCTTGCGGCGGGCCCGCGTGGGCGTTGTAGACGTAATCAGCGTTTTGCCCAGCAGAGGGTCATTGGCCTCGTAAAAAACCTGCCAGCGCGTGTTGTTAGTTTTCTGGTAGAGATCCTCGGGAGTCGTATCCAGCACCGCGAGCTTATCGTCTGCAAGATTCTCGTCGTCAGTCACGTAAAACTGCAGCGTGGTCGATGCCGTTCCGTCCGGCAAAAACGAAAGAACCGGCGGGTTGACCACGGCGGGATCAGACTTCAGCTTGTTCAAGTCGTTTTGGACGCCGACATAAATCCAGTTCGTAAACCGGACGTGGTCGACGCGCCAGTTCGTAAAGGCCCGGTCTGTCGGCGGATCGCCATCGTCGTTATACGGCATCGTGTCGCGCTCGTTTGTGTAGCCCTTGCGCCGGAGCAGCAGGGCTTCGCGCTGTGGTGACACGGCGCTGGCCAGCTGTGTGTCAAGAGCGGCGATCATGGCTTGCGCCACCTGCGGTGAAGTGGAAAGAGAGCTCGGAAAATCTTCGGCCTGCACCAGCGTCCGGTCGGTCGTGATGCCCATGTCCAGTTCGTCATTGATTCGCAGCGCACGCGAGACCTCCGGGTAGCACTGGATGCTGATGCTCTGGTCGTCAAATCTCTGACCGGTCGTGACACCGGGTTGCCAGTTATCGATATAGACGTGGTATACCGCGTTGTTTGTAATCGCGAGGCTGCGCGCGGTGTGAAGGATCGTCACAAACCGCTCGGTGGCGCTCTTCATGCGTTGATTCTTCTGCATGTTGACGTAGCCGCTGATCAGGCTGGCGCTGAGGATGACCATGATGGCTACGACGACGATCAATTCGGGCACGGAGAAGCCGCGCGGTTTTGTGTGGCAAAAGTAGGAGTGCCTGCGCGTCATCAAAGCCCTGCTTTCCCAGCCTACAGCCCGCTTAACCTCAAGCGGTGAGCCATTCTAGCAGGCTCCACAGGGTTTAACAGATGAAACCGGAGACAGGTCATTAAAGAAAGTCTAGAGTCGGGAGTCTTGGAGTCTGGAGTCTTAGAACCCCGCTGCGCGAAGACTCCCGACTCCAGACTCCTAGACTCCCGACTCCTTGGCTTTATATTTCTCGACCCACGCGGCCCAGGACTTTCCTGCGGCGGTGTCGATTCCTGTAAAGGCCAGACTCGCTATATCTTTATAGAAAACCTTCGTTTTGACGTCTTTGTCGGCGGGGAACATTTCGATGAACGGTTCGGCCACGTTTGAGGTGCGGTTGAAGACGTAGCCGACCAGGGATGTGCCGTCTTTGAGTTTGATGGTGATATCGCCCCGGTAGTCGAAGGCTTTGTCCAGAGCGTCATAAAGTTCTTCTTTGGTCGCCAGACTCGGAACCCACTTCTCCAGCGATTTATTCTCTGTTGCAGACATCAAACATCTCCCGCGTTACTGCGAACCGTAGCCAGCGTCAGGACGCCACGAAACGGAGCCTTTTACCACGAAGCTCACGAAGTTCACGAAGAAATCCAAAAATGACTTCTTCGTGTTCGTCGTGAGCTTCGTGGTTAATTATTCAGTTACAATCCGTGCGACATAGCGGCCTTGGCGGTGCGGACAAAACCTTTCAGCGAGCCGAACGTTTCATCGACAGCCGTGGGTTCGTAGCCGCAGTGAACCATGCAGTCTTTGCACTTTTCATTGCCGCTCTTGTGGCCGTAGTCTTCCCACTTCGTTTGTTCCATCAGTTCCTTGAAGGTCTGGACGTAGCCTTCCTGCAGCAGGTAGCAGGGCTTCTGCCAGCCGAAGATGTTGTAGGTCGGATTGCCCCAGGGTGTGCATTCAAAGTCGACGTTGCCCTGCAGGAATTCCAGGAACAGCGGCGAGAGATTGAACTTCCAGCCCTTCTTACGCTCGCGCAGGATTTCCTGGAAGAGTTTGCGCGTCTTCTGCTTCTGCAGGAAGTGCTCCTGGTCCGGCGCCTTCTGGTAGCTGTAGCCGGGGGAGAGCATCATGCCTTCGACGCCCAGCGCCATCATGTCGTCAAAGAACTGCCGAATGTGCTCCGGATCCGTGCCGTCAAAGAGCGTCGTGTTCGTCGTCACGCGGAAGCCGCCCTTCACCGCGGCCTTAATCGCGCTGACGGCGATGTCGTACGTGCCTTCCTTGCAGACGGCGAAGTCGTGTTCCTTGCGCGGGCCGTCCATGTGAACCGAGAACGTCAGGTACTTGCTTGGCTTGAAATCCTTGAGTTTCTCTTCAAGCAGGATGGCGTTGGTGCAGAGGTAAATGTACTTCTTGCGCGCAACGAGGCCTTCGACGATCTCGACGATCTGCGGGTGCATCAGCGGTTCGCCGCCCGGAATGCTGACCATCGGGGCGCCGCATTCTTCAACCGCCTTGAAGCACTGCTCGGGCGACAGGTTCTTGCGCAGAATATGGCCGGGATACTGGATCTTTCCGCAACCGGCGCAGGCCAGGTTGCAGCGAAAGAGCGGTTCGAGCATCAGCACCAGTGGGTAGCGTTTGACGCCGCGCATCTTCTGGCCCAGCACATAGGATGCGACGGTCCACATTTGAGAAATAGGAACGGCCAAGGTGAAACCCCTCCAAGCTTTCCAAGTTGCAACAACGCCGCCCCCGAGAAGCCTTCTCGAAAGCAACGCAGGTAATCCTGATAAGACCGATACACGTTATCCAGATTGCCGGGCTCTTCAATAGAGAACTTGTGAGATTTTGCTCAGGGGTCAAACGGAATTATCTCACGCAAAGACGCAAAGAAAGGAACTCCTTTGTATTTTGTCCAAGAACGCACATGTTGGCGTTTATCGGTCCGAGAGGCCTCATCGGTTACTACGGCTGAGTCTTCGGCCAACTATGAGCTAAAGCTGTAATTTTTTGCACAGGTGCGCAAAACAAGCTGTAAGCAACCGGCACACTAGCGGACTCAGCCTTAAAAACAGACGTATGAGGCCGCCGTTTATTGCGTCCTAATTTTGAAATATTTTAGGGTGCTGGTGAGGGCTCATCGCTGCTGCGGAATCGTCGCCAGATCGCTTAACAAGAGATCGCGGTCGTCTTTCTCTTTGATCTTTTCACCGGTAAGCCGCGCAAGTTCCGTGTGCCTGCGGCTCTCATCGAACCGGCCTGCCGCGGCATGGGCCCGGGCGATTGCCTCATGCGCGTACGCAATATCGAAATCGCCAATTCCGTTCTCCTCGCAGACCTCGAGGCAGCGCCGGCCATGGAACAGCGCGGGCTCAGGCCGGTTCAGCACGGCATAAACCCTCGCCACCTGCCATTCACCTCGGGCGAGATTGATCGGTGTTCCAACCACGCCCCAGTGGTGGCGAGAGGCATGCGCAGCATGAATCATGTTGTCACATTCTTCCGGCGTGCGGTTCTTCTTTTCAATAAGCGTCCAGACATGATTGAAGAGATCAACGGCTACCCGTCGATGCTGTTCTGGACTCAACGTATTTTCGCTCATGCCTTCTCCTTCTCCGCTATCAGCCATCCGGGCAGACAAGAATACTGAAGCGGCTCACAGCCGTCGACTTCGTGAGTGCTATACTGTAGCCTTGTGGCGAGTATGCACCTTCTTTAACATTTGGCGGTCACAATTTACTGCGGTGAATGTATCTATCAGCAGGAACTGCGAGCGGCAGCGGACTGGGCAATCGCGTGACAGAACCTCGAAAAGACACGCTGAAGGAAATCGGCGGTTTTGAGCTGATCAGCAAGATCGGCCAGGGCGGCATGGGCGCCGTTTTCAAAGCGCGCCAGAAGTCGCTCGACCGCATCGTTGCCCTGAAAGTGCTTCCTCCGTCGATCGCCAAAGACGCCAAGTTCATCGAACGATTTCAACGCGAAGCGCGAGCCTGCGCGAAGCTGAACCATCCCAACATCGTCCAGGGCGTGGATGTCGGCAAAGACGAAGCCACCGGCGTGTGGTACTTCGCGATGGAGTTCATCGACGGCGCGTCTGCGCTGAAACTGCTGAAGTCTCAGGGCACTGTTCCCGAAGAACGCGCGCTGGAGATTGCCCGCGATGTCGCGCGTGCGCTTGAATGCGCCGCCGCAAACGGCATCGTTCATCGCGATATCAAGCCCGACAATATCCTGCTCACGTCACGCGGCGATGCCAAGCTCGCCGATCTGGGCCTTGCCAAGCAGATGAATAAGGCGGAGGATGCATCGCTGACGCAATCAGGCCAGGCGATCGGTACGCCCTATTACATGGCGCCCGAGCAGGTCCGCGGCGCCTCGGCTGAAATCGACATCCGCACCGACATCTATGCCCTCGGCGGCACGCTCTATCATCTTGTCACCGGCCAGCCGCCGTATTCCGGGGAAACGAGCGCGCTGATCATGTCGCGCCACCTGACCGAGCCGCCGCCGAAAGCCAGCAAAACCAATCCCAAGGTCAGCGAAGCGTGCTCGCGCCTGATCGAAAAAATGATGCAGAAGGAGCGCGAGAAACGCGTTCAGTCTCCGGCTGAACTGATCGAGCAGATCGAGAAAGCGTTGCGCGGAGAAACCATAACGGGACCGCGGCCGCAGCTGAAGGTTGCGGCGCACTCGCGCAGAAAAGAGGCGATCGAGAAACCGGCGTCGAAGCTGCCGCTGGTACTCGGACTTGCCGGAGTGGGCGCCGTGATTGCTGTTGTGCTGCTTCTGAAGGGTTCGTCGGCACCTGAAAAATCCGCCAAGGTGCCCGAGACGCGCGTCGCCGCTGGGCCGGAAGCGGCACGAAAAGAAACGAAGCCGAATGCAGCGCCCGCGGCGCCAGCGCCTGCGAAAAAGTCCGAACCGAAGAAAACTTCTCCTGCGAAGATCGTCACCGAGGCGGCAGCTTCAGCCGTTGCCGAATCTGCCGCGCAGACTCCTGCGCTGGATCCGGCGCTCGCCATCGTGCCAGGACCCGCTGCCGGAACTCAATCCGCAGAGAAAGTCGAGACGCCCGCCGTCAAAAGCTCGCCGGTTTCCACCGCCGCGATCGCAGCACCTGAAAAAGGCGAGACGGCAGCCAAAGCCGATCCTGCCCCGGCCGAGACCAAAAAGCCGGCTGCAGTGGCCGCTCCCGACGCCGCGCCGCAGAAAGTCGAGTTGCCCTTTACCGAGGTTCTCGCGGCGTTGCGTGAGCGCGCACCTGCGAAGGCAATCGAGAAGGTTGGAGACGGCACTTCCGTTCAGGCCGACGCGTTGCGCGAGGCACTGAAGCTTCTGGCCGCGCAACGTGAAAGCCGCTATGCGGCGATCACTGAGAGCATCGGGCAGAACGTCAAATTCGACTCCGTCAAAGGCGCGCAGAACGGGAAGCTGGTCGCGTTCAAAAACGGCGTGCTGCAGATCGAACGCGCGATCATGATCAACGGCGCCTCCGCCGGGTCGACGATGATCAATGTACCTTTCGATGAACTGACGCAGGCTATGCTCGAACGCATCAAAAAGCTGCCGCCGCCGGCGTCGCCTGCGGACTGGACCGCAGCGGCGTTAAGCGCGATGGCCGACGGCCGACTGGATGCTGCCGAGGCGGCGGTGAACCAGATGGGCGGAGCAGCGCTGCAGGAGACGCTCGCGAGTGAACTCAAGAAAGTTCGCGTCAGCGAGCGCGAGGCGCAGGCGCGGGCGGCATGGGCGAAGATCGAAGCCCGTGCAGCCGAAGCGCCTTCGCAGAGCAAAGCCAAGCAGCTCAACGATGAACTGGCCGCTTACGCGAAAAAGTTTGGCGATTCCGATTTCGCAAGCGCGCCAGAGACCGCGGCAAAGATGGCGGAGTTCAAAGAAAAGTTTGAGCGGCTTGCGCTGGGGCTCGACCCGCGCGTGCTGCAGCTCTTCAAAGGCCGCGTGCTGAATTACGACGCGCGGACGCAAGTCATTACGCTTGGTTACGATTTCTCGACCAAAGAACAGAACGACGATTTCATCGATTCGCTGTGGGCGCCGCCGGGGGACCACACGGGTCTGACGTGGAGAAAAGGCGAACTGCGAACGTTCTGCAAAGGAACGGCAGACCGCGTTTTCAAGATGCCGCAGTTTCAGTCCGGCTCGCTGAACATGCAGCTCACGTATAAGAAAAAAGAAGCGGCGCGGGCGCGCTTTGAAGTCGAAGTTTCTTTCTACGGACTGGAATCAGCCGGCAAGACGCCGAAGGTCTCGTTTCGCGCCTCAGAGAAAGGCTGCGTTCTGCTCTCGAACAACGCCGAGCTGAAATCAAACGCGGATGAAATCCTGCTCTCGCACGATGGCGTGCTCGAGCTCTCCTGCCAGGCCGATGCATTCGTCGTGAAACTTGGCGGCAAGCCGCTGTTCGAGCACACGCTGCCCAAGCCAAACGATCATACCGGCTTCTGGATCGGCGGCGG
>DASPJR010000133.1:0-7782 GCA_035628505.1 Planctomycetota bacterium | reverse complement strand
AGGTTGCTCGCCAGCAGAGCCTGCTTCTGCTTCACCGGATGACTGGGACTTTAACATATTGACCACGGTCAGCGCACGCACCGTAGCCTTGCGTCTGCGTGCCTTCTTCCCGTTCACTTCAGCAGGCTTCGCCTGTGGAGCGTGTAGCCCTATCGTGCGCTGAGCCACTCGCGCCAGCGCCGCGTATCGGGCACAGTCCTGCTCCAGCCGCGTGATCGTGCGCTGCGCCGCAGCCAGTTGGCTCTGCGCCGAACGCACTCGCCCCTTTGCGCGTGGTTCGCACGCCGTAATCAGGCCATTGAGCGCCCGATTCTCCAGCAGATAGTATCTCGGCTGAGAGATGCCGAGCACCTTCGCTGCGTCTGACGGCAACCTGACGCCGGCCATCACTTCAAGGATTGCCGTGGCTGTTTGCCGTGCAGAGCGGCTCACATCCTGCAGCTTCGGGCCTTTGTTTCGTTCTCTCGGCTTTGGCTTGCATGTAACGCTCCTCTCTGAAGCCGCCTGCTGTTGCTGATTCATGCTTCACCTCCTTCCGCATTCAGCAACGGATCGACTGGCGACACACCTGGCTGCGGAGGTTCCATGTTCTCAGCTTCGTAGAGTTCGTTGGTGACTACTCCCTGCGCGCTAACGGGCTGCGGCAGTTCTTCCGGCGCTGGCGCGACCACCGGCTGATCGGCCAGCACCTGTGGAGCCGAGAGGTCCACCTCTTTACGCTCTCCCTCCTGCAGCATGATGACGCGCTCGCCTTCGGAGTGAACACTGAACGGCTTTCCGTTGACCTGGCCGGTAATATAGAACGGCGTCTTCGGACTGCCGCTGCGCGCCAGTTCCAGAGCGTTAGCCGCCACGCGCTCTTTCAGCGTCTTTAGCACGTCGGGGGCAGCGCCGAAGAACCGGTCGGCGGGAACGAGCCCCTGCAGGCTTTGATGCGGCCGTTGGAAGTTATAGTAGTCGATGAACAGGCCGATGCGTTTCTGCGCATCTCCAAGATCGATGAAGACCGAGCTTTCAAGACACTCACGCCAAAGGGTGCCCCAGAAGCGTTCGACTTTGCCCAGCGTCTGTGGCCGCCGCGGTGCAGCAACCACATGCTTAATGCCGCGCTTCTCAAGCTCCCGAGAGAAGACGCTCTTTCCCCGCCACGTGACGTACTGACTGCCGTTATCGGTGAGGATTTCTTCAGGAGTGCCGTGGCTTGTGATCCCGGCTTTCAGGACTTCCATCACCAGCGCTGTCGACTGCGATGCATGCAGGCCGTAGCTGACGATGAACCGGCTGTGATCGTCCATGAACGCGACCAGATACACGCGCCGGTTCTGACGCTTTAGAACGAACGTGAAGAGGTCCGTCTGCCAGAGCTGATTGGGCCGCGCACGCTCGAACGATCGCACTTTGTCCGGATGCGCTCGCGTTGGCACCTCTTCGAGCTGATAGCCAGCCTCATGTAATACTTTGGCGACCGTCGAGGGACTCGCCGGGAGCGCCGGTCCCCTAAGCAGCATGTCGCTGATGCGTTGGCAACCCCACTCGGGATTGGTTTCCTTGAGCATCAGGATCGTGCGCTTGGTGAGCTCAGGCAGCTTCATCCCGCGAGGCCCGCCCCGCGGCTTGTCCATCAGTCCCGCGGGCCCCTCCTCATCGAAGGCCTTCTTCCAGGTGTAAAGGCTGTGCTTGGAGACGTTCACCATCGCTGCGAAGTCGCCTGCCGGAAGGCCGCTGCGCCGCCAGGTATCCAGCAGGAGCAGCCGCTGTTGCGCCGTCAGGGTCTTCGACGGCTCGGGTTTGACCAGGCGCTTGCCGGGACTACCCTTTCTTCGACCGGCCAGCAGTCTCGGTGGCGCGAAGGGTTCCTCCAGCTCAGGACCTGGAGTGAGCGCCTCGTCGAGCAGTTCTTGCAGATCACCTTCGGGAGGGACTGGCGTGTGATCCTCGTACTCCTCGGGTGCTCCCTCTTCACCAATTGCGTCTTGCATACTTCTCCCTTTCTGTGGTCGTCTGACCACGTTGGGGAGGAGCGAATTACCACACCTATTTATCAGCCATTTACGTCAAACATTTCGGGCAGTACGACACGGGCCGCAGGTGCAGTGGGCCGGGCCGCGCGGGCCGGTGCTGGATCCGCTGCCGGCGCTTCCTTGACGGGTTCCGGGGCGGTTTCTTTTGCCGCCTTTACATACGCGGCGTCACGTTCGGCTTTGGTGGTGCCGCCGTGCTGCCAGCAGTACGCGCTGCCGGGGCTTGCCGCGCGCTTACACACGGTGCCCTTTTGCGTGATTGCAGCACAGGCCGCGGCGTCAGCGGCCAACAGGGCAAACAGGAACAGGGCAAGGATCCGGCAGGCTGGGCGCATAGGCTAAGACTCCAAGCTGAATATATGCTTGGTAGCCTACCCGGAAAGACGCGGAAGCAAGCGGGAACTTGTTACTTCGCACTGGCGCCGTCAACAGCATCCAGCCGGGTGATGATCATTTCTTGGTCCGGCCCGTACGCTACGAAAAACTCACTGTTCGGCGCCTGCAGGTCCGGCGGGATCAAGTCCGCGGGCACGTCGTTTTCCATGCCGCCGTCCAACATGCCGTGGCCAATGCCTACTTTGATTCGGATTGTGCCCGGCCGCAGTGCGCCGATTACGCGCGTCCGGAGTTTCATAACTAGCGGCTGGGAGGGCTGGGCTGTACGTGCCTTGGCCCGCACGTACTTTTCAACCAGCATAGCCATAATCCAGGCTGTACCGGCCCAGGTCACGAACGCAGCGGCTTTAAACCAAATCGCAGTGGGCAGCGGAAATGGTTCCGGTTCATCCATTTCCCGCCACACGGCCAAGAACAGTGGCAGTTCCAGGCCAGCCACCAGCACGCCCACCAGCAGCGCGGCAAGGCTAATTTGGGGGCGGGGCATCGGGCCGGCGTCTCAAGTGACGTTCACACAGAATTCCGAACAGTACAGTCATTCCAAGTCCGGTCAGAATGTTGCCCAAGATCTTCAATCCGTAGCTTTCGGTTTCAACCGCAACCAATGCAACAGCGAATCTTGGCGTCTTGTCGTAGGTCACGCCCGGTAGCTTGCTGAGTTCTGCAATCAACTCCTGTTGCTTCTGTGCATCGTCATATACCCAGGTCGCTTCAATCCGCACGGGCCAGGGCCAGCCGAACGAACGATAAGGTACGCCACTGGAATGTTCTTTCGGTCTTGGATCAAAGTTTAACCAAATGGGCAATGCTGCGAACAGCACCATAGCAATAACGGTCGCAAGCCGGATCTGGCACACGCGGCGCACAGTTAAGGCACCTGCACAGCCGGCCGCTCATATTCCCGCCCATACTCCAAGGCAATCAATTCCCGATCGGTGGCTTGGTCCAGCAACGCACGCCGCCTGTCCTCAAGCTTCTGCCGCTGCGCTTCCAAGGCGTCGGCCTGTCTGCCGGGCCCTAGCCTGTCACGCGCCGCCGCGATTGTCTTCATGCGCGCTTCCAGTTGTAGAACCTGCTCCACGAGTGCGTTCATGTCTTCGCCTTATCCAGTGTTCAACGCCATACCCGAGTACGCCCAGCCACGCAATCCCTGTCATGCCGTTCAACACGAGTGCGTAGGGATTCGGTCCCACATTCCTGTAGACACCATACTTATCGAACCACTCTTCGTAACGAAAGGGAAAGCCCCGGCTCTGCCAGTCGGTGGTGAAACCGTGGGCGTCCGGAACAGATCGCGTCCAAAACTGCGCGCCGATGAAGACGCGTGCCAGGATCGTTAGGAGAAGTAACTTCGAACGACTGAGTTGAAAGCGTTGCGGAGTCATCGCGGATACGCTCGGTGTTCTAGATTCCACCCCTTCTCGCACTGAATGAAGCAGTAGGCGTGCCGCTCAGCATCGCCGCGGCGCTCGCGGCCTAGGTACTCGAAGATACCCGCGCGCTCTTCGTAATCATAGCGGTCATCTGCCCTCGCGCGGTTCAGCCGGTCGCGCTGCTCCTGATAGAGCCCTTCGGATTCGATGAAGCGCATGCCACGGACGGTAGCACGCGGCGCGCGAAGTCAACTATTTAGGGTTGCCGCCTAGTTCAACATCTCGCGCCTCTTCAAACAGTCCAAGCTTCACGAGTGCTGCCTTACTCCACCAATATCCTTCATTCCTACCCGGCGTAGCTTCTACGGGCAGGAATAGGCCATCGTCGATTGCATCATCAAATGCCTCTTGTTGGTCGGTATAGACCCTGCCAGCCCAGTGGCTAGCCCACACAAGATACGTCTGCGGTTCCTTGCTCATACGTTCTTCTTCTGCTAATAGCCGCGCTACCTTTTGCGCCGGGCAATCTTCTCAGACACGTAGCCAGCCAGCGCCAGAGCAGCGAGGCCAGACGCGATGTTCTTTGTAAGCGCGCTCGTATCTAACCAATCGTCTACGCTCGCCATCTGCGGATACACACGCCAAATGATCTCGTATGTCCACGGCCAGCCGCGCCAGCAAATAGCTTTGATTACCGAAAGTCGCTCCTCTTGCCACACTACATTCGCCCCCACGAACGCACTCGCGAGCACGGTTAACAGCAGCAGCGTGGAGAGGTGGAACCGCTTCATGGCGCACCTCGTTTCATGCGTCGCGTGAGCCAAACAATCGCGACGATGGCGAAGGTCAGCACGGCAAGGAGATGGCTACGTCTAATGCGAACATGTTCCAGTTCCAATAGTATCGATTACGCTCGAACACGGCTTCTCTCGATGTCTCGAAGGTTAACGGCCAACCACGATCCTTCGCAGGCACCGGGTAGTCCATGTGAATCAAGAAACCAGGCCGAACTTCGCCGTTCTCCGAAATCTGAAACCTGTACTCATGCTGCCTCACATTCAGCCACACCAACCCCGCCGCCAACAGCGTGACGATCAGCAGCGTGCTCAGATGCAGTTGCAGGCGCGGGAGCTTCACGGCTCGCGCAGTCTACCGCAGTCGTCGATGGCGGCAGTCAGGAAAGTTCCGTCATTTGCGTCAGCAGCTCCCGCCCCGTGCTCTAACGCGACAAGCTCGCGGTCACCCGATTGTCATCATGCATTGGTTAATTCATCCCTCGCGTCTTGCTCCGTCGCGATACAGCGCCCGTAACCGAGAGTGCCATGAGCACCACGAGGATGGCGGATAAGATGTCTACGGTTAGCGCCTCTGGTCGCCAGAGCACACGCTCGTCGCCAAGTCTAGCCTCGTATGTCATGGGGAAGCCGCGTCCGGTGCACTCCACGTAGACAACGACGTACTTCGGCTCCGACGTTAGCGCAACTTCCACCTCGTGGTTTGGCGCAAGGGTTCTCACCCATTCGAAGTGGCCGCTATGGGCGCGCTCACGCACGTTCAACCAAACCAATCCTGCGATCAAGGAGTAAACGATTAGGCGCGGGAGCTTCATGACTTGGACCTGCCGCGGATGAGGTACTCGAAAAGTAAGGTAGTTGCTAAAAGACAAAACCCACTGGTTGCTATGTTGCAAGCAATATTGGTCTGATCCGAGGCCTCTGCCACCTCGTGGCCACGCACTTCTTGGTCGGCGCGAAGTGCATCCTCTGAATCAGGGCTTCTCCCGTTACTCAGCAACACCTCCATTGCTTCTGAGATACGACTTCTGGCGTATCCTTTCTCCGCAGTCCAACCTCTGCGAGTATATGCAGGGAACGGAAAGCCATAAGTGTCTACTCGACGCATCAAGGGTACGCCGCTGGCTTCGTTCAATAGGCAAATCATGCTTCGCATTCGCCCGACTTCACGTGCCTCACAAGCTTTACTTGGACGAAGTCAGGATGCATCTACGGCTGCACGCACTTCCTCGATTACAGGCGCATAAGCGGCTAGACGGCGTTCGACACCTGCGGCGCTACGCTGGATAAGTCTCGCTACATACAACCTGAAGAGAATCGCACGCACCAGTAGTTGATCAAAGTGCCGTCTCTTCAACTCCTTTCGAACCAAATCAATGGGTGCGCCAGACCAGGCGACGCCGTCCGCCAGCAGCATCGCAATCGAGTACTCTGCTGGACGCTGGTACGGCGCAATATCGATGATTGCAGGAGGAGCGTTCTCGGTGAAAAGAATGTTCCCTTCGCTTGGGTCGCCTTGAATGAGCTGGGCAGGCAGGTTTAAGGGCTTTCGCAGAGCCAAAAGAGACGCGCCGCCAGCGCCAAGATCGTTTTCTTCGCCGCACTGCTGCTCCATCCATGCCGCGCGGTCACACAGTCGGTATGGATTGTTGCTTTGCAGGATTGCATGCGGAACGGAAATATGTGTCGTTGCGCGATGAAACGCACGGCAAGCGTCAATCGCGTCGCACCATCGTCCAACAATGCTGGCGCTGCCTTCGACCCATGAAGATGCACACCACCCCGCTACGACAAACTTCCGTCCGTGTGAGCGCTGCGGCCTCGCGATTCGGAATCCGTCCTCCTTCAGGACTTCGAGCACGGTTGAGAGCCACTCAGTCTCGGCCGGATCGTGGCAGGGCTTGAGTACCATGTTTCCCGCACGCCACGCAACCCCCTGCCCCCCAGCAAGTGGCTCTATGTTCCTACCGCGAAGACCAAAAGCATCGATCACCGTGTCGGGAGGTGGGTGTCTCGTCATTTGGGCATCGCTCATACGCCGGCAGTCTACTGCAGTTGTCATTCGACAGACAAGCATTTGGCGGTGCGGTGCAAATGATGAATGGCCCGCAAGGATCGTCAGAAGCACACGCTATACACGTCCGCGTCGGAAAATTCGAAACGTAACCGCACGGGATCACAGGTATACTTGCTCGTCTCTGCGTTGCGCCAGCGCAGGACATGAGAAGGGCTGTCGACTGTCAGCGCGATGCTTTGCTGGAGGTGATAGCCGTCCAGTTTCCGGCCCCATGCGTCGCAGAGCTCCGCTTTCAACCAGCCCCGAATGTCGGCGTCGATGCGGATCTCCGCTGAGCGCGGGTAGAAGACGGGTGTCAGAAAGCCGCCGGACACTTTCTCGGCGCGCAAGCCGACAAAGCGGTGCTTCGGCCAGCGCGCCGCGGCGATGCAGCTCTTCGGCAGGCGTTCATCGGCATACTGCGAATGTTTGCGCGCGTACGCGGTGTACAAGCACAACCATTCGTTGCCGAGGTCTATCCAGGCATTGCCTGGATAGATGCCTTCGGCGTCGCGCCCGCCGGGCTCGCGCGGAATGAATCCGCCACGGATCGGGCGCTCCCACTTTCGGCCGTCGCGGCTGAAGACCAATTCGAGATCGACGCTTTGCTGCCCGCTTTCGGCGCGGTAATGGCCGAGCGATCCGATCAACCAGTCTTCGTGGTACTGTACGGCCATGTGATAGAATTGCTGGTCCCACGGATCGCGGGCGTCGGACTGGACGACCAGCTCAGGCGGGCTCCATTCCAAGCCGTCAGCGCTCACACGGCGCTGAATCATGCGGCTGATCCACGGGCAGTTGTCTTCCTCAACGCGCCGGTCAGGAGCGGCGTCGAGCAGCCAGGGCGAGAACTGCTCGTAGCATCCCAACCGCGGGTTGAAGTAAACGAAGTTGGCGTCGTTGCTGCGCTGGGATTTCTCGGCCAGGCGCTGCTCGTCAGTCAGCCCATTCTGATCGCGGTAGAAGTGCGAGATCAGCGCCGGGCGCTCATAGTCGGTGACGTGCCAGCGCAGACCGTCGCTGCTCTGCGCGACCGTGTAGAGATAATTGACGCGGCCCCAGCCGGCCTGGTGGTGCCAGTAGTACATGCGCCAGCCCCCGTCGGGAGTGCGGAGGACCTGCGCCCCAGCGACTATATCCTG
>DASPJR010000132.1:0-12867 GCA_035628505.1 Planctomycetota bacterium | reverse complement strand
GACGCCGGCGGTCCCAGCGGGCTGGACTGCTGGGCGGAGCAAGAGGAGACGCCCGCGGCGGAACTCGCGCGCCGCACGAGCGAACTGCTGGATGCGTGGGACAAACGCCAGCGCGGCGGTATTGATACGCCTCTCTTTTTGCGAATGAACTTCGCCTCGCGAGCGAAACTCGACCGCGCGTGCGTGAATGTGTTCGGCAAGACGCTGCGCCAGACACTCACGCAAGCGGCGCGCGAGATCGTCGAGTTCTATCTCTGCGCCGAAGACAAAGTCCTTCGCGACCTGGCGCGCAAAGACGAAGAGCTCCCGGGCGTCTTGCGAGCGCGCTGGCTCTATCACCAATGCGACGAAGTTCCCGAGCCGCCGTTTCTCGACCGCTGGTCTGCGGCGAAATGCTTACGGACCATGTGGCTGCTCGCGTTCGTGCGAGAGTTCGGATAAGAGGCCACGGCTAAATAACGACTTCAACGCAGAGACGCGGAAATCGCAGAGGCCGCGGAGAATTCTTCAATCAAGCCCTGACATACGTTAAACGAATTCTCTGCGTTCTCTGCGTCCTCGGCGCCACTGCGTTGAAGTCGTTATTTTATCCGTGTGTGGCGGGCTTGGCTTTGCCCGTACGCGCGTGCTTGGTCTTCGGCGCGTTGCCAGGTTTCGTTTGCCGCTCCCGGCTTTTTGTAGCGCGGCTTGTGCGGGGGTGGCGCACAGCTTCGGGCACGCCTTCGGCTTCAACGCCGCCTTCGGCGTTCCTGGCCTCCGGCTGAGGCACCTCAGCTTTTTCGCCGGTTTTCTCATCGCCGTGGGCTTTGCGGTGTTCTTCAAAACCGCCCGCTTCTTCGGCACTTGGCGCATCTGCCAGGGGTTTGCCGCCGCGTTTAAAATTCTTCCGTGCTGTGGCCATAACGCTCATCCTCATCGCCAGCACGTGAGAATGCAGTTTGAATGCCAGGAAGAGGCAGCGCTTGCTTTAGCGCAAATATGCAGCAGCCAGACTGAAAAGCTGCGAACTACGGCAGATCGACGGTGCGGCTGAGCATCGGACCGAGCATTCCGCCCACTTTGACATGAAACTTGTGCGCCGTCATCCGCACAAGTTCCACAGGAGCGGTTACAAACGAATTCCTGCCGGCAATTGCGGTCTTCGGATCGAAGCGGATCTCGAGTTCCCCGGGCGTGCTGCGGTAGATTCCGGCAATCAATGGCGGAAAGACAATGGTGGCTGCGGGAGCTGGCACCTGTACTTCGGCGCCGCGGTTTTCAAACGTGCCTTCGTCGCCGCCGGTTGCTTTAAAGTGCATGCTTCCCCGCTGCTGCAGAACGGCGCTCATGCGCTCATCAAGCGGCAGGTTCAGGAGCGCAGCCAGTTCCGACAGCTGCACTTCGCCCCCGCCCCGCGCGTGCAGCGCCTGGAAGTCAGGGATCAACTTTTGGACGGAGCGCTTCAGGAATTCAGGATCAAGTTTCATATAATTGTTTTCGTTTCTGCCTCTCCAGACATTGTTACCGACCGCTCGAAAGATTATAGCGAATCCTTCACCAGTTCGGATTTGCAAATTTTACGGGTGCGGTTAAAAGGTCCCGTGCTCCTTTCATTTTTGAACCTGTGCACAGGCGAGGGTTGTCGTGCCACCTGTTAATACGAAGGAAAAATCAAAGCGCGAACGCGAACGCGATGAACGTGAGATCGCCGAACGCGAAAAGCGCGAGCAGACCGAGCGCGATGCGGCGCAGGCCGCGAAGCTGGAATGGGAACGACTTGAAAAAGAGCGGGCTGAAAACGAGCGCCGCGAAAAAGAACGGCAGGATCTGCTCAAACAGCAGAAGGACGATTCAAAACTTTTTGATCAATCCACTACTGGAGTTACGCGTCACAACAGCATCCTTACTGGAGGAAATGAAATGGCCGCACCCGCACCCGCCGCCCCGCCCGCTGCAGTGAAGTCTGAACCGGTCAAGAACGAAGGCGTACCGGCGTCGGAGGTTCTCAAGTCAATCAATTCGGTCCCCGCTGACCGCTATCAGATTCGCCGCGATATCGCGCTGGGCGGACAGGGTGCCTGCAAAGTCGCCTTTGACCAGCTCGCCGAACGCGAAGTGATCCTGAAGACCAGTTCTCCGCAGGGCGGCTGGAATGGCGAGCGCATCATCAAGGAAGCGCGCTACGCGGCCAAGCTGAACCATCCCAACGTTTCGCGCCTGCTCGAACTGGGTTCGTTCGGCAAAGACCAGGTCTTCATGACCATGCCCTACATCGAAGGCTCCAGTCTCGATCAGGTGCTCAAGAAGATCTCCGACGCGGGCATCCCGGGCCTGACCGGCTACGCGATGACGACCGTCGCCGAGCTCTTCGATAAGATCTGCGCCGGCGTCGAGCACGCTCACGCGAGCGGCCTGCTCCACCTGGACCTCAAGCCGCAGAACGTGGTCGTCGGCAGCAAAGGCGAGGTCGTGGTTGTTGACTGGGGCATCGCCCAGCCGATTAACGCCAGCGAATGGCCCAAGCGCTATGCCTCCACGGAAGGATCCGCCGCGCCGTCGCTGAACACGACGATGGTCGGCATGGTGGCCGGCGATCCGAATGTGCGCGCGGTGGGTACGCCCACGTATCTTTCGCCTGAGCAGTGGGCGGGCGATCCGGGTACGTTCACCGAACGCACGGACGTGTACGGCCTGGGCGGCGTGCTCTTCTATCTGCTCACGGGAACGGCCCCGAACCAGATCCAGCGCCCGACCGATCTCGATCCGTACTTCCGCCACAGCCCCGTGCCGGCGCCGTCGGACTACACGCGCCGCCGCGTGCCGCCGGAGCTCGAAGCGCTCTGCATGAAGTGCCTGGCCCGCGACCCGGCTCAGCGCTACCCGAGCGTCTTCCACGTGCGTCACATCCTCAAGAGCTGGCTCAGCCGGCCGGAGATGTGGGAACTCTACCGCGCCAGCTACTAAGCGCCGCAGAGGCAGTCAGCGTTTTCACGAGGCAACGGGCGTTTAAGCCGTTGCCTCGTTCATTTCTGCAAGAAAGAATTGCCTGCACCGTTACCCACGTGTGAGAACAAGTGCCCCGTCCGGTACTTTGGGGCAGATTTTTTGCAGCTTCTGCTGTATCTCTCCGGTGAAAAGCTGTATATTTCGCTAGAGTTACAAGATCAGTGCGGGTCAACATGTCAGGGCATCGCTCGACACAACGAGATTAACTGCAGGGGGTTGGAATGGCAGAAAGCAAGCGCGTCAGCGGCAGGCAGGTAGCGCCGTCCGGGACATCCGGCCGGGCGCCTGCGGCAACCAGCACCAGCGGCCGGATGGCGCCGCAGAACAGCGGCAGCGGACGCATGCCGGCATCCACCAGCGGACGCGCACCCGCCGCTCCCGCACCCGTTTCACGCAGCAAGATGACCGCCGCCTCGCCGGCGCCGCGCGCTTCGGGAGCTTCCGCGCGCATCAGCCGCCGCGACCAGGGCGATGGCGGAGGGCGTCCGATCAAGAAGAAACAGCGCGGCGGACCAGAGCTGATGATCGCCGGCGGCGTGATCGCGCTGCTGGGAATTGTCGCCGCCGTCATTTACGTCAACAAGAGCAAGAAAATCAACGATGTTGAGAGCGGCAAGCGCGAACAGCAGGAATTGTTCGATAATAACATGAAGCTTGGCTTCGACTATTACATGAAAGCGGAGAACTCCGGCCTACCGTACGTGCTGGGCAGGGAGAAGGACGACATTATCAACGACGAGCAGAAACTGGCCAGCCGGCTTTTCAGCCAGTTCCAAGGCGACGATAAGGTCTACAACGTTCTGTTTGAACGTCGTTACAAGGACAAGAAAGCCAAGGAAAAGACTGACCAGAAGTTTATGTTCCCCGATAAGAATCGCATTGAACGCGTCGACAGAGGCACGGAAATGAACAAAGTCCGTGTGACGTACGGTTTTGCCGAGAACAAGTCCATTCCGCTGGTCTGGGCCGAAAAAATTATTCCGTCTGAGCAGGGCGATCAAGCCAATCTGGGCGGAAAAATCACTGTACTGGTGAAGGCCACCGAAGACAACGTCTTGAGAGCCGCGAAGGAACGCAAGCCGGACGCGCCCGCAAAGTAACAGGGAACATGTCATGCATACGCACAGCCGCCTCGAGAGATGCACGGTCATTCTCGGGACGGCTGCTGTGCTGAGCGCACTTGTTTCGACCCCGCTTTGCGCCGACACAGTCATACTCGACAACGGAAAAGAGCTGGAAGGCCGCGTCAGCGACGACGGCACGACAGTGACAATCGAGCTGGCGCAGGGTGTGGTGAAGATTGCCAAATCGCGCGTCGTTGCCATCGAGCCGAAGATCACTGTTCCCGATGAGTTCGCTCAGCGCAGCGCCGACATCCGCAAAGCAGCCGCAGCAGAAAAGCTCAGCGCCACCGAGCAGGCGGAGCGTTGGTTTGAGCTCTCGCAGTGGGCTGCGGAGCGCAATCTGCAGCGCTACCGCGACGAAGCGCTGAAGAAAACCGTGGAACTCAACCCCGACCACGCGCGGGCCCGCTCGGGACTGGGCTTCGTCAAGCACGACGGAGCCTGGATCACGCTTGTGGAACGCAACCAGCGCATGGGCCTGGTGCTGCATGAGGGCCGCTGGGTGCCGCGCGAAGCGCGCGAGGAAGCGCGGCGCGCAAAGGAAGAACGCGAGCAGAAGGAGCGTGACGACGAAGCCGACATCCGGCGCAAGGAAGCGGAAACCGAAAAACTTGAAGCCGAGCGGCGCCTGATCGAATCGCAGCGCGCGGCTCTGGAGGCTGAACGCAGCAGGCCCCGGTACGTATACACCTCGGCGCCACTGTTCCCGTTCTACGCCGATCCGTGTGAAAGGACGTTCATTGCGCCACAGCCGCGCTTAAGAACGCCGATTGCGCCGTGGCAGCGATCGCTTTCTGCAGACTATTATTCGCGACTCAATCGTTCAATGCCTGGCACTCGCTGGTACTCAGGTTATTCTCGTTAAAGGCGTCGTTTTTTGCTGGTTCACTCGAGACTCACATGCCAACCCAAGACCTTGCTCCTGCTGTTAAAACAGTGTTGTGCGCCATTGATCTCTCGTCCTTGACGCCGCACGTGCTGATGACCGCCGCCGAAGTCGCACAGGCTTATGGCGCCAAACTGGTTGTGCTGCATGCCGTGGAAATCTGGGACCGGCGCTACGATTTCGTCGTCGAAGAAATGGCGCGCCGCATCGAGCTGGAGGCGCGGGCAAAGGTGCAGGCCGAACTGGCACACCTGGGACCCAATCCAGAGGTTCCGGTGGAAGTCCAGGTCGTCAAAGGCCACGGCTACACGGCTATATCAAGCGCCGTGAAGTCGCTGCGGCCGGACCTGGTTGTCATTGGCAGCCACGGCCGAAAAGGGATCGATCGCATCCTGCTTGGCAGCGTCGCTGACCGCGTGCTGCGCCAGTCACCGGCATCGGTGCTGGTCGTGCGCCCGCCGAAGAATCCGGATTTCTATACGATCGCGTGCGCAGTTGATTTCTCGGATACTTCGCGACAGGCGCTGGAGCGCGCGCTGGACCTGGCGGTGAAGGACAAAGTGAAGGCAGTGAAGCTGATTCACGTCTTTGAAATCCCGATAATCTACATCGAGGCGGGCATGGCCTACCAGAGCGCCTTCGACCACGTGATGTCCATCCAGAAGGCGGAGATGGAAAAGTTCATCGAGCCGTACAAAGACTGCGGCATTGCAATCGATGTCACAATCGAAGAAGGCCCTACGGCTCCCACGATCCTCAGCTTTGCCGAGCGTGTTGGGGCGGACCTGCTGGTTGTCGGCACACACGGCCGTTCACGACTGGGAGCGCTGCTGATCGGCGGCATTTCAAGCAAGGTCGTTCACCGCGCCACAATGCCGGTTCTGGCAGTAAAGGCCTCAGCGCACTACGAACCGCTTTATGCTGAAATGAGCAAGCATCCTGAGCAGCATGGCTAGAGAATACATGCCTAGACGCAGGAACATCGACGAGGAATCATGCCAGCCCCCGGAATCTACCCCAGCCTTCCCCAGCTAGAAACGATCGGCATTACCTTTCCAAAGTCGGTTTACTATAACCTGCCGACGCCCGTTCTTTACGAAGAAGCGATTCAGCGCGGCGAAGGGCATATCGCGTTTCGCGGTCCGATCGTGATCAATACCGGCAAGCACACCGGCCGAGCGGTCGCTGACCGTTTTGTTGTCGAAGAACCCGGCAGTTCCGCGAATGTCTGGTGGGGGAAAACGAACAAGCCCATCAGTGAAACGGCGTTCTCGACGCTGGTCGCGCGGATGAGCGCGTTTTTTCAGCATAAGGACGTGTTCGTGCAGGACTGCTACGCCGGAGCCGATCCGGAGCACCACGTTCCCCTGCGCGTCATCACGGGAACTGCTCTGCACGCGTTGTTCGCGCGGACGATGTTTATCCGTCCTGACAACGAGAACTTCGACGATCACGTTCCAGAGATCACTATCCTGCATGCGCCGAATTTCCACGCCGTGCCGCATCTGGATTTCACGCGTAGCGACGCGTTCATTATTATTCATCTCTCGCGCAAGATGATCCTGATCGGCGGTACGGCTTACGCCGGCGAAATCAAAAAGGCAGTTTTCTCGATCCTCAATTACCTGATGCCCCGGAAAGGCATCATGTCGATGCACTGCTCAGCAAATATCGGCAGCCGCGGCGATACGGCCGTCTTCTTCGGACTTTCAGGAACGGGCAAGACGACGCTGTCGGCCGATCCCTCGCGCAAGCTGATCGGTGACGACGAACACGGCTGGAGCGACAAGGGCGTATTCAACTACGAAGGCGGCTGCTACGCGAAAGTAATCCGCCTTAACGCCGAAGAAGAGCCGGAGATTTTCGCACGCACGCAGGCCTTTGGAACTATTCTCGAAAACGTCGTCATGGATCCGCTGACACGCAAGCTCGATCTGGACAGCGCCAGCATCACCGAGAACACGCGCGCCGCCTATCCGCTGGCGCTGATTTCATACTCCGCGCGGCCATCGGTTGGCGGCCACGCGGAGAACATCGTTCTGCTCACCTGCGACGCCAGCGGCGTGCTGCCGCCGATTTCACGGCTTACGGCGCAGCAGACGATGTATCACTTCATCAGCGGCTACTCGGCGAAGCTGGCCGGAACCGAGATCGGCTTGGGCAAGGATCCGGAAGCGACGTTCAGCACCTGTTTTGGCGCGCCGTTCATGGTGTTGCCACCGCGCGTTTACGCCGAGCTGCTGGGCAAAAAGATCGATCAGCACAAATGCAAATGCTGGCTGGTGAACACCGGCTGGACCGGCGGACCCTTCGGCGTGGGCAAGCGCATGAAGATCAGCCACACCCGCGCACTGCTCAATGCTGCACTGGATGGCAAGCTCGACAAGGTGGAATACACGACAGAACCGGTCTTCGGTCTGCAGATTCCCAATTCGTGCGAGGGCGTGCCGTCCGCGATGCTGGTTCCCCGCGAGACGTGGCCGGACAAGGCGGCATACGACAAGAAGGCGCAGGAACTGGCTGCGCAGTTTAAGAAAAACTTTGAGCAGTATGCCGCAAGCGTTTCAGGGGAGGTCGCCGCCGCCGGTCCGCGCTGAAGCCAAGCTGCTCGTCACTTGTTTTCGGGACTGTTGTGGTTAAATCAACCCTATGGAAATATTAAAAGGCATCCCGGTCTCGCCCGGTGTCTACATCGGAGAGGCCTTTCTTCAGCACAGCGAAGAAGTTCGGATCCCACATCAGTTTGTGGAACCTGAACAGGTCGAGGCTGAACTGAGGCGCTTTGAGGATGCCACGCGCCAGGTCATCGAGGATATCGATAAAATCCGGAAGCAGACCGAGGATCAGCTCGGAAACAGCCTCGGTGCGATCCTGATGGTTCAAACGCAGCTTCTTAAAGACGAGTCGCTGCGCCAGAAAATCATTGAAAAGATCAGGAACGAGCGCTACAGCGCCGAGCACGCCGTTGCAACCACGTTGAAGATTATCGCCAAGCGCCTTGCCGGTCTGGGCGATCAGATGCTGGCGCACCGCGATTCAGACATTTACGATCTGCAGAAACGCCTGCTGAAAGTCCTCGTTGGCGCGCAGCATGGCGGCGTGGGCCATCTGGACAAGCCGGTCGCGTTGATCGCTCATGACCTGGGCCCCTCGCAGACTGCGTCGCTGGACCGCACAAAGGTGAAGGCCTTCGCGATCGACGTCGGCGGCCGCACGAGCCACACCGCCATTCTCGCGCGCGCGTTTGAAATGCCGGCCGTGGTCGGATTGGAATCCATCTCCACCGACATTTCCGGCGGCGAAACCATCATCATCGACGGCAATCGCGGCATCGTCATCCTGCGCCCGGACGAGCGCACGCTGGCGCGCTACCGCAAGCTGCAGCAGGAATTCCAGACCTTCGAGCAGACCCTGATCAAGGAAAAGGATCTGCCCGCCGTTACGTCCGACGGCCGCGAAATCCGCGTGCATGCGAACATCGAATTTCCCGACGAAGTCAATAGCGCCGTTACACATGGCGCTGCAGGCGTCGGGCTGTTCCGTACCGAGTTCCTGTACCTGACCAGCGGCATCATGCCGGATGAAAACGTGCATTTTGAGGCCTATCAGAGCTGCATTACGCGCCTGGGCGGCCGGCCGCTGGTGATCCGCTCGCTGGACCTCGGCGCCGACAAAGTAATTTCGACGCACGCGTTTCATGAACGCAACCCGTTCCTGGGACTGCGCAGCATCCGCGTGTCGATGAAATATCCCGAAACATTCCGCACGCAGGTGCGCGCGATCCTCCGCGCCTCGGCGCTCGGCAAAGTACGCTTGATGCTGCCGATGATCACGGCAATCGAAGAACTGCGCTGGGCCAAGCGGATCATCGATGAGACCAAGCAGGAGCTCAAACGCGAGAACCAGCCGTTTGATGCCAAAATCGAAGTCGGCATCATGATCGAGGTGCCGTCGGCGGCGCTGCGAGCCACGGATCTGGCAAAGGAAGCGGATTTCTTTTCGATCGGAACGAACGATCTGACGCAATACACGCTGGCCGTCGACCGCGGAAACGAGCTGGTCGCCAATCTATACAGCGCGGCCAACCCGGCGGTGCTCGACCTGATTTTCCTCACGATCGAAGCTGCGCGAGTGGCGAAAATTCCGGTGAGCATGTGCGGCGAAATGGCCGGCGATCCAATCTTCACGTCGCTGCTGCTCGGGCTGGGTCTGACTGAAATTTCGATCTCGCCTCCGTCGATCCCCGAGATCAAGAAGATCATCCGCAACGTCAGCTACGAAAAGTGCAAGCAGATCGCCGCGCACGTCCGGACGCTCACCGACACGCCCGCGATTCTTGACTACCTGCGCGGCCGCCTCGGCGAAGACCTCCCCGGCGGCGAGAAGTTTGGCGCGGTTTAACGGCTTTCACTGAACCGCCAAGAGGCGGAGAACCAGAATTCGGATTGGCCTGAGCCGCCCAGGATCAACCGTCCGGTGTGATTTCAGATAAATAACTCGTTAAAAAATCGTCCTGCCCGAGCAGCGCGCGGGACGCGAGCAGTGTTTTGCGCAGCAGCTTGTCGCACGGATCCACGATGAGGCCATTGATCCCACTGGCCAGCAGCATCGCCAGGAACGTCCGGTTGAGCAATCGCCGGTTGGGCATGTTAAACGAGATGTTTGAAAGCCCCGCGAGCGTTCGTACCGACGGCCAGCGGCGGCGAAGTTCCATGATTGTCTCCAGCACGGCGCGCGGCTGATGGGGATCGAACGCAAGCGGCAGCACCTGCGGATCGAGGAACTGCTTCTCCTCGAGAATTCCGGCGGAAGTCATCTTCGCGTGCGCCTGCACAGCGAGGTTGATACGCTCATCCGCACTGCGCGGCGCGCCGGCTGGCGACGAGAGCACCGCAATAACGCCGCACTGATGTTTAGCCGCCAGTTCGAGAACATTCTGCGCGCGAATTTCGTCATGCGAAATGGCGTTGATAATTGTGCCAGTGCGGCCGGCGAGTTTGTCGAGCGTCTGCACCAGGCATTCGGGCGACGCTGAATCGATGACAATGCCGACGTCGGGACGTAGCGCCGGCAGAATGGTTTCGATCACGAAAAGCATTTCCGCCGCTTCGGTATCTTTGCTCGCGCTCGTATTCACATCCAGATGCGTCGCGCCTGCACGCTGCTGCCTGCGGACTTCGCGCAGCAGCGCTTTCTTGTCGCGCGCCGCAACGATCTTCTGAAAACTTTCCCGGTGCGTATTGAGCCGTTCGCCGATCAGCAGGAAGTCAGACATGCGCGGCGAGCTTTCTAGCGGGACGATTTGGCCACAGCGTCAAGCACGCCGGATCTGGAACCGATCAGCGGCGTCTGGAGTTCGCCTTCGTGAAGCACATGGCCCCAGCGGAGCGTGTGGCTGCGGTTCTCGACATGAACGAGTTTAATCTTCTCGTGGTCGCGGATGAAGCCGTACGCGCGCGTGTTTTTCATCCAGCCGCCGAGATTGAAAAGCGTCAGATCGCCAAGCTTGCGCACGCCCGGCCGGTGAGAATGGCCAAGCACCACGCCGCGCACACCGCCGTGAGGCGCGATCTCCTGCACCAGCGCCTTGATGCGCTGCGTTACGGGCCAGGGCCAGGCGATGGGACTAAGCAGCGCCATGGGAATGCTGCCGTACACGCGGTCGATTACGGTCCACACGTGACGGTCGACCCGCGAGCCCAGCCGGAACGAACCGAATTTTTCTGAATTAAGATTCTTGATACGCGTCGCCGGACAGCCGTCACCTTTCAGTCGGTGGTAGACGGCATGGCCGTGCAGGTAAAGTATCCCGTCGATCAGCGCGAACTCTTCGCCAGTCTCCGTGCAGGCGTCGTGGTTGCCGCGGAAGTACATCACCTGGCGCACGCCGGCTTTTTTGCAGACGCTGAAGATGCGCTGCTCCAGTTCGCGGACCTGCTGCGGCCGTGTGTACCAGTGATCGATGATGTCGCCCAGGAGCAGAACGCGGTCGAAGCCTTCGACGAGCGGTTCAATGACCTCGGGCGCGCGCGCGTAGGTTGTCACGCGGCCCAGGTGCAGGTCGGACAGAACCACCGTCTTGTTCAAGCGAGGATCCCCTCCATCCTTCGCACCCTTCGCAGCTTTAAACTTTTTGATCACGCGTTCCGTTTCAGCGCCGGAAGTTCCAGCCGGCCGTGCCGTACTTCTCCTTAAGCAACTCCGCCGCGTGCGATAGCTCTTCCTGGCGCGGCATCTCCTGTATATTCATACCAGATGAAAGCGCCCCGGACAATCCTTTCGAAAAATTGGAAAAATCATGAGGGATGTTCAGCTCCTGCAGGCTGGTCAGAAACGAACGGTGGTCGCGGCCGGCGCGGTAATCAGGAACCGAGGATGGGAATTTCAGCAGCGTCGAAATTCGCGTGAAGTCCGGGTCGGCCAGCAGCGTGCCGTGAATGACGACGCTGTGTTTCTTACGCGCCTGCGAATTGCCGCCGATTTTCTTCAATGCGCCAGAACTGCAGACGACGGCCAGATCAGAAAGCCCGGCAAGCGTGCTCTCAACACCCTCCGTGTTAAGCCAGCGCTGGACGGGCGCGAGCGCCGCAGCCATCGCGCCCCTGATTGTCTCCGAGCCCGGAAGGTCTGCGAAGCGATAGAAGGCGGAAAAGTTCAGCACGCCCGGTCCGATCACGACGGCGCCACCGCCTGAGTGGCGCCGAAGGACGGAGACGTTCTCACGCGTGGCGACATCGAGTTCCACTTCGCGCGCGGCTTCCTGGCCCGTGCCGAGAATCACCGCGGGCGCTTTCGCCTGCCATAAGCGCCAGGTGTTTTCGCTGCGACCTTCTTCGAGTGCGACGTGAAGAGCTTCTTCCAGGGCGATGTCAGCCGCGGGAGATTCGGCAGTGTAGATCAGAAGCCGCATCGATGTTAAATCGCGTTCACGAGCAGGTGCCACACCACGGCCTGCCAGGATTCGGCGTGCGGCGTGATGCGTTCTTTGGCGACGACCGGCACGAGAATGCAGACCGTCGAAAGTTCTTTGGCCTTGCCGCCATCGCGGCTGACCACCGATAAAATCGGCGCGCCGACTTCTCTGGCCAGCTCCATCGAGCGCACCAGATTCAGCGATGTCGTCGCGCTTCCGCCGCCCACGCTAAAGCACATCACGGCATCGTTTTTCGAAAGCTTCGAGCCCTTCAGCCAGTTGGCGTAGCACATCTCCCAGCTTTCATCATTGATGCGCGCGGTAAGTTCGCTGACGTTGTCGCTAGGCGTGTAGCTTTCGATGCCGCAGATCTTCCGAAAATCATTCACTGCGTGGGAACAGTTCCCCGCGCTGCCGCCGACGCCGATCAAAAACAGCCGGCCACCGCGCGCCTTGAGGGCCTTGAGTTCGCTGATCGCGCCGGCGATGGCCTTGCGGTCGATCGTTTTCGCAATCTGCGCGGTTTCGTCGAGAAACGTTTCGATGAAGTCAGCCATGCGCGCTCCACTCAACAAGGTCGGGGGTTAGCTTCGTAAAACTTGTCGATTATTGCAGCGTCAGAAAATTTTTCAGCAGTATCTTTGAGCCACATTTCAAACTCTTCTGTTTTGTCTTCCGAACACACAAAGTAGTGTGGAAGATATTCTGCTGTGTCTAGAATTGCCGCAATTCGTTCGTGCGGCTCATTTGTGTACGCCATGAATCTTGCCCGAATAAGAATGCACTGAAACGCGTACATCGCGTTAGCAAACTTCTCCGGTCGAATCATCGGTTACTCCCACTCAATTGTTGCAGGCGGCTTCTGCGAGATGTCGTAAACCACGCGATTGACGCCGCGCACTTCGTTGACGATGCGGCTCGAGATGCGGCCGAGCACGTTGTACGGCAAATGCGCCCAA
>DASPJR010000131.1:0-22177 GCA_035628505.1 Planctomycetota bacterium | reverse complement strand
CATACCAGATTCAGAATGATCTTAAAGACATCGAAGGCGACACGCAGAACAAAGTGACGACCTGCGGCGACATCATGAAAGGCCGCCCGACAGTTCTATTCGCGATGGCGCTCGAAGCGGCCTCAGATGAAGAGCGGGCCGACCTGTTGAAAGCGGCAGTCGAAGCCGAGAAGACCACCGTCAAGCTCGAACGCCTGCGCGACATCTACTTCAAGCACGAGATTCCGCTGCAGGCCGCGCTGCTGGCCGATCATCAGCGCCAGCGCGCGATGAAAGCCGTTGAGACGATTAACCACGACGGACTGCACGCGTTGTTCACGTTCCTGGCGGCAACGCTGCTGGATTGACCCCCAGATTGACATTTATTGCTGAAGATGGGTTAATATCTGTGATGTCCGTTGAAGGAGCGCACATGACAGTCACAGGCATTATCCATGGAAAGACAATTGAACTAAAGCTCGACCCCCACTTGCCCGAGGGGGCTGAGGTGGAACTCACTATAGTGCCGAAGAAACTTCCTAAACGGCCATCTACCGAAGGCCTGAAGCGCTCAGCAGGTGCAGTCGCCGATGATCCGGCTGCCGAAAGCGACATGGCAGAGGTTCTGCGCCTCAGGAAAACCGACAGCTTCAGGAAAATCCCCGATTGAATTATCTGCTCGACACAGATATCTGTTCGGCACACCTGAAACAACGCTCCGGGTTGATGCATCGCTTCGTTCAACATAGTGGCCGAATGGCAATTTCCTCCATTTCGCTGGCGGAGTTATACGCCTGGGCATACAAGCCGGAGGATCCAACAATTCGCCTGAAGTCCATTGGTGATTTTGTCTCCGATGTGGCCGTGCTGGATTTTGATATCCATTGCGCACAGCAGTTAGGTCGCCTGCGTTCTGCCGAGCTCAAGAGTGGCAAGCTGAGCCAATTGACGGATCTGATGATCGCATGCGTGGCGCTCACGCACGACTTGACACTGGTCACGCACAATACCCAGGATTTCAGGAACATCCCGAATCTTCGGCTCGAGGACTGGATATCGACTTAGCCGTCACACTTTTTCTGGCCACACGTTATACTTCGGCGTCATGAGCCAAACCTGCTGGCGGAAGCATTTTGTCGTTCTCTGCGTATTTCTATGCAGCGGCTGCTTCGCGCACGGGGAACTGCATTCTCAGATTGAAGCGGTCTCGGCGGAAATTGCGCGCGATTTGAAGAACGCGCGTCTGTATCTTCGCCGCGCTGAACTGCAGCGCTTGCACGGCGATTTCACCTCGGCGCTGGCGGATTTGAAACGCGCTGAAGAACTGGATCCATCGCTGAGCCTGGTCGAACTTGCGCGTGGACGCACATACGCTGGGTTTGAACTGCCCGAGTTGGCACTGAACGCGTTCAATCGTTTTTTACAGCGCGAGCCGCGCAATGCGCAGGGACATCTCGAGCGTGCGCGGACGCTGCGGAAACTGGGAAAGTTTGCGGACGCGCACGAGGGCTTTTGCAACGCCATTGCGCTTTTGAAAACTCCCGAGCCGGATGTTTACCTTGAGCAAATACAAGTCATTGAAGCGCAGGGTGACGCAAAGCTCGTTCAGGCCTTGAACGTACTTGAGACTGCGATGAACCGGTGCGGGCAGTTGCTGGTGCTGCAGGAGCGCGCACTGTCGATTGAGGTGCGGCTGAAACGGTATGAGCCGGCGCTCAGGCGAATAGACGCGATACTCGAATCCGCCGAACGCAAAGAGTACTGGCTTCTGCAGCGCGGAGAAATTTTACAACAGGCCGGCCGCACGGCCGAAGCGGGCGAAGACTTCGCTCGCGCCGAAGAAGCCTTTGCCGCTCTGCCCGCTCAACAGAGGAATTCAGTTTCAGGCGCGGCGCTTCTGGAAAAGCTGCGGCAGAAGGCGGGCCGATGATGATGCGGCTTTCAGCACTACTCACTCTTTTTCTGCTGGGTTTACTGGCGTGTTCTTCTGGAACGAATACGGCCCAGTGCGCGGTGACGCGCGGCCCTTACCTGCAGCTTGGCACGCCAACTTTCGTTGAGGTCCGCTGGCGCACGGATGTTCCTGTTACAGGGCGCGTGTTTTACGGCACCGAACGAGGCAATCTAAACCTGATCAAAGAGGAGCAGTCGCCGACGACCGAGCACAGCATATACGTCACAGGGTTAACGCCCGGCACGACGTACTATTACTCAATCGGTGATAGTTCCGGCGCGCGCGCAACTCCTGACGACAGCACGTTCACGTTCAGAACCGCGCCACCGGCCGGGGCGGCCGCGCCCACACGCGTGTGGGTGATCGGCGATGCGGGGACGGGAACCTCGGCACAGACCAGAGTCCGCGATGCTTACCTCAACTTCACGGGAACGCGGCGGACAGACGTGTGGCTGATGCTTGGCGACAATGCCTATCACTCCGGCAGCGACGCCGATTTTCAGCGCAACCTCTTCGATGTTTATCCGATGCTGCTGCGCAACACCGTGAGCTGGCCTACACGCGGCAACCACGAGGTGACGGACTTTGACGGCTCTGATTATTACGCGGCGTTCTCGCTTCCTTCAAAAGGAGAAGCTGGCGGGACTGCGTCAGGCACAGAGAAATACTATTCCTTTAACCACGGCAACATTCACTTTGTCTGCCTGGACTCACAGGGCTCGGACCGCTCATCGACTGGCCCTATGGCAAGCTGGCTGAAGCTGGATCTGCGCGCGAATCTGCTTCCCTGGACGATCGCGTACTGGCATCACCCACCTTATTCGAAGGGAACGCACGACTCTGATTGGGAACTGGAGCTCATGGAAATGCGCACGCAGATCGTCCCAATCCTGGAAGAATACGGTGTGGACCTGGTGCTCTGCGGCCATAGCCACAACTATGAGCGCTCGTTCCTGCTCGATGGACACTACGGAGATACGACCACATTTGTGCCGCAGCACCTCAAAGATTCCGGCAGTGGACGTGACAGCACGCCGTACAGGAAGTCGTCGCTCAGCCCGGTGTCGCGTGAGGGAGCGGTTTACGTCGTCGCCGGAACTTCCGGCCAGACTGGTTATGGAGAAATGAACCATCCGGCAATGTTCATCGGCTTGAACGAGCTCGGCTCGCTGGTGCTCGATATTCACGGCGACAGACTCGAGGCAGCCTTCCTTGGCGCGGATGGCAGGAAAAAAGATTACTTCACGCTAATCAAAGGAACACTTGCACCGCCTGCACCCGTTCACCTGAATACGGCGACGTACAACGGAGGCGTTAATCTGGTCTGGACGCCCGCGGCGAATACGAACACTTACAACGTTTACCGTGCGACAGCAGGCACCGGATCCTTTGAGCTTCTCAGTTCTGGCGTGCTGAGCAATATGTTTACCGATGCCAGCGCGATCAATGGCGTCAGCTACTACTATGTTGTCACGGCGTTGAATTCGAACGGCGAAAGCGCACACTCGCCGCAGATCCGCGTGACGCCGCCGAACGATGCGGAAGTCGTTCCGCCAAATGGCGAACAAGCCATGCACATTTCCGCGCTTCTGGCCAGGCTCGATTTCAAGAAAGAGACTTCGGACTCGCTTTTCATGCGCGGCGAAGTGAGTACGGGTTCCGCAATCACCCTGCAGAACCAGACGCTGGCATTTGATATCGGCGGCGCTCGCGAGACGTTTGTACTCGACCGGCGTGGAAGCGGACGCTCAGCGGGCGGCGCGTGCGTCGCCCGAGTGGCCCGCGCGCGAAGCACGGGAAGCCCATTGCTGAGATTTAACGTTCGTCTGAAAAGTGTTGACCTTCGCAGCAGGTGGAGTGAAGAAGGCGCGGTCAATTCAATGCACCAAAACGTGCCGCTCTCGCTGCTAGTCACGTTGTCGCGAAATGAGCATCAGCACGCAACGGTGATCACCGGAAAGTATCTGAAACGAAGCGGAAACACCGCACGCTTTCTCTTCGTACAAAAGAAAAACCCGGCGTACTGGCCGGGTTCGTAAACTCAGGTTTCGACGCGCTGCGTCACTTTTTCATCATCAGCAGCAGAACAACAAAACCGATCAGCAGCACGACGACGACAGAAGCCAGCGCGATCACCAGCGTCTTCATTTTCGCCGTTTCGGCGCTGGCCGCCTCGGGCGCGGCGCCAGGATCAAGTGCCTTGGCATAATCGCGCGCGGTCGCTCCGGCTGGAGGAGCAATCGGGTTGGCGGGGCCAGCGGTCTGGCCGGAGCGCATTTTGGCTAGCTGTTCCTGGATTTTGGCGCCGTCCATCACGTAGGTGTTAAGCGTGTCTGGCACGCCGGCTTCCTGTGAGGGTGTCTTCGGCGCGGCGGCCGCCGCTTGAGCCTCGTTCTTGAAGCGCAGGGTGTACTTTCCGATGATCACTTCATCCGCATCGTTCAAGAAGTACTCTGTGATTTTTCGGCCGTTGACGTAGGTGCCATTGGAAGAGCCCAGGTCCTGCAGCACGAAAGAATCATTGCGGTTGATGAAGGCGCAGTGGTTTCGAGAGATGCCTAGATTGTCAATATGGATTTCGCAGCTCGGCTCGCGGCCGACGACCATCTTGGGCTTATCGAGCTCAAAAACCTTCTGCTCCTGCCCGCCGAATATTACCGTCACTGAAGCCATTGTATGCTCCTGCGGTCCTAACCTGCTCATTCAAGTCAGACCATGTTCACTCAAGGCAAGTTTCCTGTCAAGTTGCGCAACTATAACATCGTCCAGCCGCGACGCTTAGATGAGCCTGGATTGTACATTTTCGACAATCCTGTATTCTGTGGTGTTGTCAGTCAGGGACAGAGGATAGCGCATGGCACAACTTAATGTCAACGGTCGGCGCGTATGTTTGTCATATTCCACGAATGTACATCCCGCCGAAACGGTCGATGAACTTTCTGCCAGTCTCCGTGATCACGTGGCGCCAGTCTCGCGCCGCGCCTTTGCCAGTGAGACTGCCTGCGTCAATTTGCGGGTCGGAATGAAGCAGGCCGACGCGCTGCTGGATCATCCCCCGCTGCCGAGCACTTCCTCGCTCTCCGACGCTATTTTAAAAGCACCTCCCTCGGCTGCATGTGAAAAATTCCTGGCCACGTTGAGCGAGTTGAAACTGAATGTCGTTTCGATCAATGCTTTCCCTATCCGCGACTTCCATGCCCCGCGCGTTAAAGAGCAGGTCTATTCGCCGCCCTGGACTGACGGCGGACGGGCGCTTTACAGTTTGAAAATTGCCAAAGTCATGACGCACTTCATGGAGCACTCCGGCCGGAGTGCAATGCCAGCAGCCATCAGTGTTCCCTCGGGCGTTTTCAACGGGCTTTACCCGGACAGCGAAGAAGTCCGCAGCCAATGCGCTCATTTTTTGACCGAATGCGCGCGCGAGCTGCTGCGCCTGGAGAGACTGACCGGGAAAACGGTGGTGCTCGGACTTGAACCCGAGCCGATGACGACGTGCGAGGCGATCAGCGAGTTCATCAAATACTATGACACGATTCTCGCCGATGCGCGGCAGAAATTCCCATCCCAGCTCGGCATTTCGCGCGCGCAGGCCGAAGAGCTGGCGCGGCGGTTCATTACCATCAATTTGGACCTTTGCCATCAGGCCGTCGAGTTCGAAGACGCGGTTGAAGATTTGAAGCTGCTGAAAGCAGCGGGCATCACCTGCAGCGGGCTGCACCTCTCCGCTGCGCTCACGCTGAAGGAGCCGTCGAAAAACGAGGCCGATTTCGCGCGCCTGAAAGCGCTCGATGAACCGCGCTATCTGCATCAGATCGTCGCCAGAAAGCGCGACGGAACGCTGGCGCGCTTTTCCGATTTGCCCGACTTATGGAATCCGCGGCGCATGAAAAATCTGACGCTTTCGGATTTCTCCGAGCTTCGCTGTCATTTCCATGTGCCGCTGTTTACCGATCTGGGCACGGGGGCGCTGGGCACAACGCGCGACAGCGTCGGCCCGGCGGTGCGGCACGCGCTGGCGGAGAATCTCACCGACAATTTTATCGTCGAGACGTACACGTGGAACGTGCTTGCCGGCCTTGCGGCTGGCGGCAATGCGGGGGCACGGACCGTGGTAGGCGGCAGTGGCGCCATCGATATACATGCGGGTATAGTAAAGGAACTGGAATGGGCAAAAGCCCAGATGACGGGAGCCTGAAGATGACGCTGCATGGGAAGATCGTCAACGGCGCTGTGGTTCTTGATGAGAACGTCAAGCTGCCGGAAGGCGCAAAGGTTAAGGTTGAGCTGGAGGAAGACCAGACAGAGCAGCCACCTGAGCAACGGCCGGATATCTGGCGCAAACTCTATGAGCTCGGCAAATGGGCCGAAACGCAGCCAACAGCGTTGCCGCCAGACTTGGCCGAAAATCATGACCACTACATTCACGGGACGCCCAAAAGAAAACCATGATGTTCGCGGACACTTTCTTTTATCTTGCACTATTGAACAAAGACGACCGTGCCCATACGCCGGCACTTGAGTTCAGTAAGTCAGGAAGCGTTGATATTTTGACAACTGAATATGTGCTGACTGAAGTTGGTGACGCACTGTGTTTCTCCCCACACCGTTTGAAATTCAGGTTCTTGATGGAGCAGCTTACTTCAAGCGCCTCTCATGTTATCGTTGATGCATCTCACGAGCTTTTTGTCAAAGGAACAGAGTTGTATTACAAACGGCCTGATAAAGACTGGTCCCTAACCGATTGCATCAGCTTCGTCGTGATGGAAGACCATAGCATCACTGACGCATTGACAGGCGACCATCACTTCACGCAGGCAGGCTTCCGGATTCTTTTCCCAGACACCCCATGACCCCAGTCCTCGTCCTCAACGTCGTCGGCCTCACGCGAGATCTGCTTACGCGTTTCCCGCAGCGTGCGAAGAACCTCGTGACGCTCGCCAGCGAGGGGCAATCCTGCAATCTTGGAACGGTGCTGCCGGCAGTGACGTGTTCGGTTCAATCCACGTTTCTCACCGGCCTGATGCCGCGCGATCATGGCATCGTCGCCAACGGCTGGTATTTCCGCGAGCTGGCTGAAGTGCACTTCTGGAAGCAGTCCAACGCGCTGGTGACTGGCGAAAAGATCTGGCAGGCAGCGAAGGCGCGCAACAAGGACTTCACGAGCGCCAAGCTGTTCTGGTGGTACAATATGTACTCTGGAAATGATTACGCCGTCACGCCGCGTCCGGCGCACCTGGCTGACGGCTCGCTCATTTCACTGACGTACACCGATCCTCCGCAATTGGCGTCTGAGCTCGATGGCGAGCTTGGCCATTTCCCGCTCTTCAAGTTCTGGGGTCCGGATGCGGGGATTGGCTCGAGCGAATGGATCGAGAAGTGCACGCACTCGGTGCTGCGCCGCTATGCGCCGAAGCTCACGCTGGTCTACCTTCCGCACTTAGATTACAACCTTCAGCGCATCGGCCCCAATGATCCGCGCATCGGCGATGACGTTGCGGCAGTCGACAAGATCGTTGGACGCCTCGTCGACGCCGCGCGCGCCAAAGGCATCGAAGTTGTGGTGCTCAGCGAATATGGCATGAGCCAGAGCAGCGGCGCGGTGGACATCAACCGTGTGCTGCGCCGCGCCGGATACCTGCGCGTCCAGCAGCAGCACACATGGGAACTGCTCGATTGCGGCGCCTCACGCGCATTCGCTGTGAGCGACCACCAGGTCGCGCATGTTTATGTGAAAGATGCAGCCGACGTCGCTGCGGTTAAATTGCTGCTCCAGAAAACTCCCGGCATCGAACGCGTGCTGGACGCTGAAGGAATTAAGGACGCCGGCCTCGACCATCCGCGTGCCGGCGAACTGGTCGCCATCAGCGCTGATGACAAGTGGTTCACCTATTACTACTGGGAAGATGACGCGCGGTGTCCACCCTGGGCGCACGAGGTCGATATCCACAACAAGCCTGGCTACGACCCGGTAGAGCTGTTCCTGGATCCCAAGGAACCGCTGATCATTCCGCGCATCATCAGCCGTTTGCTGCTGCGGAAGCTTGGCTTCAACGTGACGATCATGGATTTCATTCCGTTCGACGCATCTCTTGTAAAAGGCAGCCACGGCAGGCTTCCGGATAAGCCGGAAGAAGGTCCGCTGCTGATAACCTCCGGCCGCAAGGTGCCTTTACCGGAGAGCCTGCCTGCCACCGAGGTGAAGCCTTTGCTTTTAAAGCTGCTCTTCGGAGCATAGAATGCCTGGCCGGAATCCAATAAGCCTGAAATGACCTGAGCGTCACTAAGTGGTTGCAGTAAGCATGAAGCCTTTTTCCGGGATAGTTTCGATGCGGCATTCTTTCCAGATCGTTCTTCTGCTGTCACTGACGCTCACAAGTGCCGCGCGCGCGATCGATATCAACTTTCAAGGCCGGCTCTACTCGGTCACCACCGTTCCCCTGGCCAACAATGTCAACGTCGCTGAGGTGACCGATCTCATCTTTGTTACGAGTAGCGGCCAGAAATTTCTGGCACTGCCGCAATTCAATGCCTTTCGAGGATCTTTCGATCCGGTCAACGAGCGTTTTTATGTGGTCGAGTTCGGCGGCTTGAATCCCTCGGGACGGATTCTCGCGTTCAAATCGCTGGACGGCACGCTGATTAAGCTCGACGGAACACTGCAGGGCACCATGGTCCTGAGTCCCGGTTTCGATTCCAATCCGCTGGAAATCATTTCGCGGCCGCTGGCGATTCCTGGAACCGCACCGGCGACTGATGTGTGCATCGTGGACGATGCAAGCTTCGGCTACCGCACCGATGGCCCGGTTGTGGCCACCGATCCGGCTGTGTACACCTTTACGCGCCAGTCTCCGAATACCGTCACGCAGAGCTTCAAAGTCGTGCCGCGCAACACGAGCCTTCCGCTCATCGAGTTTGACCGGCTGCGCGGAACCTATCTTCTGCTGCATGTGGGCATCAATGCCGCATCGAACACGGATGTGACCACGTCGCTGAACAATCGCGTGAGCGCCTACACGCCCGCCGGCGAACTGGTCAGCGAATTTGGAATCAATCCACAGGTGAACACCGCTTTCGCGACGCTCGGCGGTGTTCCCGCGGGAATGGCCGTTGACCCATCGACCGGCACGATTTACCTGCTCGACACCGCGGGCCGCCAGATTTTCGTCATCACGCCGCGCATTCCCACGATCACGTCGATTAATCCCAATAAGAGCGGCCAGGCCGGCGGAATCCAGGTGACCGTTACCGGCGTCAATCTGCCCTCTGACGCGCAGCTGTTTATCGGAGGCATCGCTGCAACGAACGTGAGTGTCGCGGCGAACGGAACATCCATCACCGGCACGGTTCCGCCGCATGCGGCCGGACTGGTGAATGTCACGGTGACTGGAACGGACATTCCAGCAGGCTCGCCGCTAACCCTGATAAATGCGTTTGAATACGTTAATACGCCGCCTGTCGCCGTGCTGGACGCTTCACCGACGGCCGGGCCGCCGCCATTGACTGTGCTGTTCAACACCGCTGCATCGAACGATCCTGACGGACGGATCGTTGAGCGCACGATTCTCTTCGGAGACGGCGGCTCTTTCACATTCCCGGCAGGCTCGGTGAGCACCGTCACCAGCAACGAATACACAGCCGCAGGAACATACATCGCCACTTTAACCGTGAAGGACGAGCTGGGCGCAACGTCGACAGCGAAGGTGACGATCGTCGTGGGTAGTTCGGACCTGGTGGTGCGTAACCTGTCGTTCAGTGTGACAGAAAAGAAGAATCCCGAAGACACCAGCAGGGATACGTTCAAGCTGAAAGGCGAATTTGTGTTACCGGACGACACCGATCTCTCTGACGCGCTGATGACGCTGGCGTTCTTGAAACCTGAAGCATCGAGTCTTGAGCTCGCTCCGTGCACCGATCCAGGCGAGGTTCTGCAGGCGACCAACGCCTTCAAAGTTGCCAGGACCGCGGCGACCGGAGAAGCCATCGGGGGGCGCTACTGCGCGGAGATCAATGAAAACCAGCAGGTCGATTTGATTCCGCTGAAATTTAAATTCAGACCGCTCAACAGGCGCGGATTTCTGCCAAATACGCAGTCTTTCTCGCTGACCAGTTCGCAGTTCGAGCTGCGCGCAGCGCTGACTGCGGCCGGGCTTTCGCTCGCTCCAGGCAAGTCGCTCGGAACCTTCACGCTGATCCTGACCTTCGAGACTGCGGATGGACAGCTGCTGCAGTACCGCAAGCAGATCGTCGTAGACGTGAAGACCGGAAAGAGTTCCACCGCAAAATTAACGCGGCGCTAACCGCGCGGATGGAACTGCTTGTGGATATTGAGCAGGCGCTTGGCGTCAACGTGCGTATACAGTTCCGTTGTAGCGATGTCCGCATGCCCCAGCATTTCCTGAACCGCGCGCAAGTCCGCTCCACCTTCGAGCAGATGAGTCGCAAAGGAATGCCGCAGCGTGTGCGGGCTGTATTTTCCCTGAATGCCTGCCGCGCGGCCGTGCTTTTTCACCAGCGCCCACACGTCTTCACGCGCCATCGGTTTGCCGCAGCGGCTTAAGAACAGTGTTCCTCCAGTGGCCGGACCGTCAGCAAGTTTCGGCCTGGCGTGAACGAGGTAACGCCGCACGGCATCCAGCGCCGCACGTCCAACTGGAACGATGCGTGTCTTCTCGCCCTTTCCGGTCACGCGCGCGACACCCAGTTCCAGATTCAATGCTTCGAGCGGAAGATTGCAAAGTTCGCTGACGCGCATGCCTGTCGCGTAAAGCAGTTCCAGAATCGCAGAGTCGCGCAGCTGAAGCTTGCGGGACTGCTTCCGACTGCTCGCCCACTTAACCGCGTCGAATTCGCAGCTGCCCGCGGGAGCGGCTTGCGATGCGGGCGCGGCCGTCAGCGTGCTGGCTTCATCCTGTGAAAGGACATTGGGAAGGCGGCGCCATTGCCTCGGCATTTCAACACCCGAGCCCGGATCTACCTTCAGCACGCCCTCGTTTACCAGGAATTTCAGGAAGGTCCTCGCCGCCGCGAGCGAACGGGCAGCTGAAGACGACTTATAGCGCTGCTTTGTCGACAGGAATGCTGCGAACGAGCTGACACAATCAACATCGATGAGTCGCACCGATTCAATGCTGCGCGCGCGACAATGACCTTCGAAGAACTCGAGATCGCGCCCGTAGGCTTCGACCGTGTTCGGCGAATAGCCGCGCTCGATGGCAAGGTATTCAAGGAACGTTTTGATTTCGCGCTCAAAACCCATGCCCCTTGTATCGGCAGCATGGGCGTGATCGTGAAGCTGCTCAGGCCGGAGTCCCGGCGTTCTCGGGCTCCTCAACGCCTTCTTCAACGCCGTACGCTTTCAGTTTGCGGTAGAGCGTCTTCAGGCCAATGCCAAGCATTTTGGCGGCGAGCGTCTTGTTGCCCTTTGCCTTTTCGTAGACCGACAGGATAAAGCGCTGCTCCACATCTTCGAGCTTCATCGTCAGCGGCACAGTCAGGCTCTGCCCGTCGGCGCGCGCGACCGGAGCCGGACCTTCTCGCGAAGCGCCGGTTGATGCAGGTATCGTCGAAATAGACGTGCCGATTTTTTCCAGAATGTCTTCCGGCAGCGATTCGACAGTCAATTCATTCTCGGGCGAAAGCAGGTATGCGTGCTCGATGGCATTGCGAAGCTCGCGCACATTTCCCGGCCAGGAATACGTTCTCAGCACGTCCATCACGGCGGGCGGGAGAGCTTTCACTCGGCCATTCTTTGCGTTGAATTCGCGCAGAAAATGCGGCGCCAGCGCTTCGATGTCCTCCTTGCGCTCGCGCAGCGGCGGGACGTGAATCTGAATGACGTTGATGCGGAAGTACAGGTCCTGCCGGAAGCGCCCGGCTGCCATCTCAGCTTTGAGATCGCGGTTGGTGGCGAAGATCATGCGCACGTCCGTGCGGATCGTTTCGCTTCCGCCGACGCGCTCAAATTCCTGCTCCTGCAGCACGCGCAGAAGTTTGACCTGGACTTCCAATGGGCACTCGGCAATTTCGTCCAGGAACAGCGTGCCGCCGTCGGCGAGCTCAAAACGGCCTTTGCGCATGCGCACCGCGCTGGTGAAGGCACCGCGTTCGTGTCCGAACAATTCGCTCTCGAGCAGCTCGCGCGGCAAGGCGGCAACGTTCACTTTGACGAACGGCTTGCCGGCTCGATCACTGGCCGCCTGCAGCGCACCGGCGACGACCTCTTTGCCGACGCCTGATTCACCGGTGATCAGGATGGTTGCGTCCGTCGGCCCGATCTGCTTGATCTTGTCTTTAATTTTCTGCAGCGCGGCCGAAAGTCCGACCAGTTCGCTGTCGCCGCGTCGGCGCGTCAGCAACTCCTGCTGCAGTTCTGCATTCTCAAGCTGAACTTTGCGCCAGCGCAACGCGCTCTCGAGTTCGGCGCGCAGACGGTTGAGGTCGATAGGCTTGGACAGGTAATTGAAAGCGCCTTTTTTCATCGCCTGCACGGCGGTCTCTTCGCTGCCGTGGCCGGTAATAATAATGACCGGCGAGCCAGCCGACAGACGTTTGACTTCGTCCAGGATTTCCATGCCGTCGCCGTCTGGCAGGCGCAGATCCGTAACGACCAGATCGAATTCCTCGTCGCGAACTTTTTCGCGTGCCGCTCCTGCTGAAGCCACGGCCGTGACTTTGCAGCCCTCGCGCTCGATCACGCCGGAGAGCGTAATGCGCGTGGTTTCATGGTCCTCGACCAGCAGGACCGAGCGGACTTGTCGAGAAGGAATCGCCATGACTGTTCAAACCTCGTAGCCATTCCAGAATTGTGCCGAAACATGTCAAAATGACAAGGTTTCGTTCGGCTACCAGAGGCTTATTGCAAGCCCTGAGCCGAATTGTGGCTCGGGCCGCGATCCATAGAGAAGCTTCAGGAGTGCGATTGGCCGGCGTTCGGACTGGCAAGGGCCGACAGTTTCTGCGCGCGAATCGCCAGGAGCGAGCGCTGAGCCTCACCGTTTTCGGGATCAATTTCCAAGGCGCGCGCGTACGCCGCTTCTGCTTCTTCCATGTGGCCGAGCCGCTGTAACGCCCGTCCGCGGCCACATGCCGCATCGGACAATCGCGGATCAAGTTCCAGCGCGCGCGTGAAATGATAAAGCGCCTCTTCGCTCTTCAGAATCGAGAGCGCCGCCAGCGCCATGTGATGGTGCGGCAGGCCGTCGCGCGGATTGGCTTTGCTCGCGGATTCAAAACGCACGCGCTCGGACTTGTAGCGGCGGAATCCTTCGAACGCAAAGCGCAGCGACTGATACGCGAGCGCATCCTGCGGAGAGGCGACCGTCGCGCGCTCAAAGCAGTTCACCGCATGCTCGACATCGCCACTGCGCAGCGCCAGAGCGCCACGCTCAAACGCCAGCCGCGCGCCGGCCGCGTCCTGGCCATTGCACTGCTCAAGGATCACGCGCGCTTCATCGCGGCGGCCTTCACCTTCAAACAACTGCGCGCGGAGGACGGATGCGCGAACCGCCAGCTCCTGCGCACGTTCGGATTCCTCGCCTGAAATCGCCGCCGCCACGTGCACAGCTTCGCGCAGCAGCGTGTCGACTGCAGTGGGCTGCGTCAGAGGTCGGCGCCAAAAACGCGAGCGCGCCACCTGTACCAGCGCCTGGTCAAAATGCGCCTGCGCTTCCGCGAGAGACGCTTTTCGGATCGTGTTCTGGCGGGCGGCTTCGTCCATTGCCTGCAGCGAATTCTCGATGAACGCGGCAACTTCATCCCGGACGTCGGTCAATCCGGTAACCTCGCGCACACGACCGAGCAGATCATACGCTTCGATGAAGCGCGGATCGGCCTTTACTGCACGCAGGTACCGTTCTTCGGCTTCTTCGAAAAGGCCGGCATTGTCGAGCAGCTCGCCCTGGTGAATGAAGAGCCGCGCGGCGTTCGGAAAGCGCAGGATGGCTTCGGCGATCTCGGCCTGCGCCTCCTTTACATCCGTGGTGCCGTCGAGCGAGAGGCTGTGAAGATAGGCAATGTTGAGAACGGCCCAGAGACTGCGCGGATCCATCGCGGCGGCTTTTCTGAAGGTCTGCAGCGCCTGCATGCGCTGGCCGCGCAGGACGTAGCCGCCGCCGAGCGCGTTCAGCGCTTCAGCGGACGTGACATCCAGTTGCGATGCGCGTTCAAGATACTCGATGCGCTCATGAACCAGGCGGTGTTCCATCTTCGCCAGGTCGAGGTTCACCAGCGCTTCCTGCGACGGCCCGCGTGTGGGATCGGCGGCTTTCTCCATCGCAATCGCGTGCTCGTAAGCAGCAATGCCGTCGCGCATGCGGCCCATGTCACAGAGCACGTTGCCCAGGTTGTTGTAGAGCGTCGGGCGGCGCGGCGAGAGTTCGATCGCTCGGCGATAATGTTTTTCAGCTTCGGGCAGGTCGCCGCGCCGGTAAAAGAGCGCACCCAGGCGGCCGAGCAGTGTTGCGTCGTCGGGCGTGCGGGCCAGCTCCGATCGCAGTTCGGTAATTGCGCGATCGAGCGGATGAATGTCCGAGCGGCGGATGTTTTGTGTTTTCGGAAGTGCGATAACGCGGCCTGAAGTCTTCTTCCGAACAGTCTTCTTTCCGGCACTGATGCTGCCCACGGCTGAAAGCCCCCCGGCCTTACCTGATGCGCCGCGCGTCGGGCGCCCGTTTTTGCGATGCCGCTTGCGCGGGCTCGCATTATCGGACACCGCCTTGTTCGGCTTGCGGTTGGATGAACCCGCCGGCCTTTCGTTTTTCTCGCGCTGCATGTGCTTAATCCCTTCGGCTTTGTTGCGGGCGCGACTTGAGCCTTTTGCTTTCATGCGTGGTGGTACATTCCGGGAGCCTGGCACCTGCCGTCACCCTAATATACACGACTGCTGGGGGTCGTGCCGGAGATTGTTCCACGAGCGTATAATCTGAAAAAATATTTTTCACTTCGGAGAACGTTCAGCAGATTTTTCGGCTCCCTCTCCTTATAGTGGAGCGCGCCAAATGTTTGCCCTGCGTTTTCGAGCAGTCTTCCTCGAGGGATTGCCAATGCGCGTCGCTTCCGTACTCCTCAGCCTGCTTTGCCTTTCAGCCGTCGCCGAAGAAGTCGATCTCCTGGACGAACGCGGACTGCGCCGCGCGCGGATCCTCTGCGACGAGGGCGATCTTCGTGCAGGCCTGAGCCTGCTCTTCAAGCTCACCCGGCAGGGCAATACCGATACGATCCGCAGCGAAGCGCGCGAATCTCTCGAAACCATGGGCTTCACGCCGCAAGAGATTTTCAAGCTCGAACCATCCGCCATGTCGCCCGGAGACTGGAAGCCGCTCGCCGACCGCATCGGGGCCCTGGCCACGCAGAAAAAGATGATCAGCGCCAATGTTCTGTACGCGCAGAGCATCATTAAAGCTGTTGTCCGTGTTGAGTTCGGCGCCGACGGTGACGTGGCCGTCAATGTTCAGTCCAAAGAGCTCGCCATGGCGCTCGACATTCTTCTGAATGTCGCGCTCGCGTCGGGCGCGCCGGAGTACACACGCGAGGCGCAGCGCCTGCTTGAAAAAGTGGGCATCGCCGGTCCGCGCGCCGAAGCGATTCGCACGAGCCTCGAGGCCGGTACGGTGCCCGCGGACATTCAGACGGAAGTCGTGGCGCTTACGCTGATTAAGCGCCTGCAGGAATATCGCTCGTACGTGGACGAGCGCAACGCGAATCCAGATGAGGCCGTGCGGCAGCAGATTTTCCGCAAGCACGGCATTGCCATCTATAAGTATCTGAAAAAACAAAACCCACAGCCCAAGCAGCTGCAAGTTTCCAGCCCGGTTCTGGATTTCTGGCGTGACCTCTCGGCGCCGGCGCGTGCAGACGAAAAGTTCTAACTGAAACGCCACTTAAAGGCGCCGATAACGGCCGAAACAAATTGACGATTGGCAGAGCGGGAGCCGAACCAATCGTCAATTATTCTTCGTCCTTCGTAATTAGACTTACTGCAGTGCCGCCACGCCCGGCAGAATCTTGCCTTCGAGGAACTCGAGGCTCGCGCCCCCGCCCGTGGAAATGTGCGTGATCTTGTCGGAGACCTTCGCCTTCTTCACGGCCGCGACCGATTCGCCGCCGCCCACGATCGAGGTCGCGCCGCTGTTGGCCGCAATGGCTTTGGCGATCGCGAACGTTCCGGCATTGAACGGCTCGAGTTCGAAAACGCCGAGCGGGCCGTTCCACACGATCATTTTTGCCTTGGCGATCTCAGCGCTGTAGGCAGCGACCGTCTTCGGACCGACGTCGAGCGCCATCTTGTCCGCGGGGATCTGATCCCAGCCAACGACCTGGTTCGGCGAATTCGCTTCGAACTTCTCCGCGACGACGTGATCCTGAGGCAGTACGAAATTCTTCTTCAGCGATTTGGCTTTCGCCAAAATCTCCTTTGCAAGGTTCACACAGTCCGGCTCGACCAATGATTTGCCGGCAGTCTTGCCTTCGGCCAGCAGAAACGTGTACGCCATTGCGCCGCCGATCAGGATCGTGTCGGCGACTTCGAGCATCTTCGTGATCACCTTGATCTTGTCAGACACTTTTGCACCGCCGAGCACCACAACGTAGGGACGATCGGGCTTCAAGAGCGCGCGGCCGAGATAATCGATTTCTTTCTGCAGCAGAAAACCAGCAGCCTTTTCCGTGAACTTCTTCGCGACTGCATGCACCGACGCGTGCGCGCGGTGCGCGGCGCCGAAGGCGTCGTTGACGTAAACATCGCCGAGCTTGGCGAGCTGGTTGGCGAAGCCTGCATCGTCGTCTTCTTCGCCGGCGTGGTAGCGCAGGTTTTCCAGGAGAATCACGTCACCATTTTTCATGGCAGAGACAGCGGCTTCAGCGGGCGCGCCGACGCAATCTTCCGCGAAGCCGGCTGTCTTTCCCAGGTGCTTCGAGAGGCGTTCGGCAACGGGCTTGAGGGAGAGTTTCGGATCGCGTCCTTCCGGGCGGCCGAAGTGGCTGCAGAGAATCACCTTTGCGCCTTTGCCGACAAGATAATTGATCGTCGGCATCGCGGCGACCACGCGCGTGTCATCTTTGATTTCGCCCGTTTTCTTGTCGGTGCTGACGTTGAAATCCACGCGCACCAGCACGCGTTTTCCAGACACATTGAGATCTTCCAGCTTTTTGGCCATCGCGTTCGAACTCCTGTTCTTGAAATGGGTTTTGTCGAAGTGAGATAGAATATCGCGGGCCCACACAGTATCAACATCAGTGTTTCAAACTTCAGGCGCAAACTTGCAATGCATGAACAGCAGACCGGCAACCCCGTTTTTGACTTCCGCGCCGCACACCGGCAGCGCGCGAACGCACTGCAGAACGCGCTGCTGAAACTAGGACTGCTTCACTGCGCGGTCAGCATCGTTCTCCTGCTGATCACGAATGCGAAAGCCCAGGCGCTGGCTCCGGTCGCTGCGATTGCAGGTGCGCTGTTAATTTTTTCTGGAGTCGCCTGGGGCTTTTACTGGCGAAAGAAGCTGCGTGCGGATTTCCGCAGAGAATTCGGTCCGAAATAATCAATCCCGGGCGCGATCGCGCGCCTTTACCTTTCGCGCCGGTCCGCTTTCATCCTCATCGGGAATCATTGACGCGGACTCGGGAATAATCTTCGAAAGCTTCTTGTCCATCGCGCGCTGCTCGTCGGCCAGCAGGATGTGCGCGCTGGCGACCTGCTCATCCAGTTTCGCGCAGCGCTTCTCGAGCACTTCGATGCGCTCGCGCAGCTTTTTCATATCTTTCTCATTCGTGCCGCGGATGCGCATCGTTTCGCGGCGGTGATAAAGCCATACTGGAAACGCCACCAGCAGCGCAATGCACAGCGCCATGCCGAAAACGCCGACCACACCAAGCGATAGGAGGCTGTTCATCCAATCCATACGCGAAGAATAGTACCATGCGCCCGCGACTTTGTCAGGCGGCAGCGTTGAAATAAGAACGCTGGCGGGCTAGCCTTTGTGGCTGCTATTCAACGCTATTTTTATCGAATCGGCGAGGTGTTTCATGTCGCTGGAAAAAATCGGTTGCCCGGCCTGCCGGCAGACCATTGTCAGGCCTGTCATTTCGCCGGGAAATAAAATCCGCTGCCGCAACTGCGCGCATGTCTTTTCTCCGCCAGAGCCTGAAACTTTTGACGCGGAACAGTCCGCGACGACGGACGCGAACGCACCCGCTCAGCCGCTTCCATTGGGCGCGCAGCCCAGGCCGGCCAGTTTTGGACTGCTTGGAACTGCCGCGTGGGGAATCCTGATCGTGGGAGTTGGCGCCGCCGCCACACAGCTTTACGAGATGCTTTCGTTAAGCGCGCAGTTCGGCGTTCTACGCATGCCTTCCTACGTTGCGCTGGGCGCAATTTCGGTTGTAGAACACGTGCTGCTTGGATTGATCTGCCTGTACATGGTCCGCTGCATGGGTCGATTGGACGCGCGTGCAAGCTGGATCGCCTGGCGCTCTGGCGCGCTGAAGCAGCCGATGACAGAACCGGCGGGAAGCAGCCTGCCGTTCATTCTTCCGCTTTGCGCTACTGGGGGCGTCATGCTGATGTACGGACTGTCGATGCTCGAACAGGGGAGCGATGCGCTCCTCAACAGCGTGAAGATCTGCGCGCCGGGACTGGTGATATTACTCTGCGGCCTTGCCTGCGGGGACGTGCGCCGATTTCTCTGGCGCATGCAGCAATCCGCGCAGGCGATCCCGTCGCGCGACCGGAGCGCGGAGATCGGCCTGGCAGACGTTCAGCCCGTGAAACAAGTTGCGCGCCGCACGACTTCCGCCGTGCTGATCGGCTTGGCACTTGCATTTCTTCTGATCGCATCAATCGGATTTGGCCTGGGTTTCATTGGCTTTCTGGCCACGAGTGCGCGCTGGCTGGCATTGAGTCTGATCCTATTTGTAGGCGTTGTCGGCGGCATTTACAGCATCTATCGGCTCGCCAACACGTGGGCTGATATGGAACAGGCCTGGCGCCGTGCAGCGCTCAGCATCGGAAAATCCGCTGTGAGGGTTCCCGGCGAGCGAGCGACGACTCTTTTCTATTCAGCCGCCCGGCTGCTGGGCATCAGCCTCTCGACTCTATCCGTTGGCTCCCTGGTGTTCGGCTTTTCGGAAATCCAGAAGATGATGGGTGGAAACATGATGATGAGCCTGCTGATGACCGTGGGCTTGATCGGCTTTGCCGTTTCCTTCGCCTGGTGGCAAGGCGATATGAAACAGGACACGTATGCTTTTGCGCGCGCGACATCGCGCTTCTGTCGCGCGCCGCAGAGTGCGTCTCGCTTGGAGTGGCGGCTGGCGACAGGCCTGCTGATCACCCTGGCGGTGCGGCTTGGCCTTTCAATTGTGACTGTCGCTCCGATGATCGGCACGCTTACGAGTGGCAATGTCGTGAAAGGCAACATGCTTCTGCTGACGATTTTCATCATGGTTGAAAGCGCCCTGATGACATTTATCGCTATCACGCTTCCAATGATCGGCCTGGCGCTGATTCTTGTGGATTTCAGCAGCGCAGCGAGGAACCTGGAGTGCTGCGTCGAAACTCCTCTTCTGGATAATAGCGAAGCTCAGTCAGCAGCCGAAATATCGTCGGCGGGGGTCAGCAGAGGCTAGCTTCCGCCGGCTTTCTTGACGAGTTTGTCGAGCGCCGTAAGAGCGTCGAGCGGCGTCATCTGGTGCGGGTCGATCGTGCGAAGCTGATCGAGAATGATTTTTACGTTCGGATCGATCTGCTGTGGATCGGGATCGAAGAGCTGCAGCTGCCCGTCCTGTGCTGTGGGCTTCAGTTTTTTCCGGCGCGGCGCTGCAGGTGCATTTTCGCTCACCTGCGCGCCACCGTCGGTCACATTCGAAATGCGCCCGCCATTCTGTTCTTCCAGCGCGATCAGAATTGCTTTCGCGCGTTCGAGCACCGACGCCGGCACGCCCGCGAGCCGCGCGACGTGAATGCCGAAACTGCGCTCGCTCGGGCCCGGGACGATGCGATGCAGAAAAGTGATCTCGCCCTGCCACTCTTTCACGGATGCGGACGCGTTCTTTACACGCGGCAGCTCTTCTTCGAGGGCGCTCAGTTCGTGGTAATGCGTCGCGAACAGCGTTCGGGGCTTGCAGCGGCCCTGGTGCAGATGCTCAACGATCGACCACGCAAGGCTCACGCCGTCGTAGGTGCTGGTGCCGCGGCCGACTTCATCAAGAATTACCAGCGAGCGATCCGAGCAGCCCGCGAGGATTTCAGCGACCTCCGTCATCTCAACCATGAACGTACTGCGCCCGCCGGCCAGGTCGTCAGCGGCTCCCACGCGTGTGAAAATGCGATCGACGATGCCGACTTCAGCTTTCTCCGCCGGAACGAACGCGCCCATCTGCGCAAGAATCGTGCAAAGCGCCGTCGCGCGGATGTACGTGGATTTGCCGGCCATGTTCGGTCCGGTGAGCAGCAGAATCTGCGGCACGCTTGCATCTTTCGCGTTGCCTGCGGCGTTTCCGTTTACTGGCGCAGCCAGTGCAATGTCGTTGGGAACCAGTTCTCCCTTGGGGAGCGTCTCTTCGAGCACCGGATGGCGCATCTGTTCAAATACCAAGCGGCCCGAGTTCGACATCACCGGCCGCACGTGGCCTTTCTTGTGAGCGACTTCGGCCAGCGAGCACAGCGCGTCGAGTTCGGCCAGCGCGCGGCCGGTTGCGTGCAGGCGTTCGGCTGAGCGGGCCACGTCATCGCGCAGCCGCAGGAAAATCGTCTGCTCAAGCTTGCAGATTTTTTCATCCGCGCCGAGCACTTCCGCTTCCCGCTCTTTCAACTCGGGCGTCGTGTAACGCTCGGCATTGGTAAGCGTCTGACGGCGTTCGTAGTCCTTGGGAACCAGGTGCGAGTTGGCACGCGAGATTTCAATAAAGTAACCGAACACGCGGTTGTAACCGACCTTCAGGCTGGCGATGCCGCTGCGCGCTGCCTCGGCGGCCTGGAAGCTCGCGATCCACTCCTTGCCCCCGGTTGAAATGGAGCGCAGGCGGTCGAGTTCCTTGTCGATGCCGTCATTGATCAGCCCGCCTTCGGTGATGATGTTCGAGCAGGTCTCTTTCATGTGCCGCGCGATCAGTTCACCGAGGTCTTCGTAGCCACTGAGCTGCGCGCGAATTTCGCCAATCAGGGATGGCGCGGCGGCGCCTGTTTCTGGAAGCGGTCCGCTCGCGGCGAGCATGCCGACGCCGCCCGAAAGATGCGCATCGAGCTGCGGTAGAAGCTGCAGTGTTTCTTTCAGCGCGATCAGGTCGCGCGGCGTGGCCTTGTTCGCGGCCAGGCGCGCGGCGATGCGTTCCAGATCGGCGAGGCTCTTGATCTGCGTGCGAATGGCCGCGCGAAGATCAAAATCTTCAACAAGCCGCTCGACCGCGTCGTGACGTGCGCGCAAGGGTTCGAGCTGCCGCAGCGGCCGGATGAGCCACTCGCGCAGCACGCGGCTGCCGGCGCCGCTGCAGGTGCGATCAATGGCCCAGAGCAGGGATCCTTCCAGACTTCCGTTGCGCAGCGTCTGAACGAGTTCCAGGCTGCGGATCGCCGATTCGCCCAGGCACAGGAATGTTTCCGGATCGAATTCCTGCGGCGGACTGAGCAGCACATTGCCGCCGGCAAAGGTCTCTTCGATATAGCCGACCAGCGCGCCCGACGCAGCAAACGCGAGCGGCAGTTTCTTCGAGAGCGCCTTGAGGTTCGCGGCAGCCGGCTTGTTGCGGCCGCCTTCGCTGAAACGAGCCACAACGCGTTCATTGGCTTCACGCGGCGAAAAGGCGGCAGGCTTCAGGCGCGAAACGGCGAGCGTGTCCGCGAGTCCATCCGGCAAAATTGACGGCGCGCGCAACCCGGCAGGCATGGGCGGATCTTCTGGCAGGAGGCACTCGCTGGGCGACTGGCGCGCGAACTCAGAGCGTAGCGCGGACTCTCCTTCCAGTTCCTGCAGAAAGACGGTGCCCGCGGCCAGATCTGCCGTCGCTATCCCGTACCGACGCGGCTCGTCGCCGCTGCGTTCGCCGGGAAGAATGGCGATCAGCCGGTTCGGTTTGTGCGAATCGAGCAGATTCTCCTCGAGCACCGTTCCGGGCGTGACAACGCGCGTGACCTCGCGCTTCACCAGCCCTTTCGCCTGCGAAGAATCTTCCGTCTGGTCGCACACGGCGACCGAGAATCCCTGCCGCAGCAGGCGCGCCAGGTACTGCTCGGCCGTGTGTGCCGGAACGCCAGCC
>DASPJR010000130.1:0-4853 GCA_035628505.1 Planctomycetota bacterium | reverse complement strand
ATCTAAGTCGAGGTGCTTACGGCCAACGCAGAGGACGTGCTCAAACTTGTCTCTGATGCATACCACTCCGAAGCCAAGGAAGTCAGCCAGGTAGCTGACGAACTGTCCGCTGAGACCGCAGGCAACGGTGAAATTCAGCTGGCCGAGGACGTGCTGGAACTCGATGACAAAGCCCCGGCTGTGAAGCTGGTCCACGCCATGCTGCTCCAGGCTGTGAAACAGCGTGCGTCGGATATCCATATCGAGCCTTCCGAAATGGCGCTGCGCGTACGCTTTCGAATCGACGGCGTTCTCTACGAACGTGCAAGACTGCGCCCAGACGTGCGCGAGGCCGTGGCCAGTCGCATCAAGGTAATGGGCCGGATGGATATTGCCGAACGTCGGCTTCCGCAAGATGGCGGCGTCACAATCCGGATTGGGGAGCGGCGCATTGATCTGCGCATTTCCACGCTGCCCAGCCAGTACGGCGAGCGTGTCGTCATGCGTTTGCTGGATAAGCATACGGGATTGCTGTCGCTCGAAGGCCTTGGACTCTCGCAGGACACCTTCCAGACTTCACGCAGATTGCTCAGCCTCTCGCACGGAATCATCCTGGTCACCGGACCGACCGGCTGCGGAAAAACGACGACACTTTACGCGATGCTTTCCGGAATGAATTCTGCTGAACTGAATATTCTGACGCTCGAAGATCCAGTCGAATATCAGCTGCGTGGTATTACGCAGACGCAAGTTTCCGAGAAAAAGGGGCTGACGTTTGCACGGGGCTTGCGCGCGCTGGTGCGCCAGGATCCGGACATCATCATGGTTGGTGAAATCCGTGATCTTGAGACAGCCACCGTTGCCATTCAGTCGGCGCTCACCGGTCATCTGGTGCTCTCAACGCTGCACACCAACGACGCACCCTCAAGCATCACGCGCCTTCTGGATCTCGGCGTTGAACCGTTTCTGGTTGCCAGTTCTGTGAACGCGACGATTGCGCAGCGCCTGGTCCGTCGTGTTTGCAGGGCCTGTTCGGAGGTCGCTTCGGTTTCTGTTCCCGACGCTATGAAAGAAGGCTGGAGCAGCGACGAACTGGAACTGCTGCGAAAAAATGGAGTAATTAGCACACCTCACAGCCGAGGCTGCGAGAAGTGCTTTGAAACCGGGTATTCAGGCCGTACTGGCATCCATGAATTCCTGTTAATGAGCGATGCAATGCGCGATTTGGTCAATCGCCGCGCCTCGGCGGGAGAGTTGAAAAAAATGGCTATTGATCGTGGCATGGTTACGCTGCGCCGCGACGGGCTGCGCAAAGTTTCAGAGGGCATTACGACGTTGGCGGAAGTTCGCGACGCGACACAGATGGATCTGGAATAGACACGCATGGCGCTTTACCGCTACGAAGCTCTCGATCTGTCCGGCAAAATCGTGCGCGGGACACTAGATGCAGGCACACCGGCTGAAGCGCGTGCCAACCTGCGCGACCGGGGCCTGCACACGATGAGCATGGATGCGGCGATTGCGGCTCTGGCGGCAAAGCCAGTCCCTGCAGATGGAACTGCAGCCCCGCGCTCAGCTTTTCTGCTTGGTGGACATACGCTCGATCTTCTATCGGATTTTTCGCGGCACCTGGCAATGCTGTTGAAAGCCGGTTTGCCGCTGGCACAATCGCTGAGCGTCCTTGCCGAACAGGTTGAAGACGCAACCTTCCGGGACATCGTACAGGATCTGGCGGTGCGCGTTCGTGAAGGCGCGTCGCTGGATGAGGCCCTCAACGCACATCCCGCGTACTTCCCGGATCTTTACGTCTGTGTTGCGCGAGCGGGTGCCGCATCTGGGAATCTGGCCGGGATTCTGCGTGCGGTCGCCAGTTACTACAGCCGCCAGAAGAAACTCCGCGATCGTGTAGTGTCCGCGCTCGCGTATCCGGCGTTGATGTGCGCTATCGGCCTGGTCGTGGTCACGTTCCTGATGGCGTTCGTCGTGCCGAAAGTGACTTCGGTGCTGCTTGAGCAGCGTCGCGCGTTGCCTTGGCCCACAGAGGTTCTGCTCACAATCAGCAGCATTCTTTCCGAGTGGTGGTGGGCGCTTGCCGGAATGGTCTTCGTTGCTGCGTGGTTGCTGCGTATAGTGTCGAACACCGAAAAGGGGCGGCGGCTTTTTGACCGGCTGTGCCTGATGCTTCCTGTACTTGGCAATCTTTTCCGCAAGCAGGCCGTTGCGCGGTGGGCTGACACAATGAGTAATCTGCTCGCGAGCGGGATCCCCGTGGCGCAGGCGCTAGCTGTTGTGAAAAATGCAGTCGGCAATCGCGTGCTGGCCGATGACGTCGGAGCGCTGGAGACGGCTGTAATCAATGGAAAGGACTTCTCAGAAGCGCTCAAGGAGAGCCGCTATCTTCCACGATCGATCGGCTTTGTCGTCGGCGTCGGCGAAGAGACCGGCGAACTTTCCCGCGTGCTGCGCGAGGTTGCCGACAGTTACAATGAGGAAGTCGAACTTGTTTCAGGACGGATCACCGATCTGATCAATCCGATTCTAATAGTATTCCTGGGCGTGGCTGTTGGTTTTATTGTGGCGGCGATTCTTCTGCCGATAACCGACTTCAGCCAGATTCAATAAAGGTTCCACGTGGGGTTAAGCAATGAAATGTAATTATGGTCGTAGAAATCTGACGCGCGCGTTCACACTCGTTGAACTTATCGTTGTCATCGCCATCATTGGCGTTCTCGCCAGCCTGGTGATTGTGCGCTATGCCGGAAAAACAGACCAGGCGAAGGTTGCCGCCGCCAAATCTCAGCTGTCACAGCTCGAAGGCGCGGTGATCGAATTCCAGGCACACTGCAGCCGTCTTCCCAACTCGCTGGACGAACTGGTGAACAAGCCTGGCGACTGTCCGAACTGGGCCGAGGGCGGTTACCTGAAGGGCAAGAAAGTGATGAAAGATCCGTGGGGTCACGATTACACCTTCAAGGCAGAGGGTTCTAATTTTGAGATTATTTCGCTCGGTGCCGATGGAAAGCAGGGCGGTAGCGGCCTGGACGCCGATCTTTCATCCCAGAGCCTAGACGGATCCAGCAGATGATACAGCGGCGCGCAGGCTTCACGATTCTTGAGCTCACCATTGCGCTGTCGCTCATCGTTGTACTTTCGGGCCTTGTTGTGGTGCGGCTGAGCTTTGGAAGTTCACGCCAGCAGACGATCGATGCCGCTCGCAAGTTCGGGAATCTGATCCGCACGTACCGGGAGAAAGCTGTTAACGAAGAACGTCTTTATGCTCTGCGTTTCGATGCAGCGACGGGGAAATACGACGTCTTCGCCGCCCCAGGTCACGCCCTGACTGCCGAATCAATGGCGAGCGCACTGAAGAGCGGCGTGCTTGCGCCGCCTCTGGCTTTTGGCAAGACGGTGTCGCAGACGTTTGAAATTCCCGCCCCCGTAACGCTTGTGTTCAATGCCAGGGGCCTACTGCCCGATCTGCAGATCGAAATTCTGAACGAGAATGGCTCCCGCGTGATGCTGCGGCCTGATCCTCTGATTAATGAGGTGTACTATGATGCGCCGTAAGCACCGCGCGTTCACCCTCATTGAGGTTCTTGTCGCGCTCGGCATCGCCGCGGGAGCGCTGATGCTGCTGCTCTCGGCCAACCGTGCCGCGCTTCGAAGAACGCTCCGCGCGCAGCAGCAGATTGAGATCAACGAACTGATCGAAAGTAAAACGAGCGAAATTCGATCTGGGATCGAGAATGCCCCGAGCGGGCAGTTTGAATCATCCGGCTGGTCGTGGAAGGCATCGCGCACACCGGCCCGGATTGAGGGACTTCAATCCGTTGAAGAAGTTAGTCTCGCAATATTTGCTCCTGGACATGCGGGCGCTGTACGCACTGTCGTCTTTCTTGTGACGACTCCAAAGGAGGCGCGCAAATGAGACCGGCGCGGCGTCCCTCCGGATTCACCTTCGTTGAAATGATCATTGCAATCGGGCTAGCCGTCACGATTGTAGCCTCGGTTTATTCCGCAACGCAGAGCATGTCCGAGACAGCAAGGCGTCAGCGCGAAATCACCGCAAATAATCTCAGGCGCGAAAAGTTCGTCGAAATTCTGCGCAGGGACGTCCGCGGCTGGGTCGTTCCTACGGAACTGTCTCCTTCAATACAGCAGCCTGAGCGAGCCGATGGCGAAGAGGAACTTCTGCGCTTCAGCACCAGTGCGGACGGTGTGGCAGGTAGCTTGCAAAGCGGAGCCGAGACGGGCAATCGCGGTCTGACGGGTGTGCGCTACGTTGTTCGAAAAATGGGCGAGAAATCTGCTGCCCTCGTGCGGATCGAAAACAGTGAAGGAAACAGAACTGTGGAGCTAATCCTGCTGGACGGGAAGGCTCCTGTGCGCATTGATTTCTTCGATGGCGCGCAGTGGATGAACCAATGGTCAGGCAAGGGACGTCCGGTTCTCGTCCGTGCGACTATTGCAGGGCAGAGCGTCTCGTTCTAGCGAACAGTAATAAAACTCCATGCCAAACGCACGATTAGGCTGAGGCATTCAATGCGGGTTCATATGCTTCGTGGAAGGCTATCGAAAAAGAGTTCTACACGCCTGCGCAATCGGTGTTTTGAGCTAATTTCTATCCCTCACTTTCCATTATTTATCCCTACTTTCATCGATATCCTTACATAGCGGATCTATTACGTGCTTCAGCAGTTGATCACTGTTTTGTATGGATAACAAAGGCAGGGCGGTAGCGCAAGGATTCTTTCGCACATTTGTTTGTAGCAGTCTCTCGGCCAGAGCCGTTTTCTGTTTAGTTCTGTTCCTTCCTACTCTGCTTCCCTAGGGAAGCTCGCGCGAATTTGTTATCCCGCTGCCGCGTCCGCTAC
>DASPJR010000129.1:0-3839 GCA_035628505.1 Planctomycetota bacterium | reverse complement strand
CGCGATTGACACGACTCTCTTTTTGCGCATGAACTTCGCTTCGCGAGCGAAGCTCGCCCGCGCGTGCGTGGTCGTCTTCGGCAAAACGCTGCGACAGACGCTCACACGAGCGGCGAGAGAAATCGTCGAGTTCTACCTGTGCGCTGAAGATAAGGTGCTCCGCGATCTGGCCTGCAACGACGAAGAGCTCCCCGGCACGCTGCGGGCTCGCTGGCTGTATCACCAGTGCGATGAAGTTCCCGAGCCGCCGTTCCTCGATCGCTGGTCCTGCATGAAGAAATTCCGCACGCAATGGCTGATCGCGATGTGCAAAGAATACGGCTAAACAGAACACGACTTCAACACGGAGGCACGGAGAACACGGAGAGCACGGAGGGAAAAAGTAGATGGTTGATTGCCGAATTATTTGCGATTATTCGTGGTTTAGACAATCAATCATGAACACGGAACAGAATTTAAAATTGAGATTTTAGAGTTTAGATTTGAAAGCGAACGGCAAGGTGCGGCACAGCTCACCGGCCGTTCGATTTAAAATTTAAATTCCAAACTTTCAAATAAAAGATTCTGTTACGTTCAAGCCGTTCCTCTGCGCTCTCTGTGACCTCTGTGGTGAGAGGGCAGTTCTGCGGCGCCGACAGCTAAAGCACCTTGAGGAACTGCTGCGCTTCGTCGAAGTAGCGGAACTGCTTTTCTATTTCGCGGAATTCTTTGCCGTGCATGCAGCGCGTGCCATTGCTGCGGCGGCCAATTCCCAGGAATTTGTGCAGCAGTTCGTGGTACATCAGATAGTCCAGCACGAAGAGCGGCACCTTCGGGTTGTCGAAAAGCTGGCTGATAATCAGGCGGTCGTTTCGCTCCTGGTAACTGCCCAGAATGCGCCGCGCACGTACGGGACTCCAGCAGAGCTCCGGTTTCTCCAGCCGCCCATGGAAGTACTCGTCATTAACCCGCGTGAAACTTTCGTCCAGCGAGCGGAAGCGGCCGGGGCCGCTGAGCGCCACCTTGCGGGCCTTGCGCGCGCCAGGCAGTTCGAAATCGCTGTGCGGGATGGAGCGCACGAAGGCATCGTACGCCGCGCGCTGCAGAACTTTGCGCTCGGCACGGCGTCGCGTGAGCATCAGGTCGGCAGCCTGCGTGAAGACTTCGGCGGATGCCTGGCGGAAGGCGACATGAAATTTCACCTTCGCCACGCCCTGCTTTGAAATCTTGAAGCTATAAAGCGTCGCGCGGAAGGGATAAAACGCGATGCGCACTTTTTTTATCTGGCCCGGCCGCCGCAGCGCGCCGATTTTCAAGACGATCTCCGCCACCCGGGACTCGGTAATGAATTCTTTGGAAGCGCTTTGCTGCGGCACGCTTGCGGCAAGCGCGGCGAGTTCGGCGGCGTCTCCGCCGGACAGCATCTCTTCAACAGAGGCAGCGAGGTTCGACACAGAACGATCAAGCTGTGGCTTCTTGTCGCTGCGCGACCCGGCGCGCTGGGCCGGGCCACCCGGCGCTTGAGCCGCGGCAACAGCCGGTGTTACTGTTTGATCAACACGTGCTACGCTTGCCGGCTTGAGCTCGGCACGGAATTCCGGAATAGAGGGGGCTAGCGGCGGCGGCACAACGGCGCTCAGCGGAATGGCAGCGGCGGACTCGGCAGCCTCTCCTGAAACACCGGCGCCGCCGGCGAACGAGAAGAAGAGCTGTTCGGGATCGTCGAGAATGACTTTTTCGGATGCCTTTTTCACTGAATCCTGCCCCGATTCTTTTAATGCTTGACGAATGCCGGGCCCGAATTAAACGTAGTATCTACAGGCGATGCAGAGAAGGGTCGAGTGCCATTCGGTACTGCTCGAGCTGGTGCCGGAGACCGAGTCTTTACGGTTGGGGGGGAGAACGCCCAAAAGGGGGAGTCGGCTGTGCGCAAACGCAGTGCTCGTAAATCGCGAAGCAACATGGTCTTAGACCTGAGAAAGCTGTACGTCACCGGGCTTTCGCCGGACCTCTTCAAAGCCATCGAAACACCCATGCCGGCTGATGTCGATATCGAGATCGGCATGTGCGAACAGATTTTAAACATTAATCCCAACCATTTCGAAGCGCTGGTTCTGCTCGGCGACGCGTACACACGCAAAGGCGAGTACCAGAAAGGGTTGGAACTGGATATCCGGCTTTCCACAATCAAGCCCGAGAATAAACTCATCCGTTATAACCTGGCCTGCTCGTACGCTTTGACCGGGCAGAAAGAGAAGGCGCTGAACTGCCTCGACAAAGCGGTCGAACTGGGCTACAGCGATATCGAGCACCTGCGACAGGATCACGATCTGGACCCCATCAAGACCGATCCGCGCTTTCAAAGCCTGATCAAAAAAATGTCGGCCGAGCAGCATCAGCCGCAGGAATGAATGGACGATAAAGTCCACACGCTTTCACTCCGATGAAGATTATCGGCAGCAAGCAGTTGCAGGTTTAATTGTTCGTTCATTTGAGAGGGGTTTCTGGCATGTCCGCGATCAAACGCTATCGGAAGTCTGCCCTGCTGCTGGCCGTGCTGGGAAGTATGCTCGCCGTCAGCGGCTGCAAGCGCAGCCAGGACGCGTTCGACGACCGGACACTAGAAAAACGCCCGCACACCGAAAGCGTCCGCCCCGCCGACCGGAAAGACGCGTTCCGGCCGTAGAAAATAAATTCCCAAAGCAGTACTCTCTTGTTGATTTATCGATCCACTAAGCAACAGGAGAGAGAGTTTATGAGACGCTGCAAAGCCGTCACGAGTGTTATTGTACTTTCGTTTCTGCTGATCGCCGCAAATGCCCATGCCGAATGGGTACAGCTTGCCAACATGGGTGTGGGCAGAACTTATCACACCGCCACACTTCTGAATAATGGCAAGGTGCTGGTGACGGGAGGATCCTCTGGTGGAACATTGAACTCACCCGAGATCTATGATCCGTCAACAAATACCTGGCAGTTTGCCGCGCCCATGGGCAGCGCTCGCTCACTTCATTCCGCAACGCTCATGCAAAATGGAAAAGTGTTGGTTGCGGGCGGTTCCGGATCAATTCGGCACTGACCTGCTTAGTGCAGAAGTTTACGATCCGGCCACAAATACCTGGTCAAACGCGGGAACCATGAGTTCAACACATAGAGGGCACACGGCCACTCTGCTAGCCGATGAAAGAATTCTCGTGGTTGGAGGCACCAGCGCGAATACGCAATTAGCAACCGCGGATATTTACGACCCTGCAGTCAACAATTGGACTGCCGCGCCCAATATGTCGCTCGCTCGCAACGGGCACACGGCAACATTGATGAAGAATGGAAAAGTACTAGTCGCTGGCGGTCAGAACTATAACGAACAAGCCGGCTACGCTAAGAGTTGCGAAATCTTTGATCCGCAGTCTGACACATGGTCTGCGGCTTCTAATATGGCTGACAGACGAGGATACCACCGTGACGTTCTCCTCCCGAATGGTGACGTTATGGTCATCAGCGGGTATTGGGTCGGGACTTGCGAGCGGTACAATCCAGCTAACAACACGTGGTCAACCACAGCCAGAATGGCAAGTAGCCGGTTTAACTTCACTGCCAACGTTTTGACTGACGGCAAGGTCGTCCTTACTGGAGGCTACGATGGCGGAGGTGCAATGGCGAGCGTGGAAGAATACGATCCTATGCAAAATTCCTGGCTCGCTCTGCCGAGACTGATTACGGGGCGAAGCTCGCATGCATCCGTAGTACTTAATGACGGAAAGTTGATGGTCATCGGCGGCCACGGCCAAAACTATCTTGCCACCGCGGAACATTTAGTTCCTCCACCACTGCCGCAGACAATTACATTCAATTCCATCCCG
>DASPJR010000128.1:0-24392 GCA_035628505.1 Planctomycetota bacterium | reverse complement strand
CTGGATGAGGGCCCGCGCACGCACGGCAAAGCTGTGGCCATGCTGCATGGCAACCCGACCTGGAGTTTCTATTACCGCAATCTCGTGCTGGCGCTGCGCGATAAGTACCGCTGCGTTGTGCCCGATCACATGGGCTGCGGGCTGAGCGACAAGCCGCAGGAGTACGATTACACGCTGCAGCAGCACATCGACAATCTCGAAAGCCTGCTAGACCGGCTGGAACTCAACGAGATAACGCTCGTGCTGCACGACTGGGGCGGGGCGATTGGCATGGGCGCGGCAGTGCGGCGGCCCGAGCGCATTAAGAAAATCGTTGTGCTCAATACGGCGGCATTTCTTTCTGAGCGCATTCCGCTGCGCATTGCCGTCTGCCGCATCCCCATTTTCGGTGACATAGCAGTGCGCGGCCTGAACGGCTTCGCGCGCGCGGCGCTGACGATGGCAGTGGCACACCGCGAACGCATGACGCCGGCCGTGAAGGCGGGCTTCCTGGCGCCGTACGACAGCTGGGAGAGCCGCATCGCGACGCTGCGCTTCGTCCAGGATATTCCGATGCTCCCGAACGAGCGGTCCTGGCCGGTAATGAAGAAGATCGAAGCGGGCCTGCCTCAATTCAAAAACACGCCGATGCTGATCTGCTGGGGCATGAAAGACTGGTGCTTTAACGAGAGCTTTTTGAAGACCTGGCAGGAAAAGTTCCCGCAGGCCGAGGTCGTCAAATACGACGACGCCTCACATTACGTCCTCGAAGACGCCCACGAACGCATCGCGCCCAAAGTGCGGGAGTTTCTGGAGAGGTGATCAGTAGTTCGCCTTGCTTATAGAATCAGTGTTGATGAATGTTTCCTGATCCGCTATCGAGAACTTTTCAATAGCGCCATCTGGAACTGCGCCGAGCATCGTGGAATTTACGACGCGGCTTTCGTCCTTCGTTGGATTCACGATCTCGGCTTTGTGCATCACGCCCAGGAGAGTGTTGCGCTCTTCAGAGAATGGTAATGCACTATTATTGATCAACAGTATTTGAAAATTGGCCGGGTTGAATTCCGTCAGCTCAGTCGTGTATGGCGTCAAGAGTGCCGCGCCCGCGGAGAACATCGGATTGAATTGATCCAGATACTGGCGCGGGGTGATACCCCGCTCGTGCGCGCAGCGTGTGTAATCGGCCATAAACAGGCGGCTTTGAACTCTTGAAGGCTCATATCCAAGCATCAGCACAGATTCGTTGGGAGCCCCGTCCAGGTGGAACTTCGTTGTGACCTGCTGATCGAAGCGTCCCATGGAGAGGTAGTGAAGGTGCTTGCGTGTTTTGGCAATGAGAAGCTCGCTGAGTCCCCGCTTCAACTCGACCATATTCCTGCGCAACGCATATGAATCAGAGTCGGGTCCGAGATCAAGTAGTGCGAAGCCAAAGTGTTCGAAGTCAAACCGCAGAGTCTGCTCGAAAACATAAGCCAGACGATCTGTGGCATTCTTACTTCGGCAGTCGAAGAAATAAAGTCCGCTCATTTGTGCACTCCAGAACGCCTTGATCCTGAAGCCACAAAAACGTATGACGATTAATTTATTCCTGCGTCTTCAAGCCACGGACACACAGCCCAAGAAGCACGGGGCTGGACTTAATACATTTGTATCTTAATTCCTGGCGTTCTTGGCGCCTTGGCGTCCTTGGCGGTAAACCTCATACCTCGGAAAATAAAAAATTTTGTTAACCGGCAACGCACTCGTGAACTCTCTTTGATGGAAGCCACGGCTAAAAAAACGGTGGTGCGAACTTCAGTTCGCACGCTTCCGCGAACTAAAGTTCGCGCCACAATTGGGTTCGGAGATGTTCCCATGCGCGTATTGACTCTGATCGCCGGCCTCCTCCTCTCCAGCAGCCTCTGCTTTGCCGGAGGCAAAGAAGGCAAAGAGCCGCCCGCCGAATACCCGCCGAAACTGCCGGACAACAAGACCGTCGTAACCGAGCAGATGCCTGAGTTCCTCAAGGCCCCGGAGAATCTGCTGCCGGGAGTCGAGATCGCCAAGACTGCTCCGACAGTCGATTTCCTTTATCTGCCGGGGCAAGATTACGCCGGGAATCCCTGGTCGATCTGGGGCGACGGCATTGCGGTAGGCGACAAGTTCTACTGCTCGCTGAGCGACCATCATGGACCCAGCGGCACGGCGCGCGTATTTGAATACGATGCGAGGGCCAAAACCATGCGCATCATTGGTGATGTGCGCAAGACGCTTCAGGACGCCGGCGCGCTTCCGCCGGAAATGAAATATGCACCCGGCAAGATTCACTCGCGCCTGGATCTTGGCAAAGATGGCTGGCTCTACTATTCGACGCATCGCGGCTCGCCGCGCAAGGCCAATGACGAGCTGGGTTATAAAGGAGACTGGATCCTGCGCACCGATCCGCGCAGTGGAAAGAGCGAAGTGGTGGCGACGTTTCCTGTTGAAAAGCATTCCATTCCGGCCGGCATTCTCGATCCCGAGCGCCTCATCTTTTACGGCAGCACCGCCGAGGGTCCGGACGCGCCGGAAAAAGGCATCTTTTTCATCGCTTACGATGTCGCCAATCGAAAGCTGCTGAAAAAAGAACTGGGCGGTTTTGAACGCGCCTGCATTTTCTCGCGGTCGACCGGGTGCCTGTACTGGGACGGGAAGAAATACGATCCCGCGACAAACGAGATTTCCACAAGCAACGCGCCATCGGTTCGCTCGGCGACCGTTGAGTCCGCCGCAGGCATCGTCTACGGAACGACAAAGAACAGCGCCGACATCTGGGCTTATGACGTGAAAAATGACAAGCTCACGCAAGTGGCTCCGGGAGCGGTCGGCAAGCAGGGCTACACGACGACCATCGAGATCGATCCGACGGGACGTTATCTCTACTACACGCCCGGCGCGCACGGCGGCGCGGAGAACGACGGCACGCCGATCGTTCAGTTCGATTTGAAGACCAAGACGCGCAAGGTCATCGCCTTTCTGCATCCCGCTATCTTCGATAAATATGGATACATGCCCATCGGCACGTTCAGCAGCGCGCTGGACCCCAAGGGCGAAGTGCTGTATGTCGCGTGGAACGGCAAGCGCAAAGGCGTCAAAGGCTGGGACTGCTGCGCGATGACGGCGATTCATATTCCGGCGTCTGAGCGCCAGCCGTGAACGGCTTATCCGCCAAGGACGCCAAGGCGCCAAGAACGCCAAGAGGGGCGAGGATGAAGAATCATATTCGCGCAATCGGCCTCGCAGTAATGCTAATCTCCACCGCATCAATTAAGGCGGCGGATTACCCTTTCTCGTTCACCGATGTCGCCGCGGAGAGCGGACTCTTGCCAGCGGCCTCGGGCATTCGCGGGCACGCAGCGGGCTGGGGCGACGCGGACGGGGATGGGTTTATCGATCTCTACGTTGCGACGTTTCACGACGAGGGCTCCAAGGCCAATATGTTTTTCCGTAACGTCGGCGGAAAAAAGTTTGAGCTCGACAATCAGAAGGCGCTGCAGATTTCCACACGCGCGAGCGCCGCGCTGTTCGTCGATTTGGACAACGATGGCGATCTGGAGCTCTACGTTTCGAGCATGCCCGGCGAGAAGAAGGGCAATGTGTACGCGCCTAATTCGCTCTTTCGCAACGATGGCGGCGGGAAATTCACCGATATCTCGAAAGACAATGCCGCGTGCCCAATTGACTTCATGGGCCGCAGCGCCGCGGCGCTTGATTTTGACGGCGACGGCCTGCTGGATCTGCTCGTCGGCGAGGACCTGTTTTATTCGAAGCGGCACAGCAGCCGGCTGCTTCGTAATAAAGGAGGCCTGCAGTTCGAAGACGTCACGGCGCAGGCGGGGATTCCTGCGGGCATTCCCGCTTTTGGCGTTGCGGCCGGCGATCTAAACGAGGATGGCTGGCCGGACATTTTCCTGGCCTCGCGCGAAGGCGGCAACCGGCTGTTCGTGAACGACGGCAAGGGCCATTTCAGCGAGCCGGACGGTTCGCGTAAAACGTTCGACTGGGATTTGAATCAAAGCCGCGGCGAAAACACGACGGCCGGAGTGTGCTTTGGCGATGTCAATGGCGACGGCCGGCCAGATATCCTCGTTGGCCAGCACTTCAAGCAGCCATGGGTCAAACCCGTCGCGATTCGTTTGTACCTGAATCGCGGCACGCAAAGCGGGGTGCTCAAGTTTGAAGACGTGACCGACGCCGCCGGCCTGGTGCCTCTTTCGCTGAAAGCGCCGCACGTTGAAATTCAGGACATGGACAACGACGGCTTGCCCGATCTGGTGACCAGCATCGCCAAATTCGCCGGCGGCCGCGCCTATCCGGTGATCTTCAAAAATCTCGGTGTTAAAAATGGCCTGCCGCAGTTCCGCGAAGACGCTTTCGCGGTTAACGATTTTCCAACTGACGCTGACCGCGCGCTGACCAGCTCGGGCAAGTTCTTCGAAAAGGTATACGCTGAAGGGAAAATCACATACACCGCGCCAGCGCCGGTCGGCGATTTCAACAACGACGGCAAGCTCGACATTTTCTACTGCGAATGGTCGATTCAGCGCCCGTCGCTTCTGCTGCGCAACGACACGCCTGGCGGGAATTTTTTGCAGGTGCAGGTTCAGGTGAAGGGCAAAAACAGCTGCAACGCGCAGGGCATCGGCTGCAAGATTCGCGCGTACAAGCCCGGCAAAGCCGGCGATGCATCAGCGCTTCTTTTCAGTCAGGAGATCGCGATCGGCTACGGCTACACCTCGGGCCAGCCGGCGATTGCGCATCTGGGCCTTGGCGCCGAGACGAGCGTCGATCTGCAGATCATTCCGCCCCACGGAAAAGAGCCAATTACGCTGCAGAACGTGAAAGCCAATCAGCGGCTGACGCATGAACTCGCCAAATAATCAGCCGGCGAACTTCAGACCGTACCGATTCGCCGTATAGGGAGGGACCCCGTGAATACTCGCGTGTTAATCGCAGTGCTGCTGCTCTGCTCGCTCGTTCGCGCCGAGGAGGATTCAAAGGCGCAGGTCGACGTCGCCATTCGCGACGATTCCTTTGCGATCCCAGCTGGCTTTACCGTTCGCGCGCGCGTGAAGGCGATCACGCCGAAGGAACCGACTGGCATCGCCTGGCGCTGGGGCGGGGAAGGGCTTGGCGGAAAGCCGGTGACCGGGCATTTCGCGGAGGACCTCGAGTTCGAAGAATGGTCGCCGCCGCTTGAAGTGTCGTCCTTCGTGAAGGGCAAATTTCCCGCGCGGCTCTATCTGACGGTCACGTGCGGGAAATCAGGAAAGCGCAACAAGAATGGCGAAATCGAGGGACAGTCGCGCGATGTCGAAGTGGAGTTCGAATTTTCGTACAAGAACAAAGTCGTCAAAACATTCTCTGAAAAAGGAAGCGCCGGAACGGTGGGCATCATCATTCCCGCGAGCTTCTTAAGCGGCGGCCGAACGCCGGAAAGCCCGGAGTTTCTCGAGCACCTCAGTGGGCTGCTGGCTTATGCCGAACGCCGCGCTAAGGATGTGGCGGCCGCGGGCGGCTCAGCGGCAGTTCTGAAAAAGTACAACGTAATCACCGACCTTGGCGGCTACGGCAACGGGATCGGCTACGGCATCCGCTACACCAACAAAGCGATCGTGGACGCCGAAACGCGCACGCTGCAGGCGCTGGGCATCAACGGGCTGGCCAATTGCCCCGAGTACATCCGCAGCGCGATCGCCGCCGGCGACACGGCCAGCCCGTTCGCACACGTGGCTTATCTGCAGCTCGGCGGCTACCCCGTTCCGGCGGTGCGCGTCAAAGAGAAGCCCGTCCCTGAAGCTGGGTGCCCGTGGGCACCGGGTGTTGAAGTACGCACGAAAGAGATGATCGAGAATGGCGTGGCTACGGCGCTCAAGGCCGGCACGCGCGAAGTCTGGTGGCGCACCGAGGACGAGATCGGCGCTGTGTTCGACGGCGCGCCCGAAGGCAAGGCGCACCTGGTCACCTGCCCGCACTGCGTCTCCGCCTTTCGCGAATACCTTAAGCAGCAGCGCCGCACGCCTGCCGAGTTTGGCGCCGCAGACTGGAACGGCGTGAAGCCGGTGAACATTTTCGAGAAGAATGCGCCCGAGCTCAAGCCCGGCCCGGAATCGCTCGCGGCATATTACACGGCGCATTTTCTGAACTATTCGTCGGCAAAGCTCTTCACGCCGCTGCGCCAGCGCCTTGCGCAGCTCAACGAGGAGAAAGTGAAGTCCGGCAAAACATCGCAGCCGTTCATCTATTCTTTCGCGCTGCGTGGAAACACGTTTCTGATGGGCGGGCATAGTCTGGACTTCTTCGATTTCTACCGCCATGCGGACAACGCCTTCGTGTACGAAACGTCGAATCGCGACATCCGCATCACCGGGTGGGACAGCTATCTCTGCGACGTCGGCCGCACCGTCTCGGAAAACCAGAAGCTCAAGTTCGGCATCTACGTCAAGCCGCACCGTGGCGCTCCGATCCAGCGCACGCTCAGCGCCGTCGCGCGCGGCGCGCAGATGCTCTACTGGTACACGTACGGACCGGATTACGTGAAAGGCGACTCGTTTTCCGAATCACTCCCGAACGTGCTCGACGTTTCGCGCGCCGCGTCGCTGCTGCGCAAAAGCGAAGAGGCGCTCTTTGGCAGCACGTGGCTGCGCGCGCCGGAAGTTGCGGTCGTCAATCCGCGCTCGTCCGAATTCTGGTCGAAAGCGACGCGCGCCACGGCGGCCGCGTATGAAAATGCGAAGTGGATCTATTCGGCGCTGCAGCACGCGCACATACCCGTCGACCCGATCGATGAAGTGATGCTCGAGACCGAAGACCTGAGCCGCTACAAGGTGATCTACATCAGCGGCGAAAATCTCACGCGCGCAGCCGCTGAAAAAGTTGCTGCGTGGGTAAAGGCCGGCGGCACGCTATACACCAGCGGCGGCGGGCTGCAGCGCGACGAAGCCAATCAGCCGCTCGATCTTCTGCAGCCGATGCTCGGCCTGGCTGCGCGCGCGCCGGTCGAACACTGGTACAGCGTTTCCGCGTACGGCGCGACGAAGCTTGAGACATGGGATGACCCGAAGAAAATCCTTGCTCCCGTTCCGGCGGGAGCGGAGATCGTCGGCGAAGGCGACTTCGCGCGCTTCATGCCCGTCGTCGGCCGCGAGCCGCTTAAAGCCGCTGCGGGTGCGCAGGTCCTGGCGAAATTCGCTGACGGCTCGGCGGCGCTCACCTGCAACAGCGCGGGCAAAGGAAAAGTTTTCGTCGCCGGCTTCTATCCGGGACTTGAGTACAGCGCGAAAGTGCGCCGCGAAGATTTCGACATGAGTGCTGATTTCGAAGCCGGCCGGCGGCGTTACGTCAGCGTGGCGGCGCTTGAAAAAGTTCAGCCCGTCGTCGACGCGGCCGAGCCGCTCGTGGAGGGCGTGCTGCTGAAAACGCCGGCGGGAAAGCGTGCGCTGGTGCTGATGAACTGGGCGTACAAAACGGGTGCAAAGCGCAGCGTGAACGGAAAAATCTCTTCGGCCAAGGTCGTCATTCCGTGCAACAATCTCAAGATCACTCTTCGCGGTGTGGCGCCCGTGGCGGCTGCAACGTCGATGACTTCCGGCAAGCCGCTCCAGGTGATCGCCGGCGAGTCCACGGTCATCGTGCTTCCTGAGCTCCAGGAAGGCGACGTGCTGCTGCTCGACTAAGATTCAGCAATGAAAATTTATTGCTTGGGCGCGCGGTCCCAGGACCAGTCGCAAAGGGCATCAAAGAGCGACCAGCCCGTGGCGCTCAGCTTCCCTGCGGCGGTATCGAAGAGGAAGATTCCGCCGCGCGCGCCTTGGGCGGCGGTGCCATCCGCCAGCGTCGCGCCGCGTTCGTAAACAAAGAGCATTGCTTTCGATGGATCGTTTTCCGCCGTCGCGATCATCGTGGCCTTCTCTGATGCGCGTCCCCAGCTCAGCTGCGCCGGTTCGGTGGTGACTTCGATCGCTCCGGAGCGTTTGAGCGCCAGGGGGTGGCCCTGTTGAGCGATGCGGATTTCTCTGGTTCGCAGCACCGTGCCCCAGTCGCGTCCGTGATTATCGCCCGCACTGATGCCCAGTTCGGGATAAAGCCGCGGTTCCCACACGATGACCGCCGCTCGCGACTCTTTCAGCCTGCGTCCGAATTCCTGCGCCAGCGCGTCGCCCTCCAATACGATTGTCGACGAAACCAGGATCATTCGCGCGCTTGAAATCTGTTCGGGCGTTACGTCGTTGAGCGCAAGTGTGAGTACCTCATCGCCGCGCCCTTTCAGGCGTGCAGCGATGGCCCGGTCGCCTGCGTTCAGCGCCGTGTCGCCGACTATGAAGAGCATCTGGCGGCCCGAGGCTTTCACCTCCGCCACGGCAGTCGCGCTCTCGCGAATGCCGAAAGCCGCATCCGGCGCCGAAACTGCCGACTGCCCGGCAGAAACTTCCAGCTGCCGACCATCGCTGGAGCGCGTGAAGCGCACGCGGCCTTCACTGACGCTCAGCGTGGTTGACGAGCCATCGACGCTCACGGAAAAAACGGTGCCCAGAACTTCAGCCGTGGCCTGCGGCGTCACGACGGATAGCTTGCGCCCGGCTGCCTGAGGCGCGACCTTCAGGTCAATGTTTCCGGCGGGGATTGATAACTGCGCGCCCGCGCTGGATTCGGTGAAACTCAGTTCGGTTTGCGCGCCGACCGTGATTCGCGTCTTGTCAGCAAGCTCAACCAATGTGCCCGCGTCCCCGGCGGTTGCGAGCAGATCGCCATTTTGAAGCGCTGTTTCCGCGCTGATCTCCACGGTGTTGCCGTCGCGAATCAGCCGTGCGCCGGGGGCGCTCTGCATAATCGCGGCGATCTGCGCCGGCGGGTTTACGGGCGCTTTGCTGTACTGCAGGAGCACCAGGGAGAGCAGTACACACGCTGCCGCAGCCGCGGCGATAAATTTCACTCGGAAGCGCGCTCGGCGCGCATCCGTGCTGTTCACACGTTCGACCACCGCGCGTGAGAAACCTTCGGCCTCGCGCGCATAGCGCAGCTCGCGCAGAACGGAGGTGGCGAGCTCCTGCGGATCGCGCGCGGCATGAAGCTCGTTCAATCCCTGATGGAGCTGAACCTGGTCAACGAACTCGCGCAGCGCCTGCGGATCGGATTCCAGGTAAGCGGCAAGCCGCTCGCGTTGCTCCAGCGGGAGCACGCTTTTCAGGTATTCTTCGCAGAGGCGTTCAAATTCGTCGCGGCTCATGGATCGCCTCTCCCGGCCGCGAGTTTCTGCTCGATGCATGCTTTAAGTTGCGCGCGCACGCGGAAGAGCGTGACTTTCAGTCCGTCTGCGGCGCGGTCGAGTTCCTCGGCGATGGCCTGCAGCGGCAGGCCTTCTTCGTAATAGCGAGAAAGCAGCGTGCGCGTCCTCTGCGGCAGGCCGCTGACGCAGTCGCGCAAGGCGTCGAGCATCGCGTCGTCGCGCGGGCTGTCTTTATCCAGACGCTGCGAGAGTTCGCGCGCAGCCAGCTCGGCGACGTAATCACGCTCGCGGTCATGCCTGCGGCTGGCCTTGGCCAGCTCGCGGCGCAGATGGTTGAACGCAATCGTGCGCAGCCACGCGGGAAAATCAGTGTTCAGCTCGAACTTATGGAGATTCTGATATGCAGTGACAAAAGCCTGCTGGACGATGTCATCGACCCACGCTTCGCGCAGGACGTACCGTGCGACGAACGCGCGCAGACGCGCCTGGCAGGCGTAGACGACCAGGCCGTAGGCTTCGGAATCGCCGGCCTGCGCGCGCGCCAGCGCCTGCTCAATTTCCTCATCGCTCAGCACCCGTTGTCCCTTCATACCTTCCCCCAATCTATTATTCGCGTCGAACGGCTGCTAGTTAACGCAAAAAGAGCATAAAACGGTGGAAAAATAATCTCTTCAGCGCACCGGGTCGGAATTTGCAACGCTTGATGTTCGTGGCGTGGGCGCCCCGCCCACGAAAACTTTCAGCCGGACGGACGCCAAAAAGTTGGAGAGTGACCATGTTTCTGCTGCTCGAAAACGGTGAGATATATGCCCCCGAACACCTCGGACGAAAGCCGGTTTTCACCGCCGCCGGGCAGATAATCAGCATTGGCGGAAAAATGCCGGAGTTTCCGCCCGATTCCGAAATCACCTTCCGGGTGCTGGATGCTTCCGGCTGCATCGTCTGTCCGGGTTTCATCGACCCGCACGTTCATCTCATCGGCGGCAGTGGTGAGGGCGGGTTCAGCAAGCAGACTCCCGACGTGCCGCCGGAGACAATCGAGGCCGCCGCAATCACCAGTGTAGTCGGCGTGCTGGGCGTGGACACAACAATGAAGAATCTTCCCGCGCTGCTCGGCCGTGCCAAGGCGATGAAAGAACACGGGCTGAGCGCGTTCATCTACACCGGAGGTTACAACGTGCCTCCGTCGACAATTACCGGTACGCTGCGCAACGATATCATGTTCATCGAGGAGTGCATCGGGGCCGGGGAGATCGCGATCGCCGATGAGCGTTCGACCGATCCCAATGCACCCGAACTCGCGCGGCTGGTGCGCGACACCGCCGTCGCGGGGCTGCTCAGCGGAAAAGCCGGCATCACGCATTTTCACACGGGAAGCAAAGCGCAGCGCCTGAGCGTTCTGCGCAAGATTGTGGAAGAGCATGCCATCGAGCCGCAGTGTCTTTACCCCACTCATATTCAGCGCTCGCGCGATCTGATGGCCGAAGCCGTCGAGCTCTCCCGGCGCGGCGCGATGATCGACATTGATACGGTCGATGAAGACCTGCCGCGTTGCCTGAAGATGTTCCGCGAGCTCGCGGGCGATCCTTCGCGTCTGACAGTGTCTTCCGACGCTGACAGCTCGCCGCCCATGACACGGTTTGAGCAGATCGGCGCATGCTATGCGCAGAATCTCTTTCCGCTGCCGCAGCTTCTCTCGCTTGTTACCAGCAACGTGGCGCGCGTGCTGAAACTGCGCGGCAAGGGTCGCCTGGTTCCCGGATGCGACGCGGACATTGCCGTCATTGAGCCGGGCAGCTGGCGTCTGCGGCATCTGATCGCGCGTGGAAGCGTGCTCATCGAAGACTACGAGCCCGCGCAAAAGCAGCAGGCGGAAACTGTCTCCGCCACGTGATTTGGTTCGCTGCCGCGCGTGCGTGTACACAAAAAATGTAACGTGACGATGTGTTAGGAAACTAAATCGAAGCGCAGGAAAAGTGAATGCGTCCTCGCAGGCACGGAACTGTATTGAACCTTGCTGACAGGCTCATTTTGCACCAGTCCGGAGATTTAAGATGCGTCACGCCGCAGAGAAGTTCTTCACGCCCTGCCTGCTTCTCCTTATCTATACCGGTCTGAGCCTTGCCGGCGAGGCGGCCCCGCCTGCACCGGAGCCCACGCGAATCGTGATTGAATGCGAAGACATGAAAGGCGTCGCACAGGACAAGTTTGGCCCCGGTTCAGGCTGGCAAGTCGGGCGCTGGGGTGAGGATCTCTACCAGAACATGATTTTCGGCGGCGTCTGGGCCAGCCGCCTGCGCATGGCGATGACAGACGAGCGCGACGGCAATGCTGAAGCGCACTCTATCATAGAGGTGCCCGCCGACGGCACGTACAAAGTCTGGGTGAAATACGAGTGTCCGCCAAACTTCAATTACGCCTTCGGCATCCGCATCGCCCCCGAAGATTCTTCGGACAAGCCGCTGTTCAAGAAAACGTACGGCCTGATCGACGCGCCCAAGCATTACTGCTTCACCAATGATCTGAAGACCGGGAGCCTGTACTGGAACTGGGGCATCGATCACGACGCGGCGGAAGGCTACGAGGTTGCGCTGCCCAAAGGGCGCTACCGCGTGACGCTTGAAAAAGCTCCCAATCCGGCGCCGGCGGGCGCGCGTTCAGTGGATGCCATCCTGATCACCAGCGATCTATCGAAACTCTCGGCGCCGCACTTTCCGCGTTATCCGCTGCTGGATGAATTGCGCCGCGCCAATCACGTTTACTTCCGCTTCCGTAACCAGTCCGATACGCCCATCCGCATCAGCTGGAATCACTGGGGGCACCGCTACAACGATTTCTATTCGGCGCAGTACCGCGACAAAGTTTCTTTCTATGATGCTAGCGGCAAACAGCTTCCCGCGCCGGCCAAGAACACTGGCGACTGGCCTGAAGCCATCGCGCCGGGACAGGCGAGCGTCTGGTACGATCTCGGGCCCACGATGAACACCGAGAGCACCTCCCCGTTTCTCGTCAATGCCGTTCCTGAAGGCACGCCGAAGAAAAAAAAGGGCGAGAAGGGCGAGAAGACTGCGAGCGTTCCGTTTGCCGTTGATATCGCTCTGCAGCCGAACGAAAAGGCGATCGTGAAATCGTTCGAACTCGGCAAAGGCGAAGCGACGCTCTCGTTTCTCGTCCAGCCCGACCTGCACCGCAAGGAAGGCGTCGAATTCACGCGCAAGATTCCGGATATTTACCGCGAGGTCGCCAGGGAGCTGAATTCCAAGCCGCGCCTGGGCCCGCTGCCGAAGAAGATCATGTTATTTGCCAGCACCGGTCACGACGGCGCGGGCGCGGGAATCGAGACCGAAGAAGAATTCCGCTACGCGCTGGGCCTGAACACGCTGGGCGGAACCCATGATAAGCAGAAGATCGACGAGGTGCTGAAATGGTGGGAGCCCAAAGGCGGGCTGATCCCGCGCTCGGTCCATTACCATCACAGCCAGAAACCGGCCGAGGTGATCGAGAAAGTCAAGAAGGCCGGCATCGAAGACCACTTCTACTGTCTCTCGTACGGAGATGAGATCGGCTTGCCCGCCGTGGATGTGAACGATCCAGCGAAGATCGCCGGCTTCAGAGATTACATCAAAGCACACAAGGAAACGCCCGAGAGCCTGGGACTCGCGAACTGGGAACAGGTCAAGCCGCTCAACGCGCTTTCGGCGGACGTCGCGGTGCAGATCGGCGTCATTCCGAAGGAAACGCCTAAGACCGAACAGTCCGCGCTGCAGCTCAAGCGCCTCTACTGGTACAGCCTGCGCTTCCGCAGCGATCAGGGTATCAAAGCGTTCGCTGAAAAGACAAAGGAGCTTAAAGCGGGACTCGGAAACAGCGTGGAATCGACGGCGAACCTCGGCGGCATGCATCCCTTCTACTGGATGCACCAGGCTGCGTTCATCGAATCCTTCAAGCACAAGGCCATGTCGCTGGCGTGGAGTGAAGACTATACCTACTGCCAGCCGGAAGCTTCGCGCCTGGTCGTCGATTTTGAGGCCGCGTACCTGCGCAAGGGCGCGAGCTACCACGACACGCGCATGATGTTCTACTGCATGCCGCATTATCCGGGGAACACGCCCGAGCATCTCATTCAGAACGCGGTGATGCTGTGGGGGCAAAACGTAAAGGACCTCGACTGGTTCAATATTTCGCCGGACGCCTTCTCGACCGAAAATTATGTCACCTACCGCGGCGGCCTTCCGATCTGGCGCACGATCCGCAACGTCTCGGGAATGGCGGGTCTGATCGAAGACGATCTGCTCGCCGCGCGCCCGGCCGCGGCGCCAGTTGCGATGCTGCTGAGCGAAGCCAGCGACGTGTGGGAGCTTGAAGGCAAATCGCAGAACGATATCAATCCCGGCTCAGTCGCGACCAACGTGTCGCAGGAAGAGCGCAAGAATATCTGGTACGCGCTGCGCCTGGCAGGCTATCGCGTGGACATGCTGACAGAAGAGGACGTCGCCGACGGACTGCTGAAAAAATACAAGGCGCTCTACATCTGCGGACAGAATCTCGAACGCAAAGCAGCGGCTGGGATTAAAGAGTGGGTGCAGTCCGGCGGCGTGGTGATGGCCACTGCGGGCGCGGCGCGCAAAAACGAATTCGACGAGAGCCTGACTGTGCTCGACGACATCTTCGCGCGCGGACCGCAGAAAAGTTACGACCGCTACAAGGGCGCGCTACGCGCCAAGATTGAGCTCCTCTTTGAGAAACCAAAGGATCAGCTGGTGATCGGCTCGTCGGTGCTGGATGTTCTCTGCAGCCGCGAAGTCTTCGAGCCGCAAGCGAGCGCGGAGGTGCTCGGGCGTTACAAATCAGACAATTCTGCGGCGTGGATCAAAACAAGTCCCGGCAAAGGCAAGGCCTACTACACGGGGACGCTGCCGGGCCAGGCCTTCGTCAGGCAGGCCATGCCGGTGCTTCCGGTAGGCAAGGGAGGCGGCGAGAAGACGTTCAGCCACTTCGAGCCCGTCAATTACAACGAAACGGCCCGCGAGATGATCCTCCGTCCGCTTGCCGAGAACAAAATTCTGCCCGACATCTCCATCGCCCACCGGAGCGTCGTCGCATCGCGCCTGGACTGCGCGGCCTCAACGCTGCTGCCCATTTCGCACCTGGCGGAGCAGCACGACGGCAAGCTGAAGAATCTTGAGATTCGTTTGAGCGGCGTCGAGAAAAAAGTCAGCAAGGTGTGGTCGTGCTTCCACGCGAAAGGATTCTCGTTCAAACAGAACGGCAGCGAGGTGATCTTCAAGCTGCCATCGCTGCAGTCGGCGGATGTGATCGTGCTGACGTACTAACCCGCGTTCGTAGGCATCCTTGCCTGCGAGAAAAGAAGAGAACAGATTCTCGCAGGCTGGAAGCCTGCGCTACAAGAAGGAGACGCATGCTCGATCGCTTCGCTTTCGCTCTGCTGCTGATGTGCTCCTTCGCGCGCGCCGGTGAAGGCGTTGCGCCGCTGGCGTACCGCTCGCCGCACGCGGAGATTCCCGCCGGATTCACCATCCGTCATCCGGTCGACGGCGCCGAGATGGTCTGGGTGCCCGAAGGCTATTTCCGCATGGGCCTGAATGCCGACACGGCACAGAAGCAGGCCGAGCAGCTCGGCCTCAAAGATTTCCGCATCATGGCCGGCGAGGAAAGTTTTCCGGAGCGGGTCGTTTATGTGCAGGGATTTTACATCGACATGTACGAAGTCACGTTCGAGCGCTGGAAGCAGTTTGTCGACGCTACCCAGTGGAAGGCCGATAAAATTGTTCCGACGTGGACCGGGCCCGATCTGAAACCTGCTGAAGCGAAGCTGCCGATCGCCAGTGTCACGTGGAAAGCGGCGCAGGAATACGCCAACTGGTCGCACAAGCAATTGCCGACGGAGGCGATGTGGGAAAAGGCGGCGCGCGGCACCGACGGCCGGTGGTATCCCTGGGGCAACGAAAAGCCTTCGCGCGAGTACGGTGTGATCACGCTGAAAGATTCGCTACGGGGTCCGGAGCCGGTCGGTTCGTACCCGAAAGGCGCCAGTCCCTACGGCTGCATGGACATGGCCGGCAACGTGTACGAATGGACGAGCGAATGGAAGGAGCCATATCCGAACAGCCCCGAGCCCGCGCCCAAACCGGGAAGCGCGCACACCTATGTCGCTCTGCGTGGCGGCTCGTTCTACCATCCGCTGCATTCCTACCGCACCGCCAAGCGCATGGGCTTTGAGCCGCACGAGACGTATTTCCACGTCGGCTTCCGCACGGCGTGGTTTCCGCCCGATGATTTTGATCACAAAAAACATGAGGCGAAATGAGCTCAACGATTGTTGGAAAAAAGTGTAGTTACTCCTGTAAAGGAGGGACGAACAACTTGAGCATGCGCGGCCGTTCGGCATCTTTGAATCTACTCCTTATGATAGCGCTGCTGCCGTGTGCGCTTGCCGCTGGATCGAAGTCACTGCCGGACGCCTCGCAGAAATTTCTGCAGAATTACTGCATCAACTGTCATGACGACGAGCGCGCCAAGGCGAAGCTCTCGTTTGAATCGCTTCCGCTCGACTTCACCGATCGCCGCTGGGTCCGCACGTACGACAAGCTGATTTCCGGCGAGATGCCGCCGAAAGAAAAGAAGCAGCCGTCGGAAGCCGAGCGCAAGCAGCTCACGCAATGGCTGCACAAAGAACTCTATGCGGCGTCGCTGGCGAAGCAGAAAGCCGAAGGCCGCGTTGTCATCCGGCGGCTCAACCGCATCGAGTACGAGCATACGCTGCATGATCTGCTCGGTATCGAAGTTCCGCTCGCGGGCCTGCTGCCGGAAGACAATCCCGTCGGCGGCTTCGATACGGTCAGCGCCGGGCTGGAAACCTCCGCAACGCACCTGGTCCGCTACCAGAATGCCGCCGATCGCGCGCTCGACGCGGCGCTCTGCCCGCGGCCTGTCGAGACGAAAAAAATCCGTACCACTGCAAAGAAGTACATCGAGAGCCGCCAGCCGGTGCATCGCACCGGCATCGATCCGTATGTGCGATACGAAGGCGAAACGGCGATTCTGTGCGCGGTGCCCTACAAGCACGGAACGGTGCTTACGGCGCCCGCGTCCGAGAGCGGGCGCTACATTATTCGAGCATCGGTGCGAGCCGTGAATTCGAATGGCAAAATCATTCCCGTGCTGATCGGCAAGATTTCCTGCGACCGCTTCGCGCACGAAAAGCTGCAGCACATCATCGACTACCGCGACGCTGCTCCCGACAAAGCGACGCTGATTGAAATTGAAACGACTCTGCCGCAGGGCGAGCAGATTTATTTTGAAGGCCTCGGCCTGCCCAGCATGGACGCTTTCAAGAAGAGCATGAAAGACACCAAGCTCGATGAGAATTACAAGGGAATCGGCCTGGCCATCGAGTGGGTCGAGCTCGAAGGACCGCTCAACCCTGAGGCCGGGTACAAGCGGCTCTTTGGCGATCTGCCGAAAATGACGCGGCGCTATGCCGACGACGTGCTGGCCGGAAAGCCAGTCGATCCGAACTGGACCAAGTGGCACCCCGGCGAGTTCAGCAAACATCCGCTGGTGCCCATCACTAAGGACCCGAAAGGCGACGCCGAACGGCTGATGCGGGCGTTCCTGCCGCGCGCGTTCCGTCGGCCTGTTCCCGACGCGGTCGCGAGTTATTTCCTTCAGTTTGTTCACGCACAGCTTGCGAAGGGAGAGCGCTTTGAGGAGGCCATGCGCGCGGGCTACAAAGCCGCGCTCTGCTCGCCGTATTTCCTCCTCTTAACGGAGAAGCCGGGCAAGCTGGACGATTACGCCATCGCGTCGCGGCTCTCGCAGTTCCTGTGGAGTTCCCTGCCGGACGAGGCGCTGTTCGAGGCCGCGGCAAAGGGCGAGCTCAGCAAGCCTGACGTTCTGCGCGCACACACCGAACGCATGCTCAACGATCCCAAGTCCGCGCGTTTAACCGAAAATTTCACCGGCCAGTGGCTGGACCTGCGCAAGTTCCACGCGATGAAACCCGACGACGCGTACTTCGAATACGACGACACGCTGGCCTGGTCGATGCCGCTCGAAACCACGCGTTTCTTCGAAGAAGTGCTGCGCAAGGATCTGCCGGTCACGAACTTCTTCCACTCGGAATGGACGTTCCTCAATTCGCGCCTAGGCAAGCACTATGGCATCCCTGGCTGCGAAGGGCTGGAGCTGCGCAAAGTCACACTGCCGCCGAATTCGCATCGCGGCGGCGTGATTACGCACGCCAGCGTGCTGAAGCTGACCACGAACGCGACGTATACTTCGCCGGTCAAGCGGGGCGCGTGGGTGCTTGAACGCATCATTGGCAAGCCGCCGTCTCCACCACCGCCGGACGTACCGGCCATCGAGCCGGACATTCGCGGAGCGGTGACGATTCGCGAGCAGCTCGAGAAGCACAAGAATGTGGCAGTCTGTGCGTCGTGCCACCTCCAGATCGATCCGCCCGGTTTTGCGCTGGAGAGTTTCGACGTCGTCGGCGGCTGGCGCGAGTTTTACCGCGTCAAGAAGGGCGGAGACGGGGTCAAGTACACCGAGCATCCCAACTATCCCGAAAAAAAGATGTACCTGGCCAAACCCGTTGAGCCCGCGTACGAGACGGATACGGGTGAGAAGTTCCAGAACATCGATGAGTACAAGAAGCTGATTCTGAAAAACCCAGACCAGCTCGCGCACAACATGGTCGAGAAACTCATGGTTTACGCGACAGGCGCCGAGATTCAGTTCGCCGACCGCGAAGTTCTCGAGCACATCGTGAAAGACGTTCGTGGGAAAAATTATGGCCTGCGCGCGATCATCCACGCAATCGTGCAAAGCCGCGTGTTCTTGCACAAATAGAAGAGGCTGCTGAATCACAGATGAATTGACCGTCATCATTCATCTGCGGTTCTGGAAAAAGCCGAGGGGAGTTCAGCATGTACGTTTCTAAAGAACCCGCTCTGTCGCGCCGCACGTTTCTGCGTTCGGGCGCTGTCGCGCTCGCGCTGCCGCTGCTGGATGCCATGCTGCCGAGCGGGCTCTCGCCGCGCTCGCGCGCGCATGCCGCGGCGCTGCAGCCCAAACGCATGGTGCTGATCCACCGGCCGCTGGGCACGTACCATCCGTTTCTGTTTCCCGAAAAAACCGGGCCCGGCTACGAAGCGACGCGTTATCTGAAACTGCTCGAGCCCAACCGTGGAAAGTTCACGCTCTTTTCAGGCGTCGGACATCTCGGCTATCCCAATTCGCATCATACCGAACCGGCCGTGTTCACCGGCGTGCATCCTGACGGCGTCAAGCGTGCCGACGACATACACAATTCGATTTCGCTGGACCAGGTCGTCGCCTCCAAAGTCGGAACGCAGACGCGCGTGCCGCACCTGACACTCAACTGGGCTAATTGCGCGTCGCTTTCGTGGAATGAAAAAGGCGTGCCGATTCCTTTTGAGCGCGAACGCAGCAACGTGTTCAGGCGCCTGTTCATCGACGGCACGCCTGACGAAATCGCGCGGGAAGTCAAGCGCCTCGAAACGGGCAAGAGCATCCTGGATGGCGTGCGTGATCAGTTGAAGTCTCTGCAGCGCGACCTCGGCGCGGCCGATCGCGAGCGCATGGATGTGCTCACCACGTCCATCCGCGAAGCCGAAGGATTTCTGCAGCAGGACCAGGCGTGGTGCAACCGGCCCAAGCCGAAAGTCGACGCGAAGCTCAGCGAATTTCAGCACGCCGATCACTGGGTCGCCGCGCAGATGCAGTGGTACAACCTCATTCATCTCGCGCTGCAGACAGACTCCACTCGCGTCATCGTCATCGGCCTGGGCGAACACAGCCAGCAGAACCAGCCGGACCTGCTCATCGGCCATCACGACGCTTCTCATCACGGCAAGGAGCCGGGCAAGATCGAGCAGCTGGCGCTCTACGAAGAAAAGGAGTACCGCAACTTCAACGCGTTCCTTGAAAAGCTTTCGTCCGCAAAAGAAGAGGACCGCACGCTTCTCGACAACACGCAGGTGCTCTTCTCAAGCAACCTCGGCGACGCTTCGGCACACTCGTCGGACAATCTGCCGGTCATCCTCGCCGGCGGCGGCTACAAGCACCAGGGACACGTCGGCTTCGATCGCAAGAAGAACGCGCCGCTCTCGAATCTGTTCGTGCGGATGCTGCAGCAGATGGGCATCGAAAGCGAAAAGTTCGGCAGCAGCACCGGCGTGATGAGCGAAGTCTGAACGGACATCTCACCACAGAGATCACAGAGTACACAGAGGAAAAAACCTCTGTGATCTCTGTGTTCTCCGTGGTGAAAAAAATCACTGCTGCACTCTTGACTTGACGGCCTCGGCAGTGTTTATTGAGCTCTGGTATGATTCCATCATCCGCACGTTCTCGCCTGATCTCTAGCGGCGCTCCGCGCTGACGTTTTCTTTCATCTCTGAGCTGCTTTCGCCTGCGCTGAAGTGTTTCAGCGCGTGGCTCACACACGTCCGGCTGCTGCGCCGCACCGACGCGCGCGCACGCCTTTATGAAAAAGGATCGACGCATGAAAACAGAGAACAAGGATGGCACCTGTGCGACTGACACGCTGCCGCGCTGGCAGCAGATTTCCGGCATCACTCCCGAGCGGGAAGCGAGCATGACTGACGACGAACGCGACGCAGGCGTTCGCGCGCTGCTCAAGGAAGTGCAGCGCCTTGCGCGGCAGGAGATCACGCGCGGCGAAAAAGCGCCAAAGGGTGAGCGCACTGTTTACTGGGAGCCGCTCGAACGCGTCTGCCGCATTCTGGGTCTCTCGCGCACGAAACTCTCGTCGTTCTCGCGCGAGCTCACCGGGCTGCGTGCGCACGAGATCACCGACCGCATCAAGGCCGAGACGCTTCCGGCGCTGATGCATGCGCGCCTCGAAAAGGAACTCCAGCCGCTGCGCAGTTTGATTGAGCGCAAAGCAGAACGCTCGCGCGCGCAGGACCCCGCTTACATTCTCAAATGGGTTCGATACTGCTTGAGAATCGTCCGCACAGCCCGCAGCGGCTCGGCGCGTGGGCGCTTTGCGCTGGAGCTCGGTTTCCCGAATCCCTCGCGGCTGCAGAAGGCTTGTCTTCTCGCGCAAGGCATGTCGATCGATGAGCTGGAAGATTTGATCCTCACCGACATGGTGCAAAAGTTTCTGAAAGGCATCGCCGAACCCGCGCGCACGAGCGAGACGAAGCCGGCCGCAAACAAGGGGCAGCCGAAGCCACCTGTGATGACGCCCGCAGAAGGCGAGAAACTCATCGACGACGCGGTGAAAGAGGTGCTGCGCGGCAAGTCCTCTGCGGCTTAAAGGCGCTGCGTGGATTGGCGTTCGACGAGCACCGTGCCCAGGCGCTGAATCAACGGCGGATCCGGATCGAGCACCGTTTTCACCGCCGTGCGGCCGACGGCCTGACGGTCCACGCCGATGGTCGTCAGTCCGGGCGTGCAGATCTCAGCCGCTTCGATGTTGTCGAAGCCAATCACGCTGATGTCCTGCGGCACGCGGATGCTCGCGGCGGCGAAGGCTTTCATCGCGCCGATGGCCATCAGGTCGTTTCCGGCGAAAACGGCCGTGGGCCTCTCGCGCGAGGAACAGAGCTGCTGCGCAAGCGCGAAGCCCGCATCAATGCTGCCGCGTTTGAGCTCGCTTGAAAGGATGATGGGCTTTATGCCATGCGCGGCGCATTCGTCGCTGAAGCCGCGCTGAACGTCGACCCAATGCGGCGTGCTTTCACCGCTGTTGAGATGCGCCAGCCGCCGGTGGCCGAGCTCGATCAGGTGCTTCACAGCCATGCGCGCGCCGCCGTAATCGTCCGGCAGAAGGGAGGGTACCTGCGGTATCTCAAAGTTGATCGCGACCGCGCGCAGCCCGGCTTTGCGCAGCTGCATCACACGCTGCGCCGACGAACTGCCGATCAGCGCGACGACACCGGCAATGTTGCGCGACTTCATGTCGGCCGTAATCGCGTCCGCTTCAGTCAGGCGCGTGTCATCAAAGAGCACATGATGCCCGCGCTCGGTCGCTTCACGGCGGATGCCTTCATAGACGTCGCGGAAGTACATCGCCTCGTACGTGCCGAGTTCCGCGGGTGACCAGCCGACGAACAGCAGTGCCGGCATCAGCCGCGGCGTGTTTTCGCGCAGCGTCGCCAGTTTTTTGGAGACATACGTTCCGCTGCCACGCCGGCGCTCGAGCAGTTTTTCATTCACCAGCTGCGCGACGGCCTGGCGGGCCGTGAGCAGGCTTACGCCGTAGCGCCGGACGACTTCGCGGTCGGAATAGTACTGCATGCCCGGCTCGAAATTGTTCTGCAGCAGGTCTTCGCGGATGTGAAGGGCAATCTGGTGGTAGAGCGGAACGGGGCTGGAGCGCTCGAGGCTGCCGGCCGCTGCAGATTTCTTCATCGCATCTCCCGCCAGTTAAACTGCTATAAAACTGTATAGCAGTCTGATCAGGAGATGCAAGCGCCTCTTTACAGGCGCTGTCCTTTATTAGCGGGCATTCAGCCGGGCGCTGCCGCCCTTGCCCTGCTGCGCCTTGTACAGCATCGGGAGGACGTCGCTGCGGAAGGCGAGCACACCTTTAAGGGCCACGCACGCCTGCGCCTGCGCCGGGACGCCGCTGCTGGCGGTCGTTTGGTCGAGCGCCGCAACGCCGCTCAGCGAGAGCGCGGTGAGCGACTGGTTTTTCAACGCGATCGAAAGCTTCGCCGGCCGCGCGGTGAAGGCTTCGCCTGCCGCAGGCTTTTTGTAGCGCAGGCTGACCTTTGCGCCGCCAGAGACGGCAGTGGCTTTCGCACCCAGCGTCACGCTGCCGCTGACGCCCGCGATGTTCCACTGCAGGATCTGCCCTTCAGGCGCGAAGTCGTCGCCGAGCTGAAGCGTGGCCGAGAGCAGCAGCGCGTCGCGTGAAGAAGAACTCGGGAACGCGAGCTTGATGCCGAGCTTCTGAACGGCGAGCGCGCTGACGGGCAGGCCATCGCAGATATCGGTGCTCGCCGCCGAGCCGACTGTGAACGGCAGGGTCGTCGTGGTGCTCTCGCCGGCGGCGTTGGTAGCGGTGATCGTCACCACGTAGTTGCCCGGTGCTGTGAACGCGTGCGAGATGGTTCCGTCGGTCGAGGAGGCAGTCGTGCCATCGCCGAAGTCCCAGAGATACGTGAGCGGCTCGCCGTTGCCCATCCCAACGGTGAAGACGACGTTCTGGCCCGGCTGCGCCGTGGTGACATTCGTCGATGGCGGCACGGTGATAACCGGTTTGTTATGGGGAGCGACGACTGAAATCTGCAGTGTGCTCGCAGCGCTCTGGGCGTTGGCATCGGTCACCGTCAGCACCGCCGAGTACGTTCCGGTGGCCGAATACGTGTGAAGGACTGATGCGCCCGTGCCCGAACTGCCATCGCCGAAGTCCCAGCTGTAGCTCAGTGCGCTCGAGCCGCTCGCGGCCGCCGAGAACTGAACGGCCTGGTTGACCTGTGCCGGATTCGGCGCCGCCGATGGCGCGCTCGAGAAACTTGGCGCGGCCAGGATGTTGATGGCGATCGTCGCCGGCGTGGAATCTTCGGTGCCATCGTTGGCGACGAAGCTGAAGGTGTCGTCGCCGCTCGCGCCGGCCGCGGGTGTATAGGTGAATTCGCCGCCCGGTGTCACAGCCAGCGTGCCTTTGGCCGGGCTGGCCGCGACGCCGTAGGTCACCGCGTCGCCATCCGCGTCACTGGCGCTGAGCTTGCCGCTCGTCGGCGACGTCGCCGGCGCACTGAGCGTCGAGCTGCTGGCGGTAGGTTTGCGATTGAGAATCGTGACGGTCACCGTTGCGGTATTCGATGTCGCTTTGCCGTCGCTGACCTTAAAGGAGAACGTGTCCGTTCCCTTGTTGTTGCCTCCTGGCGTGTAGGTGAATGCGCCCGTGGCCGCGTTGGTGATCGTTGCCGACCCGAGTGTTCCGTTGGCGACGAGAGTGAACGTGAGCGCGTCGTTGTCGGCATCTGACGCCTGCAGCGTCCCGCTCACCGCCGTGTTCTTGAAGGTGCTCACAGAGGAGGACGAAGCTACAGGCACCGTGTTTTTCGTGAACACCGCGCTGGCGATCGCGCTGTCCGAGTTCCCGGTCTTAACGGCGAAGGCCTTGATCGTCGTGGTTGCGGAAAGTGCGAGCGCCGCTGAGTAGACGCTGGACGAACGGGAAGGCATGCTGCCGTCGGTCGTGTAGTAAATCGTGGCACCGGCGGTAGCCGTTGTGATGGAGACGGTAACCGAGCCGTTGAACGTGCCGCCATTTGGAGAGAAGACCGGCGTTGCCGCTGCGGCGTTGCGGGTGAACGTGGCCGAAGAGACGGTGCTGTCATTCATACCGCTCTTGGTGGCCATTGCTTTCACCGTCGTTGTGACGCTGAGAACCAGCGGGTTGGTGTACACAGCCGACGCGGTCGTCGGTGTGCTGCCGTCGGTCGTGTAGTAGATGGTGGCGCCGGCCGTGGCACTGCTGATCGCAACGCTTACGGTGTTGTCAAAGCCGCCACCCGTGGGTGTAAAGACCGGCGCAATCACTGCGGAGGCCGGCGTGAATGTCGCGCTCGCGATTGGACTGTCCGAATTTCCAGCCTTCACGGCGAAGGCCTTCACCGTCGTCGCGCTGGTGATCGTCAGCGGCGCGGAGTAGACGCTCGAGGAACGCGTGGGCGTGCTGCCATCGGTCGTGTAGTAGATCGTCGCCCCGGTTGCGGCACTGATAGTAACCGACACCGAGGAAACAAAGCTGCCACCGTTGGGCGTGATCGTCGGTGCCGCAAGCGCGGCGTTCCTTGTGAACGTCGCCGTCGCAACAGGGCTGTCTGAGTTGCCAGCCTTCACCGCGAAGGCTTTGATCGTGGTGGTCGCGCTCAGATTAATCGCGGCCGAGTAGACACTAGACGAGCGCGAGGGCGTACTGCCGTCCGTCGTGTAGTAGATGGTGGCGCCGGTCGCGGCGGCGAGCGTGACACTCACCGCGTTGTCGAACGTTCCGCCGTTTGGCGTGAATGTCGGAGCGGCCAGAGCGGCGTTCTTTGTGAAGGTCGCCGATGCGACAGTACTGTCGGCCATGCCGCTCTTTACGGCGAGAGCCTTCAACGTCGTCGTGGCGCTGAGACTGAGCGCGGCCGAG
>DASPJR010000127.1:0-110802 GCA_035628505.1 Planctomycetota bacterium | reverse complement strand
TGAAAGTCTAGTAGCGTTGAGTTGTGTACAGTCGTGTTGAGTCGTGAAGCTGAACAATTTGTCACACGGAATTATTGGACTTACGCGATTTCAGGCCTCAAAGCGTGTGAGATTTCGTGATTTGCCGCGATGTTCTGAGCGGGCTTGAGATCAGATGAGACAACATTTTTTCTTTCGTGATTTTGTGAGATGAAGTGTGACGCATTCGGCCGGGTGGCCCAGACGGCCGCAGCCGTCTGGGCGCGAAGCGCAGGAGGTTACATCAAGCGTGTTGCCGCACGGTTCACGCGAGGGCCACGCGAAGGGAGTAACCTCTTGCGCTGACGCGCCCAGACGACGAGGTCGTCTGGGCCACCCCGCTACAATCACAATCCGCAATTCGCAATCCGCAATTCGCAATGAGACTACTTCTTGGGCTCGGCGGGCTTGGGCTGGACGGTGACTTTCACGGTGTTACTCGGATAAACGCAGCGCTTGTTTTTCTTGTCTTTGCCCACCGGAACCTGGCCGTCGCCGTTCACCAGGAAGCTGAATGTGCCCTCGGGCATTTTGTCGGTGTTGATCGTCAGCTTCGTCTCGGTCTGGCCCGGATCAATCGACTTGACGGGGATGCTCATGTTGGGCGGAAGCTGGTAGCCGGCGCCATTGAGCTGCACCGCGTTGGGCATGTCCGGGCTGCGCTTGAGGCTCATCGTTAAATCGAAGCTCTGCCCCTTCGTCACGGTGATTTCAGCGGGCGAGGCCGTGAGCAGGAACGGCGCAGTTTCGCGAATGGCCAGCATCGTGCTGCGCGCCACGCGCGCGAGCGCCGGCGTGTTAACGGTGTCCCAGACCATCGTGCCGCCGCGCGCTTTGCGCACCAGCTTGCGGCCGTTGATCTCGCTCGTGCCGATAACCTGGAATTCGGCGTGCACGGGCGCGGCATCGGGCGCGGCAGTGACGACCAGCGTGCCCCATTTTACATCCTTGCCGATGACAATCGGATCAGCGGTAACGCCCGGCGGAAGATTCTTCGCCTCGACGGTGATCGGTTCGTTGTGGCCGAACATGCGGAAAACCAGGATGTCGAGGCGCTCACGGCCGCCCTGGCAGACGACGTGCGAATCGACCTTGATCTCGTCCGGCGGCGAGCAGACCAGGCGGAAATCGGGCTCCAGCTCCTTGCGTACTTCAAGCTGATAAACGTAATGCGGACCGCCCTGCGCCTGGCGGAAGAGATGTTCCAGGCGGATGGTGTATTCGCCGTCAGCCGGCGCAGTGAAATTGTGGTAGCAGTCACGGCCGTTGCTGGTGAAGCGCAGCTGTCCGATGTTCTCCCCGATGTCTTTGGCGTCATTGACGACACTGCCATCGGCTTTAAGCATCTCGAGCTCGGGATCAGCCGGCGCGCCAAGGCGGTTGGAGATCATGTTGATGACGAACTTCTCGTCTTTTTTCGCCGTGAACGAAAAGAAGTCACTGTCTTCGCGCAGGAGCTGGCCCGAGACCACGCAGGGCACAGTAATTTTCTGGGCCTTGGCGATTTCATTGTTGGGCTCGGCTTCAAGCACCGGCGGGAGGGAGGTGTAGCGCAGCAGGCGCGCGTTGGACGTGCCGGCATCGCTTTTCACGCGGACTTCCATGCCGTCGAGGATTGCCCCCCACGGCCGCACGAGGCCGTTGAAGCGCAGCTCGGTGAACTGTTCCGGTTCGCTGGGAAGCTGAAGCTGCTTCATGATTTTCTGCAGCGGGCGGCCGTTGACCTTCAGGTCCGTCCCTTCGCCGCCAGGCAGATTGCGGCCAAAAACGGCGATGTTTGCAGTCGATCCAGGAGCGGCGCCGGGCGGGAATATGTAATCGATGTACGGCTGCGTGCCGACGGTGAGGCGATAGAAATATTCGGGGCTGCCGTTGTAGGTGAAATCGGTGAGCTTGATGAAGTAATCGCCATCGGCGGGCACGTCGAAGTCGATGAACGGATCGCGCTTCTCGTCGCGGATGTCTTCGTCCTGGCTCATCGCCAGCTGCTTGCCCGCGGAATCATAAAGCCACATGAAGCCGTCGAGTCGTGAATCGATGCGCCAGGCGCGGCATTCGATGATCACGCGCTGTCCAGCCTTCGCGGGAAAGACGAACCAGTCCACGTCTTCGCCGCCGCCGACGCGCGCGTTCACGACGCTGTTCAGCGCGATTTTGTTGGCTTTATCCTTCTCGTTGTTGGGTTCGGTTTCGGCGCTTTCCGGATTGTCGCTGACGACAAACATGCGCGGGTTGCTGATGCCGAATTTGCCAACGAAGCGAACGTCGTAATCGCCGGGCGGTACGTCCTTGGCGACCTTTATCTTAAAGGAGTGGTACTTCGGCGGATCGGGCGGCTTCTTGTCTTTCGGCAGATCCTTGGGCGGCTCGTACGGCACGAACGTGGCGCTGATGCCCGGATGGCTGAACACGAGCGTGCTCGGCTCTTCGGTGATCTGACCAGTGACTTCGACGGAAACTTCGCTGCCCGCCGACGCGCCCGCCGGGTAAACGGAGAACAGCCGCGGGGGAGCGAGCTCGGCGTGCGCGGAGAACGAAACAAGCAGGAGTGCGCAGAGAGAAAGCAGAACGGACGACTTCATCATTTCTTCTCCGTCTCCTCCGTGCGCCTCATGCCTGCGTGTTGAAGTCCTGGAGCCGCTAAATGATTTCCGGGATCGGCGCGCCGAGGTTCAGGATTTCCATCGGCCGGTCGGCTTCGTTGTTATAGGTCTTCTCGCGGTTGATGCCGAGCTTGTGATACATCGTCGCGAGGACATCCTGCGGCGACACGGGGCGCTCCTTGGGGAATTCCGCGCGCGCGTCGCTCTGGCCGAGCACCACGCCCTTCTTGAGTCCGCCGCCCGCCATCACGACGGTAAAGACATTCGACCAGTGGTCGCGTCCGGCCGTCGCATTGATGCGCGGCGTTCTGCCGAATTCGCCCCAGACCAGGACCATGGTCTTATCGAGGCGGCCGCGGTCGTGCAGATCCTGGATCAGCGCGGAGAAACTCTGATCGAAGTTTGGCAGCTTTCTCTTGAGGTCTTCAAAGTTGTTGTTGTGCGTGTCCCAGCCGCCCATGTTCATGGTGACGAAACGCACGCCGGATTCCACGAGCCTGCGGCTGAGCAGCACGCTCTGGCCCCAGGTCGTGCGGCCGTACTTGTCGCGCAGCTCGTCCTTTTCTTTGCTCAGATCGAATGCTTCCTGAACCTTCGGCGACGTGACGAGCTCGAAGGCCTGCTCGGAGAAGGCATCCATGCCTTCGATCACGCCGCTGGAGTCCGCGTCGCGGCGCAGCTTGTCGAACTGCTTCAGCAGCGCGCGGCGGTTCTCGAGACGTTCCATGCTGATGCCGCTGGCGGCTTTCAGGTTTCGCACGCGGAAGTCTTTGTTGTTCGGATCGCCGTGCGTCTCAAACGGATTGTACGCGACGCCCAGGTACGCCGCGGCCGAACTGCGCGGCGCGGTCGGCACGCTGACATACGCCGGGAAGCCGGGCTGCTTGGGGCCGAGTTCCTTTGAAACGATGCTGCCGTAGCTGGGGACTTCGTTGGCCGGGATGTCGTTGGTCGGCTTGTAGCCGGTGAGCAGCATGTGACTGGCCGATTCGTGGCCGGAATCCGGATGCGTGCACGAGCGGATGATCGTGAGCTTGTCGCAGACCTGCGCGATCTTCGGCATGTGCTCGCAGACCTGGTAGCCGGGCAGGTTGGTCTTGATGGGGTTGAACGTGCCGCGGAATTCAGAGGGCGCCTGCGGCTTCAAGTCCCACATATCCAGGTGGCTCGGCCCGCCGCCCTGCCAGATGAGAATGACGCTCATATCCTTGTCGATGGACGCGCCGCCTTCAGCGGCTTTGGCCTGATGGCGGAACATGTCGGCAAGCGTCAGCCCGCCAAACGCGAGCGCGCCGGCTTTCAGGAAGTTGCGCCGCGAAACTCCATCGCAACTGCAGTAGCTGCCCTGATTGACGTCGATGACCATAGGCCACACTCCTTACATCCACCACAGAGGACACTGAGTACACAGAGGATTCTGAAACAGGACAACTCCGTGCTCTCGGTGTCCTCTGTGGTAAATAAGCCGTTCAATGATTGAACAAAAACTCCTTCGTGTTCAGCAGCATCCACGTGAAATCTTCGATCGCCGCCTTGCGGTCAGAGGCGCTGCTGATTGCGGCGACGGCATCCTTCAATTCTTCGGGCCTGGGCTTGCGCGCCACGCTGCGCAGGTAGAGCTCCTCAATGATTTCCTCGTTCTTCTTGCCGCTCTTGATCAGTTCGGCAACCGTGGCCTTGTCGTTTGAAAGCTTGCCCTGGATCTCTGATGAATTCATCAGATGCAGCACCTGCGCCAGGTTGGGCGCGTATGATCGTTCGCATTCGCACGGCGATTCGCGTTCGCTGCGGCCGAAAGCATTCAGGAAGTAGCTGCTGACGGCCTGATCGGGGAGCTCAATCGCGCGCGTGCCCAGCGGCAGGCCGGGGAACTTTTCAGGCACACCGGTGACGGCGCAGACGGCATCGAGCAGCGCTTCGGCCGAGAGACGCTTCGGGCGGTAGCGCGCGTAATTCTGCCGGTCACTGGCATTGTACTGCGTGGGCTCGGCACTCAGGCCGTACGTCTGAGACTTCATGATCGTGCGGATCAGATGTTTGAGATCGAATTTGTGATCGACCAGGTCCTTGGCTAGCGCACCGAGCAGCGCGGGGTTGCTCGGCGGGTTGGTGATGCGCATGTCGTCGACGGCATTCACCAGTCCGAGGCCCATGATGTGGCCGAACATGCGGTTGGCGATCGCCTTTGAGAAATAGGGATTGTCGGGTGCGGTCATCCAATCGACGAGCTTGATGCGGGGATCTTCGCCGCGGACGTACTCGTATTCAGGACCGTTGAGCCCTTTGGGCTTCATCACTTTTCCGCTGCGCGGCTGGCGCGTTTCGCCGGTCTTCTGAACGAAGACGGCCTGGTCGGCGGGAACATCGCCCTGCTTCTTGCCCACGCGCTGGAAGAATGCAGCAAAGCCCCAATAATCATCCTGGCTCATCTTTTCGTACGGATGGTGGTGGCAGTTGGCGCACGAGACGCGCGTGCCCAGAAACAGCTGGCTGGTGTCGTTGACCAGGTGCGTCTGGTTGCGAACGTGGCGATACCAGTTGACGGCCGGATTGTCTCCGACTTCGCCCTGCGCTGTGAGGATCTCGCGCGCGAACTGGTCGTAGGGCATGTTCGTGGCGAAGCAGTTGCGGATCCACGCCGCAAACGCGAACGTGCCGCGCTTCTGCTCTTCGCCTTCGCGCTTATTGCGCAGCAGATCGCCCCAGAGCGTGCCCCAGTAATCGCCGTACTCGGGCCGCTCCAGAATCTTATCGATGAGCTTGTCGCGCTTGTCGGCGGAGGTGTCGGCGAGGAACGCGCGGACTTCGTCGGGCTTGGGGAGCGTGCCGATGGCGTCGATGAAGGCGCGGCGGATGAATTCTTCGTCGCTGCAGACGTTGCTGGGCGCGATGCCGAGCTTCTTCCACTTGGCGAGCATGTGCTCGTCGACGAAGTTCTTCGGCTTGAAGTGAGCGTATGCGCTTTCGGGAACGCCGCGGTTGAACGGAACCGAGAGCTTGGCGACGTCCACCATGCCCATGTAGCGGACCATAATCGCGCCTTCTCCGGTACGGTCGAGCGTGTTCACGAAGCCGGTTGAATCGATCTTCAGGATGTCCGGCTGCTGGCTCTTGTATTCGGCCTGCCGCGTCACGTCCTGGCTGCTCTTGTCGGTGTAGTGCGCGACGACGCGAAGCTGCTGCTCGGTCGAGCCCACCAGCATGCGCTCGCGCGGGAAGACTTCGATGCGTTCGACTTTTGGATCTTCCGCTTTGCCCTTCGGCATGCCCTGCTCGATCCAGCGCTTGAGCATGGCGTATTCGGGCGCCGCCGGATCCATTTTCTGGCCGCCGCCGTGCACCGCCTGGCCCGTCGCCTTGCGCAGCAGAAGAGACTGTTCAGGAGCGGCCGGGAAGACGCGGCGGCCGCGGCCTTCTTTTACCAGCGCGTCGTAATCGAAATCGGGCTCAAAGCCGAGGAGCGAGAGCGAGAATCCATTCTGGCCGGTCGATTTTCCATGGCAGGCGCCGGCGTTGCAGCCGGCCTTGGTCAGGATTGGAATGATGTCGTTAACAAAATTCAGGTTGCGCGACCCGGCGAGTGATTGAACGGTGATCTTCGCGCTGCCTGTAATCTTTTTCTTTTTCACCGGATCTTGGTACGTGATTTTCAACACTCCGGAACCTTCGGACTTCGGAACAACCCGGCCCTTCTCAACGCTCGCGATACTCGCGGCCTTTTTGTCGAATGCGTACACGGAAGAATGTGTGACATCCCGCTGCGTTCCGTCGCTCATTTCGGCGGTAACAAGCAGCTGAATAGTCTGGTCAGCATTGCTGAGCGTGACCTCAGCGGGCTCAACGGTGAGGCTGACAACGCGCGTGTCGTCGCTGGCGAAAAGGCGTGTAAGGACAAGGCTGAAAAAAAGGACGAGAAGCGCTTTCGAATGGAGTGGTAATGGCATAAGACCAACTCCCTGGCGATGCCAGCGCGGCATCGTAACCCCTTCTGTATATTCGAATACACAGCCATCTGTTGAACAGGTCATCATTTATTCCGGAAATTCTTTCGAATTGCGTAGGTTTTTAAAAACTCACTCCGCACACGCGCAGTTCGCAGGGTAAATAAAGGTGATTGCGGAGGGGCCGTACTGTATGGCCAACCAACTTCAGAAGATTGCACCGTGCATGTGCCTGCTTGTGGCTCTTTTGAGCGCACATGTGCGTGGCGGTCAGGTCGATTTCGCCAAAGATGTGTTTCCCATTCTCAAGCGCAATTGCGTCTCCTGCCACAGCGCCAGTAAGCCGAAGGGCGAGCTCAACCTTGAAACGCCCGCGAGCATCCTTAAAGGAGGGGAGACCGGTCCGGCAATCGTGAAGGGCAAAAGTGCCGAGAGTCTGTTGATCAAGCTGGTCACCGGCGCAGAAGACCCGTTCATGCCGCCCAAGAAGAACAAGGTCGATGCGGTTCCGCTCACGCAGGCCGAGATCGTCATCCTTAAACAGTGGATTGACCAGGGCGGCGGCGGAACGGCCGTCGCGGAAGTCAGCGCGCCCATCGAGTGGAAGCCGCTGCCGCCGGGCTTGAATCCGATCTATGCCGCCGCCGTCACGCCCGATGGCCAGTTTGCTGCGTGCGGCCGCGCCAACCAGATTTTTGTCTACCATCTTCCGAGCGGCGAGTTGTGTCCGCCGCTGGTGAACGCCCCCGGCGGCTCGCCCGCCACTGCCGTGCCCGCTGACGTTCCCGATCACGACTACATTCTTTCGCTGGCGTTCAGTCCCGATGGCGAAATGCTCGCGTCGGGAAGCTACCGCAGCATCAAGCTCTTTAAGCGCCAGCCGCCGGCGCCGGCTGTCAGCATCGATGTTCCGGGAGTTCAATCCCTGGCCGTGAGCCCGGACGGCAAGACGATCGCGACCGGTGCAGCCGATGGAAAAATTGTGCTTTGGGATTCTTCCACCGGCGCGCGCATCCGTGAACTTAGCGGGCATACCGACGCTGTGCGCTCCTTATCTTTCAGCTCCGATGGCAGAGTGTGTTCGGCCTCCGCGGACAAAACCGTGCGGCTCTGGTCGTCTACCGGCGATCCCATGCACAAACTTGAAACGCCGGCTGAAGTGAACGCCGCACTGTGGGTCCAGGGCGATAAAACAATTGCTGCGGGCGCTGCGGATGGTTTGATTCGCCTCTGGACACTGCCTGAGAGCGGCAGCGACTGGGCCGCGCCGAAGGAGCTCAAAGGGCACACGGGAGCGGTGACGTGCCTGGCCTGTTCGGTCAAAGGCGAGCAGCTCCTGTCCGGCGGAGTCGACGGCCAGGTGCGCGTGTGGGATGTCGGTGGACTCAAGCAGACACTGAAAATGGATCACGGCGGTCCGGTCAGCGCTGTTGCGATTAAATCCGACGGCAAGCGCTTCGCATCCGCCGGCAGCAATGGGCAGATCAAAATCTGGAAGAACGATGGGCAGGTGGCGCTGAGCATGAAAGGTGACCGCCGCGCGCAGGAAGCGCTGGCAACGTATGAACGCAATGCCGCGTTCTTGAAAGAGGAAACGGCGTACTACAAAAAATCGATCGACGATTCTGAAAAGCAGAAAAATGCCGACGCCGAAGCGGCGAAAAAGGCCGCTGAAAACGACAAGGCCGCTGAAAAAACATTCGCCGAAAAGCAGCAGGCTGCAGCCAAGGCCGCCGAGGCGAAGAAAGAAGCCGACAAGCAGTTTGCGGAGCCGCTCGCTGCAATCCGCAAAGCCGCCGAAGCGAAAGATGCTGCCGAAAAAGCCGCCGCTGCCGCTGCTGCCGAAGTCAAGGCACGCAAAGACAAGGTGGCGCAGGCGAAATCCGCCGCCGCGAAGGCAACTCAGGCCAAAGCCGACGCCGATAAGGAAGTCGCGGCACTCACGCCCAAGACGAAGCCCGATCAGGCAAAGGCGACAAAGGCCAAAGCCGAGGCTGCCTCTGCTGCGTTGAATCAGGCAAATGCAGGCGTGGCCGCGGCTGAAAAGGAAGCCGCTGCCGCGGAAGAGAAGGCCAAGCCTATTGAGCAGGCCAAAGAAGCCGCGCAGAAAGCGTTCAATGACATCACGGCGCAGCACAAAGACGCCGACACGAAATTCAAAGCCGCCGAAAAGGCCGCCGCCGACGCCGAGCAGGCCCGCGAGCAGGCTGCTTTTGCCAAGTCAGTCGCTGATCAGCAGGTCGAACGCACGACCGCGGTGCTGAAGAAATCGGAAGAGCTGCTGGCGGACGCGAAGGTACATTTCGCGCGCATCGAAAGCGAGCAGAAGAAGAACGATGCGGCGCTTGAAGCGGCAAAGAAGACTGCCGCCGAATCCGAGAAGCCTGTTCGCGCGCTGACGCTGGTGGGCGACGGCGCGATGCTTGCCGCCGCGGCGGACGACAAACTGATCCACACCTGGGTGCTCGAAACAGGCAAGGGCGGCGAGCAGCTTTCCGGACACAGCGAGCCGCCTGTGGCGCTGGCCGCGCTGCCCAACGGCCGCATCGTTTCTGCCGCTAACGGAAAGGTGCTGATCTGGAACGGCAGCCGCTGGAAACACGAACGCACGATTGGCACAGGCAATGAAAAGTCGATTCTCGTCGACCGCGTGCTGGCGCTGGAATTCAGCCCCGACGGCAAGTGGCTGGTCTCTGGCGGCGGCGTGCCCTCGCGCAGCGGTGAAGTAAAAATCTGGAACGTTGCCGACGGGACTCTTGTCCGCGAGCATCCCGAGAGCCACAGCGATAGCGTCTTCTGCGTCAGCTTCTCGCGCGACGGCACGCGCCTGGCCACGTGCGGTGCCGACAAGCTGATCAAAATTTTTGACACGGCCACGGGCAAGCCCGTCAGAACGCTGGAAGGACACACGCAGCACGTGCTGAGCATTACCTGGAGGCGCGACGGACGGACGCTGGTCAGCAGCGGCGCCGACAAATCGGTGAAGATCTGGGACTTGATCACCGGGGAACAGAAAAAATCGGTGCAGGATTTTAAAAAGGAAGTGACGGCCGCACGTTTCATGGACGCAACAAATGAAGTGCTGCTCGCGTCCGGTGATGGCCAGGTCCGCACCATGAAGGACGACGGCAGCAAAGTGAAGAGCTACAAAACGAACGGCGACTACGTCCAGAGCGCCGCCGTGACGCCCGACGCATCCGTCGTCGTCGCCGGCGGCGATTCGGGTGTGCTGACCATTTACGACAACGCTGGCGGCAAAGTCGTCCGCACGTTCGATCCACCCGGAAAAACCGCTGAGCCCGGGAAAACCGCTGAGAAGAAGTGAATCGCATCACGCAATCGGGCATGTGGCGCGAACTTTAGTTCGCGAAAACGCGCGACGTGCGAACTAAAGTTCGCACCACAATCACGGCAGGCATTGCTCCAGGTACGCGCGCGATTTGTTGACTGCGGCGCTCACTTCCGCCACCCTCGGCAGGATCGGAATTCCCCGCGGCGTGGGGTGCATGAATATTTCAATCCAGCCAGGGTAATTAATTTTCCTCAGCGCGCGCAGCACCGGCTTGTAATCGAGCCCGCCGCCAAACCCGGGGAGTTGCATCAGCTCTTCGTTCTTGGGCAGCTTCTCCGTATAGCCGCGCCCGTGCTCCTGCGCATAAAAGAAAATCAGATGTGATCCGAGGTCCTCAATGAGCTGCGGGATCTGCTCGGCGAAGGTGTGCAGGTGATGCGGCGCCAGCGCCACGCCCAGGCTTGAGTGCTTATTAAGCTCAACAAACGCACGCAGTGAATCAGGATGATGCAGCAGTGACGCGCTGTGGTTTTCGATCGCGATCTTTACTCCCGCGGCGCCGGCCGCATCCGCGTGCGGCTTCATTTTCTCGAGAAACTTCGCCATCTCTGCTTTCGCCGCCGCGCCACTGAGTCCCTTTGGCCCGCCGGATCCGGTCACGAGAATCGAACCGCCGAACTTCGCGAGGATTTTTATTTCCGGCTGCAGGCCGAACGGTCCGAGCGGGTAGTTTGTGAACGATCCCACTTTCGCGCCGTGCTTTTTTAGCAGCTCCGAAAAAGCATCGTGCCCCATCTCCTCAATCTGCTCGCGCTGATTGCCATGTTTAAGGCACCATACATCCAGGCAGGCCGAGCCGGTTTTTGCAATTTCAGGAAGTATGTCCGCCAGCGGAAAGGTACCGTAGAGCGCCGATGCCAGAATGTAGTTCGGCTTCCACGCTTCAGCCCGCACGCTCGAAGCCGCGCCCGCAAGAGCCGCAGCGCCGAGCAGGCCCGCACAGAATTCACGACGAGAAAGGTGTTCTTTCTGAAGAGTGCGCGTCTGAATCGGCATGGACTTTGTCCCTCAAGCGGACGAGTGTACCGATCAAAAGAATGCGGCAAACGCGTCAGTTCTCAAGCCGGAAGCTCCGGCCCTTTGTTGCACTTTTGGGACATTGCTTAGTGGCCGCTTTCACGATCAGCGTCCCGCAATCCAGCGTTTCACCCTTAGCCAGCTTGAATTCAGAGATGAATCGGCGTGTCTGTGATTTAAGCGATCGATTATCTAAAACGCGTCCGAGCCAATGCAGGCGCCACGTGCCGCTCTTGAGATTCTGAATTTCGAAGCGCTGCGAACAGCCCGCATTCTCGTGGTCGTCCGGCAAGGCAATATTGAATGTGCCATCCGGGCCTTCCAGCCAGAGGTCACCTCCAAAGAACGAGCCGCCTGTTTCGCCGCCGATTTCTTCGAATTTCAGACGGCCTTTCAGCGTTGCCGCCGCTGGATCGGACGCGCCGACTGCACTTACGTTCCCAGCTTTGATGCGCACGCGGCCTACGCTTGCGCGCACAACGTCGGCCGGCCTGAACGGATTATCCAATGCGGCGATGTACAGGTAGTCGCCCTCCGAGGCATCGCTGATTTCGCCTCTGCCGAGCGCGTCCAGCTCGCCGCCAGAATCTTCCGGCCGGTTGAAATCTTTATTGCGTTTCAGCAGCCGCAGCCTTGCGTTTGCCAGAGTAGGTCCGAAGTCCGCTTTGAGCATACCGGGCTCATAAAATTCAATATCCACCGTCGCGCCCGGCGCCTTCAGATCAAAACGCGAGAAGCGGCTACAGAGCGTCGGGTGCTGAGCGTGCAGCGTGTATTGCGCGGGCATCAGGTTATCGGAGAAAAACGTGCCGTCGGGTTGAACGGGGACTTCGCGCATGCCCATGCCTCCCTCAAGGTACAAACGCACGCGGCTGAGTTCCGAATCCTTTAGCTTCACGCGTCCACTCACTGAGGGGAAGGGGACGAGAGTGAGAACAATCGGTCCGGCGGCGTCAAAATCGACCGGCTTATCATCGGGAAGATGAAACCTTCTCTGTTTCGCGTCCGTCCAACTGCAGCTTACTTTCGTTGGCGCCACAGGAATCACGCGCGAAAGCGTCCCGGACTCATCCGCGTATTCTCCGGTGTTTTCCGTGTCGAGCATGATCCACGCTTCAGGACACGGCTTCCCGTCTGGCAACTGCGCCTGGAAGGTCACGCGCATTTGTCGCAGAGGCTTAAGCTCGACCTGCAGCTTTTCCCACTGGCTGGCGTCCGCAGGGAGAACAAGTTCCTGCGTCTGGTAGCCCGGGGCCTCGAAGACAACGTTACGAATAGGCTCTTCCATCCGGTCTGCAATCGGCAATTCTTCCAATCCCTTCCGCCGTATGCCAAATTCGTAGCCGCTTTGAAAATGAACAGTCACCGAATGCTGCGGCACGTCTTTTCCCGCTGCATGGACTTTGATGCGGTAAAGAAACTTGAAGGCATCGCTATTGGCTTTCTTCTGCTCGTCGGTCAGCTCGTTTTTCTTTGCGCTGCGCTTGACCATCAGCCGCCGGCCGGTGCGAATATCCGGCGGTGGCGGCGCTTTGCGGGGCATTAGCCGCAGCGGTTCAGGCAGCACGGTTTCATGCTCGAGCGTGAGAGTAACCGGTTCGGACAGCGCCGCTGTTTCATCGTGTTCCACCAGGATCTGATGTTTCCCCGGCGTGCCGTAGAGGTGAATTCGCCCCTCGTTGTCCGAGGATGCAAGATCGACTGCGCCTTCGTCGGTGGCCGTCGCAAACTCGCGCGGCGCGCCATTCCATGGCAGCAGGCTCACGCGAGCCTTCGCCACGGGCTTGCCGCTGGCGTCGATGACTTTCGCCGACAGCTCGGCTTCGGGCTGTACGAAGTAACGGAATCGCGATGTTCCCGCGAGCAGATCGATATCGCCGCTCGGTCTGTCTTTGCCGCCTCCCACCATGACTACATGCGGCGGTCTGCCCGCGCCCGCTTTTTTGTAGGAATGGGCGGCAAAAAAATAGAGCGAAAGCTCGTATTGGTCCGGCATCACGTTGCGGATGCGTGCGACGCCGTTCTGATCCGTACATAGGATGGTATGCAGCAGATCCCCCGCGCTGCGGTCTTTGCGCAGGTGGACGCTGATGATCTGTCCCATCAAGGCGGTGCCATCTGGACTGAGCGCTTCGATTTCGAGGGTCGCTGCGGATTCCGGAGCGCACAAACGCGCATCCAGTTCGCATACTTCGCGCGCGGGGATCGTTCCCCGATTCAGCCGCCGCAGGCTCCAGCCTGCGCCATAGTCGCCGGCGTGAGCGGCCTTCACGAGAAGAGCTCGTGCTTTATCCAGATTTTTTGGAATAACATCGCCGCGCTCGTATTGAATAGCCAGCTCGCTGCGCGCCAGTTCGCTTCCCGCGGCTTCGGCCTCGGCAAGCCAGCGCTCGCCATCCTCGGGGTTGAACTCGCCCAGCTTTTTGTTCAACAGCGACACGCCAAGCAGAAACATGCCAAGCGGATCGCGTTGCGTAGCCGATCGCCGCACGTAGGTGAAGCCTTTTTTGAAATCGGATGGCACAATGGTAGAGGACTCTTCGAGGTAACACTGACCAACGAAGGCCTCGGCATTTGAGTCCTTGAAACGGTCTGCGGCGAACAAGGCCCATTTGAACGCGCCTTTGTAGTCGACCTCAAGGCCGTGCCCGCCGTTGATATGCCATGCGTAAAGGGCCATCGCCGCCGTCGCTTGTCCGTTCTCAGCGGCGGCTTCGAACAGTTTGAGCGCGGCGTCTTTGTCTTTTTCCACTCCATAACGCCCTTCCTGGTAGATCGTCGCGAGATAGAACTGCGCCATCGTAAAATTCTGATCCGCCGCTTTGCGCAGCCATTTCAGTCCGCCAGCGACATCCGTTTTTCCGCGCGTCCCTTCAAGCATCTGTATGCCTAGAACGTATTGGCCGAAAGCGTCGCCGGCTTCGGCGAGTTTCGACAGTGTTTCGGCCGAAGCGCTGAGAACCTCCTTTGACTTCAGCAATTCGACCAGAAGCTCTTCATCTTTCTCGAGCGGCCGTTTCTCGGTGGCGCGGGCAATCCATTTTTGGGCCTCCGCGTCATCGTGCTTGACGCCTAGGCCGCTCATGTAAAGGAAGGCCATCAGGCGCTGGGACGGACGGAAGTTCGCGTCCGCGGCCTTGCGCAGCCACTCAACTGCTACGGCGAATTCTTTGCGCTCAAGAGCGAGCGAACCCAGGATGTGCTGCGCGACGCGGCTGCCATTGTTGGCCTCGTCGAGGAGCTCTTCGAGCATTTCCTTGCTGAGGGGGCTTGGTTTCTCGTGAGCCGCCTCAGGCGGAACCGGCTGCGCATCTCCGGCCAGTGACGACATGGAGATCGCGCACAAAATAACGATGAATAGATGCATGTATGTCCCTGGTTTAACAAATAATCGATGGGAAGCAGACGGCTGCGAACGCCATCGAACGGATTGTCAGTCGAGATCGGCAATCTTGGTTAGCGGCTCGAGGACGCTGGAAGAGCCGACGTTCCGTCCGCCAGACTTGGACGATTTCAGCTTTCCTGAGCGGCCGCTCGTGGCCGTGTAGTAGTAGCCATTACCAAACACACCGGAGTACACGCGTGTTTTGGAGACGATGACAATGGGAACAATACGCCGCTCTTTCTTGACTGTTTCGTCGAGGAGTCGCTCATCGGAGAAAGCTGCCGCATAGTTGCCCTTGTACGCCGCATTGATTTTCACGGCGCTCGAGGACGTTGTGATCGTTACTTTATCGGCGGGATCGCCCATTTCGATATAGCCGTCTCGCAGAGTGAACGTCTTGATCATGCCACCGATATTGATGACGGTGACATCTCCCTCTTTCAGCCCTGAACCGCCCACGCTGAACGCTCCTTTAAGAGTGACTTTATCGGTACCCGGCTTTGCGAAATTCAGATCGATACCGAGCGCCAGAAAAATCTTGATCCCATTTACTGTCAGCGAAGAAGTGGAGAGTGGATCGGTTCGAAGCGAGCGGAATTGAGAAATAGCCTGCCCGTTCGTTGACGAGGACAGTGAACTGTTCGGGTCGGTTCCGGCCGCGGACTCAAATGCGTCGGGAAAGCCGTCCAGGTCGCTGTCGGCCTGGATGATGGTTCCCGATGCAACCTTGCGAATGCGGTCGAAAGGACGCTGCTCGGAAACGTAGACGTCGCCGTTTGCGCTCACCGCCAGGGAGATCGGCTGGGGAAAAAGCGTCGAAACGGCCGGTGCGCCTTCGCCCAGGGCCACTCCGCCACCGGCGAAGACGCTCAAGACAGGGTCGCTCAGATTGAATTTCATGATGCGCGAATTGGACACGATCAGCAGATTGCCGGAGCGATCGAAGGCCAGTGCGCGCGGCGAGGTAACCGATGCAACAGTAGTCAACGTTCCGGCCGGATCCACTTTGCATAGGCGCGAGGTGCGGCTGTCGGCGATGTAAAGATTTCCACTCGCGTCGGCCACGGCGTCCAGAGGTGTATTCAAATCGGCGGCCGTTGCCGGCCCGTTTTCACCCGTGATGCTTGCCGGCGTGCTGCCCACGAGGGTCGGGAGAACCTGGGCCGGAGTTCCTGTGCCTGCGACGGTGGTGATGATGCCTGTTGCCGCGTCGACTCGCCGCACGCGATGGTTGCCGGAGTCGGCAATCAGCAGGTTGCCGTTTCTGTCAAATGAGATGCCTCCGGGCGAACTCAGTGAGGCCTCAATCGCCGGGCCGCCGTCTCCGCCGAACAGGCCAACTCCCGAGGCATCGACCAATCCATTGCCCGCGACAGTCGTGATCGTCTGTGTCGAAAGATCCACACGGCGTATGCGGTGGTTGCCTGTGTCTGAAATATAGAGCACGCCGCTGGCATCAAAAGCGACATCGTTTGGCGACTTTAGCTGAGCCGCGGTCGCGCTCGCACCATCGCCGGAAAATCCTCGCACTCCGGAGCCCGCAACTGTATTGAGCAGGCCCGTCGCGACGTCGATAACGCGGACCCGGGACGTGCCTGCCTCCGCGATGTACAGATTACCGGCCGAGTCCAGCGCCAGGCCGTAGGGAAAAGCCAGTGTACTTTCAAGCGCCAGCTTGCCGTCTCCCGAAAAGGACGTCGGGCCGAGTCCCGCGACGTTGGACACGACGTACGCTTCCTGGCTTTCATCGTCTTCGATGTACGTGCTGGCGCTGCCGACATCGCTGTCGATTTCATACGCCGGATCAGGCAGCAGCGTGACAACGATGCTCTCGTCGTTCTCGCGCAAAGCGTCATCAAGCGGCGGGATGTTCAAGGCGACGCTGGTCTGGTCTTTTGCTATGGTCGCTTCGCTCGGAAGTGCCGTGTAGTCGACATCCGGCGTAGCCGATCCGGCGACTGTGAATTTCACCACCGTACTGCGATTGGCACTCGCGCGGATGATTTTGAACGCACTCGGCACGCTGCCCCTTTCGCGTGGGGCGGCCAACGGTTTTTGAATGGAGATGTGGGGGATTTCATCGTCGTACAGCTTGAACGTGCGGGTTCTGTTCGCAGTGCTGGTATCGATGGTGTAATTTCCGGGCGTCAGAGTGATGACGATGGTTTCGAAGCCTTCGGGAAGAGAATCGTTGATCGGAATAATCGAGACCGTTGCCGACGAAAAACCTGAGCCAATGGTGACGGTTCCTGAGAGGAGTTTGTAATCAACGCCATTCGACGCGGTGCCCTCGATTAAATAGTTAACGTTCAGGTCCCCGGCGTCCGAAGGTGTAAGCAGACCGGGTGTTTTCTCTATATTCCTATGGACGTTGAATGAAGTGCCGAAGGTGTTCGTTTCATCCAGCGTCTGGAAACTTGAGGATAACGAAACGATTTCCGTGGCAAAAACCGGAGTCATAAAAAGCAGAATTAACCACGCAGCCGCATGCAGGCGATTCAAGCTGAGCATCTCCATTATATGAGTTCGATAGAGGAATCGACGCTGAGTCTACATACTTGGAAAAAGGTTGCAATACTTATGAAAAAGGAGAACCATTATTCCTGTGCACGCGTGCGTCCTGTGAACACAAAATGCGCTCAAATTGTCACGTTACGTTTGTAACGTGACGTTGCTTTTGATTTCAACGCGGTATCGAGCTTGTTAGGTTTCAGCTTTCTGGCTTTTCATTCGTGAACATGTGCACTTTTTTACAGAAAATCCTAATTCCCTGCCGCTTTCGTTTTACTGATTTCGTCTAACATTCGTGCCTCGCCATGCGTCTTCAGTACTGAGGCCGTATTCTGTGCGGACAAGTCGCTCGTTGGGTGCGGGAGTGTATTCGCCATGCGTAAAGTCGCCTCCGTTTTCGTCCTCGCGTTTGTCGCTTCTTGTGTGTGCGCAGCCGACGGCGCTCCGGACAAGGCACGCGCACTCGAAGGCATTAAGGCCTCGGTCGCTGAGGCTTTAAAGTCGGGCAAAAAAGTCGAAGTGTGGCTCACCCTGCTCGGCTCGCCGCAGAAAGTTGAAATCCTACGCAGCGACGCCAAATTCCTGACCATCAAACTTCAGAACAACCCGTTCCCGCATTCCTGGGACAAGATTTCGCCTGAGCAGCTGGCCGGCGTCGGTAAGGCCTGTGTGTTGAATGACGGCAAGCGTGCGCTGGCTCTTGCCGATTACTGCATCGCGACCGAACAGAAAGGCAAGGCCGACGAAGCTCTCGTGCTCGCCGCGTCCCTCGATAAGAACCTTTCCGCGCAGATCGCCGAGCGCATGGCGCAGGTCAAGAGCATGAACGGGCCGGCGATTTCAGCGATCGCGGCCTCGGGCGTCGGTCCCAAAGCGCCGCCGCCGCCGAGGGAGCCGCCTCCGATGGCAACGCCCATGGCAACCAAGCGGCCGGGCGGCAGAATGGCTGAGCCTGAAAAGAAAGAGGGCCCCGAGCGTGTGATGTTCGGCGTGATCGGCCTTGAGACAGGCGTTCCGCCGGTGACGGCCGCGTTCAAGAAAATCGAAGGCGTGCAGGAGTGCTACGGCAACATCGAAAACGGCATGGTGACGATGGTTTTCGATCCTAAAATTGCATCACTCGAAAAAATCCAGGAAGCGTTCAACACGGCGATGGGGCCAAAGATCAAGGCGCTCAAGCCCGGTGAGCCGCTGCCGGAGCCGGAGTATGTCTATACCGACAAAGAAGAAACGCTGCGCGGCACGATGGCCGTCCGACTGCCAGAGTCTGCCAGCGATGTTGTCTGCCGCCTGATGGCGCAGCGCGCCGGCGAACCGCGCACCCGTCTGTTCAATCTGCTGGGCACAGGCGAAATGGCCACGCTGATCGAAGAGACACGCAAGAAAGGCGCAGAAGTAACGGTGGTCGGCATTGTCACCAAAGACGGCATCAAGGTCTCAAAGATCTCAGAGTAGCTGACGCCTTCTCGCTCATTTGCCGTGCGTGATGATGTAGATCGCGTGCACAATGCCCACGATCCAGAAGCCAAGGATCGTCAACACAATATTGATGATGAAATTCTTCGACGTGCCCTCATGCATGAAAACGGCGAGCGGCGGCAGCAGAAGGGCGATGATAATTTTTACAAACATGGTCCTCTCCAGGGCAAGCGCTTGAGCTAAACGGCGACGAAGATCTCCACAAAACGCACACCGATGCCTTCGTGCTCGTGCTCAAAGCGGATCGGCCGGGCTTCAATGCCGATACCTTCGTAGTCGCCGCCTTTCATTACTAGCTCGATTTTAAACGGCCGAACTGGATAGCTGTTCTTGCCGAGCTTCACCTTTCCCAAAAGCGCGCCGGACGGTGAGACGTTCATCACGACCGCACTGCCGCTGTCGACGACGGTTCCGTCGGCCAGAAGGATTTTCAGATCCGCATCGATCGCGACCGGCACGCGTTTGGCCTTGCGGTAGTGCGCGCGCAAATGGTCGTAGAATTCCGCGGCGCGTTCGGCGGCGTTGAAGACGCTTTCACTGCGTTCGGATTTTTTCTTCGGCACCGCAACGGCGGGAAGGTCATCCTGCAGCGGCTTGCCGGTCCGGGCCGAGATGCGTGCCAGGCGCTGTGAGGGTTGTTTGAGGCGTTTTTCGTCCGCATTTCCCATGTAATGCTTCTCCAGTTGGCTATTCTCGCGCAACGATCAACAATGCTATGTCCGCTTGTGTGAGCACTGTGATCTTAATTCAGCAGGCGCTTGCGGCCAGTTCTGTTGCAGAATCTTAAGAAAGCTGCTATCTGCAACTGGCCGGCCTTTCGCATTGCTGGATTCAGAACAGAGCAGCAAGCCGCAAAGTGTCGGACAATCCGGCGCGGCCGTGTCGCCGGCGTAGGTTTCTCCGGCACGCCGCCGCTTCAGGAGACAGGTTATGCGAAACATCTGTGGGGCGCTCTGTCTGGCCGTGCTGCTTTCAGGAGCGCTCGAAGCAGGCGAAGTCAGCCGTGAACTGCAGCGGCGCATTGCCGACCGCGAGACACGCGCGAAACTGATCAAGAGTCTGCCGGATTCGATTCGCAAGGGACAGTCTGCCTTCCTCACCGCTCAGGCCGCCATCTGCCAGTGGTTGATCACCCATCAGGCCAAGACGGACGCAGCGGTGGTGATGACTGAAATTGAGCTCATCGATGACAAGCACGCGAGCCTGGCAGGGCTGAAAAAGAGCATCGACGCGATCACTTCCGATACGCCGCTCGACGAAACGAAGAAGAAAGATCTGGCAGCGCGACGCAAAAGCGCGCAGAAAGTCCGCGCCACGGGTTTCTTCGAGCTCGCCAAAACCTATTTTTCTTCAGGGCTTCCCCGGCATGCATTCGATCTGGTCCAGCAGGCGCTGGAACTCGATCCCGATCTGGCTCCCGCGCGGCAGGCGCTGGGGCAGGTGAAGGGCCCGGACGGCTGGACCGATGCATTCTCGGCCGCGCAGGCGTCGAAAGGCCACGTCTATGTTCCGGAACGGGGCTGGGTTCCGGCGCAGGCGGCAGAGCGCATCAAAAAAGGCGAGTGGTTTGAAAATGGCCGCTGGATGAGTATCGATGACGCCGACAAAGCGCACGCCGAAATGAGCGCCGCATGGACCGTTGAGACGCAGCATTTCATTATCAAGTCCAACGCGCCGCGCCATAAAGTGATCGCACTCGCTGAGCGCCTCGAAGCCTTCCGGCAGGTCTGTTACCGCGAATGCGTCGAGTTCTTCCAGCGCGGCGAAAGGAAGCCACAGATCTCTTTCACGCACGCGCCGAAGGCAAAACTGCTCGTCCACTACATGGCGCAGCGCAAGGATTACGAAGCGGCAATCAAGAATGAGTTCAAGGGCCCGCTGAAAGCGTTTATTCCGTTCCTGATGCTCTTTCCCGGCTTTTATACGCCCACAAGCCACGCGTCGTACTTCGACATGGGCGATGAGAATCCGATTCAGCAGTTCTTTGTGTTGCACGAGGTCGGCCGACAGATGCTCGGCGAGTTCGCGCAGGTCGGCGTGCAGAACACGCGGCCCTGGATCAACGAGGGCATCGCGGGAGTCGTGACGTTTGCGCGGCCGGACCAGAATGGAAAGTGGTACATCCCGACCGGACGCTCGCATGATGCGGTCACGAAGGCTGCCGAACTGCTGGTCAACGGCGGCATGGTTCCACTAAGCGTGCTGGTGAACATGGAAGAAGCGCAATTCAATAAAGAGCCCGGCGCCGAGGCGCGCCGCACGGAGTCGGCGGCGTTCGCGCGGTATCTTATCGATGCAAAAGATGGAATTTACGCCACCGATTTCATGGAGCTTGTCTACGACACGTTCAAAGGCGTGAAGACCGCAACCTTCGCCGATTACCTGGGCGATGCGGCCGAGTTTGAAAAAGGTTTCGTGGACTTCCTGCAAGGCGGAAAGTGACTTCAGATCGAATTAAATCCCGGCGGTCACGCGTCCAAGAAGCGCTTCGCCGCCGAGCGGCTTGAAGATCCGGCAGCCTCCATAAAAACTCCGCGCCAGCACATGCGCCGAGTACGTTTTCAGCGCCGAACAGCGTGCGGAGAAACTCGGGCGCGGCATGCCCTTCGCCGAGCCGGCCACGCGCGCGCGATTGAGCTTGTCGGCCAGGCGGTAACGATAGCCGAACGCTTCATCGAGCACCCATGCGTCGAGAATGCCGCGGCGAAACTCATAGAGAAAACTGCGGCGGTGCGCGTGGATCACCGGCGCCGACGGATCGCGGACGATGGTGTGTCCGGCCTCGAGCACGCGGCGCGCCCACAGCAGGTCCTCGGCATAGCGGCAGGGACCGAAAGGAATTTTCTCCCACACGGAGCGGCGCAAGGCCGAGCAGACATTGTCGAAGCGGTAGAGCTGCAGCCGCTGCGCGGGCGTGTAGCGCGCGTAATCCGGATGCTGCGCCAGGCTCACGCGCGTCATGCCTTCCTGCGCTTCAAGCTGCGCCTTGATCTTCAGCTCAAGCGGGCCGTCGGCAGGCGGAACCTGCCGCGTGCTGACGCCGGCGACGGCGGGATCGGAGAAGTGTGAAGTAATACGCGCGAGCCAATCGATGCCGACCGGTTGGGCGTCCTGCACAGTCAGCAGAACGATCTCGCCCGTTGAAGCCGCGATGCCGGCATCCCGCGTGACCCCGTGATTGAAGCGCTCTTTCCACTCAATCACGCGAGCGCCCGAATCGCGCGCCAGCTTGCAGGTGTAATCGCGCGAGCCGGAGTCGATCACGACGATTTCATCGGGCGGCGCAGGTTTCTGCTCACGCAGGCGCTGCAGCAGGACCGGAAAGTCCGCCCCGGCGTTGTAGGTTGGGATGACGACAGAGATGCGCATCGCTGAGCATTGTAATTTTCAGCAGAAACTTTGCGACGCCAATTTCCCTCTCCAGAGGGAGAGGGCCGACGAGAGCGGAGCGAACGCGGGGTGAGGGGAAAGCGTTTCTTGCAAGAAGCGGTTTATCCGCATTCCGGGCTCGCCGCCGTGCCAATTTCCCTCTCCAGAGGGAGAGGGCCGACGTGAGCGCAGCGAACGCGGGGTGAGGGGAGACCGTTTCTTGCAAGAGGCGGTTAGCCCTCACCCGGCACTCGCTGCGCTCGTGTCCGCCCTCTCCCGGAGGGAGAGGGAGCGCTGCGCTATTTTCGAGAAATCATATCGACGACGTCGCCTGCGATGTCTGCGGCGGCGTTTGGTTTTCCCGTTCGGCGGCAGCCTTCGCGCATGCGGCCGAGCCGGATGGGATCACGCAGCAGCGTCGTGAGTTTGTACTGCAGCGCGGCGGGCGTGCGAGCCAGAACAGCGCAGCCATTTTCGAGCAGCATTTCAGCATTCCGCTCTTCCTGGCCGGGAATGGGCGAAACGAGCACCATCGGCACGCAGCGCGCGAGACATTCACTGGTGGTCAGGCCGCCCGGTTTGGTCACCGACAGGTCGGCAATTGCCAGCAGCTCATGCATGTTCGTTACAAAGCCGTAGACTTTCACAACCGAGCCTTCAGGAACGCTGATCGCAGCTTCCAAAGCTTCTTTGATTTTTTCGTTGCGGCCGCAGACCACGAGAATTGTCGCGGGCGGTCCTTTTCGCAGCACCTGGTTGATCACTTCGGCCAGCGAGCTTGCGGCAGTCGAACCGTTCACGCCGCAGCCGTGCGCGTTCAATAGAAGAGTAGGGGAGGGCGCGTTGGCCAGGCCAAGAAGTTTTCGCAGCCGCTGCCGCGCGGGCTCATCCATCAGTTCGCCGAAAACGGGGTCACACGGAATACCCGTCGGCTTGATCAGGCTCGCGTCGATGGCGCGCTCAGCGAGCAAGTACGCGATCTCTTCAGACGCCGTGTAATAGCGGTCGACGTTCGGATGCACCCAGAGCTGATGGACGTCGTGATCGGTGATCACGACTGCCAGCTTGGGATTCAGCCTGATGCGGCCCCGGCCGGAACGACGTTTTCGCGCAAGGTCTGAAAAAATCTCCGCCGGCAGGAAATGAGTTGTCAGGATGACGTCAGGCTCGCGCTCGGCGGCGTGGTCGATGATCTCGGACGTGTTCAGCTTCTGCACAAATTTGCGTACGCTCACGAGCGCCGAGGTCTGCGGCACGTGGTCGGACTTCGCATAGAGCCAGCCCCACACGCTGGGCAGCGAGTTCACTACTTTAAGGTAGCTGTCGGCGTACGCTTTCTTAAACGCCGGCGGTACAAGTTTCATGACATCGATGTGCTCTGTTTCCACGTTCGAATGCCGGCGCTTGAACGCCGAAAGCACCGCCTCCGCCGCACGGACATGTCCGGCGCCCGCTGATACGGAATAAATAAGAACGCGCATCGATCACCTCGGCAGGACGTCTTCACTGCAGCCTCAAGGATAATGGCACATCACGAGAGCTGAATCCTACTCTGTTTTTCCCTGCCGCTTCAACAACTTTACGGCCAGGCAGACGGTTCAAAATGCTCAAGAGCAAACCCGAAACAGCCGATAAGCTGTTCCATGGGAGCCGCCGCAGAGACAGTACGTCCACTCAACGCCGCAGCAGCCGCGCCGGCAAAAGCCGCTGCAAATTCGCCATCGCCCGCGGCGAACGGAAGCTCGGGACTGCGTATCCTGAAATTTTTCGTCGCGCTTGCGCTGATCCCGGCGTGCATCGGCCTGAGCATTGGCGTGCACGAAGCATTCTTAGGCGCGTGGACACGCATGAACCTCGCTGCATTCGGACCGGGCGCGCTGCTGAAGTGGTTTCTGTCGGGAATTGGCGCCTTCGCCGTTCTGGCGATTCTGCTGTGGCGGCCGGTGGTCGTGTATGTCTTTGGCCACGAGCTGATCCATGCGCTGGCGACGTGGATGTGCCTTGGAAAGGTCAGCAATCTCTCCGCATCCGCGCGCGGTGGACAAGTGACCACCAGCAAAAGCAACACGTTCATCCGCCTGGCGCCGTATTGCGTTCCGCTGTACGCAATTCTTGCGGCTGCACTCTACTTTGCGTTAAATGCCTGGTGGAGGCCGCTGGGCGCCCACATTCAGTGGCTGGCTTTCGCGCTCGGATTCTTCTACGCGTTCCACATTGGATTCACACTCTGGAGCCTGCGGCGTGACCAGCCGGATCTGAGGCCCGACGGCTGGCTGTTCTCACTCGTGGTGATTTACCTGGCGAACCTGGCGGTGTTTGTGCTGCTGATGGGATTCATCATGAGCGGCCAGCCATCAGCAGCTTGGGATTCCGTGAAGGATTCGTCACAGCTGGGCGTAAAACATTCGCGGCAGATTTATCGTAACCTCGGCAACTTCGCGCAGAACCTCGTCAGCCGCTGAGCCGGCTCGCCCGTCTAATCACCTCCTTACGAAAACGAAAAAGCACGGAGCGGATTCCTCCGTGCTTTTCGCGTGTACTTCGTTTCTGCAGTGTTGAAGCGATTAGCGTTCGCACTGCCAGTCGTAACGCTCGTAACGCACATATTCTGGACGCGACGGCATCCGCGCGGGCTCCATGCCACTGTGGTGAAGCTCGACGACGTAGGGCCATTCCGGAACCTGCACCGCCGCCGTCTCGGCGACATTCAGATACGACACCACTTTTCTGACGCCCGGCGTGCGCGCGGCAACGCGTTCTGCGTCGCGAGCGGTCCGCACGTCCGGTACATCGCCGTGCAGAAGCACAACGCGCTCGTAATTATCGACGTTGATGTCGTAGAGCGCCAGGACGGGGTCGAGCTCCAGTTGTTCGCGAACCGAGGCGGCCAGGTTGGGCGGCAGCGTGGCCAGCGGCATTTCCACCGTGTCCATTTCATGCGTGCGCGCGCCATGGTAGAGCTCCGGATGAACATTGACCAGCGTGCCGATTCCGCGGATCTGGTCATTCATGTTCGCCTGCGCGCCCTGGATGCGTTCGCTGCGATTGATTGCGCGGGCGATGCTTTCGGAATTGCTGTCGGTGCGGATGTAATTGAAAATCCGGTCGACGCCGCGGACCTGGCGCACTTCAGCTTCGGCCATCGCGCGCAGTCGGTTGTTGCGGACCCAGCCGTGAAGAACGGCCAGGCCGCCGAAGGTGTCGACCTTGATGTAATAGCGCGAAAGCTGCGGATGTGCCTGCAGCGTCGCCTGGATGTCTGGAACCAGTTCGTCATCGGCATGTGCCGGAATGGCGAGCAGCGCGGCGAGCAGCACTGCAGAGAAAGTCGTCCAGCCTTTCATAGATGATCCTTTCAGAACTCTGCCTGGCGCACCCGTCTGATTTTTCGAGTGCGCCAGGCGGCAGGAGAAAATTAATGGCGCGGGCACTCGCTCCGCGCAAGGGGGATCAATCACAGCTTCCGCAGTTCGTGCGGTACGTCCGGATGACGCGCTCGCGTGTTTCAAACGTGGCTGGAATCGGTTCCAGCGGCGGGCGAACGAGAACGGGGACGCTGTCAACGGGCGCGGCAATCAGCGCCGAGACCGGCAGAGATACGTTGATGTAGCTGAGCACCGCATCAACTCCGGGCGTGTGCGCGGCGATTTCCTTGGCCTGCTGCGCCAGCGAGCTGTCACTGACCGTGCCGTGAAGGATGATCAGGCCCATGTAGGCATCGACTTCAAGCTCTGCCACTGCCAGCGCCGGTGAGGCGCTCAGGCGGTCTTCGACGCGCTCGGAAATCGTGAACGCGCTGTAGCGCGGGCCGACTTCATCCAGGCGGTCAAAGGTGTCGAACGTGACGGCGATGCTGTCCATCGCGCCGCCCGTGTTTTTGCCGGGATAGTTCATGTAATTGTAAACGCTGGACACGCCGCGGCGGAAGCGCACCGTGTCGTTGATCGCCGTCAGCATGGCGCGATTGGGCACCGCGCCGTGAATGATCGCCAACCCATTGTAGAGATCCACCTGAACCGTCGCGCCGCGGAAGAGCGGATCGGCAAGAAGGTCTTTTTGAATCTGCTCGGCCAACGCGCTGTCGTTGCGGCGCATGGCTTCATCGCGTCCATTGCCGGCTTCATCGGCAGCGCGGACGCTTGTGCCGAGGCACATTGCGGCAAGAAGAAAAATTCCAAATTTCATGGCTGTCTGCATGTCAAACGTCTCCAGTCGCACGCCGTGCGGAACGCAGCGGCACAGGCTGCTAAACGCGAATACAAGACCAAACGGGCATTTTGGTTACATGCAGGGAGCGCACGCGGGAAAGAAGGCGCTCGAGCCTGACTAAAAATAGTGCTTTTGCGTGTAAAAATTTTGTTGCCGCATTCCGTGAGGTTCTCCGTCCTCAGTTTGGAAATTTGGCCGGCAGACTTTTTCTCTGGAGGTATTCACATGAGGCTCCGCACGTTTTCCACGCTGATGATATGTATGCAGCTCTGGGCAGTATTGCTTTCTGCTGGTGAAAAGCCGCAGCCTGAAAACCCCGCGGTCACACAGTGGCGGGAACGGTTGGCGCGGAACGTTCCCCTGCGCGTCAACGACACCACCGTGCAGCGATCGCTCGAGATATTGCTGAAAAGCGTCGACGTGCCCCTTGTGATCCGCAAGGACGTGGCGCTCGAATCGAAGCTGACGCTGCAGGTGGACAATGCTCGAGCGATCGACATTCTCGATGCGATCTGCGCAATGCGCGGGCTTCGCTATGAACTTCATCCGGAAGGCGTGCGCTTCGGCGGAATGGCAGCAGCGATCCAAAAGCCGCCCGAAATGGAAATTTACGATCTCGGAGATCTCGTGCGCGGCGCTCCGGATATTGACGGACGCAACGAAGAGCGCCTTGCCAATCATTGGGGCACACTTCAGGCGGCTGGGCCGACGCTTACAAACATCGCGGACATGATTCGCAACCGCGTACGCCCCGAGAGCTGGGATGCGGCACTTGGCACCTCCATCGAAGAGCGGGGCGGTCTGCTGGTCATTACACAGTCACCTGCCGTGCACGCGGAAATTCGCGGCCTGCTCCGCGAGATTCGCTCGAAGATGCGGCGGCAGATCGCCATTGATGTGCGCGCCGTGAACATCGGCAGCCGTGATGTGGATGCGATTCAGCACGCCGCCGCGGGCCGCGGAGTACGCGGAATGATGGCCGATAAGGAAGCGCTCGCTGCGATCGAAAAGCGGCTTGCCGATGGGACGGCCACGATTGCCTTTGAAGGCTCGACCGTGCTTGCAAACGGACAGCGCGGAAAACTCCTGAAAGGCGCAAGCCTGGATTACCTCGCTGAGCTGGATGTAAATGGTGACATATATGAACCGGTGATGCGCCGTCTGTTCAATGGAACAACGGCGTACGTTCAGCCGCTGCTGAATGACGACGGTTCGCTTGTGCTGCTGGATCTCGAATTCACGCACAGCCTGTTGGAGGGCTCGCCTGAACTGGCGACTGTGGTGCGCCCGGGACTCTCGCCGACGCCCGGGAAACCCGGGACCATCACCGTTCGCCGCAAGACGAACACGCTGCCCGCCGCATCCGCGGCACCCGGCGTTCCGCCTGCCGTGCCGGACGCGGCAGCCCAGCCCGCTCAGCCTGCTGAAGCGCAGCCGCAGCCGGCGGTGCCGCAGGGACCCGTCGAAGTCACCGACGAATTTGATATCCAGAGTTTTGGTCCAGCCGGCGCGCCGGTGCCTGCTGCGGGCCGCATGCAGATTCAGCTGCCCAGTCTGCAGCTTTCGCGCACGCGCCAGGAATTGCTGCTGCACTCGGGTGGCACGGCCATGGTGAGCGTTCCGCTTTCCGGCAAAGAAGAACTTGAGCCCGGCCGCGAACTCCTGCTGCTGGTTCGCGCTTCGACACTGCCAAAAGCTGCGCCTGCGCGCGCGGCGGCTGAGGCGGCCGCAGAAACGCGCGTCGCGGCCGCGCTGAAGAAAGTCACGACACTGGCGCTTGGAGAGATGCCGGTGCCTAATGCGGCGCAGCTTGTTTCGAAGGAGACTGGAATTCCCATCATCATCGATGTGGCCGGCCTGGATGAAAAGCTTCAGAACAGCGTGGTGATGACGACGGAGCAGGCGACCTGGGACACGATGCTTGGGGCAATCGCCGAAGCTGCGGGTGCGAGCATCGTTAAATATCCCTCCCTGGTGCTGCTCACAACCGGCGCAGGCGCCGGCCACGACGTCCAGATTCGCATGGTCGATGTGCGTCAACTCGTTGCGACGCACGACGACTATCCGCTGCCGCGCCACTACGAACGCAAGCGCCCGGATGCCACAATTTCACAATTCACTGCCGATCAAAATGGACAATCGCTGCTGACCGTCGCCGATCTGCAGGCGCTTATTCGCGAGCGGATGTTTGTGCGCGAGTTCTCTGATCCGGTCTCAGCGGTGGAAGAGTCGAACGGGATGCTGGTACTGATGCATCGCGCGGAGGTGCTCGACCGCGTTGAGAACTCCCTCAAGGCCCTTGGCAAGAAGCTGCAGAAGCGGGTGATGCTGACAACGCGCTGGGCGGTCGTGAACACCGCCGGCCTGCGTGCGGCCGCAGGAGACGATCTGCCGCAGGTTCTTGATGCGGCGCGGGCTGAGAAAGTTATGGCGCTGCTTTCGGCCGAGGGCAGCCGCGATCTGGCTGCAGTTCGGCTGAGTGCTTTCAACGGTCAGATCGTGCATGCGTTCGGGGGAAAAAGTTCGACGCGCACAGTCGGATACCAGGCGTCGGGAAGCCTGCTTGACCCGGTGATCGGCGAGTACCGGCATGGCCTCGGCTGCGAACTGCAGGCCAGCCTGATCTCCGATGAAGCCGGCGCCGCGTCTGAAATCGTGCTGACTATTGACGCGTCTCTGACGCACATCGACGATCTTGCCGCGGCTGTTGATCCCTTGAAAGAAGAACCGCGCACACCGACTTTGCCCCCGGCTCCGGGGAAGGTTCATACACCGTCGGTTCGCCAGCGCGAGGTGCGCGCAGCCGCCACTATTCCCAATGGCGGCGCGGCGCTTTTCCGCATGCAGCCGCCGGAGTGGCTGAAGGATGAGCTTGCTGCAAAGCCGGGTGAGCGGGTTCTGATTGCGATCGCGCAGGCGCAAGGCGTCGAAGAATGAACGTTGATTATGGCCGCGGCGCGAGGCGCTGAAGTTCATCGAGAGCGAGCGTCAGCGTCGCGCCGTAGGGGCCAAGTTCGCGCAGCAGCGTCACAGCGCGGCTGGTACAGGTTTCGGCGACAGCGCGGAACTCGGCGTGGCCTGCGGAAACCAGTTTACAGCACGCCAGCGCGATAAGCCCGTGCGCTGAAGGGTCCTGGGTGTCCTGGTAGATCTTGCCGCGCCAGTTCAATCCGGGCGCTTCCTGCGGATGGCCGCGGGCGCAATCGAAAAATCCGCCAGCGGCCTCATCGGCAAAGTTTTCGCGCAGGAATGCCACGACGGACCTGGCCGCATGGAGGTAGCGATCATTGCGTGTTGCGGTGTAGGCAGCCGCGAGTGCATAGAGCGTGGCCGCTTCGTCCTGCAGCAGAAACGGAGCGGGGCCACGGGCGCCGATCACGTGAACGCCGCGAGTGCCTTCCGAACGGCGAAGATCGATAAGTGCGTCAACGATCTTTATTCCGCGCGCGGTGATCGCCGGAAGCTTCAGCTGCTGTCCGGCGAGGATCAGCGCGGCCGCCATCAGCGCATTGGCATCGACGTACATGTTTCGATCGATCTCCGGCAACGGACGCAGGCGCCGTTCGTTGAGCAGCGTCTGCTTGATCAGCGGCAAACGCCGGGCAGCCGCATCGGCTGACATCCCTGCAGACTTCGCGGCATCCGGAAGAGAGAGGGCTTGAATCAGCACGTTCCGGTTGGGCGCAGTCAGTGGAAGGTCGCCGTTTTCCTGTATATCAAAAAACGCGCGCGCCAGGCGGCAGTCCTGATCGTCGGGCAGAAGCCGTTCAACATCGCCGACCGTAAAGGTGTAATAATCTCCGTCGTCCAGATCGCTGCTGCCTCCGGCAAGCGAGCCAAAATAGAAGCAGCCCTGCGCGTCGCTGAGCGTGTTGCAGAAATCAACCGTTTCAAGCAGGGCGTCGCGGTAGCGCGCGTCGGCGGTGGCATCCCAGAGCCGCAGCAGCACGTGGATCATCTCGGCATTCTGCGCGAGGGTTTTCTCGAAGCGCGGCACGCGCCAGCGCGAATCGACGCTGCAGCGGAAAAAACCGCCTTCCAGCTGGTCGTGTATGCCGCCTCGCAGCAGCGCATCCATGGTCTTCACTGCCAATTGCCTGTCGGCCTCGCGATTTTTCTCATCCGTGCGCAGCATCAGTTCCATGGCGCGCGGCGCGGGAAACAGCGTGCCGGCCGAGAGCTCTGCGTCGGCGCTGTGCGTCTGCAGCAGAATGCGGGTCGCAGACAGTACGCGCTGCCGGTAGTCGCTCTTCTCGTTTGGAGCGGCTGCGGAATCGCTATTTGCTTTGCGCAGCGCCTCATCCAGTTCCTGCGCCTGCCTCAGTGCATCATCTTTCTGGCTGCGCCAGACGTGGCGGATGCGATTGAGCACCGTCTGCATGCCCGGCCGCTGCGCCACCGGATCATCGTCAACCGGAAACCACGTGCCGCCAAAAAAGACACGGCCTTGCGGCGTGAGGGCGACCGTCAGCGGCAAGCCCTGCGTTCCAGCGAGCGCCTGCACGGCCTGCTGCAGCCGCCAGTCGATCTCCGGCCGTTCGTCGCGATTCAGGCGCACGGGGATGAATTCTTCGTTAAGCCATGCTGCAACGGCAGTGTCCGTAAACGTGGTGCGCTCCATGGCGCGGCCGCGCTGTGACCAGTTGGACGTGACGAAGAGGAATACGGGGCGGTTCAGTTTGACCGCGTCGTCGAAAGCGGAGCTCTCGAATGCGCGCCATTTCACGATACCATTGCCGCGCTGAATCGCGCGATCTCCGCTGCGGCGCACATAGACGGGCGCGCGCTGCCCTGGCACGGTAAGCGGTGGCGGTGTTTCTGCCGCGATTGCGGCCAAAGCGCAGACAAGAAGTGAGAGTATGAGCGCCGGGCGGAAGTAGTGCATGCGGCCTTAAGTTTTCGCTTCAGGCCGCATGAATGCAAAGAAAGAAAACGGCTAGGACGCTTTGAAATGGCGCTGGACCGTGTTCAGCAGCACTTCAAGCTCCACCGGCTTGCGCAGGTAACCGGCCGCGCCGATGGCGGTGGCCTTCTGAAAGATGCGGCCGTCGGCAGAGACAATGACCACAGGAATATCGGCCAGGCGCTTGTCCTGCTGCTGCTCGGCGCGGAATTGCCAGCCGTCCATCACGGGCATCATGAGGTCCAGCAGAATCAGCCCGGGCCGCGCAGAGTTGCGCAGCACGTCGAGCGCCTCTTTGCCATTGCTGGCGCTGGCGATGTCGTAGCCCTCAAATTCCAGGATCTGAGTCAGCGCGTCGCGAATGTCCACGTCGTCTTCGATGATCAGGATTGTCTTCGTTGCCTTGGCTGTCACTGTCATGGTGTCGCTCTCGTCCTCTCTGCCTTGCTAACAGGTAAGGGTGCTGCCTGCGAGAGGAAGTTCCACGATAAACGTGGAGCCTTTGCCGAGCTCGCTGTTGACACTGATACGGCCTCCGAGCGCATCAATAATCTGTTTAACGATATACAGTCCCAAGCCCAAACCTCCATAATTCTTCGACGTCGTAGCACGTGTAAAACGTTCAAATATCCGGCCCAGATGCTCTGGAGCAATTCCAATTCCTGAATCCGTTACTTGAAAGTGCGCCGAGCAATCCGTGCGACTGACGCTCACGTCAATGGGCCGGCCGCGACCGTATTTCAACGCATTGGAGATTATATTTGTTACCACCTGTTCCACACGTAAACGGTCCCACATTCCCACCACAGGCGCCGCCGCGTTGACTTTCAGCGAGCAGCCCGCCAGCATGAACTGCTGCTCAAAGCGTGAAAGCACATCGTTGACCACGCGCGTGAGATCGACTTCTTCGCGGCGAATCTCGAAGCGTCCGGCGGCGATGCGCGAAACATCCAGCAGGTTGTTGATCAGCTTGGACAGCTTTTTCGTCTGCTTCTCGAGTGTTTCCATTTTGTTTGCAATGTGCTCGGCCGTCAGCGCGTTGCCGCTCTTGCAGGCAGCCGGATCGTTTTCCTGCGAGTAGGCGCTGCCGCTCTCACCGGCGCCGATCGCAACAAGATTGCTTCCGGAGAGTACGCCCGCGGTGCGGCGGGCCAGGCGCAGCAGCATCTGCACTTCCAGCTGCAGGGAGGTCAATGGTGTTTTCAGCTCGTGCGAGGCGATCGATAGAAATTCATCGCGCACACGCACGGCCTCCTGCGCTTCCTGATAGAGCTTGGCATTTTCAACCATGCTGGCGGCTCGGCGAGCCAGATCTTCGGCAATTTCCAGGTGGAACTGCCCGAACGTAGAGCGGGCTGAGCCGAACGAAATGCAGCCGAGATTGCGTTCGCGCGCGACCAGAGGAACGGCCAGATAGCTGCGCATGCCCAGGCTGCGCAGCGCTTCCAAATGGGCATGGTCGCGCGACATGCGTTCCAGCTGCGCGTCGGAAATATCCTCCAGCAGCAGCGGCATCCCCGTTTGCGTGACGCTGGCATAGCCGTGCAGCGCGCCGGGGTCGACCGGGTATTTCCAGAGCAGATCATGAGCCCACTCGAGCTTGTGTTCGTCCACGTGCGCGATCGTCAGCGGCTGGATGGTCTCGTCTTCCTCGACGGTGTAAATGCTGCACCAGTCCGCCAGTTGCGGCACGGCCAGGCGCGCCACCATCGGCAGCGTGGTGTGATAATCGAGCGAGGACGCCAGCAGCTGGCTGGCTTCGGCCAGGAAGCGGAAGCGCTTTTCGCTGCGCTGCAGCGCTTCTTCGGCCGCGCGCGCCTTGTCGCGTTCTTTCTTTTCACGCAGTGCGCGTTTTACGGCGGGGAGCAGTCGCGCGAGACTGTGCTTGAGCACAAAATCTGTCGCGCCGCTCTTCAGCATCTCGATCGCAACTTCATCGCCCAGTGTCGCGGAAACAAAGAGAAACGGCACATCGGGCTGGAACTGCTGCGCAAGCCTGAGGATGCCGGCCCCGTCGAAGCCCGGCAAGGTGTAATCCGCGAGGATGATTGAATATTCGTGCGCCGAAAGGCGCGCGACATAGTCGTCCTTCTTTTCAACGCGATCGATTTCGCAGTCAATCCCGCCGCGGCGAAGGAGCGTGGAAATCAGTTCTGCGTCGATTGGATTGTCTTCAATATGCAGAATCTTCAGCGTCGTTATCGCATGCTGTTGTTCCGCTTCAGTCGGATAAGACATTGCTCAATTTCCTGATACGGCGACCGACGTCTTTAGCAATGTCGAGGGTGGGAATGGATCAAAAATTCCCGCGGCATTGCGTGAGAATCTCAAGACTAGGCGCAAACCACCGGCCAATTTTGAAGCATACCAGCAAGTCTGAGGAGAATCGGTGGTGTACGGAGTACGCCCTGAGGGAGTCGAACCCCCAACCTCCAGGTTCGAAGCCTGGCACTCTATCCAGTTGAGCTAAGGGCGCGTGCAAAGTGTTGCAGCCGCTAAACCATACTCCTCCCGCTGGAACATGTCAAAGCGCCAGCTGGGATTTGAACATTTTCTTAAGCGACGCGCGGCAGAAAGCGAGGTTCACGTTGCTGTAACGGGCATCCTGCGTAACTTCGCGGTTGATCCAGGCCGGCAAAGAAGGCAGCGTTTCGCCCGCGCGAAGTTCGTACTCCGCCAGCCAGATTCCCTTATGGCGGCCCTTAAATTCATCAAGCTCCCAGCGGCCGATGCGCCGGCGCGTTTTTGAAATGATCCTCTTGCCGCATAAGCGCAGCAACTGCCGCGCGTGCGAAACCGGGATAGGGTACTCAAATTCATCTCGCACCCGCAGTCCCCTGCCTTTGATCGTCAGGAAAGCCGATTTTGCCGCGCCTTGCGACACTACCCGCACGCGAATTGGCGGATCGCAGCACAGGTATCCCTGCAGCAGATGCTCGCCTTTGGGCAGGCGGCGAGGCAGCTTATCGCAGGCAACGAGAAATTTATGCTCGATCTCTTTAGGCATCGCTGCAGTTTAATGCTGGTATGAAGAATAGGGACAGCAGAGTGAAAAAACTTCTCACGGGCTCTGCTGTCCCACGAGGTGCGTTCTAATTTACTTTAACCGGCTCCGTCGGCGGCGGCACGATGCGCTCGCCCGCAGGCTTGGATTCAGCCGCCTTCTTCGCTTTTGATGCGACCTTTTTCCGAGCGAGCTCTTCCAGGTACTTTGCCTCGCGCTTCATGTCCTCGTCGCCGGGCCACAGTGCGAGTGCCACCGGGCAGGCCTGCAGCGCGTGCTCGATGCCTTCAGACCGATAAGCTTCGTAGATCACGGTGAAATACGCAGGACGCGCCTTCACGTACTTAGTGAAGACTTTGTACTGCTCAACGAACTCTTCGGGCGTGACGAAGCGGGCGCTGCGGCCGAAGGTTTCCGCAATGTCCGTAGTCAGCCGCGCCCAGTCGCGCTCTTTGACTTCGCGCAGCACGTCTTCAAGATCCTTCCAGTCCTTAATGAGGAATGCGCGGAATACGCGTGTGCTCAGAAGCTGGAATTCCGAACTGGACAGCGAGCCGAACTTGCGTGCCTCGCTGGCTGCCTTCAGCATCGCATCGGCGAGCTTGACCGCTTCATCCTTGCGCCACTTTTCCGGCGGTTCGTCCAAGTCCAGCGCGTCGCCCATGGCCAGCGAATAGGCATGCAGCGAAAGGCGGATCCACTTCCAGTCTTCGGCCTCGGGGTCTTTGCGGTCATCGTGTTTGCGGGGTGTCGCCGGATCCGGGAACGTCGGATTCGCCTTCAGAAGTTCCTCAACCAGTTTCTTCTGTCCATAGCGGCCGGCATACCATTCACCCACGAAGGCGTATTTGCGCATGTAGTCGTTGAAATCATCTTCCTGTTCGAACAGCGCATTCTCGTAGAACCACTTCAGAAGTGTTTCAATCTTGTTGAGCTCATTCTTTTCTGCGGCGCTGGGAACTTTTCCGGCGCGAGCCATTTCCTGTGCTTTCTTGTATATGCTGGTGATGCCGCCGGCGTGTTCGATCTTCAGCAGCCCGCGGCGTGCGATCATCAGCATGTCGCGCGAGATCACATCCCAGGCCTCGAAGGGCTTGTCGATGCCCATCAGCAGGCCCATCACCTGAAGACGCATGCTCAGGAAGTTGAGGCTCTGCGGATCGCTCTGCAGCACCTTCAATTCGCTGATCAGCGGCTTGATGGCTTCGTAGGCTTTTTCGTTCTCATGTTCTTCGCGCCACATCAGGGCAATGCGGAACTCTTCGCTCATGCGCGACTGCCGGTCCTGCGGGCCGAGCAGCTTGAGTGCTTCGCGGGTATTCTTGATCGAGCTTTCCGTTTCACGAACTTGTCCGTACAGTCCGGCCAGCTCGACATAATTCTCCGGAACCTTGTCGCCCTTCTCAATCATCTCGGTCATCTTCTGGATGCCCAGGGCGTAAAAATGGAAGTGCCAGTAGCTCTGCACACGCTCCATGACTTCGCCGTAGTCACGGTCGGTGTACATGCGCGAGGAGAGGTAATAGGGCGTGCGCGTGGGTTCGCCGTTGAAGCGGAACAGGAAGCCCAGGCTCTTGGGATCGAAGCGCATTGTCTTGTTTTCATCGTAGGCTCGGAAGGCCGCTTCGATAGCGCTGTCCAGTTCCTTGTTGCGGAAGACGCGCGGCGGACCGGTGTCAATCACGTAAAAGCTGTACGATCCTTCGCCTTCATTTTTCTCGGCCCAGCCGCAGGCAGCGTGCTGCGGCAGCGCCATGACGTAGCTGAGCTTGTTCTGGCGCCGCGTGACGTTCACGAAGAACTCGGCCAGATCGTCGCAGTCGCCGACGTAGCATCCGCCCATGAAGCGTTCCATTGACTGGTACGTGGTCTGGTGAATGTCGCCGCAGTGCGCGCGCGAGCCGAGCAGCGAGGTTGCGGATGTGATCGGGCTGTCGAGGATGTATTCAAAGAAGTAGCGGAAATACAGATGCAGGTAGTTGGCCGTCGGCAGAACCTTGGCAATGTTATCGAGCATCTTTTCCATGGCCGCCGTGCGCTTTTCGGGCTCGGCGATCTTGCTGAAGTCCTGGATGTCCAGCCGGCCGTAGGGCGTCACGATCGATTTGCATTCGCCCATCAAATTGACCAGCAGCACGTGCGGCGGCAGGGCCCATGGCGGCGCGCCGTAGCCGCGGCTGGTGCGGATTTCGTCGGGCATCTGCGGTGCTTCAAGCGCCGCGGCCTTGTCCCAGGTCTCCTGATCGAAATTGAGCTTCCCAGTCGCCAGGTCGTAAGTGGCTGTGACGCCGATGGCCTGGTGCGTCATGCGGACGGTTTTGGGCTGCGCTTCAGCGGGGAAGGCCGTGTGCTTGCCGGGGAAATCATAGAGAATAAAGAGGCAGTTCTTTTCATCGTCCGGATTTTTGATCGCAAATGACGTGGTATCGTTCTTCTTGTCGTAGAGCCGCCAGATCGAGTGGTCTTCGAAGGTGCGCATCTCCACGGCCTCATCGCCCAGCGAACTGTTGCCGGTAAAGCTCGTGAAAGGATTGTTGATGCGCTGGTAGGCGTCGCGATAGTCCTGCAGTTCCTTTTTCAGGCGTGTGGCGCTGCCAGGAAGATTCTTCTCCACGTACCCCTCGGCCACGACCTGGCGCACGAACTTGCCCGGCAGATGGTCGTACCAGTCCGCCTCCTTATAGGTGGCGCGCACGGCGACACTGACGACGCGGCGAATCTCCGCCTTGCCCTCGCTGTCGTTCTCAACGGCAACGGCAAGCGCCTCGGCTTTCTTGGCGAAGTCAGCTTCGACATCTTTTTCCTCGGCCGTCTTGGTGTTCGACGTGCCGATATAAAGCCGGTCGCCGAGGAAGATGTGTTCTTTGCCGTCGTCATCGGCGCGCCGCGCTGAGAGCAGCGGCGCTTCTTCGGCCGCGTTCCACAAGTCGTCGGATTGCACGCCCGCCTTCTTCATCGCTTCGCCAAGCGCCATTGCGTGCGTCAGCACGCGGCGGGCGCGTCCGGGTCTGCCAGGCCGGCCCGGCTGCGATTCGCGGCCGAACAGATCGTCCATCTCAACCAGGTAGCGGTTGTTTTCAACTTCGATGAACAGGCTGCGCGTGAGCGCCGTGCGCTGGAATCCCATGCGCAGCGGCTTGTCATCGACCGTCAGTCCGATGGTGTCGCCTTCAACTGTGCCAGCGACGACATTCTTGTCGCGGCGGTTGAGCTCATGCAACACAGCCTTGAGCTCGGTGACTTCGTCCGGCTTGAGTTTGCGGCTGCGTTTTTCTTCGGCGATGAGTTCTTTCTTAAGCTCGCTCAAGCGCAAGACCAGCGGCTTGAGATCAGCGTTCTTCTCGTCCAGCGCGTCGATGCGCGTCTGCAGCTTGCGCTTGACTTCGTTATACGTTTCCGTGCGCGCCTTCATGCGCTCGGATTTCGCTTCCGCCAGATCGGCCGCGCGCTTCTTCAGCGTGCCGACGCGTTTTTCGATGTCGGCATCCTGAAGCACAGGTTTTTCATTGAGCGCGGTGCCGATCTCGACGGCCTTGAGAGCTGCGTCTTCGATTTTTCCTTCGGCGTAGAGCGCATCGGCGGCCTGCAGCTCTTTTTGCAGCTTCTCCTGCTTGCGCTTGAGCTCCAGCCTGGCCACGTCGGCGAGCAGCGCGTCGACTTTTCCATGCAGCGGCTTGTTGTCGGCGGTGACGGCGCCGAGCAGCGTTTTCTTGTTCTCCAACTGGCTGCGCACGCCCGGCAGATCTTTTTCCGCCTTGGCGAAAACAGCATTCAGCGCATCCATTTCTGACTTGGTCTCTTCGATCAGCTTGATGCGGGCCTGCCACTTGGACTTTTTCTCAGCGTCCAGTTCCTGCGTGCTGGCATGCAGAACTCTAACGGCGCTTTGCGCCTTCTCGTAAGCGCCGGCGACGTCGTTGGCCGCGAAGACTGCATCGGCATCAGCAATCATCGTCTGGACTTCGTTTTCGATGCGCGTGCGTTCCATGCCATTACGCACGGAAATGCCGATGCCCGAGGCGACACCGAGGAAGACAAATGCGGAGACCGCTTTGATCAGCGAGGGCGTCCTGTTCTTTTTCGGAGCGCTGTATTCCTGATCCGTCGCACGGTAACCCATCGGAGGAGTGCTCTGCGCAATCGCTTCAGCCGAGCGGTGCAGCGAAAACGGCGCATCGGCAGTGGCGACAGCGACCGGCGCTGCGGCAGGTGCCGCTTGCGCGGCTGGCGCCTGCGGCACTCCGCTTCCGGGTGCGCTCGAGATGTTCATGCTTTCGGCGGCGACGAAGGCAGTGGCGGGCTCCGCGGGAGCGGCCATCGGCGCGGCAGCGGGCGCGGGCGCTTCGAGCTTCACGCTTTCAACCACGACCTTCGAGACGGAACTTTCCACTGACCCGGCAGATGGTGCGGGCACAGACTGCTGTGGCTGAGTGACGGAAGCAGACGCCGGTGCCTCGGGCTGCTTGACAGTGTTGTTCGGGACGGGAACAGACGCCTGGCACGACGGGCAGGTGATGCTGCCGCCGGCGTCTCTAGCCGATGCGGAAATGAGTGTGAAACATTTGCTGCACAGGAAGCGAATTTGATCGACGCCCGCATCGCTGGACATGGGACCTCCGGAGAAACTTGAAACAACTTGCGGCCGGCACAGCAGAGGACGACAAGAAGGATTGTGCTGGCTTGCTGCCTGTATTCACCTGCGTTCTCTTACCAGAGAGACGGATATCAGTGCTACTCCATGCGCACAATTTCGGCATATTTGGCGCAAATCTATGGCCACCACCCGTGAATGACCGTTGTGTGGCACTTGGTTCAGGCGGCGGCGGAGAGGACTGCTCCTAGATGCAACACCGTTTCGACGCCGAATTATTCCCTTCATTTGCCTGCTTGGTTGTAGAGCGCTGAGCGCTCATTTTCAAGAGGACTAAAGAGTTCGCGCTTCAATCTACAAAGCCGCCAATGTAAATGTAACTTCACACATCATCGCCGGTTGATTATGGTGTGGCCATGCAAACGGAAAACAGCGCGCCGCCAGCCTGGCGGCGTTATTTTGCTTACCTGGTCGTAGCGCTGATGCCGATCAGCGCCAACATCGAGCGCTTACTGTCTCAGAAGAAACCAGTTTACGCTTCACCTCTCGACTTCCTGCTTCCGCCGCTGGTGCTGATCGTTCTAGTCGATCTGCTGCTGAAGAAACCGTGGCTCAAATTCAAGCTGCCGCCGGTTCCAACGCTGCTCTGGGCGTCGGTGGCGGGTATTTCGATGCTTTGGATCGACGGCTTTCCAGGACAGGGGACGCTCAAGCCGGCACTGAAAGATTTCGCAGGGGTGCTGCTTTTTGGCTGCATCGGTGTCTGGGCGTTTCTGAACGTCGCCGCCGATCCGGTTGAAGCGCGAAGGCTGATTCTCATTCTGGGCGCGAGCTTCAGTGTGTGTCTGCTGCTGGCGCTTAAGCAGTACGTCGGCCCCGCGGGCATTCCCTTCGATCCCGATAAGCCGCTGCAGGATCTGGGCGGCACCACGAACATGCGCCTGGCCGGCTGGTATGACTTCCGTGCCGTCTTCGGTTCACACGTGGCCTTGCTTGTTCCAGTCGCCGCCGCATTCGCGGCGTGGGAGAAAGATCCGGCGGTACGCTACAGCGCGGCTGTATTTGGTGTGCTGGCGCTCTGTGTCACGCTGGCGGCGGGCGGCTTTATTGGAGCCTGCGCTGGAGTCGTCGCCGTGGCCGGGGCTTGTATTGCAACGCGCCGCTTCATTCCCGCCACCATTATCCTCGGCGGATTAGTGCTCACCGTTGCGCTGATTCTGCCGCGCCTTCCGCGCCATAATACGGAAGTGCTCTGGCGTGGCGTTACCTTGTATGCGGATAAAGATGACAAGAAGACCCCGACGGCCCGGCTGTGCCGCTACCAGGCGGCGCTCGATCTGCTCAATTCCCCCCTCGATCCGCAGAATGGCGCCGGCGGGCGGCTCTGGCAAAGAGGAGTAGGGATCGGCAGCTATCAGAAGAATATCAACCGCTTCTACCAGTCGCCGTACAACAAGCCCGGCGGACGAACCGACGACGAAGGATCGTTCGATATGGACTCCGACGAACGCTTTACGTTCGGCTTCCTGGAAACGACGGCCGTTGAACTGGGAGTTCCCGGGCTGCTGGCGGTGTTACTCGTGTTTGGGGGCTGGATTCTTTCGGCTCACAGCGGCTTCACGCATTTTGCCTCATCCGAAAACGACGACCAGCGCACGCGCTTCGCTGCGACGATCGCGCTGGCTGCGTTTGCTGCGGGAACGGGCGCACTGGTACTGAGTATCTTCGCCAGTCCCATGATTCCCGGCGTAAAGGGATCCTTCGCACTTTTTATGGCACTTGCCTACGCGGTTAACCGCTGGGCGCAGGAACCCAAGAGCCAGCCAACCTCCGGGGCCTAGCCCGTGAACCAGCTCGCCGGCACACTGTATCTGCTGCTGGGAATCCTGCTGATTGTCGGCGGCGTCGTGGCTGCGTTTCTCACGGGTTTCGATCCTGTGTATGGCTCGGGCGGCGCAATCCTGATCGCCGGCGGCGCGGTATTGCTGTGGAAAAATCGAGCCAGCGCCGAGGCCGAGCCGGTTCGCGCCCAGCCTGAGCGCTCGCGCCAGAAGCCCCTGAACGAATCGGCGCGCTCACGCTTCGACAAGAAGATTTGAACCATCGTTCATGTGTTGTCAGTGCCTTGCTCTGCGGTACACTTTACGCCCATGAACTTTGCCTTTCCGCCCGTCGACACGATTGCCGCGCACGCCACGCCAAAGATTAAGCGCCAGGTTAAGCCAGTGCGCCTCGGCCCGCTGCTGATTGATCCGCCCGTCTTCCAGGCGCCGATGGCGGGCTTCACAAACTATGTGTACCGCCAGATCGTCCGCGAGTTTGGCGGCGTCGGCTTGCAGGCCACGGAGATGATTTCGGCCGAAGGATTCCTGCACCAGGTCGGCGGCTTGAAAGGCTGCATCGAGCGGCTCTGGGGTGTTAAAGACGAAGCGCGCCCGCTGGCAGTCCAGATGTGGGACAACGATCCGCACACACTCGCCGAAGTCGGCAAGAAGCTGGCGTTCGACTACAACGTGTCTGTCGTGGATTTGAATTTCGGCTGCCCTGTCAAGAAAGTCACCGAAAAGGCGCACAGCGGCAGCTATCTTCTCAAGAACCCCGCGCGAGTCGGTGAAATCGTTTCAACCGTCGTAAAAGCCTGCGCGCCGGTTCCGGTGACGGCCAAAATCCGCCTGGGCTGCACGCGCAAGGAAATGACGGCCAAAGATGTCGCGCGCGCTGTGGAAGACGCGGGCGCCGCGGCGCTTTATGTCCACGGACGCGTGGCCGAAGACTTTTTCTCCGGCAGCGCCGATTGGGAACGCATTGCCGAGCTCAAATCCATTCTGACGAAAATTCCGCTGATCGGCAACGGCGACTTGAGCTCGGCCGCACGCGTCGTCACGGCGTTCGAAAAATACGAGGTTGACGGAGTCATGATCGGCCGTGCCGCGCTTGGGCGGCCCTGGCTGTTCAAACAGGCGGCTCAGGCGTTGCGCGGCGAGCCGGTCATGCCTGATCCCACGCTTGCCGAGCAGGCTGCGCTGCTGCTGCGCCACCAGCGCCTGGTTGTGGAGCGATTCGGCGAGGAACGTGGCAATATTCTGATGCGCAAGTACGCCTGCTGCTACGCGCAGGGCGTGCGCGGCGCGCGCGAGTTCCGCGCGCTGGCCAGCCGCTGTGAAACCAATGCTGAATTTGAGGCAATCGTACGGGATCATTTCCCCAAAGACGGGGTCCACCGGCACGAAGCAGTAATCTCGCCGGCTCAAGTAGACAAGGCGTGCTGTGATCTGTAGAATAGGGCTAAAGTATAGGCATTCCGTAACTTAAATGGATTTGAGTTAAAAGAAATGAGTGAAGCGAATGCTCCCGTTGCCGAGACCGCTCCGCAGCGCCGCGTAATGGTCGTCGAAGACGATCCGAACTTCGGCAAACTGCTGCGTTTTCAGCTTCAGCGCGAAGGTTTGGATGTCCACATTGTTCCCACCGGTGACGAGGCGCTGGGACGCTTCAGCGAACTCGAACCCGATATCGTGCTGCTCGATGTCATGCTTCCAGGCAAGGACGGCACGACGCTACTGAGCGAAATTCACCAGGTCGACAAGAATGTCTCTATCGTCATGATGACCGCCGCTGGCAGCGTTGATATGGCTGTCGAGTGCATGAAAAAAGGCGCGTACGATTTCCTGACCAAGCCGTTTGATTTCGACCGCCTGCACGCGATTATCCGCAATGGCATTCAGCACCGCGACCTGAAAGTGCAGAACCAGGTTCTCGCCGGCGCGCTGGATAAGCATCACGGATTCGATCAGATCATCGCGCACTCTCCGCGTATGCGCCAGCTGGTGGACCAGGCCCGCCGCGCCAGCATGAGCGACTCCGACGTGCTGGTGCTTGGCGAAAGTGGCAGCGGCAAGGAAGTGCTCGCCCGCGCCATTCATTTCAATTCACCGCGCAAACGCGGTCCGTTCGTGGCCATTAACTGCGGCGCGATTCCTGAAAGCCTGCTGGAAAGCGAATTGTTCGGACACGAAAAAGGCGCCTTCACGGGCGCCGTGCAGCGCCGGACGGGCTGCTTTGAGCAGGCGCACGGGGGCACGCTGTTCCTGGACGAAATCGGCGAAATGCGCCCCGACATGCAGGTGCGCCTGCTGCGCGCACTCGAAAACCGCGAGATCCGGCGCGTGGGCGGCGACCGCACAATCCGCGTGAACACACGCGTGATTTCGGCGACGAACCAGAACATCACACAGAACCTGAAGAACAACACGTTCCGCGCCGACCTGTATTACCGCCTGGCGATCCTGGTCCTGGAAGTCGCGCCCTTGCGCGACCGTCCGGACGACATTGCCCCACTGGCCCAGTTCTTCCTGGATGATGCACGTAAAGACGGCCACACGCGCGCGCAGCGCATTGCGCCCGAGGCGCTGCAGGCGCTGGTGAATTACCAGTGGCCCGGTAACGTCCGCGAACTGCGAAACGCCATCGAACGGGCCGTCGTGTACGAAGACTCGACGGTGATTCAGCCCTCCAGTCTGCCGCCCGAGATCGTGCGCGCGACGCTGGGGCCCCAGGCCGTGCCGGTTCCCAAACTCACCGAGACATATACGGCCGAACAGTTCAAAGCCATGCTGGCGCAGAGCAATGCCGGGCGCGACGCCAAGGCCGCGCGCGCCGAAGAAGTGCCGCCGGCAGTGGCTCCGGGCCAGTTCGTTCCTGCGCAGCACGTCTTACCTGTGGATGCCTCAGTCATGCGCGGACCGGCCGATGGTGAAGTGCTCACGCTGGATGAAGAAGAAAAGCGCATTATCCTTCGCACGCTCTCGATCACGGGCGGCAACATTTCGGAAGCCGCGCGGCGGCTGGCCGTCCACCGTTCTACACTGCATCGGAAGATGACCCGCTACGGTCTGGCTACTGACGAACAGCTTGCAGCCGACACCGTAGGCAACAGTGAGGCCTAGTCGCTTATGGCCACGAAAGCTCATGCCAGGACCGCATCCGCACGTTCCGCGCGCGCCTCGCGCCCGGTAAAAAAGACCAGTTCGAAGCGGGCTGTCGCACGCAAGGTGGAAAGCGCGCCAGATAACAGCGCGCTCTTCACCGCCCGAGAAAAGAAGATTGCCGCGATCTTCGGCCCCCTCTTTCCCAAGGGCCGTCTGATCTCCCCCGATGGAGCGCTCGTCACGCCGCTGGCCGGCTGCAAGCTGGAGTTCTGCCTGGGCCAGTATGCGCCCAAGCCGGACCGCATGAGCTGGGTGTATGTGACGCACGGCTTTTCCTGTGCCTGCGAGCAGAAAAACAAAAGCCTGCCGCGCACCGAACTGCTGATCCAGTGGCGCAGCCGCGATCCCAAAGTTCCTGTGAAAGTCCTCACGCAGACAGCGAAGTACATCCTTGGCACCGGCCATCCGGTTTCAGCCGGTGAAGTGCTGTCGAAAGACCAGATCGGCGACTGCGGTGTCACTGAGTTTCAGCACTGGGTCGTCAGCGCTCCCGAAAAGTCAGTCCCTGAAAAACTAGAGCTTGCCCCCGGCACACTGCGGCTGTTGCAACTGATCGGCGTCACGGACGCGGAACTGCAGGTCGCGCTGAAGGTCAATCCCGAGCTCGCCGATGGACGCCAGGTGCTGCTGGAAGCGCTGCGCACCGGCGGTGTATTTCCCGTCACGGATATTCAGCGCACGTGCCTGACGCGGCGGCGCGACTTCCTGCGCATCTGGGAAACAGCTTTCCGCCTCGTGCGCGAGCGCGGAAAATCGAATGCATAGCTTTCTTTTTGTGCTTCTTGCATTATGCATAGAAGCATCATGAGCCAACCCACACTCAAAGAAATCCTCGCCGTCGCAACCGAGGCGGCATACCTTGGCGGCCGCCGCACGCTGGCCTATTTCGGCACGCAGCTGGCCGTCGAAACCAAGCATGATGATTCGCCGGTCACGCAGGCCGACAAGGAAGCCGAAGCGGTGATCCGCGGCGTCATCTCGAAGTACTATCCCAGGCACTCAATCGTCGGTGAAGAAGGCGGCACGAGCGAAGGCGATCCGGATTACCGCTGGATCGTCGATCCCATCGACGGCACCAAGACGTTTATTCACGGCGTTCCGTTTTACGGCGTGCTGATCGGCGTCGAGGTTCGCGGAAGCACAGATGTGGGCGTCGTGTACCTGCCGGCGTTCGACGAACTGGTTGTTGCCGCGCGCGGGCTCGGCTGCCTGTGGAACGGCCGGCCCGCGAAAGTTTCAGGCGTGTCTGAGCTTAAGCATGCAACGCTCCTGACCACCAACATCAGCACCGCAGTGGCGCGATCCGACGCGTACGAGAAGCTGGCGGCACAAGCAAAGATGAACCGCACCTGGGGCGACTGCTACGGTTATGTGCTCGTGGCGACCGGCCGGGCTGAAATCATGATGGATCCCGAGATGAAGCCGTGGGATTCTGCGCCGCTGTTACCTATTCTGCAGGAAGCGGGCGGGCACTTTACGACGTGGGACGGCCGCGCGACAATCTGGGGGCCGGACGGCGTCGCAACGAACGCGGCGCTGCATCAGCAGGTCGCAGCCGTGCTCAAAGCAGAGAAGCGGAAGTAACCGACTATTGTTTGTTCATCTGCTGGACCATGGCCTTGACACACAGCTCTTTCAGGCGCCGGCGGTCTTCGGCTGAAATCTCCAGCAGCTCCAGCCCCATAAACCAGAGGCCGTTCTTTTCCTGGATGTTCTTGAAGCGGCAAAGCGCCTTCACTTCAGTGGCGCCATCGCCCATTGTCACGCGCAGGCAGATGCCGCGCCGCAGCAGTTCGGCCGGCGCGCCAAGGGTGCTGCCGGGTCCTTCGATCAGCATTCCCCCTTCACTGATATTGTGCGTGATGCCGCTGTAAACCGCGTCTTCCGACGGCCCTGCGAAGCGATTGCAGAACGTGTAGTTCACCGGCGCCTTGTACTTGTAGCGGATGAAACGGCGCGGCTGGCCGCCAGCCTCGCGCTTGCGGATATCATTGAGGTGCTTGAGAATCAGGTCCTCGCGCGCCAGGAAGACCTCCACCTTTTTATTGCACGTCCGCTCCAGCTCGTTGAGTGTCGCGTGCGTCAGTGGCGTAGAAACGGCAATGCACACAAACATCGCGCAGTCGTCAAACGGCAGGAAGCTGTGCCGCATCATCAGCGGATAAGGGAAAAGTTTTGCAATCTCTTCGCTGATCTCCACGTCGCTGAGATCCGTCACCGGCAGCCCGGATTGAAGCGCCAGCGAGCGGCACAGGATGTCGGGCGAAATCATGCCGGAGCTGACCAGGTAGCGGCCGATGCGCTGCCCCTTGATGTGAGCTTGCTTGACGGCCTCGTCGATCTGTTCAGTCGTGAGATAACCCATCTGCACCAGCACCGCGCCGAGCTTCTTCTTGTTGCTTGCCGGCAGCAGATTGGTCTGTCCGCTGCGGGGAGGCAGATTTGTTGAGCCCGGCCGCTGCGGAATCAAGTTGGGCATACCCGGCCGTGGCGGAATCATTGCCGTGCCCGCAGGCCGGGGATATGGCCAGCCCGGCGCACCTGCGACAGCTTGAGGTGGTTGTACTGAGTTGAAGGGACGCTGATTCGAAGACGATACCGCAGCGGGCGCAGGAGCCACCGCCACAGGCGCAATGCCCGCCAGAGGCGCGGGTGCTGCTGAGGGCGGGGGCGGGGGCGCCGGTATGTATGCGGCTGCCGGCGAAGGGGGCAACGGCCGCGCTGGCGGCGGAGCAGCGGGCGTTGGCTGCTGCGTGACTGTATTGGCGTGTGGCGGCGGCGGAGGCGGCGCGGATATGGGGAAAATAATTTGTCCGCCTGGAGCTGCTGCGGCGCCTGTGCTTCCCAGAGCCGGCTGCACGTCTTTGAGCTTCTTGAAAATCGTGAAAGACGGCGGCGCCTGCTGTGCACGTGCAGGTGTCGGCTGCGGTCGCGGCACCATTGGTTGCGGGCGTGGCGGAGGTGGCGGAGGCGGCGGTTCCGCGGCAGGTGTCTGTTCTGCTTGCGCGAGCACCGGAGGTTCTTTCAGAACGCGCCCGGATGCCGACGTGGGAGGCTTCGGAACTGCGGCTGCGGGAGTCACTCCCTGCACAATTTCCGGACGGCCGACCGCTTTCTGTAGTATCGCCTTCTGCTCGGGCGTGAGCTGGCTGAAGCGCAATTCGATTTCGCAGTGTGAGGAGTGGTCCAGAATCTCGCCGACGATGCCGTTCAATTCGATACTGTCGAGAACCGGATGGGAGTCGATTTTCACACGCAGTGGACGCCCGGGACTCAGGCAGCTGCGCCACTGTGTTACCAGTTCGGGCGGCAAATACTGGAACATGACATTGCCGCGACAACCGTGCTCTTCAAGAATCGTGAGCAGGCATCCAAGATCTGAGAGCAGCGGATACGACAGCTTCATCGTTCCCTGCATTTCCATCAGTTGGCTGCTGGACGATCCGTTCGTTCCGAGCATGTCGAGACCTCAACCGGTGGTTCTATCCATGCAGACTCTTTCTGCGCAGTATACCTGATACAAAAACTTTTGCACCAGTGCTGCTCAAGTTCAATCTGCGCGCACCTTTTTGCGACTTTACGATCATCCATATATGCCATCCGCAAGCCCGGTACCACTCGACGAAAGCGCGCTCATCTGCTATACGCTGCTCAATGACTTCCCCCGATGCCTCACGTCTTTGCGCCACACTGCGCCTGGCTCACGCCCGCAACGTCGGGCCCGTTACCTGGCGCAAGCTGGTGCGTGTGTTCGGTTCGGCTGAGGCCGCGCTGGCTGCGCCACGCTCGCGGCTGCTCGAAATTCCTGATATTACTGCACGCACGGCGGATGGAATTGCAGAAGCTCGGAATGATCCCTGGGCCGAGCAGGAAATTGCCCGTGCAACTGAACGCGGGGTGCGCCTGATTGCAATTGAGGATCCCCATTACCCGCGCGCGCTGCTTTCGACCTACGATCCGCCGATCGTACTTTACGTCGACGGCGTGCTGCTTCCCGAGGATTCTCTGTCGATTGCGATTGTGGGCTCGCGGCATTGCTCGCATTACGGCCGCGCACAGGCGGAGAAGCTTGCCGCTGGTCTGGCGCTGGCTGGATTTACCGTCGTCAGCGGCCTGGCGCGCGGCATCGACAGCGCGGCGCATGTTGGAGCACTCTCTGCCGAGCGTGGCCGGACCATCGCGGTGATGGGGAATGGAATCGGACAGGTCTATCCGCCTGAGAACAAAAAGCTCTATGAGCGCATCGCCGGCGAGAGCGGCCGCGGCGCCGTGCTCAGTGAACTGCCGCTCGATACGCCGCCCGCAGCGCAGCACTTCCCTGGACGGAATCGCATTATCGCCGGCATGACGCTGGGCACGGTGATCGTCGAAGGCACGCAGTCATCGGGCTCGCTGATCACGGCGCGTTACGCCATCGACATGGACCGCGAAGTCTTTGCCGTTCCCGGCAGCGTCGACAGTCCCAATTCGCGCGGCCCGCACAGCCTGATCAAGAAAGGTGCAAAGCTGGTCGAAGACGTCGAAGATATTCTCGATGAACTGCGCGAAGTCGCCGAGCCTCTGGTAAAGATTCGAAAGCCGGACGCGAGAATGCGCGTGCCGGAATCCCGTCTTCAGGCGCCGGCGGGCAAGGAAGTTTCGGCACACCGCTCGATGGCGACGCCGCTTCTCGATCTTCAGGAGAGCGCAAATCTGAAGAACGCCGCCGACGGCAGGCCGCCGGCCACCGATCTGCGCGCCATTAATCTCAATCCGCGCGAGAAACAGATCTATGCGTTGCTCGATCAAACGACGGCGCGGCCGGTCGATGAGCTGATCGTGCAAAGCGGGCTGCAGGCACACGAAGTCCTGGCCACGCTGCTGGTGCTGGAAGTGCGGCGGCTTTGCAAACAGCTTCCTGGCAAACGCTACCTGAAGGCGTGACACTTCCTTTCTGCCCAAGACTGGCCGCCGGCCAATGCGTGGGATATTGTAAAGATCAGGAGGTCCGTAAATGAGCGGCAATGCGGCAACGCAAATTCAGGAGCTTGGCGGGCTCTTCAACGTTTCAGGCAAATCCGTCTATGTTCCAGGCGGATACGGAGGCATCGGCGAAGCGATTTGCTGGACGATGGCGATCAATGGCGCGCGCGTGATGATCTCCGGCCGCAACCAGCAGAAGGCGGAGAAGCTCGCGGCTGAGATTCGCGCCGCAGGATTTGAAGCGCACGGCATCGCCGCCGATGCGAATTCCGTGGAGCAGATCCGCGACTCGGTTGAGACCGTCGTGAAGACGTTCGGCAGCGTGGATGTGCTGGTCAACTGTGTCGGCATTCAGCGCGAGCAGAAACTGCTGGAAGTCACCGAAGAAGCGTTCGTTGAAGTCATGTCTGCGAACGTCAAGGCCGCGATGTTCCTCGGCCAGGCGTGTGCGAAGCATCAGATTAAGGCCGGCCGGGGTGGGCGGCAGATTCACATCAGTTCCGTCCGCTCGCAACTGGCGATCCGCGGCCGCGGATACTCCTCTTACTGTACGAGCAAGGGCGCGTTGACGATGCTGGTCAAGCAGCACGCGATGGAGCTTGCGCCGCACAAAATTAATGTGAACGGCGTCGCTCCGACGTTTGTTTTCACCGAGCTCGTCCGGTACATGCTCGAAGACAAGGAGTTCTTAAGCTCGCTTGAGCAGCGCATTCCTCTTGGCCGCATCGCCAAAGCGCGCGACATCGCCGGGCCGTGCCTGTTTTTTGCGTCGCCTGCCGCGGATTTCATCACCGGACAGGTCCTTTATATTGACGGCGGCATCACCGCCAGCCAGTGACACTTCTCCCGAGGTAATCCACTATGCCCTGCTGCGTCGTTCTGCTGGTTGTGATGGCGCTACCACGCGTCGCTCTTTTTCTGCTCTGGTTCACGTCGACCTACATCAGCCGCGCGTACCAGACGACAATCTGGCCGCTGCTGGGGTTCTTTTTTATGCCGTATACGACGCTGGCTTATGCCGGAGCGATGAATAACGGTGGGCTGCAGGGCCTTTGGCTGGTGATCTTTGTTATCGCGGTGCTCGTCGACATGGGCGTCGTGGGCGGCTCGGCCAAGAAACGGCGCGACAGCCAGTTCGATGAGAACGGCCTTAAGCGCGTGAATTGACAGATTTGCCATGCCGCCATCTTTTTGTAGAATGCTGTGCTGGACCGAAAGGAGAAGGAATGGCCTCAAGCACGGGAAAACGATTCAGCGCGGCGGACATTGCGGCGCTTAACGACAAGTTCGAAAGAGCCACACCGCAGGATGTGCTGGCCTGGGCGCTGAAGGAACTGGGCAGCGGCATCGCGCTGGCCTGGAGCGGCGCTGAAGACGTCGCGGTGCTGGACATGATGTGGCGCATCGACAAGAACTGCCGTGTTTTCACGCTCGACACTGGCCGCCTGAATCCCGAAACGTACGAACTGATCGACAAAGTCAGTCTGAAATACAGCCTGAAGGTCGAAGTTATGTTCCCGCAAACGGCCGCGGTCGAGAAAATGGTTGCTGAGAAGGGCATTAATCTCTTCTACGAATCACTCGAAAATCGCAAACTCTGCTGCGGAGTGCGCAAGGTCGAACCGCTCAACCGCATGCTCGGCACGCTGGATGGCTGGATTACCGGCCTGCGCCGCACACAAGCTGTCACGCGCGGCAAGCTGTCCAAGCTCGAGATCGACGCCGACCACGGCGGCATCCTGAAACTGAACCCGCTCGCGGATTGGACGACGCAGCAGGTGTTCGATTACATGAAAGCCAACGGCGTTCCGAAGAACAAGCTGCACGAACAGGGCTATCCGTCTATCGGCTGCGCGCCCTGCACGCGCGCGGTGAAGCCGGGCGAAGACGAGCGCGCCGGACGCTGGTGGTGGGAAAACCCCGAGCACAAAGAATGCGGCCTTCATGTGAAGGCAAAGAGTTAAGCAATACGAGAGTCCAGGACCTGTTCGCTTGCGCGCGCTCCAGCCCTGGCTTGTCTGAAGCGCCCCCGCTCGGCGGCTTGATAGAGACTACGAACCGCCAAGCACCTGCTACAAACCCGTCATTCCGCTGGCTTGTCGGGCGCCTTCTCCGGCAGCTTTCCGGCATCGTTGGCAGGGGCCGGTGCGGGAGCGGGCGCTTTCTCTTCGGGCTTCGGAGTATTCTCCGGCGCAGGCGCGGGGGCGTCGGCGGCGCCTTTGAGCTTGGCGGTGCCTTTCTCAATGCGCTTCTTGATCGCTTCGTATTCAGAAGGATCATCAGTTTCCATCTTCTTCAGCGCCGCTTCGTCGATGATCAGGATGTCTCCAGCACCAGCGGGCCCGTCCGTCTTCGGCGTGGCAGGTCCATCAGGAGATTTCTGCGGCTGTGCCGTCTTCCGGTTCTTCGCACGCTCGGCAAATTCCATATCCGTCACCTTGACGTTGAGCGCGCGAGCCTGCTTGTCAACGGACTCGGCCATTGAACGGGCGTGGGAGATTTTTTCCTCCTGCCCTCGGACGGTCTGGTTGGCGTTGTAGATCTCATTCCACAGGCGCACCGCTTCATTCATCTTGTCGCGCGCCTGGGTCAGTTCGGCAAGATTCTCGCTGTTCTGCTTCTCCTGCGCCTCGGCGTAAAGTTTCTCCGCCTTCTCCGCATTCTCCACCAGGACCTTGGCCTCCGGCGAGAGCACTTCGCCCACGACGCGCTTACCCGGGGGAGGCTTGAAGAAGGCGACATAGACGCCAACGCCGACGCAGGCGATAAACAGGAGCCCGCAGGCCGCCAGCGCGATGGTCTTGGCCATGTCTTTCTTGGGCGGACCGGGAGGCTGGCGACGTGAGCTGACGCCGGTAGCGGAGAGAGAACCCGGTACCTTGCCGCTCTTGGCTACGGTGCTTCCGGGTGCTTTCTTCGTCACCGGCTTCATGACCGGCTTGGTTGCGCCTGTGGCGCTCGCCTCTTCTTCCTTTGCTCCTGCAGCGGAAGGGGACGCTTTTTTGGAGAGCGCAGTAGCGGCGGCACCTGCCGCTACTGCTGCTGCTCCTGCAACCACTGCTTTTTTTACATCTCCAGCGGGTGCGTTTTCAGCTTCGGCCCGGCTGGCTTTGCGTTTCTTTTTCGGAGCGGGTTTTTCGTCCTCTTCGTCCTCGTCCTCATCTTCATCTTCATCGTCGTCTTCGTCTTCGTCGTCGTCGTCGTCGTCTTCGTCCTCATCCTCGTCTTCATCTTCATCATCGAAGTCTTCGTCGTCGAGATCTTCGTCATCTAAATCTTCGTCGTCGAGTTCTTCATCGTCTAAATCTTCGTCCTCAAGATCCTCGTCGAGATCTTCTTCATCCAACTCTTCCTCGTCGTCGTCTTCTTCTTCTTCGTCTTCTTCGATCTCTTCGTCTTCGTCTATATCTTCATCTTCGTCGTCGTCTTCATCATCATCTTCTTCTTCCAGCTCTTCTTCATCTTCTTCTTCATCTTTCTTCTTCTTCCGAGCCAGCTCCTCGTCTTCCCGCTTGCGTGCGGGAGGACCCACTGGGGCCTGAGCGGGTTTGGCCGGTTTTTTCGGTAACGCCATGAACAATCGCCTCCTCTTCTATCAACTGACCCTGGATGGAACAGTACCGGAGTACCTGAGTTCCACACCGCCGTCAACTTAAAAGCTAAAGCTAAAACGTAAATGGTAAAAAGCGGTTTCGCCGCGGGCGTTACTTTTGCAGCACAGGCTGCTTGGCGCTAAGTGTTGAGCCGCTTCTCTGTCGCTGTAAGATGAGTGGCTCCAACAGGTTGCGTACGATCTCGCGAAGTGCGTTTTCGTCGTGCTTGGCTTTGAGCGTCAGGCCGAACGAAAGTGTCTGCCCATCCAGCACCCGGACGCCTTTGGTTTCCGGCAGTCCCCGCAGAGCGCGATCAGCCGCTTTGAAATCCCAGCCGTGCAGCTTGAAAATGATGCGGCCCTCTTCGTTATCAATCCCCACATAGGGCACGCTGGCCAGCCGGCAGAGCCGCCGGAGCTTCGCTTCTTCGAACATGCGCACGGCCGCGGGTGGCAGCGGCCCGAAGCGGTCGATCATCTCGGACTTGAGCGCATCGATGTCTTCGTCGCGGTGCGCATCGTCAAGACGGCGGTAAAGTTCGAGCACCGCACGGTCGTCCTGCACGTACTCCTCGGGAATGTATGCGGCGCCGCGCAGCTGCAAGTTGACTTCCAATTCTTCTTCAACCGCTTCGCCGCGAATGCCTTTAACGGTTGAATCCAGCAGCTTGCAGTAAAGGTCGTAGCCGATCTCGGCGATCTCGCCGGACTGCTGCCGGCCCAGAACATTTCCAGCGCCGCGGATTTCGAGATCCTTGAGAGCCAATTGAAATCCAGCGCCCAGATCATCGAATTCTTCGAGCGCGCGCAGCCGGCGCAGGCCTTCCGGCGTCAGGGCGCTCTTTTCAGGCAGCAGCAGATAGCAATACGCCTGAATGTCGCTGCGTCCAACCCGGCCGCGCAGCTGATGCAATTCAGCCAGGCCGAAGCGGTCGGCTTCATGAATGATGATCGTATTGGCACTCGGGATATCCAGGCCGGACTCGACGATCGTCGTGCTGACCAGCACGTCTATCTCGCCTTTCAGAAAGCGGCTCATTACGTCTTCCAGATCGTCGGCATCGAGCTGCCCGTGGCCGACGGCGAAATGCGCTTCCGGGACCAGCCCGGCGAGATAGATGCGGAACTCCTGGATGTCGTGCACGCGCGGATGCACGACAAAGACCTGCCCGCCGCGGCTGATCTCGCGCAGGATCGCGCGGCGTAGAAGATCATCCGAGACGCGCGCGACTTTCGTGGTGATCGAGCGGCGGTTCCGCGGAGGCGTCGTGAGATTGGAGATGTCGCGCAGCCCCAGCAGAGCCATATGCAGCGTGCGCGGGATGGGCGTGGCGGTGAGCGTCAGCACATCGACGGAGCGGCGCAGCTGCTTGAAGAATTCTTTGTGTTCGACGCCGAAGCGCTGTTCTTCGTCGATGACGGCAAGCCCCAGGTCCTTGAAGCGCACGTCCTTCTGCAGCAGGCGGTGCGTGCCGATGATGACATCCACGCGGCCGTTGGCGAGGCGTTCCAGAACCTTGCGCTGTTCGGCTGGCGTTTTAAAGCGCGAGAGCACTTCCACGGTGAACGGATAACCCGCGAAACGTTCTTTAAACGTGCGGCCATACTGTTCGGCGAGCAGCGTCGTCGGCGCGAGCACCGCCACCTGTTTGCCGTTTGATGCCGCCTTAAATGCGGCGCGCAAGGCGATTTCGGTCTTGCCGAAGCCGACATCGCCGCACAGCAGGCGGTCCATCGGGCAGGTGGCTTCCATGTCCTTCTTAACAGCGCTGACCGCGGTCAACTGATCCGCCGTTTCCTCGTAGGGAAAAGCTTCTTCAAAGGGCTGCTGCCATTCGCTGTCGGGCGGATGGACAATGCCCGGCAGGCTGCGCCGCGCAGCCTGCACGCGCAGGAGGTCCTCGGCAATGTCGCGTATCGCTTTAGCAGCGCGCTCTTTCTTTTTCGCCCAGACTTTGCTGCCGAGCGTCGAAAGCTCCAGCGACGCATGGCCGCCGATGTACTTGCTGACCCAGTTGATGTGCGCGGCCGGCACGTAGAGTTTGACATCGTTGGCAAAGAGCAGCGTTAAGTAGTCTTCGGTGCGGCCGCTTTTTTCCAGGCGTTCAAGGCCGAGGTAGCGGGCAATGCCGTGCGAGGCGTGCACCACATAATCGCCGATCTGAAGATCCATCAGATGCTGAATCGCGATCGTGCCGGGAATCTGCTTGCGCTTGCTGGCCGGGGTGGAGTGTGTCGAGATCGCGTGCTTGCTGATGCCGAGAATCTCGCGGTCGATTGCCACCGCCAGTTCCGCATCGCGAAGATCGAAACCGGCTGATACTTTTCCGAGCACCAGGTTCAGCCGCGGATTGGGCGTGATGCCCGTGGCGTCCAGCAGCGCCTGCAGACGCTGGCGGTGTCCGGGCGTTTCGCAGAAGACGAGCATCTGCTCGCGCTCGGTCAGCAGCTTCTTCCACGCATCGCTGTGTTTCTCGATTTCACCCTGCACGCGTTCAAGTGTCGTGCACGCGATTGCGATGGGCTCCTCTTCGGTGAGCTGATCGAAATACAGCGGCGCGGCAGACTCCGTGAGCGCCGCATCTTTCTTTTGATTCGAGTCAGGCGCCGCGGTCGGCATCTCCCAGCCGCCGGCGAGCTGCAGCGTGTCGAACTTCTTCTTCGCGCCCGCCAGCAGCTCATCGATCTCAAAGCAAATGGATCGCCCGGAGACAAGGCTGGCCTGGTAGAGCTCCGCGCGTTGACGCAGACGCCGCGGCTCCTGAAAAACGATCAACGATCCCGGCGGCAGATGATCAAGCAGCGAATAAGGCCCTTTGCTCGCGCCCGGCGAAAACAGTTTGCGCAGCGAATCGGGCGAGGCGTCGGCGAAGGAAATCGAGGGCACCGCGTCGTCGGAACGCTGCGAAATTGGATCGAATGGCTTGATCGACTCGATGGTTTCGCCGAAAAAGTCGATGCGGAACGGCGAGTCGGACGTGTACGGGAAAATATCCATGATCCCGCCGCGCAGCGAGTACTCGCCGCGCACTTCGACCTGGCCCACACGCTCGTAACCCGCATCGCTCAGTTTCCTGCCGAGCAGAATAGGGTCGTGTTCCTCGCCAGTACGAAGCGTAATCGTGTTGGTTGTCTCGCCCGGCGATTCGGTCGGCTGCATCAGCGCGGTGACCGGTGCGGCGATGAGAAAACAATTCGGCAACGCAGGTCCGCCATTGCGGATTTCGCGAAGCCTGTCCGTCGTGCGGCGGCGTCCGGCGAGCGTCATGCCTTCGGGACGGTCAGATTCGGTCGGCAGCACATCCCAGGCGGGAAAGAGCGCCGATTCCAGAAGCAATCCCCGCTTGAGGTCGTCGGGGAGTGACGCGGCGCCGGGGAGACTGTTGTCGGACCACACGTCTTCATTGCTGAGTTTTTTCAACGGTGCGGACTCGGCTGCTTTTGTGCGGCGGCCTTTACCGTTTGATTCTGCAGCGTTAACCGGCACGGCCGGGCGCGCTTCGTGAACGGACATTAATGCGCGCAAGTCGGAAACTATGTCGAGCGCAGACTCGGGGCCTTCAACAACGACCAGCACGACGGCTACGCCGCGCGGCTTCTGCTGCAGAGCTCCGCTGCGCGAAATGCCGAGCGCTCCGGTCACGAGGGAGCGGGCGGCGCCGAGCAGGCCCGTGATGACCAGATGATGACTTCCCGCGGCTGTTTCTGAGTGTCTGAGAGGGGTCAGAAAGGGCAGATCAGCGACGCGGGCGAACGGCGAACGAACAACACTCATGCAGCGGTATTAGAAACCAAAAAGCGGACCGAAGAAAGAGAATTCTGTGCGGGCACGACAACCACGAATTTACCACGAAGCTCACGAAGAACACGAAGCATTGGGAGGCTATTTATGCCTACGCAGCGATTCGCTCGTCACCCAATTCCTGTAGTCCGGGTTTGACTCCTTCACAGGCAGGGCGAGGAACTCCGGGACCTTGTAACTGTGCAGTGCCTTCAGGCGCTTGAGCAGCTTGCGCATGTTTGCAGCGGGCGCCTTGACGATCATCAGCACTTCCGCGTCGTCCACGATTTTCTCGTCCCACCAATACAGAGACCTAACGCCTGGCAGCAGGTTCACGCAGGCAGCCAGACGCTCTGTCAGTAGAGTCCGTGCAATCGATCCGGCTTCGGCCTGAGGCGCCGTTACCAGCACGACACGGATCGCCGAGTTCGTCTTCTTCTTCATGCCAGAGTTTTAGCCAGATTGGCAGGAATATTAATCTCCAAAGTTTGAAAATTTCCGAAATGGCGCTTAGCCTTCGCGAGTCCTTTAAAGGTGGTAGTGCTCACGTTGCTTTAGGAAACCGAGGTCAAGCGATGAAAATAGTTACGATGCTGTGCCTGTTGTTGTCCACGACGTTGGTTGCTGCGGATCAGGATGCCTCCACCGGCCTGGCGCGAAGCACCTTCCGCCTGCGGTTACAGACGATTGACGGCGAGTACGTCAACAGCGGCTGGGGCACGGCGTTCGGTGTTGATCTCTCTTCCTACGGTATCTCGGACGCGAAGTATCTTCTCACCGCGGCACACCTGGTTCTCAAGAAGAGCGGAAAAGGCCTGGCCGATGGCAAGCTGGAGCTCGAATTGCCCAGCGGCGGTTCGAAAGCCTGGGCCAGCTGCCGCGTGGTTGCCATCGACAAGAAAAACGATCTCTGCCTGCTGAGCTGTAGTTCCACGCTGCCGTCGCTGGCGCAGCTTTCCAAGAGCGAATCACAGAAAGTCGGCGAAGCCGTGGCGATTGTCGGCTGTCCGGCGGGCGTGCCGCCGAAGGTGAGCATGGGCAAGCTGACGGACAAGAATCCCAAGGTCGAAGGTCGCCTCTGGGAAGCAGCGGCGCAATTCTATCATGGCAATTCAGGCGGCCCGGTCTTCGATCCGGCCAGCGACGTGGTCATCGGCGTTGCCGTTGCAGGAGTCTCAAACGGCCGCGGCGACATGGCGCGCAATGTGGCGCTATTCTATCCGATCAACGAAGTAAAGAAGTTTCTGGAAGGCACCTGCCTGCCCCTGTTGCAGCAGTAGTCTTAATCCCGCTTGGGACGCCGAGGTCAAATAGAGAATCGAATAAAACTGCTGTAGCAAAAGCTACAGCAGTTTTTTTATAGGCTTTATGCTGTCTTCGATTGTTGAGGTAACAGCGAGTACCCTTCCGAACGCGCGACGAATGCGGCGGCAGCGATGTCGCCGGTGACATTCAACGTCGTGCGGCACATGTCCAGAATGCGGTCCACGCCGAGCACGATCGCAATGAGCTCGGGGTTGACGTTAATCTGTGACAGCACGACGATAATGAATGGAATCGACCCGGACGGCACGCCCGCCGTGCCCACGCCGCCAAGAATAGCCATGTACGCGATCATGATCTGCGTGCTCAGCGGCAGGTCCATGCCGACGAGCTGCGCCAGGAACAGCACGGTGACGCCTTCATAAAGAGCGGTGCCGTTCTGATTGGCGGTCGCGCCGACAGTCAGAACAAAACTGTTGATCTCGCGCGGCACGCCCAGGTTTTCTTCCGAAACGCGCAGAGCTGTGGGAAGTGTACAGTTCGACGATGACGTCGAAAATGCCGTGAGCATCACTGTCTTGATGCGGCGGAAAAACTCAAGCGGCGACACCCGGGCCAGAAAATAAAGCGACGCCGAGTAAACCACGAACATATGAAAGCCCAGCCCCAGAAGAACCGTGGCGATAAACCATGCCAGCGCCTGCAGCAGATCATGTCCGAATCGCGCGAGATTATTGAATAGAAGGCACGCGACCGCAAAAGGCGCGAGCTTCATGATCATGTCGACGATCAGCAGCGACACTTGATAGAGTCCTTCAAGCCCGCTGATCAGGCCTGCTGTTTTTTCGCGCCCGGCGATGGTTATGGCGACGCCGATCATCACGGCGAAGAACATCAGATGCAGCATGTTTGGCGGATCGGATGCCATGGCTGTAATCGGATTCGACGGCACGATCGTCTTGACGGCCTGCATTAACGGCGAGTTTTTATTTTCGCTCTTCTTTGTTTCGCTTACCCTGCGGCTTGCGTCCGAACTGTATTTCTGTTCGAGATTTTTGGCGACAGCTGGATCGATGCGCTCGCCCGGCCGCATCGTATTCGCGAGCGTCAATCCAATGACGACGGACAGGCCGGACATGACGATGGTGTACGCAAACGTTTTCAGTCCGATGCGCCCCAGGCGTCGCAGATCGCCCAGCCCGGCAATGCCGATGATCAGCGACGAGAACACCAGCGGAATGACGCTCATCAGGAGCAGGCGTAAAAAAAGCTGGCCGAGCGGCTCGGTAATGTTCGTGATCAGCCACGCCAGGCCGGGATGTTCCTGGCCGACAACGTTATTTGCAAGCAGGCCGGAGCCGATACCCACGATCAAGCCAATGAAAATCTTGGTGTGCAGAGACACGCCGGGCCTGGCGGACTCGGGGATACATTCAGGAGTCTGAAAGGATTCCGCTGGCGATGCGCCAGGCGCGTCCTTGACTGTTTCAGGCATCGGTTCGGCCCGATCTATGGGGTTGTGCACAGCCTGTTGATTATTCTTTCAAAGTCAATGCCTGATTTATTTTGATGAAATTATGCTTGACGCTGTAAACCGCGGATGTGCAAAGATTCACTATATATTGCTGGGCTTGAGTGCGACTTAAATCTATGAGGGGGTCAGTAAATGCGGTGTCTTCTTTTTGCATTGATTCTTGCTTTATCTGTGACGGTCTCTGCCGGTCAGGCGCGATCGGATCAACCATCGCCGATCAAGTCCTACCGCAATCTTTTCAAACTGCTTAATCAGAAGAATCCTCTTTTTACATTCAACACTCCCTTTGGCGGAGGGGGACCGTTCATTTTTTCTGATGCCGTCGAATCGACGCTTGGCGGTGCTGTTCCGGCTGGGCCTGGAGCCGCCACGACAGGAGCGGGCGGTGCGAAGGTCTCAGCCACAAATGTTCAGGTCGCGGGTGTGGACGAAGCGGACATCGTGAAGAGCGACGGGCAGTACATCTATCACGTCAATCGCCAGCGCGTGCTGATTACCAAAGCCATGCCGGCCGGAGAACTCGAAGTCAAATCGCAGCTCGATTTCAGCAGCGAGTTTTCGCCCATCGAAATGTTCCTGGAAAACGATCTGCTGGTGGTGATCGGCGCAGGGATGCGCAGCACGCCGGTGGAGAAGGGGGTCGATCTGACGTCGATGACCGTGAAAGCAATGGTCTTCAACATCGCCGATCGTTCGAAGGTTCAGACCGTCCGCGAAGTGGAGCTCGATGGCACGTACCTGTCCTCGCGCAAGATTGACTCTGCGGTCTACATCGTTGCGCGCAAATATCCTGACTTTTACTTCCTGCCTTTCATCGGGGACGTCACCGCCGCTCGCGCCAATGCCGCGCCGGGCGCACAGTCGCGCAAGCGTACGCCTCGGCGGCGCAACCGTGGACTGGTGCCGGCGGTTCGCGACACGGCGCGCGGGAGCCGTGCTGCACGAATCAATCCGAGCGATGTGTTCTTCTTTCCGGATTTCAGCGAGCCCAATTACCTGATCGTGGCAGGATTCGACTTGAGCAAGCCGCAGGATCCGGCGGATATCACGGCGTTCCTTGGAGCCGGCGAGGCCGTGTACGCCTCGCGCAAGAATCTGTATGTCGCAGACAGCCAGTATCTCGCTGCCGCGCCGGCAAACGATGAGTTGTTGCCCGAGGCGCCCACGCAGGTAACGCATCTCTACCGTTTCGCGCTTGAGGGTGGAAAAGTTTCTTTCAGCCAGCGCGGCGAAGTGCCCGGAACGGTGCTCAACCAGTTTTCCATGGATGAAAATGGCGACACGTTCCGGGTGGCGACGACGCAGAACCGTTTTGGTTTCGGTGAACAGTCGACAAATAATCTTTATGTCCTGAACAGCGACATGAAAGTGATGGGTAAGCTGGAGAATCTGGCGCCCGGCGAACAGATTTTCTCCGCACGCTTCATCGGTGAACGCTGCTACGTTGTGACCTTCCGTGTCATCGATCCGCTGTTTGTAATTTCGCTGGCAGATCCCACTGCCCCAGTGGTGCTCGGCGAACTGAAAATTCCGGGCTTCAGTGATTACCTGCATCCGTATGATGAAAACCACCTGATCGGCTTTGGAAAGGAGACGGTCGACGGTTTCTACCAGGGCATGAAGCTGTCATGTTTCGACGTTTCGGACGTAAAAAATCCCGTCCAGAAACATGCAATTACGATCGGCGACCGCGGCACGCACTCCGAAGTGCTTTACAACCACAAGGCGCTGCTGTTCGACAAAGATAAGGGACTGATCGGCTTCCCACTTTCTGTTTACGAAGTTAAAGACAGGACCGCGCAGACGCCGCCATGGGCGTATGGCGAACCGGTCTTCCAGGGTGCGCATGTGTACGGCTTCTCGCTGGAGAACGGCTTTGCTCTGCGCAAAGCCATCACGCATGATGCTCCAGCTGTCGTGGATCCGCAGAAGCCCGAATTCTTCTTCTTCTTCGATTACACGTCGGCCGTGCGCCGCCTGCTCACGATCGACCAGAACCTTTACAGCGTCTCGGACGTCAAGATTCAGGTCCACGATCTGACCAGCTTCGACGAGATTAAATCGCTCGATCTGCCCTGATCAGCGGCCGGGCTCAGGTGGAAGCGGCACGCGTTGAGCGCTCCAGTCTCCGCCCGGATTGTAACGGTAGCGCGCATCGCCCAGTATCATCTGGTCGCCGGCGCGCTCCGCCGTTGGATGACGCGCGAACGAACGCCACGCGCAGCACGCGGCCGTGTTGCAGGCACGCGCGAGCGCCAGATCTTTCAAGCTTGGAAAATACGGCTTGCGCTGCTGCACGGTTGCGCGGAGCACATCGACTTCGAAGAAATCGATTTGCGCCTGGCGTTCGGCGATCACGCGAAAGCGCCAGGGGACGCCCGGCAGCGGATGAGTGCTGAAGATCACATCCGTTTGCGGCTGAGTACCGGCCGTTAACGCAACCACGCGCGCCTCGGCGCTGCGGCTCAGCGCAAAGAGCATCAGCACATAAAGTCCGAAAACGGCCAGCCCGCCGCGCGCCAGCCGCGCCGAGCGGTCCGCGGGAACGGCGCCTCGTTCTTTAAGGCGCAGCACGATAACAAGCACAAGGCCGAGCGACCAGAGAAACGGCACCAGCCAGTGCGCCAATCGCGCTCCGGCGAGGAAGACCACTGCGGTGGTCCCCAGCGTGAGCAGCAGCCAGGGAATGACTCGCACACGATCGGCTGTGCTGACGTACAGAGTTCCGCCGAAAATCAGCCACATCCACGGATCGACGATGAAAGCCATGTCGCCATAATACCAGCGTGTGTCAAATGGCAGCCACGGCCGCACGCCGTAGGAATTCAGAAAATCCAGCAGCAGATGCGAGCACAGTCCAAGCAACGCTATGGCAAAGACGTGGAGAAGCCGGGGTGTTTGCGGGGCCTTGTTGAACATCCGGACACAGAGCAGCACTGCTGCACTGACCAGCACCGCCTGGGCAACGATTCCAACAAAACTGTGCGTGATGCCACGATGATGCTGCAGGTAAGCCGCGCCACCATAGAGGGGGCTGACGACGATGTCGGCGTCTGGAAGATTGGCGGAGACCAGCAGTGTCGGCAGGACCCAGCGCCCCTGACGCTCGAGCCCCGCGCGTGCGCAGATCCAGCCGAAAAACGTGTGCGTGAGATTGTCCATGCCGCCGAAGTCTAGCGCCATGGATGTGAAAAACCAAAGAGTGGCTCCGGCGCAGGCAGTCACTCTTTAGGGTTTTGACGAGAGATGATCGCTGTGCTTATTTCTTGACTTCCATCTTCATTTCTTTGCCGTCGGGCGTGGTGATCTTCACTTCCTGCTTCTTTTCACCGCAGCCTGACATCGCAACGACAACCACAGCAACAGCAACAAACGTTAGAAAGGTGCGCATGGCAAACCTCCAAAGGGGATGAATAGATCTGGTAACGAGAGCTATATACGCCCAATGGGGTCCAAACTCAAACACAGAGTCGCGCGCAACTAAAAACTCCGGCTTGCGCCGGAGTTCGATACTGTATGCAGAATTGTTTAAGGAAGCTCAGCCGCCGCCGCCTCCTCCTCCGCCACCACCGCCGCCGCCAGCGCCGCCACCACCTGAAGATCCACCGCCGCCGCCGGACGATCCGCCGCCCGCGCCGCCTGCACTGCCGCCGGTTCCTGCAGAGGTGCCTGCGCCCGTCGCTGCCGCGCCGCCACTGGTCATGCCTTGAGCGCCGCCTGTTGCCGAAGTGCCTTGCGCTGGGGTCGTTGTTCCTGCGGTTCCGCCGCTAAAGCCTGCGCCCGAGCCGCCCGGGTTTGCCGAGGTAGTCGTTCCGGCTGCACCGCCGGTACCTGTTGTGCCGCCCGTCGACGCCGTGCCGGCCGTGCCGGTCGTTCCAGTTCCGGTGTTGCCACCGGTGGTGATATTCGTTCCGCTGGTGCCAAAGCCAGTTCCGGCGCCCGCGGTGCTCGTGGTTTCAGCAGGTCGTCCAGTCGTTCCGGCTGTCGTGCTCGTTGTCGTCGTGCCCGTTCCAGTTCCAACTGCGCTCGTCCCGCCGGTTGTTCCGCCCGCACCCGCGCCCGTGCCAGTACCCGTGCCGGTTCCTGTTCCTGTGCCTGTTCCAGTCGTACCAGTACCCGTTCCAGCGCCACCGGTTCCAGTCGTGCCCGTGCCGCCGAAAGCGCCGCCCGTATTCGCTGCGCCGCCTGTCGACGTAGTGCCTGACGTTCCGAACGCTCCGCCAGTATTCCCCGCACCGCCGGTTGAAGTCGTGCCGGTTCCGCCGAACGCGCCGCCAGTTCCACCGGTCCCGCCAGCTGTGCCGGCTGAAGTGGTGCCCGTGCCAGTGCCCGCCGCGCCTGCGCCAGTCGCAGTACCCGTGCCGGTCGCTCCGCCGGTTCCGCCGGCTGTTCCAGCTGAGGTCGTGCCGGTGCCAGTGCCTGCCGCGCCTGCGCCAGTCGCTGTACCTGTGCCGGTCGTTCCGCCGGTGCCGCCGGCTGTGCCGGCTGAGGTCGTGCCCGTTCCAGTGCCCACGGCACCTGCGCCAGTTCCGGTGCCCACGCCAGCGCTTGTGCCAGTTGAGGTTGTACCTGTGCCAACGCCGGCTGCGCCGGTACCGCCAACGCCCGTTGTTCCTGTAGTGCCTGTTCCTGTTGTGCCTGTATCTGTGCCTGTTGTTGTGCCATCACCGGCTTGCGCGCCTACGGTTCCTGCGCCAGTGTCGACTCCGACACCGCTCGCTGCACCGCCGACTCCGCCGCCTCGGCTGCTGCGCGTGTAGATCGCCCCCTGGCTTCCCAGTTCGCCACGATCAACGCCGATCGGAACATCGTCCGCGCCGTGGCGCGAGCCCGGTCCCATGCGGATGCTTCCGCCGGCCTGGTCAACAGCGCCGCGGTCTTCAATGTTAACATTCATGTCCTGACGGCGTGTGCGGTAAGTCCGGCCGCGCGCGTCGGTGAAGTCGCGGTTGAATCCGCTGACATCTTCCTCGGTCGTCACTTCAAAACGCCGATCCATGTCTCGATCATCGCGGAAGCGGTCGCGCCGAATAGTTCCCGCGGCGCCGTCCACGAAATCAAGCTCGCTCTCGCCTTCAGCTCCGTACTCCGGACGTGGCGCGGTGCCTGGCGCGAAATCGGGCTGGCTGAAATCCCGGACCTGAACGCCGCCTGAGACGAACTGGCTGGGGGCGCCGAAGTCACGGTGCGGAATGCTGCTCTCCTCCACGCGGTCCGTGTCGATGCTGTAGCTCATCTCACCCGCATCAACGCTGACATCACGGTCACGATAATATGTTACGTCAACAGCTTCGCAGTCGACGCACGACACATGGTCGTCGCAGTCGCTGCACGATACGTGTTCGGCGCAATCGTCGCAGTCGTCGCATCCGGAAATAAATGCCATACCGGTACCGAACGACAGGGCGACAACCGAAGCGGCAACACGCTTGATAAGGTTGTCTAACATCCTGAAATCTCCTCTAGAGGTGGCTTGCTCAGGCCAGATCCTGAACCGCCATAAATGAATGCAATTCACACTCCATGGGAACGCGCTGCCGCAGAACATTTCTGCGCGGAGAAGGTGAAGAACGCTATTTCGTTTCGACGTATGCGAAGCGCGGGCGGAACATGTTTGCCACGTTAGGTAACTGCTCCCGCTTGACGTTTCCCGAGATACTCGTCCTCGGAATTCGCTCACGTGGTGAAACGTTTTTGCCGAAGCAGAAACTACGCCGGTCCAGCACTCATAAAAGGAGTACGCACGTGTCCGCACCGCCGCTTAAGCGCATCATGGTCGTCGACAGCCTGATGGATATCTCACCGATCGGCCGCGTGCTGCTGGCCGCGGAAGGTTTTGATATCAGCGTTATGCCGGATCCAATGGAGGCTCTCAAAGCTGCGGAAAAAGACTGGCCGGATTTCGTTGTGATCGACGACTCGATGTCTGGATTCTGCTCCACGGATGAATGGGTCGCGATGATGCGAAACAAGAATATCCCGTCTGTGCTTATCGTGACTGGGACAGACAATCCGGAAGACTCAGCTCATCGGTTGAATGTGCAGCACTGGTTCAAAAAACCCTTCGATTTCAAAGCCCTGCTTGCCGTCCTTAAAAGCAGCGGCCACGCCGCGTAGAAGATTTGCAGCCGGCGCAGGCGGCGCTACGATTCTCTCCTTGCTGTCCGCATGGAGAAAAACGTATGCCGCGTCCTTGTTACCTCTACCCGCAAATCGTTCTGCTAACCTGTAGCATCTCTGCTTTCGCCGAAGACTGGCCACAATGGCTGGGCACGCAGCGCGACAGCGTGTGGCGTGAAACGGGCATCCTCGAAAAGTTTCCAGCTGGCGGACCGAAGATCCGCTGGCGCGCGCCGCTTGGTTCCGGCTACGCCGGTCCGGCAGTCGCTGGTGGGCGCGTGTATGTGATGGATCGCGTGCTTGATGCCGGCGCGAAGAATCCTGCAAATCCGTTTGAGCGTGCGCTGGTGCCGGGCAAAGAGCGTGTGCTGTGCCTGAATGAGAAAGACGGCGCGGTCATGTGGAAGCACGAGTACGAGTGTGCTTACGATGTCAGCTATCCCTCGGGTCCACGAACGACGCCCGTGGTCGCCGGCGGAAAGGTCTATACGCTCGGCGCCGAGGGAAATCTCTTCTGCTTTGACGCGGCAGACGGAAAGGTGCTGTGGTCGCAGGAGTTCAAAAAGCTTTACGGTGTGAATTCGCCCATGTGGGGCTTCTCGGCGCATCCGTTGCTCGACGGCAACAAGCTGATCTGCCTGGCGCGAGGCGTGAACAGCACCGTTGTCGCGTTCGATAAGGACTCGGGCAAAGAGATCTGGAAGTCGCTAACCGCGGCTGATCCGGGTTATTGCCCACCCGTGATTCACACTATCAACGGCAAGCGCCAGCTCATTATCTGGCATCCTGAAGCGATCAATGGACTGGACCCCGAGAGCGGAAAAGAACTGTGGTCTTACAAGTTCGCCGTGCGCGCCGGTCTTTCGGTGCCGATGCCGCGCGTGTTTCAGCACAAAGGCAGTACGCTGCTGTTCGTGACCTCTTTTTACAACGGTCCCGTGATGCTGAAGTTTGAGGCCGGCAAGGATGAGCCCGCTTTGATGTGGAAGGGGAAAGGGAATAACGAAAAGAACACCGACATTCTGCACAGCATCATGCCCACGCCATTCATTGAGGACGGCTACATCTATGGCGTGTGCAGCTACGGACAGTTCCGCTGCATCGAAGTCGATACCGGCGCGCGCGTATGGGAGAGTTTTATCCCAACCGGCGGCCCGTACGAGCAGCCCGAGGGTGTGCGCTGGGGCAATGCGTTTATCGTAAAAAATGGCGAACGCTTCTTCCTCAGCAACGAGAAAGGCGACCTGCTGATTGCAAAGCTTAGTCCCAAAGGTTACGAAGAACTCAGCCGCGCGCATCTGCTCGAGCCGACCTCGAACGCAATGGGTCGCCCGGTGCTCTGGTCGCATCCAGCGTACGCCAACCGCTGTATCTATTTGCGTAACGATAAGGAAATAATCTGTGCCTCTCTGGCGGCCGAGTGATAACAGCAAGCAGCCAGGAGCTAACGTCTCAGCGTCTTAGAGTCTTTGTGTGAGCTTTCGTAGTTTACGCGAGGCTCTCGACGCCAAGCCCGTAGAACGTGTACTCGCAATCGACTATCGTCTCGAGCGCGAATCCAGTGTAGCCGCCGGAATCCGCTTCGAGCGTGCGCGCATAAGCCAGAGCACGCGAGGTCAGCCGCTGCTGGCTGCGCTCGAGAATCTTCAGCGTAAACAGTGCCGTGTACGTGGAGAGCAGATCAGCGATCGGCGCTGCGGGCGTGGCATAGAAGCCACCTTCTGCGCTGTGCATGCCGGCTACGAAGCGGGCGTGGCGTTCGAGATTGTCGGCATCACCAAGAACACTGCTGAGCACCACGCCCGCCGCGCAGCCATTTGTGCCGGGCCGCTTGCTGTATTTGTTTTCGAGAAACCCGCCCTCAGGCAGAGTAATGCTGCGCACGAAATCCAGTGCCCGCGAAGGCTCGGGAAGTTCTTCGCCCATGCGCAGGTACGCACAGGCAGCCAGAAAGGTGTGATAGAGGCTGCCGCAGCCGTCCACGTCCGTCTTGCCATAGCCGCCGTCGGAGCGGCGCAACGCGCTGAGCCGCGCGCGCGTGGTGTTCCGGGCTGATTGCGATTCATTTTGCTCAAGCTGAGGCCCGGCGACTTCTTCGCAAAGCCCAAGGCAATCCCACCAGGACGCCGCCATGACCGCGTCGCTGAAGCAGCCGCTGGGCTGCCTGGTGCGAAGCGCTTCCGGCTGAGTCATCAACGCTTTTAGAAAGCAGACGGCTGATCTGGCAATCTCCGGCGTGAGCGCATTAAGGGCAGAAAGGCTGCGCAGCGCAAACGCCGTGTAATACAGATCTGACTTTGAGCGCCGGTTGCCGAAACCGCCGTCGGGCTGCTGCTGCGCTTTGATCCATGCGGCATGTTTGTCGCGGTACTCCTGCGGCGTGCGATCAAGACCGCTGCGGACGTCATCGCGTAGTAACGTAAGGAAACTCATGCGCGCTTCAGATTATCACAAACTTGATCTTCGTGCTCTTCGTGTTCTTCGTGGTACAAAAAAGCCCCGCGACTTCGTGGTGTTGCGGCTTCTCGGCGCTCTGCTAAAACAACATAAATGGACATTGCAATCATCGACTACGGCATTGGCAATCTGCGCAGTGCCGAAAAGGCATTTCAGCACCTGGGATTCGACGCACATCTCACACAGGATCCGGCGGTGCTCGCCAGCGCTAAGAAGATCGTGCTGCCGGGCGTCGGCGCGTTTGGGCAATGCATGTCCGGCCTGCGCGCGTGCGGCTTCGTCGAGCCGCTTCTAAAGGAAGTGGCCAAAGGCAAGCCGCTGCTGGGAATCTGCGTCGGCCTGCAGATGCTGTTTGAAGGCAGCGAAGAGAGTCCTGAAGAACGCGGGCTTGGCCTGCTGAAAGGCCGCGTGGTCCGTTTCAGCGGCGCGGTATTCAGCGGCGCGAATGCGCTGAAGATTCCGCAGATCGGCTGGAATGCGCTGCAGTTTCCGGCCAACCGCTCGCGCCTTTTTGAAGGGCTTGCTGAAGGCAGTCACGTCTATTTCGTTCACAGCTATCACGCGCTGCCGGCAGATAGCAATAACGTGCTGGCGTGGTCTGATTACGGCGCGCGCTTCTGTGCTGCCGCCGGAAAAGACAATGTCGCCGGCGTTCAATTCCATCCCGAGAAGAGCCAGACGATCGGATTGAGCATACTTAAGAACTTCGGAAAGAGCTGACGCATATCATGCCAAAACCGTCCGATCTCGTGGAAGCACCGCGCCATTCCGCCATCATCGTTGCTGCCGGATCGTCCACCCGCATGGGCGGCAAAGTACGCAAGCCGTATTTGAAGCTGCGCGGAAAGCCCATTCTCACCTGGACGGTTGCGGCGCTGGGAAAGGTGAGCGGTCTGCAGCAGATCGTCCTGGTCACCCGACCGGAAGACCGGCGTCGCGCGGCTGCCGCCGCAAGGCTGGCACGTCTGCCCAAGAGCATCCGCCTCGATTTTGCCGACGGAGGCGCGCGACGGCAGGACTCTGTTTTCAATGGCTTGAAGGCAACCGACGCGCGCTCGGAACTCATCCTGATTCAGGATGCTGCGCGGCCATTTCCGAAGCCCGAAACGATGCTACAAGCGTGCGATGCCGCGCGCAGGGTGGGGGCATCTATCCTCGCCTGCCGCGTAAAGGATACGGTTAAGCGTGAAGCTGGCGCCAGTGCTGATATGTTGCCTGCTATTCAGGAGACGGTGCCGCGGGCGGGGCTCTGGCTGGCGCAGACGCCGCAGATTTTCAAGCGCCAGCTGATACTCTCGATATTTGAACGGCTGATGCGCGAGCGTCCGAACCAGGAAGTGACCGATGACGCGTCGATCTGCGAACTCTTCGGGCAGCCTGTCGCGCTGGTTGAATCAAGCGATACAAATTTCAAGGTTACGCGTCCGGAAGACCTGCTGATCGCCGAGGCATATTTAAAGCTGAAAATGGTCTGAAATTATGCGTGTTCTCCCCGCTGAGAAGTAATTTCTCATACGCGGTTTTCAAAGCGGTTTTTGTCAATCTGAACAGTTCTGTATGCCTTTTGTTCTCCTATGAAAACACCTTGTTGAACTATAACGCCTGGCATCCCTCAGATGGCGCACGGTTTGTATCCCTCTTCGCCCGATGTGTTCAGCGCAATGGGTGAAATGAGGTGATCGATGGCAAACACGATTCGAGTCGTCTCCGGTTCGCAGCGCATCTGGGCTCGCCGCGTTCGTGAATTGTTCGCAGGGCTCCTGATTGTCGTGCTGGGCGCCGCAGCATTTAGTGCGTTCATCTCAAAAGCCGATGCACTCGGAAACGGTGTTGGCTGGCGCGAGATGTCAGTCGCCGCCGAACTCCCCGAAGTCGTGAAAAAGTCGACGCTGCCGGAATTGCGCTTCCAAAACACCGAACGTGTCCCGGTCCTGAAACTCGATGGTGCGGAGTTCAACAGCACGCTCCCGCAGACGCTCTGGGTCAAGCTCGACCAGCCTGGAAATGCGTTTCTGTTTGTCGAAACCGATGAAGGTATTCTCGTGCGCCATCTGGCCGAAGCGACGCCCGGTTTCGCGAGCCCGTGCCAGATGAGCGCCTACGACTTCGGTACGCTGGACGGCCAGGCCGCCTACCTCGATAAAGACGAAGTGCCCGTGCGCGCAATGTGGATCGTTCAAGATGCGACTGCCGACAAGGCGCGCATTCCCGGCTGGATCTCAGTGAACATCGATCCTGCGAGCTACGATCGCGTGCCGTCAATCGCGTCTCTGCGATGATCAACTCAGATTGATGATCAACTCAGATTGTGGTGCGAACTTTAGTTCGCACGGTTTCGCGAACTAAAGTTCGCGTCACAAAAAAACTCCGGGCTTTGCCCGAAGTTTTTTTGTACGCCCCACACCAACTCATGCATGAGCCTGCATGTACATTGCCTTTTTACGCAGGCGTGATAAGACTGCGGCGCAGAATTCATCTCAAGCTGGTGTATTTGCTGGAGCCGCCTCATGCGTCTGGATTTGCGCTGGATCCCTCTCTTTTTTTGTTTTTTTTCGCTGCTGCACGGTGCCGATGCGCCCGACGGCACCACGTTTCAACACAGCGTGCTGAGTGTTGATGGTCACGATTCCGTGCGCATCCGCTTCTGCGGCGTTCCGCTGCAGCTCAAGCTCGCCAATCTTCAATTCAAAGGAGCGGAATCGGAAAAGGCCAGCCTGAAATACCTGAAGGAAACGCTCAAGCCCGGCACATCCGTGAAGTTTGAGCTGGAGCCCGACAGCAACACCGATTCGCCGGTACCGCCGCAGGCGCAGCTGTTTGCAGGAACCATGCACGTCAATCTCGAGATGGTCAAGAAAGGCGTCGCCGTATCTGACGGCCGCAGCAAAAAATTCGGCAGCGCCATGCAGACGGCTCAGCTGGACGCCATGACGCGCAAGGCCGGGATCTGGGCATCCAGTGACGTTGCCGTCGCACCCACACCAAAGCCTCCACCGCCTGCAAACGTTACCACTCCCAAGGACACGCCTCCCGTCACCTTCCTTCCGCCTACGCCCTCGGAAGCTTCCGCGCAGGCCGCCGCGACTCAGGACGTCGCTCCCGATAATTACAGCGGCGCCGTGGTAGCGGACTTGAGCAGCAAAGAATACCACTATCCGGCGAGCCGCTACGCCAAGAGCATTCGTACTGCGGCCAAAATTGAATACCGCAATCCGGAAGAGGCCGAGCGTGCTGGAAAAATCCCCAGCCCCTTCAGCTTTCCGGCTCGCGCAAAAGCGCTGTCCGAAAAGAGCAGCGCAGCGTCGGGCGGCGGATCGCAGAAGGTGATCGAAGCAGCCCGCAAGGCACACGAGGAAGCATTGACGTACATGTCGGAGGCTCGCAAGCTTTCCAAGACGAACAACGCCGCTGCGAACGAGAACTGGAAAAAAGCCGCGAAACTGCTCAGTGAGCACCTTGACCGCGTTATTCCCATCTCCGATTCCGATCCCAACAACCGCGATCTGCAGAAGCTGTCAGAAGACATGTCCATGAATCTGTATTCGTGCAAGAAGTACCAGAGTCTCTAGAGTTGAACACCCGTTCGTGAAAGGCTGCACATGAAAGTCGATTCCATCCTCCTGAGCGCAGTGGTACTCGCCGTGGCGCTGCTTTCCGGCTGCGGAAAGGAGCAATCCTCGACGCCGCCGAAGCCGGATAATGCTCCCGCTCATGGCGGGACCGCCCGTTCCGGAGACACGCTGGGCCGGATACAGGCTGCCAAGGTCCTGCGCATCGGCATCAAGGGCGATGCTCCGCCGTTCTGCTTTCAAGACAAAGAAGGAAACCCGCAGGGTTTTGACGTCGATATCGGCTTCCGGCTCGCGCGGGCGCTTGGCGTTGAACCGCTCTTTGTCACGGTGACCGGACCCGACCGTATTCCCCGCCTGAAGAAGGGCGATGTGGATGTCGTGATTGCAACCCTCACGGCCACGCGGAGCCGCGCAAAAGAGATCGACTTTTCACTCCCTTATTACCAGGACCAGCAGGGCCTGCTGGTGAAAGCCGCGACGCCGATTCAGTCGTACCGCGATCTGGCCGGGAAAAAGGTCGCCGCAGTTGCGCAGTCAACGAGCATTGCGAACATCAAGATCGTCGCACCCGACGCGCAGATCGTTGAAGTGCAGTCGCTGGGGGAGGCGTTTGAGAAGCTCAATAATGGTGCCGCCGATGCAGTGACCGGCGACGGCCTGCAGCTGCGCGCGATGCGCCTGGCGGCACCCGACCAGGAACAGTTCCGCATCGCCGGCGAAGGCTTTTCAGCCGAGCCCTACGTGATTGGTTTGCCGCAGAACGATTCGCAGTTTCGCGCAAAAGTCGACGAATTCCTGACCGAGCTGTGGAACAGCGGCGCCTGGACGCGTATCTTCAATAAGTGGCTGGGCTCACAATCCGCCTATAATCTGGAAGCGCAGTTTCAGATGCCGGTGCTTCCGCCGTAAGCGAGTTGCTCTTATTGGGAACTGGTGTAAATGCATGTCTTGAAACTCCGGTTTGAAGCGACAAGTATTCGTCGCTACTGACGCAAGCGTGCAGTGAACGAATAAAGGAGCTCTATGGCTGCTACGTTCGAGATCATCAACGGGGTCCTGTTTGTTACCGGCAGCCTCGACCGGTCTTCAGATGATGAATTTACGCGGGCGCTGGAGAAATATGCAGAAAGCACCGCCGCCGCCAACCGGGTCGTGGATATGTCGAATGTGCGCTGGCTTGCACCAACGGGTGCCAAGGCCCTGATTTCCGCCGGGCAGGATGCCTCGGAAAAGAAAGGCCAGTTGCGCGTGCTGGCCTCGCGCCATGTGCTGCAGACCTTGAATTTGCTCGGCGCAAAAAGCTGGCTGCAGATCGAAAGCTGCCTGACTCCGAACACCAAGCCTGGCGCAGATGCTCCGGCTGCTCCCGCAAAACCAGCCGCCGAAGCGCCGGCAGCGTCTCCGGCGCCGCAGGCTTCAGGCGTTGCAGCGCCGGTAGGGCTTGCCGCTGCGGAAGCACCTCCTGCGTCGTCGAGCGGGACGGCGCAGGCAGTTTCGGCGTCAGCAAGCGGCTCGATGAACGCCGTCCGCGGCAACATTCCGCTCGCTGGTCCCAATGAAGAACTGTCTCGCGGCGGGCATATTCTGCGCGTGCTGTATCCCAATCGCCGGTACAGCTTTCATTTTCCAGACGGCGAGCTGATCCTCGGACTGGTGCGCGAGCGCGTGGGCGGATCGTGGGTGATCGTTGAAACGTCGGCGACGCGCAAGATCATCAATCTCGACATGGTCGCATACTGCGAGATTCTCTGATCCGCAATTTTCGGCACCTGCCGCCAGTTATTGCCAGAAACGCGGCAGGTACTGCTTGTAGGCTTTCAAGTATTCATCGACCATGAACGGCACGCGGTCGAACTCCACGACACTCGGATCGAGCAGCAGCGCCTGGATCACCTTCTTGCGATCGCCTTCGAGCGCGGCTTCGACTGTAAGGTCGTGAACCACGTTCAAGCGTTGCGTCAAGCCTTTGACTACTGGCGGCAGGTCGCCCAGGTGCAGCCCGCGCGCGCCGCGCTTGTCCACGCTGGCGGCGCATTCAACCAGCGCCCCGAGCGAAATTCCCGTTCCCAGCGCGCCATCGTGTGGCATGTTCACCGTATGGCGGGAATTATCGCCGTCGAGCATCGCCAGCACGACCGAATGAGCGTCCTCGCCTGACCATTTTTCCATGTCGGCTACGGGCCGCTTGCTGTAGGCCCAATCCGACAGGATCGCTTTGAGCTTCTCGCGCTTCTTGCCCATGCCGGGAAACGGCTTGAGCTTGAGATGTTTCACCTCACGGGAGTCGCGGCGTGTGAACTGCGGGAAGAATTCGACGACATGCTCGTCGCCGGCGATGGGCAGAAAACCGTAGCGACGCCAGATGCTCAGGCTGATCGCAAAATTCTGGACTTCATAGTCCGCAACGTTTCCACGGGCATCGGTTGCGGCCGCCAGTTTTTTGTCGAGGCTGTCGGTATGGTCGTGGCCGTCGATGAGCACCTGCAGAACCCAGGTGAGATGGTTTACGCCCGCGCTGACGACTTCCATTCGTGCCGGCTCGACCTTGTAGAGCTTCGCCAGGAAATCGCGCGCACCTACAATGGCGTGGCAAAGCCCGATGATTCCAGGAACGCGCGAGTGGCGCGCCATGGCCGCCGTGATCACGGACATTGGATTTGTGAAATTGACGATGCGGCCGCGCGGCGAATAGCGGTGCAACTGTTGCGCGATGTCGACGGCCAGCGGCACTTCGCGCAGGCTGCGGATCATGCCGGGAGGGCCAATGGTATCGGCAATCGGGCAGACCATGCCGTACTTGTAGGCAATATCGGCATCCAGCTTCCACGCCGAATCGCCGCCGATCGAGAAGGTCGGGAAGACGAAGTCAGCGCCGTGAAGCGCCGTCTCCATGTCCATCGTGCCTTCGATTTTGATGTCCTGACCCGACTGCTTGACCATGCGCGTCGTCAGATCGGTGACGAGCTTGAGCGGCGTTTTGTCGATGTCCACGATGGTGAACGTGGAGCCCGCGAAGCGTTTCGTGAGTAAAAAGTCACGGATGACGCGATGATTGAACTTGTAGCTGGCGCCGATGAACACGAATTTTTTCGCGTGCTGAACGGTGGAGCGCTGGGTGTGAGGCATTACCTGTTCCTAGGGGAGAGAGAATCGATTCAGTCTGCGTACAGCGGTTCGAAGATTTCGTGTACGGCAATTGAAAATCCAGGCACGACGTCTTCGCCCTCCAGTCGGTCGTCGCCGCGAAGCAGGCGGTCAGGCGTCGGAGCATGGTAAATCGCAACGGTTTTGTTCAGTGGATTGACGACCCACGCCAAACGGCAGCCGCTGGCAAAGTAATCTTCCATTTTTTCGGCAATGAGCTTGTTGGTGTCGTTCGGAGACAAGACTTCGATGGCCAGTTCTGGCGCAGTGCTTAGGAAGCCTTGGGATTTGTCGAGTTGCCCGATGCGTTCACGGCCGATGAATGAAATGTCCGGAGAGCGCAGGTTTCCCGACTTCATCCAGAAGCCGGACTGGCCATCGAACAACTCACCCAGCTTGTTTTTCCGCACCCAACTCCCCAAAACGATCGAGAGATGCATGATGACGTCGCCGTGCCCAAACGTTCCAGCTGGGCTCATTTCAAGCTCTCCGTTCACCAGCTCATATTTGTGGCCGTCTTTCGGCAAAGCCATCAGCTCGGCTTCAGTCCACTTTTTGGCAGTGCTTTGCATACAACGCTTCCTCGCCAGATATCAAAGTATAGCACGCCAATCGCGGGGAGGCGACATGGAAACGGAGAGCGCAGTTCAAACGACCAGCACCTTCGCCGGCGGGATGCCGTTGAACGTCAGGGCGCTGGCGCAGGAGTAGGCGCCGATATTGGGAACGTACACCACGTCACCCACATCGAGCTCCGGCAGTTCTTCGCTGAGCGATATCGTGTCGAACGAATCGCACGTTGGACCCGCGAGAATGCTCGCGAATTTCTGCCCGCGCTTGATCGTCTTGAACTGGTACTTGCAGTGATCGAAGACGATGCCTGAGAAATCGCCGTACACTCCATCGTCGAGGTAATAGTAATTCTTGTTATTGCGGATCGCACGGCCGACAACACGCGTGATCAGCATCCCCGCCGGACCGACCAGCGCGCGCCCCGGTTCGGCGATGATCTGAACGTCCTTCGGGAAGAGACGGTCGAGTTCCTGGCGCATCTGCCGCGCGAAGGTTTCGATCGTCACGCTGTCGCTGTCAAAGTGGCGGATGGGCATGCCGCCGCCGATATCAACAATGTTGAAGGGGATGTTTTTCGCTCGGGCCTCGCGCATGATATGCGCGGCCGCTTCGAATGCGCGTTCGTAGTTTTCAAAGTTGGTGCATTGCGAGCCGACGTGGAAGCTGATGCCCTCGGGCTTGAGGCCCAGTGACTTTGCCTTGACCAGCATCGGAAGGATCTGGTCCTGGTCGGCGCCGAACTTGAGCGACAGCTCCACGATGCTGCCCAGGTTGCTGACTTTCATGCGCGCCAGCACGCGGCAGCCCGGAGCATGCTTCGCGATCTTGTACAGCTCCGGTTCGTTGTCGAACGTGACAAAGTTGATCTTCTGCTTGCGGCAGAACTCGAGCGCTTCCGGACGCTTGATTGTGTTGGCGAAGATGATGCGCTCGGGCGCGACGCCCTGGTTGAGGACATGGCGCATCTCGCCTTCGCTGGCCACGTCGTAGCAGGCCCCCAGGTCGCGGAAGGTCTTGATCACATCCGGATGCGGATTCGATTTAATTGCGTAGTACAGCTGCACGCGCGGCAGCAGCCGGCGGAAGCGCTTGTATTCTTCAATGAGACGCGATTTGTCGAGAATCAGGAGGGGCGTACCGTGCAGCTTGATCAGCGAGCGGATGCGCTTGGGCAGGCTCTGCTTCATGATCGATGCAGGCGTCTTGTGCACCTCCGCGGGCACGAACTGAGATTCGTTCAGCACGGGTTTGAACATATTCAACGAGATTGCCGGTGCCGTGTTGCGAACCGACTTGTGGCCGTTGCCGTTACCGGTGCTGCGATTGGCTGCCAAGGCGATTTTACCGGTCACGCGACTACGTGCTGAAACGTTCATCTCAATCCTCAGTCTTGGCCTTCTCTTTTGCGGAGCCTTGTAGTCACGTGGAAGGTGGCACGTTCAGAAGTCGGTACTATGTAATCAATCCCCGCAGTGTCAATATGCAAAGGCCCGTAGCAAAAAAGTTTTTTTTGAATTTCTGTATTGCTTGCGCCAGCCGCTGCGCTGAGCTACCGTAGAAGCACTCTGAAAAAGGAACGTGTTTGAATGGCGCCGACGGTGTTTCTGTATAAGAGCTACGACGAGCGGCAGAAAGTGTCCTGCTTTTATATTCAGCGCGTCGCCACCGGAAGCGGTCCGGCCAAAGTTCCCCCCGGCTTAAGCCTGCTACCCGGCACGCAGCTCTCCGAAAAACAGTTTGAAATGCTGCGCCAGTGCGGATGGGACGTGCGCCTGCTGGGCTGAACATGCAAGCGTGAGCAAGCAGCTGCAGATGCGAAGTGGAAATCATCCCGCGGCTGAATAATTTATCGCTACCCCAGGGGCTTTGTGGTCAGCGATGAACATGTCCAGTTCGCCGATTCCGTTTCGCAGCATCATCGCTCATGGCGACAGCCAGCTATTAAAAACGCTGATCGACAACATCCCGGACTTCATTTACGCCAAAGACGCACAGGGCCGCTACGTTATCGATAACGCCGCTGATCAGCAGATTCTAGGAGTAAACAGCCCCGAAGAAGTGATCGGCCGCACCGTGTTCGATTTCTTCCCGCCGGAGATCGCCGAACGCTTTCACGCAGACGACCTCGAGGTGATCAGCACGGGAAAGCCGCTGTTCAACCGCGAAGAGCCGTATCGTGACAAGGACGGAAACCTGCGCTGGCTGTCGACGACCAAGGTTCCGCTGCGCGACCCCAAAGGTATTGTCACCGGGCTTGTTGGAATCAGCCGCGACATCACAGATCAGAAGCTGGCGAAGGAAGAACTGGCGCGGGCCAACGAGCAGTTGCGGCGCCTGGTACGTGAAGACTCGCTGACCTGCCTGCTCAATCGACGCACCGTCATGGATGTCGCCGCGCAGGAGTGGGCACGCTGGCAGCGCTACGGCCGCGAACTTTCGATCCTGATCATCGATGCCGACGATTTTAAAGCAGTCAACGACAGCTACGGACATCTGGCCGGCGATCAGGCGCTGAAGTTCGTCGCTGATACGCTCAGCCAATCCATGCGCGTGACCGACAGCGTCGGCCGCTACGGCGGGGAGGAATTCCTGGCTGTGCTGCCGGACACGTCACTGGATGGCGCCCTGCATGCCGGTGATAAAATTGTGAAAGCAGTTCGCGAGGCGAGCATTTCACTGGCGAACACGGCTTTGAAATTGACGGTCAGCATCGGCGCCGCGACGGCACACCGGAATGATGCCGGAATTGACAGCCTCGTTCATCGCGCCGACCAGGCGCTCTACCTCGCCAAGCAGCGCGGCAAGAACCGCATCGAAGCGGCAGCCGTCTAAGAGCCTAGGCCACGATATCTTTCACCACGTTTCCATGCACGTCGGTGAGCCTGAAATCGCGCCCAGCATGGCGGTACGTCAGCTTTTCGTGATCAAGCCCAAGCAGATGCAGGATCGTTGCGTGGAAATCGTGAACGTGCACGCCTTTTTCGGCCACGTCAATTCCGTATTCATCGGTCTTGCCGTAGGCGGTGCCGGCTTTCACGCCACCGCCGGCCAGCCACGATGAAAACGCCAGCCGGTGATGCTCGCGGCCCTTCTGATCGGCTTTTTCGCAGAAGGGCGTGCGGCCGAACTCAGTGGTCCAGACCACCAGCGTCTCATCCAGCATGCCGCGCGACTTAAGGTCTTTCAGCAGGGCCGCGACTGGCCTGTCGACATTGCGCGCGAGAGGCGCGTGCGTATCCATGTCGCCGTGAGCGTCCCAGTTGTTGCTCGCGCCAACGTCGATCAGCTCAATGAAGCGCACGCCGCGCTCGGCCATGCGCCGGGCGACGAGGCACTGCCAGGCGAAGCCCTTGGAACTGCCGCGCTCCAGGCCATAAAGCTTCAGCGTCGCGTCGCTCTCTTTCGTAAGATCAAACACATCCGGCGCTTCGCGCTGCATCCCGTACGCAGTCTCGAACGATTTGATGCGCGCAGCCAGCGCCGGATCGTTCTGGCGCTGGGCCATGTGCTGCTTGTTTAGAAATTCGAGCAGCGCCAGGTCGGTGTTCTGAAGCGCTTCAGATTCCAGCCGGCGGTTGATATTCGGGATCGGCTCGCTTCCAGGAACCACGCGCACGCCCTGGTGGCAGCCGGGCAGGAAATCGGAACCCCATACCTGGCCTCCGGCGTACGGCAACTGCGGCGCGAGCACCACGAACGAGGGCAGGTTCTGATTGAACGTTCCAAGTCCATAGCTCAGCCACGATCCGATGCTCGGGCGCGCGAACGTGAACGATCCGGTATGAATCTGCAGCGTCGCTTCGAAGTGGTTGCCGTGATCGGTCCTCATGGAGCGGATCAGGCAGATGTCGTCCATGCATTCGGCGATGTGCGGGAAGAGCTCGCTCACTTCCGTGCCGCACTTTCCGCGCGGTTTGAAATCCCAGCGCGGACGGGTGAGGAAGCGCGGCTTTTTCTTATGGCCTTCGCCCGCCACGCTTTTTCCAGCATCGGCGAACAGCCTGGGTTTGTAATCGAAGGAGTCGACGTGCGAGACCCCGCCGCTCATATAGAGGAAGATTACGCGCTTGGCCTTCGCCGGAAAATGCGGAGCGCGCGGGGCAAGCGGATCAGCGGAGGCTTGCGGCTCGCCGGCCGAAGACAGATCACTGAGAATGGCCGGCAGCAGAAGAGAGCCGCCGAGCAGCGAGCGAATGGCTTGACGCCTGGAACAGCCGCAGGTTGTATCGTCCATTTGTTCCCCTCACGATTAAGCGTACAGCTTAATCCACGAACATGAATTCATTGCTGCTGAACATTACGCGCGCCAGCCCGGACCATGCCGCATGTCTTTTCGTATCTTCGGGCAGCGCCTTTAGCTTGTCGAGCTCCCGCGTCTGCGCGAGGTAGGCGCTGATCTGACGCGCTTCATCCGCTGACGCCTCGCGTCCAAACGCCAGCTGATAGGCGCGCGAAAGGCATCCGGCCTCGTCTTTGCCTTCGCCTAGCACTCGCCGCGCGAACGATTGCGCCATTTCATGCGCGAACTTGTCGTTCATCATGAACAGCGCCTGCAGCGACGTGCTGCTGATCAGCCGCACGGCGGTGGTCTGGTTGGTATCCGCGCCATCGAACGTGGAGAAGAATGGATGGCGACGCAGGCGCTGCTGCATGACATAGACGCTGCGCTTCTTCGTTTCGTATACAGCGAAGAACTGGTTGTGCTGCGTGTAGCCCCATTTGCTGGGATGTTCAAACGGATGCGCCTGCCCGGGTGTGGCGTCCAGCGTGCCGCTCAGCGCCAGAAGGGCGTCGCGAATCTCCTCGGCATCCAGGCGGCGGCGGTTGAACTTGCGCAGCAGTTCGTTATTCGCGTCTGCCACAGCGTACTCGGGCTTTTCCTCGCCGGCAGGATACTGGCTGGCGAGCTGATATGTCTGCGAGAGCATCATCATCTTATGCATGGCCTTGATCGACCAGCCGCCTTCAACGAAGCGCCGGGCCAGGTAGTCGAGCAGTTCCGGATGCGTCGGCGCGCGGCCTTGCTTGCCGAAGTCGCTGGGCGTCTGGACGAGGCCCTTTCCGAAGTGGTATTGCCAGATGCGGTTGACCATCACGCGCGCGGTCAGCGGATTCTTTGAATCTGTCAGCCAGCCGGCCAGTTCCAGCCGCCCGCTGCCTTTGCAACTCTCAGGGAGTTTCTGGCCGCCAAGGATCTGCAGGAAGCCGCGTCTGGCTTCTTCTCCCGGCTTGCTGGGCTCGCCGCGCAGGTGAATGCGAACATTCTGCGGAGTGCCCTCGGCCAGCGCGTAGGCCTTGGGAACTTCAGGCGCTTTAGCCATCAGCTTCTCGAGCTTTCTGCGTTCGGCTTCGAGGGTGACGCGCGCGGCATTGATGCGCTCCTTCTTGTTGCCCTGCAAACTCTTGACGAACTCGGTGCCGGCCAGCGACTTCCTGTAGGTTTTCACGTCCAGTCCGCCGACTTCGATGGTGTGCTCGCCGAAACCCAGGCGCAGGTTGACCTGTGCCTTCTGCGCTTCGAAGCCCTTTCGCGCCAGCAGAGCGAACTCGAATTTCGTCCATTCGGTCCCGATCTTCAGCGCCTGTCCGAAAATCTGCTCATAGTTCGGACCGGTGGATTCGACGATGATCTCGGCGCCGGCTTGAGTTTTCGGCGCTGCGTCGCACACGCGCGCATAGAAGGTGGCCACCAGCACATCGCCCGTCTCGATGGATGCTATGGTTTGCGTTGAAAGCTGGACTTCCCAGGCGTTTGAAGGCTTTTTCTTCGTCGTGATTCTCAGCGCCGAGGTAAAGGGCTGGTTTTCAGCGGCAACCACGTCACGCACGGCTTGATCGGGGCTGCATCCAAGGCGAAAGTCTTTCACGTAATCCGGGCTGACCAGGTTTTCGCCCCTCGCGGATTCGGGGAGAGCAGGGCGGGGCTTTGGACCTGTTTCCGGCTCGGCCTCGATCGCTTTCTTTTCCTTCTCGAGCCGTTCAACTTCCTTACGCTGGGCATCGATGAGTTTATCGTATTCCAGCACAGGCTTCATTTCTTCAGCCGTCGCCAGCGAGACGAAGTCGCGCTGAAACTTCTTGTTCTCGCTGCCCGGGAAAGGGTAGCGCGTGCTGTTAAAGATGCCATACAGCGCGTAATAGTCGCTCGTGGGAATCGGATCGAACTTGTGGTCGTGGCAGCGCGAACAGCTCAGCGTGAGGCCAAGGATCGCGCGGCCCATCGTGTCGATGCTGTCTTCGATGGTCAGGTGATGCACGCTGTCCGGATCGACGCTGAAGCGGCGCGCTGAAGCGACGAAGCCGGTGGCGATGATCCTTTCATGCTTCTCGGCTTCGCTGGTGCTCGGAAGCAGATCGCCTGCAATCTGTTCGCGGATGAACTGATCGTACGGCTTATCCTTATTGAACGCATCAATTACGTAATTGCGGTAACGCCAGGCCTGCGGAATCGGGTAATCGGCGCTCTCGCCGGCGGTGTCGGCGTAGCGGGCGAGGTCCAGCCAGTGCCGGCCCCAGGCTTCGCCGTAGTGTCTCGAGGCCAGCAGGCGATCGATGACTTTTTCGAAGGCTTGCGGCGAGGTGTCTGCCAGGAACGCGTCGATATCAGCCGGAGAAGGCGGCAGCCCGGTCAGATCAAACGTCGCGCGGCGGATCAGCGTGCGCTTGTCGGCAGGCGGAGCCGGGCGGATGTTCTTCTCTTCGAGCTTTGCCAGGATGAACGCGTCGATCGGGTTGCGTGGCCAGGCCTTGTCTTTCACCGCGGGAATCGCCGGCTCTTTGACGGGCTGGAACGACCAGAAGGTGCGGGCTTTCTCGAAGTCGATCGTTTCCGCGGGCGTTGGCGGCGGTGCTGTACGCGCGCGCGGATCGGAGGCGCCATTCTTGATCCAGGTTTCAAAGTCGGCGATCTGCTGCGCCGACAGTCGGTCCATCGGCGGCATCTCGAGTTCGTCCTGCTCGTAACGGATGGCCTTGATCAGCAGGCTGCGTTCGAGATCGCCGGGAACGACGGCAGGGCCGGTGTGGCCTCCTTTAAGAAGCCCTTCGCGGCTGTCCAGGAGAAGGCCGCCTTTGCTCTTGCCACTTTCGACACTGTGGCATTTGTAGCAGGCTTCGACCAGGACAGGGCGGATCTTCTTTTCGAAGAATTCGACATTTTCCTTGTGTGCGGCCGGGTCCGCCTGTGGTTCACCGCCCTGCGAGACGGCAGCAATCAGGCTGAGCAATAATATGGGGTGCAGACGCAGCATGAAGCGCGATCCAGCTGTTGAAAGAGTCTTACACGTATCTATCTAAACCGGACTGGTCACTTGGAGTCACGCCGCTTTACATATTGGCTGAAAATGAATTCGGCAGAGGCGTGCACTGCTGATCTGCCATTTTGAACAAAACCGGTATCGCGTTCAAAATCCATCGTACACACCGATTTTGAGACGGAATACGCCGATTTTTCGCCCTGAAAATACACATAACGCGTTGTGGCTGAATGGGTTCTCAGATCAACGTGGTGCAGCGTTTCTGGCCGTTCCAGTTGCTTCATGTGATCTCCCGCAAGCGTTGTTTTGGCTGGAAGGCTCTATCAAGAGCCCGCTTAGTAAAGGAGGTGCAACCATGCGACACACAACTACCGCTGTGCTTGCTTTATTGTGGGTGACTGCGTCGGCCGTTAACGCTTCGGAAGGGATCGAGGAAATTCTGAAGCTGCAGCGCGCTGGGACCAGTAACGAGGTCATGCTGGCGTTCATCCAGGCTTCGGATGTCGCTTACGACCCGACCGCAGATGAACTCACAGAACTCGAGAAGGCCGGCGTCTCGGCGACGGTGATCGTCAGCATGATCGATCATGGCAAGAATTTGCGCGCAGGCGCCAAGCCAGTCGCCGAGGCCGAATCGACTCCGCAAAGCGACGTGCCGGCTGGCGACTATGTCGCGCCTGTTCCGGAGAACACACCCGTTTACGCGCCCGGCGAGAAGGTCAACATCAGCTTCTTTTATGAAGCGCTGGCGCCGCACGGAACCTGGTACCGCGATGAGCAGTACGGCTGGGTGTGGCAGCCGACGGTGATTTCGCGCGTCTCCGACTGGCGCCCATACGCGCACGACGGCCACTGGATCTGGACTGACCACGGCTGGTACTGGGAATCATTCTATCCGTGGGGTTGGGCCGCATTTCATTACGGCCGCTGGGTCGCGCATCCCCGGCATTACTGGGTGTGGGTGCCCGATACCGAATGGGCGCCCGCGTGGGTGCACTGGCGTGCGTGCGACAGCTATTACGGCTGGGCGCCGCTTCCGCCGGAAGCGCGCTTCGAAGCGGGCGTGGGCTTCCGCTTTAAAGGTGTGAGCGTCGGACTGAATTTCGATTTCGGGCTGAGCGATCGCCATTACTCCTTCGTGCCGTGCGACCGCTTCCTGGAATCAAACGTCGCGTCCGTGGCCGTGCCCCGTTCGCGCGTGACGAACATTTACAACCAGACGACGGTGGTGAAGAACACCTACGTCTACAACGACAACCGCATCATCAATGCAGGTGTTCCGCCACAGGAAGTTTCGTCGCGAACGCGCCAGAAACTGGAGACGGTCACCGTCAGCGAAGGCAGCGTCGAGGCCGGTCAGCCGATTCCGCGCGAGCGCCGCAGCCACAACCGTATCGTGGCCTTCAAGCCAGCCGTCTCGCGGGAAGCGCCGCTGAATCCGGCGGAGGCGATCAGCAAGAGCCATGCACGCGCAAACATGCCAAAGCGATCACGCACGGAGGCTGCTCCGGCTGCGAAGACTGTGCCTGCAAAGAGACAGTCGGAGGCCGCCGAACGCAATGCGCAGGTACGCCTGAACGAAGAAAAGCATCTACGGGCAAACCTCAGTCAGGCGCAAGCCGAAGAGAACAAGCAGGAGCGCATCCGCGAGCTTGAGAAGCGTGCGGCGCAGGAAAAAACTGAGCGCATGAGCAAGCCGGAAAAGACAGAGCGTGCGAGCAAGCCTGAGAAAAAGGCGCAGCCGGAGAATGATCGCCGGGCGCGCGCTCCGCAGGGAAATGCCGACGTGATGGCCACGCCAGTGCCGGGCGCGGCGCAGGAGAATCGCGGCGCGCACTCCCGGCGGAACGACGCCGCGGTGCAGAAGACTGAGCGCGTCGAGCGTCTGCGAGAGAAAGCACGCAGCGACGAACGCGTCAGGAAGAACGACGATGACGACGAGCAGAAGGAGAAGGGTCAAAAACGCGAACCCGGCAAGGCTCTGAAACACCGGGGATCAGAGTAAGTACGCTGTCGTGGTTGGCGCGGCCACTCCAGGCAGGGGACCCTTGGGCCTGGAGTGGCCAGATCTAAAGGAGGGCATGATCATGAAGACAACCAAAGCGCTGGTAACGGGGCTGGTGTTGTGTGGAGCAATTCTGATCGGCGGCACATGCCTGGCGCTGCAGAGTGGATCATCGGCCGGCTCGATCCGCAAACTGGCTCAGCGCGGCGCCAGCGAGCACGAGATGATCGCTGAAGTTCAGAGACACGAGGCGCCCTACGCGCTCTCGGCCGAAGAGGTGATCGCGCTGCATCGCGAGAAGGTGCCGGATGCTGTGATCATCGCAATGCTGAAACACAAACGCTGAGCTGCCGTAAATAAAAGAAGAGGAGAGGGGAGCGCGGGGCGGGAGAAATCCCGCCCCGCGGTTTTGTTTAGTTTAAAACGCGCTCTGCCACGCAGCCTTCAGGCCATCGAGCGTGTCGTCGATCCATAGCTCCCGATCGGGCCCGAAGCATTGCAGTACTGGATGCGGCAGAACCTCGCCCACGCAGGCGTGCGGCAGTCCGGCGAAAATGCTCTCGAAGTCCTGTCGCGATTCGCGGGGCACCTCGACCAGGTAGCGCGAAGGGCTTTCGCTGAAGAGAACGACGTTGGGTGGAAGCGTGCGCGGCACCGGCACGCGCGCCAGTTCGATGTGCGCGCCAACGCCTCCGGCGAACGCCATTTCAGCCGCCGCGACGGCCAGCCCGCCTTCACTCAGGTCGTGGCACGCGCGAACCGTCTCGCGGACAATCGCGCGGTGCATGGCCTTGTGCAGCAGCTTTCCGGCTTTCAGGTCGACTGTCGGTATGTGCCCGGCGGTGATCAGCGCGCCGGTGAGCAGATTGAGATGGCTTCCGCCGAGCTCGTCACGCGTGAGACCTACTACGTACAGCAGATTGCCGGGTTTCTTGAAATCCATCGTCACGCACAGGCGTACTTCGTCGATCATCGCGAGGCCCGAAATCAGCAGCGTACCGGGAATGGCGATTGTCCGCGCCGTGCCGGTGCCTGTGGTCTGGCCTCCGGCCGACGTGAAGACCGTGTATTCATTATTGAGCGAATCCTTGCCGCTGATGAAAGGCGTGCCGTAGGCGATTGCTGCTTCCGTCGCGCCTTCACAGGCCAGAACCAGCGAACCGAGCTGCTCGGGTTTGCTCGTGTTGCCCCACGAGAAGTTATCCAGGATAAAGGTGTTGTCCGGGTTGCCGCCCACCGCCACGAGATTGCGCACGCATTCATCCACGGCGAGTTTCGCCATCTCTCGCGGATCGCGCTCCGTAAACTGCGGGCACAGTCCGCAGGCCACTGCGAAGCCGCGCGAGGAACCCAGCACCGGCGTGAGCACCGCCGCATCGCTGGGGCCGTCGTCCTTGACTCCCGTGAGCGGCTTGACGACCGTGCGGCCCTGAACTTCGTGATCGTACTGTCGCACAATCCACTGCTTGCTCGCGACCGTCGGATGGGCCAGGATCTTGCGCAGCAGCGGCGTGTACATAACCGATGGGTTGCTGCGCGCTTTGGCGATTGTCTTCAAGTCGAGGCCGGTCATTTCCTGCATGGTCATGACCACGTCGAGCGTGGTCTGATCCCCGGTTGAAAGATCCGGCGGCGTCCAAGTTGCTTCGCGCAAAACAGAGGGCAGGCCGCCGTGCAGGAATTCCATCGAAAGCTCGCCGACGACGTTACTGTTGAACTTGAGGCGCAGAATCTTGTCTGAGCCGAACACCCCAATGACGGTTCCTTCGACATCTTCGGCGTTGCAGAGCTTCTCAAATTCAGGCCACTTTGCCGGCGGCACAGAGACCACCATGCGCTCCTGCGCTTCGCTGATCCAGATTTCGGTGTAGCTCAAGCCCGCATACTTGAGCGGAACTTTTTCGAGCTCCACGACCGCGCCGAGTTCCTCGCCCATCTCACCCACTGCTGAAGAGAGTCCGCCGGCGCCGCAGTCGGTCACACAGGTATAAAGTCCCGCGTCGCGCGCTTTAAGCAGCAGGTCGAGGACTTTCTTCTCTTCGATCGCGTTGCCGATCTGCACGGCGCCGCTGGAGACCATTTCGGAATTTTCAGACAGCTCAATGCTGCTGAACGTGGCGCCATGAATGCCATCGCGGCCGGTGCGCCCTCCGAGCACCACGATGAGATCGCCGGTGTGCGTCTTCTTTGCGATCTTTTCACGTGGAATGAGCCCCACGGAACCGGCATAAACCAGCGGGTTTCCGACATAGCGCTGATCGAAATGAACAGCGCCGTTGACAGTCGGGATCCCCATGCGATTGCCGTAATCGCGCACACCCGCAACAACACCGGACATGATGCGCTTGGGATGAAGAGTGCCTGCAGGCAGGCGCTCGTGCGGTATGTCGGGCATGCCAAAGCAGAACACGTCGGTGTTCGCGATCGGCTTGGCGCCGAGGCCGGTGCCCATCGTGTCGCGGATGACGCCGCCAATTCCTGTGCCAGCGCCGCCGTAGGGCTCGATCGCACTGGGGTGATTGTGCGTTTCAACTTTGAACGTGAGCGCCCACTGTTCATCGAATGCGACCACGCCGGCATTATCTTTGAAGACAGAGAGGCAACTGCGGTGACCGATCGTCTCAGTGGCGCGGACGATGGTTTCCTTCAGCAGGTTATCGTAGTGCTTCTTGCCGGCCGGGCTGTAGAAATCGATCGTGCCGCGCATGGTCTTGTGGCGGCAGTGTTCCGACCAGGTCTGCGCGATAGTCTCCAGTTCCACGTCAGTCGGATCGCGCTGCAGATCGGCGTAATGCTTCTGGATCGCGCGCATCTCAGCGACAGTGAGCGACAAACAACCCTGCTTGCTGATATCCGCCAGTTCCTGTTCGTTCTTGCCGGCCAGCGGAACGTGACGCAGCACAAAAGGCGTCTGACCGGTCACGGCGTGAACGGGCGCGGGCTTGTCGATGTGAATTTCTTCGATGCATTCATTGGCCAGAACTTTTCGGCCCAGCAGCATCAGCGAATCGCGGTCAATTCCGGCGCCGCTGTAATAGAGCAGGTACTTGCGCCCGGTCGCGATATGCCCGGCGCTGAACTTGCGGTCGCCTAGGGCTTTGCGAATGCTGGCCACGACCGGGTCCATGACGCCCGGCTTGCGTACGACTTCAACCAGCCGCGCATTGTCGTCGTCGTAGATCGGCTCGTTGACTGCAACTTTTTCAACCACCGTGTCGCAGAACAGATCGCGTGCAAGCTTCATGGCGTTGTCGCGGTCGAACTCGGCTTCCAGCCAGTACAGCCGGGCCGTGCGGATTTTTTCGGGCGGACGCAGGCCCAGCGAATGGAATTCAGCAGCGAGCGCAGTCGCGGCCGGGTCGGGAATGTCATCTTTCAAGCCTGCTTCAATTCGGTAGAGCGTCATGGTGGTGTGGTTTTCCGGTTTGGTGCTTCAGGCGCAATTGTTGCGCGTTAAGAATGTCGATCAATGCCGCCGGGTCATGCTAATCAAAATTGGAAAATCTAAAACGAAAAATCGTGCCGTGCAGAAGGGTTCAGCTCATCGGAACAATGCCGCGGCGCTGGCTGATCTCGATAACGGCGTCTCGCAGCTTTTCGTACACGGGCCGCGGGGTGGGGATGGCTTCGATAAACATGACTGGATCGGTCTTGTCGCTGGAGAAGACCTCAATCGTGCCGATGTTGAGCATCCGGTCGACAAGCGATTGAGAAAGCTGTACATCTTTGACGCGGGTGAGGTCCAGCGCGTCGACTCGCTTGAACAGCAGGCCCTGCTCGCGCTCGATCAGCCGGCTGGTGATTTTATAGCGTTGCGTTCGAATGCTGAGGATGGCGTAACCGGCCATCAGGCTGCTGGCCATCAACAGCGCGACACCGGCGATCAGGAGCGCGCTGACGCTATTCATCGCGCCGTAAATCGCCATGGCGATGCCGGCAATGTCGAGCAGGCCGCTGACGACAAAGGTCTTTACGCCCATCCAAAGCGACACCGAGCCTTCAAAGATGCGCACGGCTTCAGGCGCCTGCGCAGGCACTTTGGGAGCCGGCGATACTTCGTCTGGAACATTGTTGTCTGCCATACTGCATCCAAGCTAGAAAGCGGCGGCAAAAAAGCAAAATCCAAACCTTCTTTCCTTGAATTGAGTGCGAAAGTTCTGGACGTTTTCCGGTGACCTCTGAAGCGGACTCATGCGTTACATGTTTAGCGGGCAGGCGGTGTTTAGACTGGCAGAAAATCTGAATTCCACGTATGATCCGGCTGCTTGAGTAGTCTCTTTTAATGCGAGTAGGCACAAGGCGCGTTTGTACTGCGCGTAGATACGCAGGGGGATTGACGTGGACGTTTCAAAACTGATCGAAAAGGCCCGCGAAGCGGCCGAACGTCGCAACTACGATTACGCGATCGATCTTTATCTTCAGGCGCTGAAGCTATCACCCGACACGGCCATTGCGCGGCGTGAACTGCGCGCCGTCGAGAACCGTCTGGCCAAGGAAAAGGGGACATCCTTCTGGGGTAAAGCGAAAACCGCCGGCAACGCGGCGCTCGTCCAGACCCTCTACAGCACCAAGAAATACGATGCAGCCATTGAAAAGGCCGAAGAAACGCTCAAGGCCGATCCCGGCGCGATTGGCGTCATGATGCTCCTGGGCAAAGCCGCCATGGCCGCTGGCTACCGCCAGACTGCCATCGTCACGTTCGAAGACATCAAGTCCATGAATGCAGGCGGAAACCCCAAGCAGCTGGTGGAAGCCATGCGCGAGCTCGCTTTTGCCTATGAGGCGGATGGTAAAATCAAAGAAGCAAGCGACACGTGGTCGCTGGTGCAGCGTCACGCGCCCGGCGATCGCGATGCCACCGCCAAGATCCGCGATCTTGCCGCCAAGACGATGACCAGCACAATTGAAACCGCAGCGCGCACCGGAGAGCGCGGCGCTGCGGCGCGGTCCACTCAAACGGCCGACCAGAAAAAGCAGGCCGAGCGATCTGACCGTGAAAAGGGCGAAATCAAGACCGCCGAAGACCTCAAGGCTGCGATCAACGACAAGAAAGCCGACATCCAGCAGCGCCCGGACGACCCGCGACTGCACGCCGCCCTCGGCGACCTTTACAAGCAGGGGAACGCATACGCCGAAGCCAAGAAGTCCTATGAAACCGCCCGCGAAAAAGACCCCAACAATTACACCTGGCTTTTCAAGCTCCATGACCTCGAAATCTGGAAGATGACCAATGGGCTTAGAGCGCTCCAGCAAAAGGTGGCCGCGGGCGATGCGGCATCGCGCGAGCAGTACAAACGCGATATGCTGGCGCTACTGGAATATAAGCTGACCTCCTTCGTTGAACGGGAGAAGCAGTATTCGACCGACAGCCTCACGAAGTACAATCTCGGCGCTGTCTATTTCGATCTTGCCACGGAAAAGAATGACAAGGGGATGTACGACGAAGCCATCAAGCGCTTCCAGCAGACCTTCCGCGATCCAAAGTTCCGCATCGAATCGGGTCTGCGCATGGGCCTGGGCTTTGCCGCGAAGGGTCAGTACGAGCTGGCACTCAAACGATTCGATGAAACGCTGGCGTCAATTCCGGCAGAAATCAAAAATGACCAGTGGAAAAACCTGGTCTACGCCAAGGGCGACACGTTGCAGCGCGCTGGCAAGACCAATGAGGCGAAAGAGGTTTTCCTGCAGATCTACGAAGTCGACGTGGCCTTTAAAGATATTGCCAAGCGTATCGATCAACTGAGCAGCGGTCCAGCGGCCTGATCGTCTGACCGCCACCCCGCAAGGTAACACCTCCCAATCCGCCGAGAGGCGGATTTTTTATTGAAACGTAAATAATGCGCATTGTGCAGAATTTTACAGAAAACAGATAGCTTCCATTCAAGTTCTTGGCACCAGCTTTGCCGCAAGCTGGAGGTTGTAAACCAATTCCGTTGCTCTTGTAGCGAATTGCTGCCTCGGCGGCGGATGTTAGTCCAAGGTGTTGTAGTCTGCAACCCGCGCAGCTCACGGGTAGGGCGATCAAGGGTATTGAGATGCATAGCGTGACGCCGCAACATCCAGCATCCTCCGGCTCGCACGCAAAAATCTCTCTACATGGCGCTACACTGACGGTCCATGCCAACCTTCAACGCGCCGAATATGCGGGCTTCCAGAGGGCCTGTAACGACTTACGGCTTTTTCCTGAGCGTGAAGTGACCATCGACCTGGCTCGCTGCACATATGGCAGTTCGTCCTTTATTGGTGACATCGTTGAGGCTGTGACGCAGATGAAGGCTGACGGCAAGAAGGTGACTGTGCTGGTTTCACCTGAACTGGGTCGCCTGCTGCACATGGCACACCTTTACCATCTTTTCGCTTACACCATTGTGGACACGCATCTGGAAGCGCGTTGATATACGACCTGAAAGGAGGACGTCAGCTGGCTGACGTGACCTTTTAATGAACTCATCGGCCCCACAATCTATCGAAGTCACTCCGCGGCAAATCGCCGAGCTCAGGCAAATCTGCGAGCGCCTCGCCTACCTGGGCGGAGGCAGCCTGCCGCCGCAGCTGAATACCATGCCGGATCTGATCACTACGTTGAGCCTGCTGACCGAGATCTGCAGCAAGCGCATGAGCCGCCGCAACGGTGCACATGAAAATCACGAACTCCAGGACGTCGAGCGTCTCAAGGCACGCTTTATCCGGAATGTGTCACATGAACTACGCACACCGCTGGCCTGTATCGACGGCTTTGCCCGAGCACTCCTGCAGATGGACAAGTCCAACGGCGTTCAGCAGTCACAGCGCTCCGATCAGGAACTCTCTGCCGAAACGCGTCACCAGTTTTTGTCAATCATCAGCCAGGAAGCGCAGCGGCTGGGCAAGATGGTCGAAGATGTTCTGGACCTGACCGACATCGAGTCCAACCGCCGCCGCCGCATGCCCGAGACCTTTACGGCCCGCCTGCTCATTGATGAGGCGCTTCAATCCATGGCCGCGGTCAATAATGTCACGGTGCGGCTCAAGCCTGAAGACACGGGACCGACGATTTATGCCGACCGGGAAATGATGATCGAGGTTCTGCGGGAACTGATCAGCAACGCGCTGAAGTTCTCCGGAAATCAGCCGATTGTCATTGGCGCCGAACAGGTCTCAATCGGGCCCAACCGCGTGACCCAGGCGTCCGAATCGGGCATGCAGCAACGCGTGAGCACCGCCACGCAGCTTTATGTCAAAGACACAGGCGTCGGCATCGCACCCGATGATCTCGACCGCATCTTCGAAAAATTCTACCGTTCCGAGCTAACCTCCGCCGAATATAAGGGCACCGGACTGGGCCTCTCTATCGCGCGCGCGCTCGTTGCACAGAACAACGGCCAGATCTGGGTCGACTCCGAAGTGGGACACGGCTCGACATTTTATGTTCTGCTGCCCAATCATCCTCCAGGCGAATAAGCTGATAAGCTGTTTGCGTTAGAGCACGTACTTGCCCTCACTGAAGTGATGCCGTAAACTGTCGCCGGTCTATTCCGAACGGGGCTCGCTCTGATGTCCGTTGAATCCACTCCCGAACCTGAAGTCAGCCCCGCACCGCCGGCCTCGGCCGTTGCTGGAACTGTCGCCAAACCCGCGCCGGGAAAAGTGCCGCGCAAATGGAATCCGCCGCCGCCTAAGCAGCTCTCGACCGGCATGATGGTGCTGATTATCGCTGGCGCCGTCGTCCTGGTCGGCATCGTCGCCGTGCTGGCCATGCAGATCGGCGCGCCCGAACCTGAAGCCATGGTCCCGAAGCTCGCTGCTGAGTTCACCGACCCGATCAACAGCTACAGCATCCGTCCACCGGTGGGCTGGGTGATCGAGGACCGTCACGACAAGAGCAACATTTTCATCAAAGGGCCCAAGGAGCCCGGCCTGTCTCCGTTCATCGTCTCAAGCCTCGACATTGCGCCCGGCAGCCTGAGCTCCTATTTGCAGCTGCACAAAGGCCGCATCGAAGCCGAAGAGAAAACCGTGCAGTGGATCAGCGAAGACACCGGTGAAAGCATCGATGGCTGCGTCAACACCGCCAGGCTTGAGTACGAATGCGATTTCGAAATGTCGCCCGGCTCGGGCAAATTCCGCATCCGCGCGCTGCAATACATCATGGAGGACAAGCCGCGCTTTTACCGCGTGACGTGTTTCGTGACCGCTTCTCTTTACGAGAAATACCTGCCGAAGTTTGAAGCCTGTGCCCGCAGCTTCCGCCGGCAGCCACTGCCGCGCGTCAACGCCGGCGGGTTCAAATAGGACTTCCGATGAACTCGCAGCACCCGTACCTGGCCAAGCACATTCTCATCTGCGCCGGCGAATCCTGTGCTCCGCAGGGCGGGGAGAAAGTTCGTGAGGAGCTGAAAAAAGAGCTGCGCGCACGCGGCATTCGCCAGCTTTATCGTGACGGCCAGTGTACCTGCCTGGGCCTGTGCAGGGACGGCGTAAATGCCGTGATCTGGCCTGAAGGAACGTACTTGGCCGGGCTTACCGAGCAGGACATTCCGCGGCTGGTGGATTACATTGAAGGCAAGGGCCCGCGCGTGCAGGACCGCGAGGTTCACGCGGCACAGAAAATTGAAATCAAGCGCGCAGCCGCAAAATAAAAGCTACCAGATCGAGAACGGGTCCGGCAATTCTTCCTGTTCCAGGATCAGCAGCGCCTGCCGCGCCGATCCGGGAATTGGAACCCGGCAGCGCCGTCCGCCGATGATCCCGTCGCCAAAATCCAGCCCGCGGCCGCTGGCCGTGTCGAACCAGAAATAGCGGTACGAACCCGGCAGCGTCTGCAGTTCGAGCCCCGTTTTCAGGTTGGCCGTCAGGTAAACGAAATACCTGCCGGCGCCATCGGTTGCCGCTGAGACGCGTCCATCGGCCACGTCCTGTTCAGGCACATGCGTCAGCATCTCCGGGCAGCTGCGGATGTAGCCGCCGCCGGCCCATTGCCGTCCGAACGTGGCGACCTGTGCCAGATCCTTCCACACATGTCCGCTCGATTCTGAGCGGTCCACAGCGACCAGCGGCCAGCTGCCCCGAAGCAGCGTGCGCCACAAGTTCGCACGGTTGACGGCACGCGCTTCACTGGAAATCCAGCACACGCTCGCCCGGCGCGGCGTAATTTCCATTTCCGGCTTGAAAGACACCGGTAAAAACGTCTTCTGCCCGAAAGGTAACCCGTGCTGTACAGTGAACGGTGCTACGTGCGTCTGATCTCCGTCAATCCAGTGCACGCCGGGCGGCGTTGCCACCCACGGGCCCAGCCGCGCCTTCACCGGTTGTTCGCCCGGGCGTGCGAGAGCGTCGGCCATGCGTTTGCAGAGTTTTTTCTCAAGTTGAATCATCGGCTCGAGCGTGCCACGTTCAAGCTGTTCCGGCTCGGGCTGCACGTCCAGGACGTCCCCCTGTCCGCGGAAAACCTCAACCCACACGCCTTGCCGGCCTCGCAATTCAGCGGCAATCCAGTCCACGGCTGCCTGCAGCGATTCTTCGAGTCGCTGGCGGTTGGTCGCCCCTTTCCGCTTGCGGCCGCTGTTCGGTGAGGCGGAAGAACGACAGGCGCTTACATCCTCGAAACTGACCCCCTGCTCGTTTGCCTTGCGGTAAAGCGGGCCGGCGGAGCGGCCGTGTGTTGCGTGAAACAAGGACACCCCAAGCAGGACACCAATCTGATCGGCCGCCTGCAGCAGAAATTGAAGGCGCGCGAAAAATCCTTCGTCGCGGTGCGCCAGATCAAAGAGCGTCGGCGTCATTCCGACTTCCGCGGTCGATGAAGGATGGCGGCGCGCAAACAGGCAGGCATCTTCGTCGGGTCCGTTCAGCGGAACCACCAGATGGCGAATGCCCAGCGCCGTCATGCGCTCAAGCCAGTCGCGCTGATTGCATCCGCGCTGCAGCGGCTCTTGCGAGGCGATGCCTGGCAGAGCAATGCGGTGCGTGCGCAGCTCAATGAGCGAAGGCCGCACGGCGAGCTGGTTGGAGATCGAATGCAGGCTGAATTTCTTCAGGGAAGGAATCGTCCGACCTCCTCGACAGAAAGACTCGCCAGATCGCGGTTCGGCGCCTGCAGCACGCACACTTCTTTGCCAAGAGGCGCCCACACTGCCGGCGAGGTGGGCCCGAACAGTGCAGTCACCGGGCAGGCGCGCGCGGCCAGGTGCGTCAGTCCCGAATCGTTGCCAATGAATCCACCGCAGAACGTTAACAGAGCCAGCACGTCGCGCAATGGCCAGTTGACGACGGCGTCCCAGTACGTTCCCGCTTCAACATGCGATTCAAATTCCGCGCGAACGTCATCATCGGCGGGGCCGAAAAAGACGAGTGGCGCGAGGCGCCGTCTGGAGATCAGCGGGACGAGCCTGGCAAAGCGCTCGACCGCCCAGCACTTTCGCCGTCCGCCGCTGCCGGGATGCAGCGCGACGAACGACTCGGCACCATCCGCATCCAGCCCCAGCCGTTCGAGCGCGCGCGCACGTTCGAACTCGTCGACCTGCAGCAGTGGATCGCTGGAAAGATCAAGTGTTTCGAGCGCGCGGGCAGACGTATCGATTCCAAGCTCCTTCAGCGGCTTGAGCAGCCGCATTGCCGCATGCTCGGCGCCGGCAAAGTCCGCGCTGCTTTCACGCGGCGCCTCGCCATAAAGTCGCGTGCGGACGCCCGACCTGGCAAGCCTGCGTTCGATCTCCGCAACATCATTGAGATAAACGATGGCCGTCTGCGTCCGGGAAAGCATCGCTTCCGCAGCCGGGCCTAGCGCAGCGCTTTCACTGAATAGTCCCAGCCACTCGCTCGATGCGAAATCGCGCACGCGCACGCCTTCGTGCGCGGCGCGTAGAAATTTCCAGCTCGCAGGCGTGCCCAGGACGGTGACGCTGTCGGCGCCCGCGAGCTTTAGCGCGTGAAGAACCGGGAGCGTAAGAATCGCATCACCAAGTGCGCCGGGACGGATGATCAGGACGTGGCCCAGGGAACTCATAGTCCCAATTCTAAGCGCGCTCTCACGCCAGTTCAAAAGAACCGGCTGCGAGAGAGACTATTTTGCATGCTTGTGGTAGATTGAATCTGCAGTCGATGAGCGGAACATCACAGGGCGCATGCACACAGATATTCTTCCCACCAATTTCGGAAAACCCAAGCCGATCGTTGCCGTAACCATGGGCGATGCTGCGGGCGTCGGTCCGGAACTCTGCCTGCGGCTGCTGGCTGAAAAAAGTCTTCATGGTACCGCCGTGCCGCTCGTGATTGGCGACAGCGACGTTCTCACGCGCGTTTCAAAGGCGCTGAAAATTCCGCTGACCGCGCTCAAGCTCAATCAGCCGCCGCTCAGCCTTGATCGGCCCGCGGTGTACGATCCGGCCGGCGCACTCCCGGGAAAAGCGGTACAGCCGGGCGTCAACCAGGCGATCTGCGGACGCGCCGCGGCGCGTTACATCGAAGAAGCCGTCACCGGCTGCTCGCAAGGCTGGTACGTCGCGATGGTGACCGCGCCGATCAGCAAAAAAGCGCTGAACATGGGCGGCGTTGATTTTCCCGGTCACACCGAAATGCTGGCGCATCTGACTCACGCGCCGAATTACGCCATGCTCCTCTACAGCAGTGAAATCGCGTGCGCATTCGCCACCTGCCATCAGTCACTGCGTTCGGTTCCTGATTCGCTGACGCCCGATCGCATCGCCGACGTTGCCAATCTCGCGTTTAATGCGGTGACGACGCTTCGTGGACACGATGCGAAGCTCTGCATGCTCGGTCTCAATCCGCACGCCGGCGAAGAAGGTCTCTTCGGTGACGAGGAAATTCGCATCCTGGCTCCGGCGAAGAACAAGATTCTCGAACGCGGGATCGCAATCGATGGCCCTCTTCCGCCGGACACGGCCTTCACGCCGCAGGCGCGGACGCGGTACGACTGTTACATTTCGATGTACCATGATCAGGGCTCGATTCCGTTCAAGATGCTCGCCTTCGATACCGGCGTGAACATTACCATGGGCCTGCCGATCGTGCGCACTTCCCCAGATCACGGAACGGCTTTTGACATCGCCTGGCAGGGCAAAGTTCGCCCCGACAGTTTCTTTGCGGCGTACAGCATGGCCGTGCGGCTGGCTTCAAATTATTTTCCCGGCCCGCGGGCCATCATCTAAACAGAGCAGAGTTTTCAATGATCAAACACACGCCGGACGATTTTCAGGTTGAGGAGATCCTCGGCTCCGAACTGCAGCTTCTGCCAACCGGCCCGTTTGCGCTCTACAGGCTCGAGAAGCAGACGCTTGCCACGCCCGAGGCGATCGGCAAAATCGCGCGCGAGCTGCAGGTTCCCTCCGGTTCGTTCGCGTACGCCGGCCTGAAGGACAAACACGCCAGCACGCGTCAGCACGTAACGCTGAAATTGGAGGACGGACGCGAGGCGCCGGAGAAACTCGCCGGTAAAGGCTGGTCACTCGAGCGCCTCGGCTTTACTGAACGTTCGATCACCGCGTCCGACATTCAGCGGAACCGCTTCCGCATTCAGATGCGCAACCTGTCGCAGCAGGATTCGTATGACCTTGAGAAAGCCGTCAAACTTCTCTCAGTTAAGCCCAATCCCGAGAGCTTCGCCGCTGTGTCAGAAGTGCGCATCGTCAATTATTTCGGCGATCAGCGCTTCGGCTCGGCGCGCCACGGGCGGGGCTTTATCGCGCGCAACCTGATTAAGGGCGATTTCGAAGGCGCACTGAAGCTGGCCATTGCGACAGAGTCGCGCAAGGACCGCATGGAGCAGAAAACATTCAAGCGGACGCTGCGTGAAAACTGGGGCAAGTGGAAAGAAGTTTTCCCGAAGCTGCGCCCAATGCCGGAGCGCAAAGCAGTCGAGCGCCTCGTGAACTCCGGCGGCGATTTTCGCGCTGCGTTCTGCGCTTTGCCGTATCTGCTGCAGCAGCTCAGCGTGTACGCCTATCAGTCATGGCTGTGGAACCGCATCGCGCGCCGGCTGATCGAACAATTCTGTGTGCCGCGCGGAAACGTTCTCGCCGCGGACGATCCGTTTGGCGAAATGCTTTTTCCGTGCACCGAAGCCGTTGCGCCTGAATTGTTGAGTCTCAACCTGCCTCTGCTCGCGCGCAAGACGGTGCTGGCTGAGCCGTGGAAGGCTGCCGCCGAAGACGTGCTCAAAGAAGAGGGCATCACGGTTGACGAGCTGGAAATTCCGGGCGTGCGCCGGCCGTTCTTCGGCGAGGAGCCTCGGGCGCTCTTCTTTATCGCAACCGACTTCGTGCTCTCGCGGGGTGAACGCGACGAATCGGCTGGAGATCCCAAGCGGCAGAAGCGGACGGTCTCGTTCGCCTTGCCGCGCGGTTGCTACGCTACAGTTGTGCTGCGCGCGATGGGGCAGTAATTTTCAGCGCGCAGAGAGCATTGCCCGCAACTTTCTTTCGACTAAAGTAACGCCTCGGGCGTCATGCTGTAAGGCGCTTTGTACCCATTAATTCAAGAATTCCGGATCGAGATCATGAAACTATTTTTCCGCTGCGTCAGCGCTACTGTTTTGATCGCCACTTCGCTGTTTGCGGGCGAAGATGCTCCTGTACAGAGCCTGCCGGCAACGGCGCGCATCATGGGTAAAGATGTCGCCGGCTGGATTGAGCACCTCAAGCATTACGAGAACGAAAACGAACGCAAGCTGGCCATGCTTTGCCTCAGCGAGTTCGGACCATCGGCGGCGCCGGCTGTGCCTGAGCTGCAGGTGCTGATGAAGGATGAGCTTCAGGCCAACACGCGACGCTGGGCGATTCAGACGCTCGGCGCGATTGGTGCCGCATCCAGGCCGGCCCTGGCCGATCTCGTGTCGCTTATCTCCAATGTGAAGCAGCCGGAGTCGCACCGCGCCGCCGCCTGTGCCGCCGCGGCCCAGATCGATCCCGAAGCTGCAAGTGTGCGAAAAGCGGTCCTGGCGGCGATGCGCGATGGCTCGCGCGAAGTCCGCAACGCGGCGTACGATGCGTCGATTATTCTCGTCGATGTCGAGCCCGCCATCATGCCGGCTCTGGCCAAAGCCGTTTTATCAGCTCAAGACGCGCGTGCGGCCTCGACCGCGTTGCGATGCATCGGCGAAGCCGGCGTTGATCCCTTGAGCAAAGCCGTTGAGCGCGGTGACAACGAGGCGCGCATGGCCGCGGCCGATGCGCTCTCGCACATGGGCCGGCTTGCATCGGCCGCCGTCCCGGTGCTGGTGCGAACGGCGAAGCGCGAGCGCGATGAGAAAGTGCGCACGCAGCTGATGCTTGCCGCTGCGCGCATTGCGCCCCGAGATGAGGCCGTTCTGGAAGCGCTCGTCGAGCCGCTGCTGCAGGCAGAATGGCCTGCCTCAAAAGCTGGCGATCAGTCCGCGCCGCCGTTCGAAACCGAGACGCGTCTGCTGACTTCCGCAGGCACGGCTGCTCTTCCGGCGTTACGAAGCGGCCTGCGTGCGCGCGATGCGAATGTCCGCAAGCACATGATATCGATTCTCGGAAAACTCCGCGCGCCCACACGCGAAGTCATCGATGACCTCGTCGCTCGGCTTCAGGACAAGAGCCCGCTCGTGCGTGCCGCGGCTGTTCAGACGCTCGACGCGTTCGGCCCGGCAGCAGCATCCGCGCGCGACGCGCTGCTGAATGCCGCCAAAGAGGATCCGGCGCTGCAGCGCGCGGCCGAGCTTGCTGCGCTCAACGTTTCGCGCGATCCGCAGAAGCCGCGGCTCAAATCCGTTTCTGAAACAAAAGATGATCAGGCGCTGCTTGCCGCGCTGAAAGACCCCAATCCTGTTCTGCGCCAGGAAGCGGCAGAGGCGCTGCGCACACGCAGCGATGATGGCGGCGTGATCGCGACGGCGCTGATCGATGCCTTGAAGGACAGCGACGAAAAGGTTCGCATCGCGGCCGCTCGCAGTCTCTCGCGCTTCGGCAAGTATTCGCGCACGGCCATGTCCATCTTTATTGAATGGCTCGATGCGTCGCTGGCGCAGGCGCAAGCTCCGGCGGCGGCCCCGTCCGCTGATACACCCGTGCGCGAGAATCTCGCGGTCGCGAAGGCAGCGCTCATGGCGCTGGCCGGCATGGGCGCTGACGCCAGGGGCGCGTTGCCGTCGGTTATCAACGTGGCTATTTCCATTCACGCCGATAAGGACCCGGAGCTGCAGAAATATCTAGGCGTCGTGCTGCAAGTCATCGGCCCCGATGCCGTCCCGCTGCTCGTGGCCAAGCTGAAGGATGCCGATGGCGACGTGCGCATTCGTGCTTCGCGAACGCTCGCTTCGATGGGCGTCGTTGGCGCGACGGCGGTGCCGGATCTGATCGAGTTTTCGAAGAGCGCCGTCGATGCGGACGCGAAAGCCGGCTTTGACGCGCTGCAAGCCATGGGCGAAGTCGCGTATGGAGTGGCCGCGCCGCATCTGGTGAACGTGCTCATGGCTGATCTCTTTGCCGACCGCCGCGCAATGGCTGCCCGAACGATCGGTCGTATGGGAATTCCGAAAGAATCGGACGCCAAGCGCGTGCTCGATGCCCTGCAGTCGGCGCTGCTGGACCCCGAAGAATCCGTCTGCCGCGCGGCGCATACCGCGCTCGTTAAAATTGGCGCGCCGGCGCTGCCGCGTATGCGTGAACTGCTCAAACTCGACGAAGGCCAGGCGTCGTACTGGTGGGCGGTACGCGTCATGGCGCGCATGCGCGCCGATCCGGAACTGGTCATTCCCAAGCTGATCGAACTGTCGCAGCCCGGCGTGCGCTCCATTAAGGAGGGCGCGTTCGCCGAACGCGGCACGGCTGCCGAACTGCTGGGCGAGTACGCCCCGGGGCACGTGAACTGTATCCCGCATCTGGTGAAGCTGCTCGGCGACCGTGACGAAATCGTGGCCTCAGCAGCGAAGCGTTCACTGGCGTTGTTCGGCAACGCCGCGCTCGAGCCCGTCCGCGCCGTGCTGCGCTCGCGCAATCCCGACATGCGCCGTCTGGCTGTGGAGACGCTTGAGGCGATTCGCGCCCGAATGGAAAGCGCGCCGGTGATTACGGAGTAACTAAGCTGTGAGTTGCGGAATTGCCGGGGAGTGAATCGCATCTCCCCTCACTACAACTAAGACGATTTGCGTTTTCGATTTGTCCGGACTTTTTTAAAAAATCTTTCACTCCGTGCTGGGGACAGGCGGAAGTTCAGAGTTTCAAACGGTTTAGAACAAACCAGGTTCACCCTGAACTTTCGGCGCGCGTAAACCGAGATGCTCATACGCTTTAGCCGCGAGCAGCCGGCCGCGCGGCGTTTTCAGGACGTAGCCTTCCTGGATCAGGAAGGGCTCGTACACGTCTTCGATCGTGTCTTCTTCTTCACCCACGATCACCGCGATCGTCTTCACGCCCACCGGCGTTCCGTGATGGCTCGCGATGGCTTCAAGAATTTTGCGGTCCATGCCGTCGAGTCCCGCGGCGTCAACGCCTTCGCGCTCGAGGCCTTTGCAGGCGATCTTGTGCGTCACGGTGCCGTCGCCTTCCACATCGGCCCAGTCGCGCAGGCGGCGCAGCAGGCGGTTGGCGATGCGCGGCGTCTTTCGCGCGCGCGCGGCAATTTCCTTCGACGCGGTCGGCTCGATCTTCGCTGAAAGTATCGCGGCGGAGCGCGTAACGATGCGCGTGAGTTCTTCCTGCGTGTAAAACGAGAGCTTCTGCGGAATGCCGAAGCGGTCCTGGAAAGGCCGGCTGAGCAGTCCGTCTCGCGTCGTGGCGCCGATCAGCGTAAAGGGCTTCAGGTTGAAGCGGACCGAGCGCGCCGAGGGGCCCTGGTCGACGGGGACATCAATGAAATAATCTTCCATCGCCGAATAAAGATATTCTTCGAACGCCGCAGGCAGGCGGTGGATTTCGTCGATGAACAGAACCGTGCGGTCCGGCAGCGAGGTGAGCAGCCCGACGAGGTCGCCGGGGCGCTTGAGCGCCGGCGCGGAGGTGCCCTGAAAGCCGACGCCCATCTCCTGCGCGATGATGCGCGCGAGAGTCGTTTTGCCAAGTCCCGGCGGGCCGGAGAGCAGCACGTGGTCCAGCGCGCCGTCGCGCTTGAGCGCGGCTTTGACATAAACCTGCAGGTTTTCCTTGATGCGCTCCTGGCCGATGAAGTCGGCAAAGCGATGCGGACGAAGGGAGACTTCGATGGCGTCCTCGTCGCCGGCCTTGGGATCGGTTGTTCGCTTTGCCATTCCTACGTTCTTTCGCTCGCGGTCTTCAGGACACTCTCGGCAGGCGGCGCCTCTTTCAGCACGGCCGGTTCTTTCTTGCCAGATTTCTCCGCGGCCTTGGCGTCCTCGACGGCGCGCTTGAGAGTTACCACGAAGCCCTGGCAGTCTTCCTTTGAATCGTTGAGGTTATATTCAATCTGGTCGCCGCGCGATTCCAGAATCAGATATGCCTGGTTGGCGGCCGCGGCGCAGATCAGCGCGACCAGTGCGAGCAGTACTGTGAGCGAATACTTCCACACAGCCTGCTCGAGATTGACGTAGGCCGCATACGCAAGGGCAGCCGAAACGAATGCAACAACCACCGGCGTTGTGTCAGTGCGCCAGGTGAGCGTGATTTTCGAGATGTCGCAGAGGTTCAGCTTCGTGACGACTTTGCCATCACCGTCTGTTTTCTGGAGGACGCCATCGCAGAAGGATAGAAACGTCTTCGGCAGTTCAATGCGGTCGTTGCGTTCCTCTGACTTGGTTGGCTCGCTCATAATTATCCCCGCCGCGACGGATTCTGTTTAATGCGAGTTTCGATTTCAGCGAGCCGGCTTTCAAGCTTGTATTTAGTAACCCACGCCATGAGGAGCTCGCGGTCGAGAGCCGGCTGCAGGCGAAGGATCTGTTCAGCGTCCTCCTGATCGCGTCCGCGATAGGCTTGCAGTTTAAGCACCAGTAGCGCTTCCGGCCCGATCAGACGGATGCGAGTGTCCTGCAGTTTCGCCTCGCGGCCTGTCGCGTGAATGAAGGCCATGAGTTCATGCGAGGCGACGAGCAGATCGACGTCGACAGGCGCGGCATTGGGCAAGCCGTATTGCAGCGGCACCCACCACCATAGCGCGTCAGGCGGCATGAAACTTGGACGTTCAATGGAGTGGTGCCGCAAGTCCTTTGCTGCCAGCCGTGCGAATAAATCGTCGAGAGCTTTCGTATCCGAAAAGATAAAGAAATCGACATCGCGCGTTGCACGCTCGCGCCCGTAAAAATTAATCGCCAACCCGCCGCCGAGAACCCACGCACCATTCCACTCGTTCAATGCACTGGCGCCATGCAACAAGGCTGCAATCAGGTCGCCGGGCTGCGGACGTTGGGCCGACTGCATGGCGTATGGCGATTCATCTTCCGCCACTTTGCTGGTCTCCGAAAAATCGCGGGCCATCACATAGCACGCCTCATACAGCCCCAGCCAGCCGTCGATCGCGCGCTGCATGCGCGGATCGTCACAGCGGATCGTCGGCGTGATGTACGTGTAGGTGCTCATAGAAATTATCCGGCAGACCGGAAGGCCACGCACTGGCGAGCTCAATCCTAACCCCCGGCTTCAGCCGGGGGAGTGGAGCGCTACAAAAATTCTTTACCCCGCTTTTAGCGGGGTTACTTCACACGAGAAAGGGCTTCAGCCCATGCCTGAAATGGCTGAAGACTTCTCCGCGCGCGGTAAGCCGGATGAATCCGGCTGATGAACCGCATTCCGCGTTTCACCCCCCGGCTAAAGCCGGGGGATAGTAAATCGCTTAATCGCGCAACGCATGGCAGTCTCTGCACCCGTACACTAACCGCTCAGCCCGTAAAGCGCATCGCTCGCTGGATAATATCCTGCACGGCCGGGCGCGTCGCGCTTTTTCCGGAGAGCTCGGCATACGCGCGCTGCACGGCCTGAAGCGCCTGATCCTGCGGCACTTCCTGAAGCTGCATCACGGCCTTGACTGCAAGCTCCGTATCCTGATCGAGCCCCGGTTCGATCACGGGTTTAATGCCCGTCTTCGCTGCCGGCGCGCTCTTGGGTGCGGCATCGCCGGAGGAAGCCTGATGGATCAGGATCTTGCCGAGCTCCAGCACAATCTTTTTAGCAGTACCTTCGCCGACACCTTTGATGCGCTTGAGCGCCGCGTAATCACCGAGGCGGATGGCCTGCTGGATATCCTGCACGCGACCACCGGAGAGAACGGAGAGGGCCACTTTCGGTCCGACGCGGTCGACACTGATCAGCTGCAGGAAAAATTCGCGCTCCGCCGGCGTAAGAAAGCCATAGAGCGTGTGCGCCTCGTCGGTGACATGCAGGTGGGCGAGAAGTTTGACTTTTTGTCCCGCCGCCGGCAACGAGCTCGAGGTGGACAGAGGGATGCGCAGCAGATACCCGACGCCTCCGGCGTCCACCACTGCTTCAGACGAGGTCTTCCATTCAAGAACGCCGGCGATGTGGTTGTACATGTTTGAATTTGTCCGTTGTCAGTTGCCCGTAAGCAGATTGCAGTGTCGACGATTCTCTCGCACTGACAACTGACAATGCTCAGCTCTCCGCCAAGGACACCAAGGCGCCAGGAACGCCAGGAATCTAATTTTTCCCGGCGTAACTGGCGCCTCTTTTTTCCCAGGCGTTCTTTGCATCTTTGCATCTTTGCATCTTTGCGGCTTTGCGTGAGCAATCAGTCTACCTGCAGCGTCCGGATGAAATTGGCGCTGAATCGCAAGCCCTGGTACTTCATCCGCTTGGCGTCGGTCCAGAGCGGGCTGTGCGGTTCGAGCGACAGGACGCCTTTGTACTCGCACTTATAAAGGAGCGCCATAACGCTGCGCCAGTCGATCTGGTCCAGGCCGGCCGGCGGGTCGTCGAGGCGGCGGCCCTCGGCCTTCACGCAGCCTTTGACGTGGAAGTGCGCGAAGTACTGGCCGAAGTCGCGAATTTCCGAAAGGTAATCGCGGCCGTCGTAATAGCTGTGGCTGCAATCGTACTTGAACCGGATCTGCGGAATGGCGCTGAGCAGCGCGCCCCAGTGCCGCGGCGTGACGCAGTAATTCCAGCAGTGGCAATTGTAGACCGCTACGGTGATGCCGCGCTCGCCGGCGTAGTTGACGATGCGCTTGAGCGCTTCAATCGATTCCCTCAGCGCTTCCTGTTCATTGCGGCCCTTCTGCAGCTCGCCGGCGCCGATCATGAACACGGGCGTGTGCCAGGCCTTGCAGAGATCGATCATTTCGTTGACATCTTTGAGCTCGCTGGCGCGCTTTGTTGCATCGGGATGGATGATGTCGTGATTGAAGAAGCCCATCGCGGACGTCTTCACGTTGTACTTGTCGAGCAGCGTTTCAACTTCTTTGCGTTTGCCCGTGAACTCGCTCATCGGGCACCACGGAATGAACTCAACGTACGGAATCTTTGTATCAGCCGCGAACTTGATGTCGGCCTCAACCCAGTCTGCAATCATGCCGATGCGCATGCGTGTGGTCTCTTTCTGCGTTTTTACGCTGTGCCAATGCATGAGGCTGATGCATAAAGGAGCGGACCCGTTTTATGCATTATGCATTATGCATTAGTTTGCTAAATTCTCCGGCTCAAACACTGTTAAGGAGCTGCCGATGCCCACTCTGATTACCGATTTGACCGTCCGCGATATCCGATTCCCGACATCAAAGAACCTGGATGGCTCAGATGCGATGAATGTCGCGCCGGATTATTCCTGCGCTTATGTCGTGCTGAAAACCGACGCCGGGCTTGAAGGCCATGGACTGACCTTCACCTGCGGCCGCGGAACCGAGATCGTCGTCACCGCGGTGAATTCCATCAAGCCGCTGATCGTCGGCCGCACGCTTGAATCGTTCACGGAAAACATGGGCAACTTCTGGAAGCATGTCACCGGCGACAGCCAGCTGCGCTGGATCGGCCCAGAAAAGGGCGCCATTCACCTGGCTACCGCCGCGGTAGTAAACGCCGTCTGGGATCTGTACGCCAAAGCCGAGAAGAAGCCGCTCTGGAAGTTGCTCGTCGATATGCCGGCGGAAAAACTCGTTTCGTGCATCGATTTCCGCTACATCACCGACGCGCTCACGCCCGAAGAAGCGGTTGCGCTGCTCAAGAAGAACGAATCGACCAAGCCGGCGCGCGAAGCGGAGATGAAGCGCGACGGTTTTCCGGCGTATACAACGTCCGCCGGATGGCTGGGCTATTCGCACGAAAAAGTGCGGCGCCTGTGCCGCGAAGCCGTCGGGCAGGGCTTCAAGTACATCAAGATCAAGGTCGGCCGCGACATTGAAGACGACATGGCGCGCTGCCAGATCATTCGCGAAGAGATCGGCAACGATCGCAAGCTGATGGTCGACGCCAATCAGTTCTGGGACGTTCCGGTCGCGATCGAATGCATGAAGAAGATGGCCAAGTACAAGCCGTGGTGGATTGAAGAACCGACCAGCCCCGACGATATTCTCGGCCATGCGGCCATCGCCAAGGCGCTCGCGCCGTACAACATCGGCGTCGCAACCGGCGAACACTGCCAGAACCGCGTCATGTTCAAGCAGCTGATGCAGGCCGGCGCGATTCAGTTCTGCCAGATCGACAGCTGCCGTCTTGGCGGCGTGAATGAAATTCTTTCGGTCATCCTGATGGCCAAAAAATTCGGCATTCCGGTCTGTCCGCACGCGGGCGGGGTGGGGCTGTGCGAATATGTGCAGCACTTGTCGCTGTGGGATTACATCTCTGTGAGCGCGAGTCTCGAAAGCCGCATCCTTGAGTACGTCGATCACCTGCACGAACACTTCTTCGATCCATGCGTGATCAAGAATGGAAATTACATGCCGCCGACCGCGCCGGGATACAGCATCACGATGAAGCCGGCATCGCTGGCTGAATTTGAATTCCCGCACGGCAAAGCGTGGAAGTAAAACCTGAATCAGGGCAGGGGAGCGGCGCTGATTTTCAGCGCCGCTTTTCTTTTACGGAATCGACTTCAGCCGCGCGGCCGGCAGTGAGCGTGATACGCTCGTCTCCGCGCATCAGGATGACGTAGGCGGGAACTTTCGTTTTATCTTTTCCGGTCGATGGCAGGCCGATGTCGCGGACCTTGAAGCCGCTCGCGACCGTTTCGCCTTCGCGATACATCACTTCGTTGCCATCAGGCGATTTAAGCACAACGCCAAGTGCGCGGCCCTCTTCGCCGATTGCGGCCACAAACTTGAACAGCTTCACGAGCTCCTTCTGCTGCTCGGACATCACGCGGTCGACTTCGGGCCACGAGTTGTCACGGTTGGGCAGAGTCGTGATCACCAGGTCATCCTTTTCGCCGCGCAGAATGCGCACGCAGGAGAGCATGATCAGCCGTTCCATCACGTCAGGTCCCGCTCCGCGCAAACCGGGCGGAAGCTCACCGCTGCCGCGCAGGCCGCGTGTGCCCTCGATCAGCGCAGGAATCGCTTCCGTCGCATTTAGCCGCGTGAGCGCCACCGCGGCGGTCTGGCGGACGTTGGTCTGCGGGTCCTGAAGTTTTTCGATGAGCAGAGGAATGCGGTCGCGGCGCTGCAGATTGCCGAGCAGCTCGCAGCCCATCACGCGTTCATGCAGCGTGCCGCCGCGCACCGCCCGGTCAATATACGCGAGCGCTTCGTCCGAACCGAGGAAACCCATGGCGAGCGCCGCGCGCCGGCGCATGACTTCGTTCTGCGAATCAAAGCGCGAGCGCAGAATTGGCAGCGCCTGGCTTGGGCCGAGAATAGGGAAGAGGTAGACCGCATTGGTCCATACTTCTTCGTACGGCGATTCCATGGCCTTGTTCAAGTATCCGGCCATGAACGGTTCGTTGATCTGCGCGAGGCCAATCATGCCGAGCACCTGCAGCGCAGGCATCGGGGAATCGATATTGCGTACCAGGTGCGCGCGGCCCGATGGGTCGCCCATGCGCGCGAGCGCCAGCGCGGCGTGGCTTTTCAAGGTTTCGATTTCATCGCTTTCGAGCTTCGCCTTCAGCAGGGGAATCGCGCTGCGATCGCCGATGGCGCCGAGCGCATCCATATACGCGCCGCGCACCGGATAGCTCTTTTCCGCCTTCAAATTTTCCATGATGACGGGCACGGCTTTGCGGCTGCGCAGGCGGCCGAGCGTGTCCGCGCAGGCCTGGCGGACTTCCGGCCGGTGGCTGGCGAGCTCTCGAATCAGTCCCGATTCGACTTCGGGAGTGAGCTTGCCGATCGCGCCGAGGCACTGCACGGCGAAGGCGGCGAGAAGATTGTCTTCGCGCAGTTCCTGGAGCATGAACGGAATTGCATCATCGCGCCTCTCGATCGCCGCGCGCTGGTACGACGCTTCGCGCGCGACCACATCCCGGGAGCCCAGGCCGTTGCGATACTGCGCTTCGGCAGCCGCGCGCGTCTCTTCTTCAGTGATTGGCGGCGGCTCTGTTTCGGCGGCCTTCGGTTCTGTTTTGCTGGCAATTTCAGCGAGGTTTCCAGTCGCTGGCGTGGGCGTTGTCGCGTTGCCGCTCAGATCGACAACTTCCGCGGCCTTCTCACCCTGCGGTTCGACCGGTGCTTCTTTCTCGCGATCTTTCAGCTCGCCTTCCAGACGCTTGAGCGCCATCATCTCCTGGACTTTTTTGCTGAGCGTCTCGCGGCGGTCAGTCGGCGCGGGGACAAAGCGCGAGGCGTCCATCGCCGCCCCCTTCTTTTTCTGTTCTGTCACAAGCTTGAATTCTTCGCCTTTTCCAGCGGCCTGCAGAACGGGCGCGGGCTTCTTGTCTTTTCCGAATAACCGGTCGAAGAAGCCGCGCTTCTGTGGCGGCTCTTTAATGTTCAGCGCGTTGATATCGCCTTGTTCGAGCGCCGTGCCGGCCGCGGCGTCACCGCCCACGGTAATGGTGTCGCCGGTCTGCTTGTTCTTGCTCTGGCGCGGCCCGCTGAGTTCGATGATTTGAGAGGGCTTCGAGGGCGTGGATTTTATGATATCGATGCTTCCGCCTTTGTTCTTCCCTTTGTCGGGCGGTTCGACTTCGACCAGCGCTGCATTGCCACGCGGAATCGCGCGCGGAGCAGTCGGATCTTTTTCCTTCGGCTCCTTCTTCTTGTCTTTTTTCTTGCTCTTGGCTTCCGCGGCTTTCTCCGCCTTTTCCTGCATCGCTTTGATGTTGGCGAGTTGTTTCTTGTGCAACTCTTCGGGAGAAAGGTTCTCGTCGCCGCTGGATGCCGCGCCCTTGTTGCGATTCTTGTCGAAGTCGCTCAGGCGCTGAATCGGAGCCGGGCGGTCTTCCTTCTTTTCTTCGGCGTGCGCGAAAGAACAGAGCAGCACGAGGGTCGCGAACGATGCGACGAGCAGCGTAGCTTTTCGTGCCAACATCGGGCGCCCCTCCGGCGCTGTGTGGAAGATCTTTTCTGCGTCTACTGCCGCGCCTGCCTGGCCGATAACGCCGCCAAAATTGCGGCGGACACAGCCGCGCGCGGCGCCTTGCGACCGGTCCAAAGCTCAAACTGACGTACGCCCTGCCCGATGAACATTTCCGCGCCGCCGAGCGTCCGGCAGCCGCGTTCTTCGGCCAGAGTTAACAATTTGGTGCGCAAGGGATTATACACGGTGTCGAAAACAATGCTACCCTGTGGAATCTGCTCTTTTTCAAGCGGCGACTCGCCCACCTTCGGGTGCATGCCCACCGAGGTCGTGTTCACGACTACGTCAATGCGCGAGCTCGTCAGCGCATCGGGCGTGATCACGCCCGCGGCGACGGCTTTGGCCAGCGCCTCAGCTCGCTCGCGGGTGCGATTGGCGATGAGAATCTCGCCGCCGCGTTCACGAATCCCATAAGCAACCGCACGCGCCGCGCCGCCGGCGCCGAGAATCGCGACGCGCTTTCCGCGCAGGCTGCCGGAGACAGCTTCCAGGCTGTCGACAGCTCCCGACGCGTCGGTGTTCGTCGCGTGCCAGCGGCCGTCGCGGAAGCTGAGCGTGTTCACGGCGCCGATGTTCCGGGCGAGCTCGTCGATCTCCGCAATTGCGCTCCAGTTTGCTTCTTTGTGCGGAATTGTGATCGAAACGCCGCGCAGACCGATGTCACCGAAGGTCTTCACGAAAGCAACGGGATCGCCTTCGACCTTCAACGGAACGTAAACGCCGTCCATGTTCAGCTCGCGGAACGCAGTGTTGTGCAGCAGCGGCGAAAGCGAGTGGCCGATCGGGTTTCCGATGACGCCATAGATGGGCCAGCCCGTCCGCATCTGGCGCACGCGGTAGAGCTCATCGAGTTCCCGGCACGTCGGCTGCCCCGGGGCGGTGCCGGGAGCGCCTTCGCCGCGCGCGAAAGTGAACGGCGCACCGAAAAGCGGAGCGAGGATGCGCGTCCAGAGTCCCGCTTCACCCATGCCCAGCAGCAGTCCGTGCCAGTTTGCGCCGATGCGCTCCCGAAGCGTGCGCATGAGCAGAAGTTGGTCGTCAGGTTTGACAGGCATGCACGCAATCTTTTCGACGTCGTCTTTACCGACTTGCTTTCCCGGCTGAGAACGCAACAGGTTCTCAGGCGCAGCGGTGAAATCGTGAGCGCTGACGACGAGCGTTGACGTTTTTTTGTCGAAGTTCGAGCGCGGCGTGCGTGCTTCGATATCGACATACATGACACCGCGATTGGCCGCCTGCTGCAGAAACTGCAAGCGCTGCTCATTGGTGAGCGCCGGGTTTTTCCCGCCTTCGTCCGGATGCCGGCATGTGACCACGCAGCTCGGCGAGAAGCGGTTGAGCGCGCGATCGAGCGCTTCACTGCTGAGATCGGAATAGAAATCGAGCCGCAGTTCCACAAGGAAGCCTGCGCGATTGGCCAGTGCGGCGAACTCGTTGTCCGCGAGTAGACCTGCGATGGAGGAATGGTGCGAAGCGACGCAGATATCAGCCATGTGTTTGCACGTGGCGGTCAAAAACCGCGCGCCGTTCTCCGCACCTCCGCGTCTCTGCGGTAAAAAAAATTAAACCTGCTCGCTCTGTTCGACAGGCGCTACGATGATTTTGCCGTCACCGATGCGTCCGGTGCGCGCGCCTTCCAGCAGCGCTTTCTCGACTTCGGCTACGGCCGCGTCTTCACAGTACACTTCCACGCGCGCCTTCGGCAGAAACGTGTACTCGTATTCCTCGCCCTTGTACTGCTCCAAATGGCCCTTCTGCCGCCCGTAACCGCGTACCTCGGAAACGAGAACCTCGGTTACGCCTTCCTCCGGCAGCCGCGTGAGGAGCGCTTCGAGCTTGAACGGTTTGACGAACGCCGAAATTTTTTTCATTTCCTACCCGCTTCTTTTCATGAGGCGCTGGAGACATTCTCGAAAATCTCTTTTTGTCTCCGTGTCCTCCGTGTCTCCGTGTTGAAGTCGTTAGAGACTGCGGCCTTTCAGTCCCATTGTTTCGTCCAATCCGCACATTAAGTTCATGTTTTGAATCGCCTGTCCGGCAGCGCCCTTCACCAGGTTGTCCAGCGCCGACGTGATCACGACCTGGTTGCTGCGTTCAACCACAGTGACCGACACGTCGCAGTAGTTGCTGCGAACGATATTTGAGACAGCCACCTCTTCGGGCGAATTCAAAACGCGCACAAACGGCGCGCGTTGCTTGGAATAGAAGCTGCGCATCGCTTCGACGGCGCGCGCGGTGGTCAATCCCGCCTTTGGCCGCGCGAACGCGGTCGTCAGAATGCCACGGTCCAGTGGCACGACATGCGGAACAAAGGTAAGGACTACAGGTTTGCCGGCGACGATCGAAAGCGACTGCTCGATCTCGGGTGTGTGGCGATGGGCTCCGACGTTGTAGGCCTTCATGTTGCCGTCCATGTCGACAAAGAGATTGCCGAGCTTGGCATTGTGCTGCCGTCCGGCACCGCTCAGTCCTGAGAACGAATCCACCACGATACCTGATTCTTCGATCAGCTTTGCGTCCAGCAGCGGAGCGAGAGCAAGAATCGCGGACGTGACGTAGCACCCGGGATTGCCCACCAGCTTCGCCGTGCGGATTTTTTCTTTGAAGAGCTCCGGCAAACCGTACTCGGCTTCGCAGAGCAGATCTTTGCAGCCGTGCGCTTCCTTGTACCACGTCTCGTAAATCGCAGCGTCCTTGAAGCGGAACTCGCCGCCGATGTCGATGACCTTGGCGCCGCCTTTTAATAGACCAGGCACGACCGCGAACGTCTCCGTTCCTTTCTTGGCGGTGAAGACGATGTCG
>DASPJR010000126.1:0-23390 GCA_035628505.1 Planctomycetota bacterium | reverse complement strand
GAAATGATTGTCCGAATCGATCGCGGCATTCGCGGCATTGTGCTGGGAACTCTGCCGGTACACGGCGCTATGAACGATCAGCCGGTGCAGCGACTTGAGCGAGCCGCCGCCTTCCATGAACGTCGCGGCGAGAAAGTCGAGCAGCTCCGGGTGCGTCGGCGGGGCGCCCATACGGCCAAAATCGTTCGGCATGCTCGCCAGCCCCCGACCGAAATGGTACTGCCACACGCGATTGACGATCGAGCGCCATGTGAGCGGATTTCCCGGGGCGGAGATCCACTTCGCCAGCGCGGCGCGGCGCTGGCCTTCATCGTTGCTGTCAGCGAGCTCAAATCGGCCGGGCAGCCCAGAGATCGCGGAGAGCGCACCCGGACGCGCAAGTTCGCCAGGCTTCAAAATGTCCCCGCGTCGCAATTCATGCACGGGCCGCGGCTTTGCGACGGGGCGGTGCGTCCCGTCGGCGACGAAATCCTTCGCGCCTGCGTAAACGAGGCTCGGCTTGGGCAACGCAGCAAGCTGCTGCTCGATTTTGTTCTTCAGGAAGTACGCACTGATCTCCAGCTTCTGTGCGGGCGACAGTGCCGCGTCATCCTGGAGCAGAAGCTTCCCGATGGCGTCGGGCAGCTCCGACTTTCCGGCCGGATGCGGCGCATTTGTGACTGATAGCCGCAGACGTCCAATGACGTGTTTGCGACCGTGGTTCTGCTGAAGCGTGAGCGTCAGCGAAGCGCTGTTGTCTTTGAGCGGCTCCTTGAACTCGAACACGGCCCAGTGCGGCTTTCCGGTCTCTGGAAAAATTCCCCAGGCGGACTCCATCTTTCCGTCAATCGCATGCTCGATCGTCCAACTGGCCTGATTAAAGTCGGCAACGGCGCGCCTGACGGGAATGCGCTGCGGTTTTTCAGGCGCATCCTGTGGCGCAGCATGAACGAGAAACTCGCTGAGATGCAGATTGCCGTTGTCAATCTGCCGCCCCGGTCCCTTGTGGGGCAGGCTCTCATCAGGAAGAAGTTCCAGCCGTACGCCGGTGATACCCTTCAGCGGGGTTCGGACGGTAAATGTGTACGTGTCGGTGTCCGGCGTCAGGCCTGAGGCCAGCAGCGAGCCATCCGGCTGCGGCAGCAGTTCGACATTTTCCTGGCTGAGCGTCCTGGAAATTTCGAGCACGGTCCACTCCGGCTTTGCCCGCAGAGCCGCGCGGTGACGGTTGGTCCAGGCGTGCAATTCCTCTTTCAACGGCGGTTGCAACTGCGCCTCGATCTGCGCGGCATCTTTGCGTTCGATGGCGTTTTTCACGGCAAGCAGGCTGCGCCGTTGTGCGTGAATCTTTGGATCGGGATCGTACGCCCGGTCGGCGCGGCCCAGCCCGGCAAAAACGGCCTGCAAGGCGTAATAATCCTTCTGTGAGATCGGATCGAACTTGTGATCGTGGCAACGCGCGCAGTGGACGGTGCTGCTCGTGAAGGTGGACATCGTCTGCATCACCATGTCGTCGCGGTCGAGGTAATAACCGATCTGGCGGCAGAGAGAATCCTCCCGGATATCGCGCAGCGAACTTTCGTCCCACGGACCGGCCGCAATGAACCCCAATGCAGGTGTGAGCTGCGGCTCGTCAGGAAAGAGCACGTCCGCCGCGAGCTGCTCCTGAATGAAGCGCGCGTAGGGCGTGTCGTTATTAAATGCCGCAATCAGGTAATCGCGATAGGGCCAGGCATTTGGTCGGATGCGGTCCTGATCGTGTCCGTGTGTTTCGGCGAAGTGAACCACGTCCATCCAGTGCCGCGCCCAGCGCTCGCCATAACGCGGGCTGGCCAGGAGTTTCTCGACGACTCGATCGTATGCATCGGGCGAAGAATCCTTCTCGAAGGCGAGCACTTCCTCGTAAGTCGGCGGAAGCCCGGTCAGATCAAAATAGAGCCGGCGCAGGAGCGTGCGGCGGTCGGCTTCGGGGGAAGGGGAGAGCTTCTTTTCACTCTGCGCCGCCAGCACAAAAGCGTCGATGGGCGTTCGGATAAACGCTTTCTGCGCCTCAGGCACCGCCGGAATCTGCGGCTTTGCCAGCGGCCGCAGCGACCACCAGTCGAGTTTGTTTTCAGCCACTCCCGCAAGATGTTCCGGCCACTTAGCGCCCTGATCGATCCACGCCCGCAGCAGCCCGATCTGCTCGTTGCTGAGTGTTTCGCCGTCGGGAGGCATCACTTCGCCGGTTTTCAGTTCCGCGACGAGGTGAATGAGCGGGCTCTCGGCGCTCTTTCCCGGAACGATATTTACATGCTCGCCGCCCTTCAGGGCAGAGGCCTTCAGATCCAGGCGATAGTCGCCCTTCTGTTTGCGCGGGCCGTGGCAGCTGTAACAATTCTTCGCGAAAATGGGTTGAATGTCTTTTTCGAAATCGACCTCGCGCGCAGCCGCAGGCGGAAGCTCGCCGGCTTGCAGTGCCAGCGCGCTCATGGCGAGAATTGTGAATGCCGCGCGCATAAACATCGACAGCTCCCCGGCTACTGCAGCCGCGCCGAAACCTGACGCGCCGCGGCCATCACCGACTGCGCCTTTTCTTCAAAGCAATCTTTCGGCAGGCGGCGCGAGGGACCTGAAATCCACAGTGCCGCTTCAACGCGATTGTGCCTGCCGTACACCGGAGCGGCGACGCAATGAATGCCTTCATCCGCTTCGCCGTAATCGGTCGAATAACCCTGCTGAACGATGCGCTCGCATTCGCGCAGCAGTTCCTCTTTGTCAGTGATTGTCCTTCGCGTGCAGGGAGCCAGTTCCAGCGAACGGATCATCTGCGTTCGCTCGTGCTCGGGCAGGTGAGCCAGCAGCAGTTTTCCCGGCGCATTGTTGTATAGCGCGAAGCGCAATCCCACATCGACGACGATGCGCAGCGGGTACGAGCTTTCGACCTGTTCGAGAATGACGCCTTCAGCTCCACAGAGAACGCCCAGCTGCACCGTTTCACGCGTGATATCGCGGAGCTCCCGCATGGATGGCAGGGAGACTTCCACCAGGCTCTTCTGCTGGAAGCGCGGCTGCGTAATCGTCAGAAATTTTCCGGTGAGCGTAAAACGCTTGCTGCTTTCGTCGCGGTCCACATAGCCGCGTGCTTTCAGCGCTCCCATGATGCGGAAGACCGCATTGGTAGGCAGTTCCAGCGCGCCGCTCAGCTCCGAAAGAGTCTGGCCTTCAGGCCGGGCGCTAAGGCGCTCGAGGATATCCAGCGTGCGGTCCACGGCCGGAACATCCGAAATCGAACTTTCGCGCGTTTTAGTACTGCTCATGCGTAGTTTCCATTACCGGAAGCGTTTTCATTAATAGAATACAGCTCAGCCCGCCAGATGTCGCGACTTTTTTTGGAATTTTATTCCGCTGGCGCAAAGGTGGCTGGGTTACTCCTGTCCCCGGAAGGGTGCGGCTATTTGAGAGTAAGGCGAAAAGAGCCGATGATAGAGACGCAGACGATTGTCAATCGGTCGCGCTCGAGTAATTTTTTGAATGACTGAGCGGGTACGGGACGTCTTACCCCTAGTAAAGGAGGCGTTCTAAATGCGTGTTTGTTTTTCGTTGTTAGCGTTCATCCTGCTGGGCAGTGTGGTTTCCGCTGAAGAGACTCCGGTTATCGATCCGGCTAAAGCGGCGCAGCTGCGCCGGCTTGAGCCGCTCACGGCTGACAAGATCAATGTCTTCGTCGAAGCCGGCCAGCTTACTGCGCGTCAGGCTGAATTCGTGAAACGACACATCGGCCCCGACGGAACACTCGCGCTGCCGGCGGGCGCGATCGCTCCGGAAGCTCCGCGCCGGCCTGCGGCGCCGCCGCCAGCTAGCGTTCCGGCCCCTTCGGCTGCGACATCTGCTCCAGCGCCGCGCACGACAGTCGCCGCCGGCGAGAATCCGTACACGGTGTTTAACTACAGAATGCCCGCGGCGGATCAGGACCGGCTGCGGAAGCTGATCCGCGACTACCGTCATGGGAACCGGCCGGAGATCGGGCGCGAGCTGCGTCAGTTCCGCCCCGCCGTCAATCAGCTGATCGCCGAGGCCTACCTGGACCCTATCGATCTGCCGGTCAAGATAGCGCTGTGGGAAGAAGTCGCCGGGCCGCAGAATCCCGACGCTGCCGTCGGACTATTTGACACGCACCGCGCCGCCTATGACGTCGCGCGTCCGGTGCTGATTCCTTACGCCAAGGACGTGGGCGGAATCATTGTTCGCCGCAAACGTTCAGGCCCCGATGCCGGCGTGTATCCGGCCGAACGCTGGTTCACGAGCCGCGAGCTGCGTGACGACATTCTCGACATCGAGGGCCTGATCGCGCGCTGCACGGGCGCCAATGCCGCCATTTTCCTGATAAATGTCTACGCCCAGCGCTACGATGAAGGCGAAGCACCGATGCGTGACAAGGGACGCGATCGCCATCGCATGGTCGAAGCCTGCGGCGGAAATCCGAAACGCTTCGATGAAGACGAACGCGGCACGTGGCGCTCGACACTGAGCGGCTCCGAGCGTGCGGCTATCGCGGAGCGACTGATCGAGTATCTGCATCGCGAAAACGGAGACCGCAGAAAAATCGCACGCAATGGTCTGATGATCTGCCTGAACGGCGTCCGCCACCCCGACTGGGACGATAGCCGCAGCCAGTGGGAACAGTGGTGGTCGCGCAACCGCCAGGAACTTGAGGCGCAGCGGTAATCGCCCTCCGCCGGAGGATGAAAATGCAATTTCATTGCTGCCGCGCGCATTGCAAGGGTTATGCTGGAGACCATGAAAGCGGACGTGAAGAACGCGGCCAGTGGAGCGGGTGAACCGGCGGTTGTCGAGCCTGGAGTCGTCACCAGCACTGAAACCAATCAGACACCCCGCTTAACGCCGCAATTCAAGGTGCTCATCCACAACGACGATGTCACGCCGATGGACTTCGTCGTCTATGTGCTCATCGATATTTTCAAGAAAGAGTTGCAGGAAGCGATGGACATCATGCTGCTGGCGCACAACAGCTCGGTTGCGCTGGTGACGGTTCTTCCACTGGAGCAGGCCGAACTGCGCGTGGATCAGGCGCATTCGATCGCGCGCACGAACAAATACCCGCTGACATTCACGATTGAGCCGGCTTAACAGCGGCTCTTGGCTCGTGGCTTTTAGCGCTTAACAGCCACGCCATGCAGCGAAGCCAAGAGCCAAGAGCCAGCAGCTAACTCCCAACCGCGATTTCCCGCAGCTGTCCACAGGCGGCATTCACGTCGTCCCCGCGCGTGCGGCGCAGATGCGTGGCGATGCGCTGTTCGCGTAGAATCGAGACGAAGCGCTGGATGCGCTCGGTGGAAGGCTGCCGGTAAACAACTCCCGTAAGCGATGTGCCGATGGAGTTGTACGGAATGATATTCAGGTGCGTGCGGAAGCCGCGGAGAAGCTCGGCGAGCTTGTGCGCGTGATCGTCCGAGTCGTTCACGCCGTCGAGGATGCAGTATTCGATGTTGGTGATGCGGCCGGTTGTCTCAAGGAAATACTTGGCGGCCGCAATGATCTCCTGCACCGGATAGCGACGATTCATCGGCACGATTTTCGAACGCGTTTCGTCGTCGGGAGCATGCAGCGAAAGAGCGAGCGTGACTTTCAGGTTGGCTTCTGCCAGCCGGCGAATGCCTGGAACGATGCCGACGGTCGAAACGGATATCTGTTTGCCGCCCAGCGCGCCAAGGCCTTCTCCGGCGATGCGTTCGATCGCGGCGACGAGATTATCGTAGTTCTGCAGCGGTTCGCCCATGCCCATGAAAACAAGCGTCGCCAGCCGCCGGCCGCTGAGCAGCGCCTGCTCGCGAAGATGCAGAAATTGTTCGACCATTTCGCCGGCTTCGAGATTGCGTTCGAGTCCGCGTTTGGTGCTCGCGCAGAAATCGCAGCCCATGGCACAGCCGATCTGGGAAGAGATGCACCCGGCAGCCCTTTCGGGATAATTCGTGCCCATTAGGACTGCTTCGACCGCGCCGCCGCGTTCGAACCCGACCAGCAGCTTGAGCGTTCCGTCGGCGCTATGGGCGCGCGAGAGAATGTTTGACTGGCGTAGCGGAATTTCGCGTTCGAGCCGCGCCGAGAGAGCCACACCCAGCCGGAGCGAAGAGAGATCCGGCCGGCCGCCGCTGGCGTAGTACGCATGAAGCAGACGCGCCGCGTGCGAAGGCTTTACGCCCCAGTTGCGGAAGGTCTCGCTCAGTGTGTCAGTGGTAAAGTCGCTCAGCGCCTGCATGCGGCTCATCATACCGCTTCGAGGGCGCGATTGCTACCGGCTCGGCGCCGGCGCATCGAGTGCTCGCGCCCGATCAAGCGGCCACCAGATTTTGTAGGCCACTCCGTGAAATAAGGTCGACGGGATCTCACCAAAGAAACGGCTGTCATAACTTCTGGCTGTGTTATCTCCCAGGCAGAAGATTGTATTTTCAGGAACGAAGAACGGACTTCCAGCAAGCGCGTGCTCGCCCTGCTGTTCATAACGCAGCGTGTCAAAAGGCGGATCACTCAAGACGACGCCATTAATACACAAGCGGCCGTCGCGCTGGATTTCGATTGTCTCTCCGCCGAATGCAACAAGGCGCTTGATATACAGCGTCTCCTCAACATCGGGCCGGTAAAAGACGACGATACTTCCACGAGGCGGAAGAGGCTGGCTTTTACGGACGAGAATTCGGTCGCCTGGCATGAACAGCGGGATCATGCTGCCCGACGGGATTCGGAAGGGCTCGACGCTGTTCTGCCGGACATGCTGAAGCGCGTGCACAGAGGCTGTACTGAAGCACACGATCGCGACGATGATTTTTGCCGCCGCTAAAATCGGCCGCTTGTGCGCTGCAGTGACGTGGTAAGCCCACAACGCGAATCCTGTTTGAAAAATCAGCGAGACGATGAAAGTAGCGGCCTGTGCCAGGACAGCTTCCCCCAGCGTTTCTTGAATTCCTTCCAGCAGCAGCGCCATTGGGATGAGTAGAATCAAACAGAAGAATCCTAGAACCCAGCGGCGCAGGTAAAGATGACCGAGGCCGGGAATAAGCACTGACAGCAGGACAGCAATCCAGGGGTCTTTGCTCATCCCCCGCTCCGCTTCCTGCTCGGCGGAATTCAGTTCGCGCGCGCAGCGATGCGCATCAAAGCAGCTGAAGGCCCACACGCCGAATTGCGCTGCAATCAGACCGAGCGCCAGCGAAACGTTTCCGGCTGGGCTGCACAGCAGATAAAATCCAAAGCCGAAGCAGCCGAATGTGGTGAGCCCCAGCAGCAGACCGCGCGTGAGCCGACCAGAATAGAATTGTCCCGCGCCGGGCAACACCATGGAGAGAAGGCATGCCAGTCCGGGCTCTTTGTTCACCGCAGCCTCTTGGTTGGAATCCGATTCAATTAAAACGTACGTTCCAGCTTTTCATACGCGGTGTTGATTTCTTTTAATTTTTCTTCAGCGCGCGCCTTGAGACTGGCTTCGGAAAAGCGGTCAGGGTGCCACACCTTGACCAGCTCGCGATAGGCCTGACGAATCTGTTCGGGCGTCGCCGTGGCAGGCAGTTCAAGCGTCTCAAGGCAAACCTCGCGCTCGCTCCGCGGAGGTGACGGAGCTGGAGGGCGATCGCCGTTGATCGCGCCCTTGAGCTGGCCGATAGTGTTGCCAGCTCTTCGTGCAAAGGTCCTGCTGAACAGGAAAATGATAAAGGCCAGGATCAGCAGTTCGGGCAGGCCGATATTTCTGAAGAATGCAAAAAACATGCTGTCACCTGTCCCGAAAACTCGCCTCTACTGTTTCAACCACGTTCGGCCTTCTGCAATGGCCTTGATCTGTTCGAGATGATGAACGTTGTGTGATCCGACTTTTTCAAGCATCTGTCCGAATGTCAGGGGGCCGGCTTCAGAATGCATTCCCGTTTTTGAATCGAACGAGTCCGGCAGCGTGCGCACCAGCTCAATGATGCCGCGCCGCGCTGCCTCGAATTGCGCGCGCGCCAGGTTTAGGTCGCGCTGCTTATAAAAGAGGGTGGAGGCCCAGCGGTTCTCGTCGAAGGCAGTCAGGAGCGGTTTTTCTTCGGCGGCCAGGCGGCGCAGGCGGTCGAGGAGCACCGTCTCGGTGTCGGACAGATGGACGAGAATTTCGCGCAGAGTCCATTTTCCCGGTCCATAGGAGCGTTCCATCGTGGCGACAGGCTGATCGAAATATTTCAGCGTTTCGTGCAGGGAATCAATGAGTCTGCTGACAGCGGCGTCTCGCGGCATGGCGTGCTCCTGAATCACTTTCGCGGCTGAGTCGTCTTTCCGAGCTTGCCGGCACGCGCCGAATAAAGCAGCAGCGGGTCGACTCGGAAAAGTTTCTGATTAAAAACGATAATCACCGGCAGGCGCAAGGCAACCGAATCAAGGTTTGCGTCGGCAAGGCCTTCATCGGTCAGCGCCTCTGCAAAAGCGCCCTTGTTGAACTTGACCGTATAACGCGCGAGCTGAGCTTCAACGAAGTTCTTGCGTGCTTTCACGCTCAGCTTGACGCCGTCGTTGCCGAGCGTATCAGCACCTTTTTCATTCAGGTGAAAAGCCCGGACGACGCCTCCGACGCTTATCACGAACGGCTGACCCAGTACGGCAAAGCCCTCAGGCACTGGAATCGTCCCGCTTACCTGGATGGTGTCGCTTGTTCCCGGCTTGGCGAAATTGAGTTTCACAGAAAGCTTCGAGACAATCAGGTCCAGCGGCGTTCCGGCATTCGAACCGCCAAACGGCGTCGCGTCGGTACTATTTGCATCCGAACTCAACGCGGCCTCGATCTCGTCGGGGAAACCGTCGCCGTCAGCGTCGGCGTTGCTCTTGCTTCCGGTGCTTGTCGGACCGGGCGCATCGCCGCCGGGTTTTACCGAAAGGCTCAGTGTGGCCGAACCTTTTCCGCTGCTGTTCATCGCGCTGATCGTGATCTCATAGGTGCCTTCAGCGGCAGGTGATCCGGAGATAACTCCCGTCGACGTGTTCAGACTTAACCCATCCGGGAGGCCGACCGCGTCGAACGATGTTGGATTGTTCGACGCCGTGATGGCATAGCTGAACGCTTTGCCAGGGGCTCCAGAAGCACTCAGCGGGCTTGTGATCGCTGGCACCGCGCCGCTTCCCGCTGCCTGGCGCAGGAAGGTTGCCGCGGCCGAGGTTCCGCCAGCCGGAGCGGGGTTGTAGACGCTCACGCTGGATGAGCCTTCAGTGGCAATGTCTTCAGCAGAAATGGCCGCCGTCAACTGGCTGCTCGAAACGAACGTCGTCGCACGATCTGTTCCATCCCAGCGGACCACAGAAACGCCACTAATGAAGTTCGAGCCGTTCACAGTCAGCGTGAATGCGCCGCCGCCGGCACTCGCTGAATTGGGAGAGATGCTGCTGAGCGCCGGAAGGGGATTATTCACCGTAAACGATGCCGGCGGAGATGTCCCTCCGCCTGGCGCGGGATTGCTGACGGTGACGGAGAATGCACCGCCCGCCGCGAGGTCGGCCGCTGTGATGGGAATGGTGATACGCATCGCTGAGACGAAGGTCACTGTTTTTGCCGAGCCGTTCCATGCGGCGCTCGAGTTCGAAGTGAAGTTGCTGCCATCGATGGTCTGCGTGAAAGCAGAACTGCCCGCATCAGCCGAGGATGGTGTCAGCCCCGCGATCGCGGGAACGGGGTTTTCGATGCTGAAAGACATCGCGGAGGACGTTCCGCCGCCAGGCGCGTCCGTGAACACCGTGATGTTTGCTGTGCCGGCCGCCGCAATATCATTCGAAGTGATGAATGCCTTGAGCTCGGAAGATGAAACAAATGTCGTATTGCGGATAGAGCCATTCAGCTTTACGACCGAACTCCGGACAAAAGCCGAGCCGCTCACCGTTAGTTCAAACGCGCTACCGCCCGCCGTTACCGATTGCGGATTAAGCGCTGAAATAGCAGGCGCTGGATTTGAGAACGGCGTATCGAATCCGAGCAGGCGGATATTGTCGCTGTCGACAATGTAAACGCTGCGGCTCCCATCGAGCGCCACGCCGCGCGGGCCCGCGAGCGTGTTCTCGCTGCAGGTAGCTCCGCCGCCCGCATTGGGCGAGCCCGACGTGAAATTCGGTTGCCCGAAAACCACGTCGGCAATCGTATCGTTATCGGCGGCGAAGAAGAAAGCCAGCACCCGGGAATTTGCGCGATCGGCGACGTACAGCGTACCATTGGCATCCACCGCCACCGAGTACGGTATCGACAACTTGCTCGCCGTCACGCCGCCTGTGGTCGTGTTGAAATCAGGCTGCCCGAATACACGATCGGCGAGCGTGTCGGTTGCGGCAGGAGTATTGAACATCAGTACGCGGTTGTTAGCCGTATCCGCAACGAACACATTTCCACCGGCGTCTACAGCGACACTTTCAGGCCCGCTGAGTCCGCCCGCTCCGGCACCTGCTACGGCTGTACTGAATGAGCCGCCCTGGCCGAAGACCATGCTTGCCGCTTTGTTCGTCGTAATAGGAGCACTGAATTTGAGGACGCGCGCGTTATCGCGGTCGCAGACGAAAAGATTTCCTGATGCATCAACGCACAACCCGGAGGGTGTTGATAGCGAGCTGGCACTGCGGCCGCCGACGTTGGCATTGGCGCTGATGAAATTGGCCTGGCCCAGCACGCGGTCGGCAATGGTGTCGTTCGTACCGGGATTGTCATAAATGAGCACGCGGTTATTGCCGGAGTCAGCAATGTACAGATTACCGTTCGCATCGACAGCGATTCCCAGCGGGGCGTTCAGGCTGCTGGCGGACAAGCCATTGTTATTGGAGATCGCGGACGTGAACGAGCCGTTCTGTCCGAAAACTTTATCGGCAGCCGCACCATTCGAAAATGTAGCGGCGTCGGGCCAGCTCAGCACGCGGTGATTGTTTTTATCGACGACATAAAGACGGCCGCTGCTGGCATGAATGGCCGCGTGCCAGGGATAATTAAACGTGGACGAGGTCAGGCCGGTATTCGCGGTGGTGAAGTTGGCCTGTCCGAGCACGCGGTCGGCGGTGGTGTCGCCGGCGGCTGAGTGCGCACTGCAACAGTGGAGCAGCAGCATTATCTGGCTGGCGAGAAAGAAGGGCGCTAGCACGGTTCGTGGACCGCCGGCACTGGCGCCTGGAGTAGACATCGCGTTCCTTTTCTGTCAGGGCAGGCAATGAACGGTGCCGCGGCGATCCTGACGCGTGGAGTAAACCCTGGTGTGCGCTCCTGTGAGTAACACGACTTCCTGTGCTGCATTATACGCCAATTCCGCGCGATTGCAGTCTCTGCTTAGATGCATTTGCACCAGAAGTTTCGGCCCGCCATTGGTGGCGGTCTCAAGCACGCGCCGGAACACGTCGGCCGCTTGCGAGTTCGACAGGTGGCCTTCCTTGCCGAGAACTCGCTGGATAAGGCTGGGATGGCGCCCGCTATTGCGCTCCATTTCTTCGTCGTGATTGAATTCCAGCGCGAGCAGATCCAGATCGATCATGTGCTGCGTAACGACTTCGCAGCAGTGTCCCAGGTCGGCGAAGTAACCGAGCTTGAACCAGCGGATGTCGCCGGGCGTTTCAGGACTGCTGTAGCGCGCCTCGATGCGGAAACCGAAGGTCGGTTTGCAGTCGTGCGAGAGCGCCACGGGGAAGAAGCGGAGCGCGCAGCAGCGTTCGGCCCCGCTTTCGTCCAGCACGGGCGCCGGCCAGATTTCAAACGGGCCGTTGTCGTCATACGTCTGCAGCAGCCCGCGCTCGCGCATTTTCTTGAAATACCGCCCACCCGAAAGCTGCTCGGCATGATGCGCGTGGCAGATGAATTTGACGTCGTGCTGGATGCAGTAGGTAAGGCACTTCTTTTTCAGGTGGTCGCCATGCGTGTGCGTGAGAATCACGGCGTCGAGCGTCTGCCAGGTCGCCCCCGTTCCGTCCATGCGCTGCGACAGTTCATCGGGGAAGAATCCGGCGTCGATAAGGACATGCACTGCTGGCGTCATCAGCAGCGCAGCATTTCCTTCCGACCCCGATCCCAGCACACAGAATTGAACGCTCATGGCCGCGCATCTTAAGCCGTCGCCACCTGTTTTAAACGGCCAATTCGAAAGGATCAAACGAACGTTATTTTTAACGCCAAGAGCGCCAAGTACGCCAAGGGCGCCAAGAGAAAAAAGCTTGGCGTTCGTGGCGACCTTGGCGCTCTTTGCGTTAATCGGTCTTATTAAACCGCTTTCTGTACGCGGCTGCCGGCGTCGGGCTGCATGTCTTCCTGCGGGATGTCGCGGCCGAGCTTCAGTGCCTGCTGGAAATGCGTCTCCGCTTCCTTCTGCAGGCCCATCGCAATAGCCAGGTAGCCAAGCTGCTCGCGCAGCAGCGCATTATCCGGCTCGAGCTTGAGCGCGCCTTCCCAGTATTTGCGCGCGGAAGTGGCGTCGCCGTCCAGCGCGGCGAAGAAGCCGAACCAGATCGGCGGCAGCGGCCAGTTGGGATCAAGGTCAGCGGCCCTCTGGAAGGCGTCCTTGGCTTCCATCTGGTTGCCGGCGTTCAGCTGCGCCAGGCCCAGCTGGTAGTAACACTGCGCCAGCGGCTGAGTCTCGGGCATGCCCGCTTTCCATTCGTTGAAAGCGTTGCGCAGGCCCTTGCGGAACACATGCAGGCGGTTCATGCCGCGCACGGCCGGCGCGGGAACTTTCTCGAGTTCCATCACCTGAGAGAAGTAATCGCGTGCGGCATTCAGGTTGCCTTTGCGCGCGGAAATCGCGCCGAGCACCGCGATGGCCTCGACGTTGTCCGGTTCCAGTTCCACTGCCTTTGAGAGCGCCTGCTCGGCTTCGTCGATCTTGTTGCGCCGCGCCTGCAGCATGCCGATGCGGTAATAGGCCATGTCGTACTTCGGCGCGAGCGAGATGGCATTATCGTACGCTTCAAGCGCCTTATCGATACGGCCGAGCGAAGCGTAGGCATCGCCGAGGGCCAGGAAAACGGAAGGCTGCTTGCGATTCTTCAGCAGCGACTTTTCGTAGCAGGCGATCGCGTCTTCGTTCTTGTTGGTGCGCTGGTACGCGAGGCCCAGGTTGGCTTCTGCGATGGCCCAGGCGGGGAAGAGCTCGAGCGCCATTTCAAAGCTCTCGATCGCTTCAGCCGGCTTGTTGGCGTAGAGCATGCAGAGACCGAGATTGTTGTATGCTTCGGCGTAGTCGGGCTCCATCTTCAGAGCCTTGCGGAATTCGCGGGCGGCCTCATCCCAGACCTGCTTCTGAATGTACACGCAGCCGCGAGCCAGGAGTTCCTCGGCGAGCGCGTGAGCGCGCTTAGGACGAGCCGGACCGGCCTGGGCTGTTCCCATGAAGATACCGTTACGCTGGATGTCTTCCTGCTTTTTAACGAGTTTACGCGCGCGGATTGCCATTCGATGCAGTCTCCCGGGAATCGATCGTTGCGGATGCTTCAGCCTGCTTGCCAGCGGAACTTAAGCGCATGATAGCAAATACCCCGATTTTCGGGAAAGTGCGTTTTTGTGAAACACGCGCATTTTTCGCCCGAGAGCCAGGGAACTGCCGAGAGGGTGAACGCTATTTATACGGGCTCAGCGGTACTTCAGCCGAGCCATTCCGGGTGCTGATTGGTACCGTCGAAAATGCCCGTGGTCTTGTATTTTTCAAACTCGCCGCGTTGCGCGGCCACGCGGGTCTTCTCAAACAGCGCCGCGACCGTCGCTGCATCCAGCGGCTTGAAGGTGCGCGCGGCGTTCAGCGCCTGTTCAAGAATAGCCATCGAATCGCAGCCGGTGATCACGACACTTGTCGGCAGGTTCATCGCGTAGTGCAGGCATTCGACAGCACTGGCGGTATTGCTGCGCAGGATGTGCGGGTTGCCCAGCGGCTTCATGCCGAGCACGCCAATTTCATCGCGCACGAGCACGGGCAGAACTTTCTTCTCAAAGCTGTCGAAGTGAGCGTCCATGACGTTCAGTGGCAATTGCACCGCGTCAAAGCGGAAGTTGTTCTTCGCGGCAAACTCAAGCATCTTCAGGTGAATGTCGGGACTCTTGTGGCCGGTAAAGCCGATGAAGCGGATCTTGCCGGCTTTCTGCGCTGCAATGAGTGCCTCGACGCTGCCGCCCGGCGCAAAAACTTTTTCCGGATCGCTCATGCGGATCGCTTCGTGGATCTGCACCAGATCGATCATGTCCGTTTGCAGGCGGCGGAGTGATTCGTGCAGCTGTGCTTCGGCGGATTGGCGTGTCTGCCCGTCGATCTTGGTCATCAGGAACACTCGCTTGCGGTATCCGTCCCGCAGCGCTTTGCCCATGCGTTCTTCGCTTTTTCCTTCGTTATAGTCCCAGCAGTTGTCGAGAAAATTAATGCCATTATCGACCGCATGGCGAATGATGTGAATGCTGTCGTTTTCATCCTGCTGGATGCCCAGATGCCAGCCCCCCAGGCCGACCATGGAGACGCGCTCACCAGTGCGGCCAAGGGTCCGGTACTCGATCTGCCCCCGCGGCGGCGCTTCTCCGGCGCGTGAACGGCGGCCTGCGGTGATCGCGGCGGCCAGTGTGCTGATGCCGGCGCCCGCGAGGAATTCCCGGCGCGTCAGGGCGCCATTCTTTGAAGGTTTATTCGCGTGCCTGCGTTTTCGCGTCATTGTGCGTAGCTTCCGTAGCCTCTAGTCAAAGTGAGGCAAATGGCACTCCCGAGGGCAAAGCAGAGGCGCTAAAAAAAGGAAGACAGGCTGCATTCCTGCAGCCTGTCGTCTTCAGGTGCTCACCGGGCAGTGTCGGTTCTGCACGGCGACGCATAAGTTCTTTTAACCTTCAGATTACGACTTGCGGCCCTTGCGCGGCGTGGCGACTTCTTCTTCCTCTTCTTCCTCTTCCTCCTCGCCTTCTTCCATCATTTCCTCTTCGACCGGCAGCTGGGCCAACAGTTCCTGGCCAGCTTCCTGAAGCTTCTGGAGGGTGTTCTTTTCTTCTTCGAGGGTTTGCTCAAGCAGCTTGGCCGCTTCTTCCAGTCCCAGCTTATGGGCCATGGAGATGAGGCTTTCGTAAGAGGATATTTCGTAATGTTCGACCTTGATTGCGGCGCTGCAGGCGTAGACGTCCAGCAGTTCGTCCTCGGGTTTTTCCTCTTTGACAAACGTCTGGAACTCGTCGATCAGCCCGCTCATTCCTTTGCAGGGCTGGCGCTTGGGCTTTTCTTCCAGTTCCTCGTAGATCTGCTCGAGCCGTTCGATCTGGCCTTCGGTCTCTTCGCGGTGCTGTTCAAACAACTGCCGCAGCGTCTCGTCGCTGACTTTCTTTGCCATCTTCTGAAGCTGGGAGACCAATTTCATCTCCGCGTCGCGAACGTCTCCCAGCTCATGAATGAACATCTCGTGCGCACTTTCCATACTCATGCCTAAAGCTCTCCTGGTTGGCCGACCTGACTGTCTGGAAACCCCACGGTTTTCCAGCATTGCGCTTGCCACCGACAATCGATTCGGCCACGCTAGATCTGGCGCGGACCCTGCATTCGATGCGTCTGATTTGCGGTCCTAATGGCTATGCTGAACGGCGCGTCTTTTATTTCGAAAGGGGCACGGCAAGTCTCTTGCCAGATTAGTAGCGGCGGGAACAATCTTCGCGTTGGCCACAGCCAGCGCGTTGAGCAGCAGCCCGCCCAGGGCATGTGCAGCACTGAAAGGTGCAGCGCGCAGGGGTTTCGGAGCTGCTTGACCTTTGGCGCGAACGATCTGGCCGAAGGTGGTGACCGGCCGCGTGAGCGTCTGCAATCTGGAAAGGATTCCACGCCAACTGCTGATTTTTTGCCAAACTTTGAGTAAGCAGGGCACACGATTTCACCATGCTCTATAGATCCCGCATACGCATGCGCCGCCTGCTGAGAAAGCTGGTGAACCGCGACGACCCGCCCGAACGCGTTGCGCGCGGCATCGCCGCCGGCTTTTTCGCCGCTGCCTTTCCGCTCCCCGGTCTGCAGATTCTTCTCAGTGTGGCCATGGCCTGGATTGCCAGGGGCAACAAAGCCGTCGCTGTAATGCCTCAGTTTCTCTCAAACCCCGGCACGATGGTGCCGCTGGCCTACCTGCAATACTGGATCGGAGTGAAGCTCTGGCCTGGCCGCGCCGGCGATGTTGAACTGGCCATCCAGGCTCTGCGCAGGGCCGGCGAGGCCTGGAACTGGAGCGACCCTTACGGCTCCATGCAGCAGCTCGGCAGTGCCCTGGCCGGCCTGGGAATGGAAGCGCTGGGACCGATGGCAGTGGGCGTGGTGATTACCGGTACTTTCATGGCCGCCTTGGCGTATCCGGTATCGCTTATCCTGATTGCCTACCTCCAGGCAAGGCGGCTGCGCATGCGGGCGCTGCGCGGCATTGGGCTGCGGCCGCCGAGGGGAAAACTTGAAATCGCCGACGTGACTCTGCCTGAAAACGGCCATGCCGGGGCGCTGCTGCGCTACGCCGTGCGACGGGAAACCTACGTCCAGGCCGACTCTGTTCTGCTGCTGGTCGATGGACGGCAGGCCTATCCGGAGATGCTGCGCTGTATAGAAAATGCCGAGCATTCAGTGGATCTGGAAACGTACATCCTTCGCGCCGATCGCACCGGAAGGCGCTTTGCCAAGGCGCTCAAAGCCGCAGCGCGCCGCGGGGTCAATGTGCGCCTGGCTTACGATGGCGTGGGCGGACTGGGCGTGCCAATGGACTACATCGAGCCGCTGCTGGATGCAGGCGTCCAGGTGGCCGTTTACCGTCCGCTGAACATGCTCTGGAAGCTGGGCCTGGGTCCGATGAACCGGCGCAACCACCGCAAAATCCTGATCATCGACCGCAAGATCGCCTTTACCGGCGGGCTCAACATTGGTGACGAATACGCGGCGCGCGAGAACGGCGGGGGAGGCTGGCGCGACACGCATGTGCGTCTGGATGGAAGCGCGCCTGCCCGGCAGCTGCTCGAACTGCTGAACCATACGTGGGCCCGCTCGCAGAAGTTTTCGCTTCACGAGGAGCGGCCTGATCCGCACTTGCCGGCGCCGCATCTGGCTGAAGGCATCAAGGAAGTGATCAAGAATTCCCAGGCTGATGAAGCGGAGGCGGCCAGTTTTCATCCGGAGATTCCCTTCAAACCTGAACCAACGAGCACTGATGTGCCGGTGCAGATTCTCAGCAACAAGGAGTTTCTGCAGCGTGTGCGTGTACGCCATGCCTATATGCACGCTATTCGTGAAGCCCGGCACTACATTCTGATTGAAAACGCCTACTTCATTCCGGATCGCGGCATCCGCCGCGCTCTGCGTAACGCTGTTAAACGCGGCGTAAAAGTTGGCGTAGTCGTAGCCATGTACAGTGACGTCCATCTGGCGGCGCTGGCCTCGCGAGCGTTATACGGGGATCTGCTAACCAGCGGCGTGAGGCTGTTTGAATACCCTGTAGCGATGCTTCATTCCAAAGCAGCAGTGATCGACGATGTCTGGTCGGTGGTCAGCTCGTACAATCTCGATCACCGCAGTCTTAAGCACAATCTGGAAGCCGGCGTTTTTCTGCTCGACACCCCTTTCGCGCGCGCCCTGCGAAATCAGATCCTGGCCGATATCCGTCGCTGCCGCGAAGTGACGCTGCAGTTTCACGAGTCGCGTCCGTGGAATGAGGCGCTGGCCGAATCGATCGCATATCAATCCCGCTATTGGCTTTAAGCTCTCTGTCAGCGCTCTGCGGTGGCCTTGGTCTTGCTCAAAATCACATGTGCGGTCCGCTGGGCAAAGCGTGTTGCGTACGGCGGCCTGACCTATCAGGAGATTTTCTATGCTTAATTGGGCTTTAACATTCTTGGTTGTGGCCATTGTGGCAGCGATTCTGGGCTTTGGCGGCATCGCCGGGACAGCGGCGTGGATTGCCAAGGTGTTCTTCGTGGTGTTCCTGGTGCTCTTTATCGTCAGCTTGCTCGCGGGCCGACCTTGGCGACCGTGAAGTACATGGCACTCGGCAAGTGAGAAAAACTTCACCGCATAGGGGGAGTTGCTATACGTGTGAAGGACGTGTGATTTCCAGATAGGCAGCCGCTTGCGCCTGTGCAGCCCATGGCAGGCGCTTCAGAGGGTGGTTTGGCACAGGACTTGTTGGCTCAAAGGCAGGACCCGCCGGCACTGGTCAGACTGTCTTCTGCAGTTTGGCATTGTGCTCGAGACCTGCCTGTACCACCCGCCTTGCGCTCGGGGATCTCCGATCTTCGGGCGCAGTCTTTTTAAGGACGATTTTTCCCATGCATATGCGCCGCGGTGATGTTTTCGAATGTCCACAATGCCAGATGAGAATTCAAGTTGTACGCGGCTGTTCGTGCCAGCCGCTGCAGGAAGTTGAGCCGCGCTGCTGCTGCGGGGAGATCCTGGTGCTGCTTCAGTCCGGTTCTGAATCTGTTCAGGATTCCCGGACCGGGACAAACAAGATTCTAGAAGCACAGCATTAGTGGACCGATTTCCTTTTGAATACGTGCCATTTTTCCATGTTTCCAATGCGCCCGGGTACTGTACTTGCACCTCTCACGTTGTTGTCGCGCTTGGTGCGCCGCAGAATGCGCAGAATGCAAGGAGAGTACTTTTCTAAGGAAAATCTCTATGGATAGCACAGAGTCAATGAAACAAGGCGAAGAGACGGTGTCTCAGGCCGCGAGCGATGTAAAAGCAAAGTTCCAGCAGGGCAAGGAAGCGTTTAAGCGCTTCAGCTCCCAGGCTAAGGACTTCGGCAATCAGGCCAAGGAGAAAGCCGGCAAGTACGCCCGGCAGGCGAAGGAGCAGACAGAAGAGCAGATTCACAAGAACCCGCTCTCGTCGGTAGCCGTCGCGATGGGCGTGGGAGTGGGCCTCGGTCTGCTGCTGGGCATGGCATTCTCCAGCCGCGAAGATTAACCACCTCGCTCAACCCAGGGGATTGAACGCCGCTGTGCGCAAATTATAGATGCGCATTGCGGCGTTCGCCTTTTCCAGAGTAGTTCATTCGAAACCTAACTCAGCCCGCCAGAAGCTTTCGAAACGAAAGCAAACTTGGGATGTTTCATAGTAAAGCTGTGTCCGGCGCTGCTTATTTTTTCTTATTTTTCAGTTATTTTTTATTGCTTCTGACAACTGCGAATTGTAGACACTCATGTCCCATCAACCATCAGACATGAGGCGACCTCTGCATGAGCGACACGGCACCGGCGACAGAAAACCGTTCGTGGCTGACGTACATGACCCGTTACCACTGGTACGTGTTCACCCTGGCCGCACTGGGTTGGCTCTTCGACACGATGGACGGGATGATTTTCACGGCCTCCCGTTCGATCACCATGGCCGATCTCATGAAAGATTCGCCGCCCGACGAACAGCGGGTCTACGGAGGTATCGTCACCAGCCTCTTTATTCTCGGCTGGGCCACCGGCGGCCTGATCTTTGGCGTCGTCGGCGATCGCTGGGGCCGCGCCAAGACCATGGCGCTTACAATTTTCATTTATGCCGCCTTTACTGGGTTGAGCGGACTGTCTCAGAACTGGTGGCAGTTCGGCATCCTCCGCTTTCTCACCGGACTGGGCGTGGGCGGTGAATTCGCTGCCGGCGCGGCGCTGCTCTCTGAAGTCATGCCCGAACAAGCGCGTGCAAAAACGCTGGGCTGGCTGCAGGGCCTTTCGGCTGTGGGCAATATCACCGGCGCCGTGCTCTTCTGGTACATCGAACCGGTCTGGGGCTGGAAGGCGCTTTACCTGATCGGCGCCTTCCCCGCGTTGCTCTCAGTGGTCGTACGCGCAGGTCTGAAGGAACCTGAAAAGTGGCAGGCCGCCAAAGCCGCCGCTGCCGCTGCTCCGGCGACGGGGCAGTCAAATCAGATGGGCGGCATCGGCCAGCTCTTCGGCGCGCAATTGAGACGCAACACGATGGTGGGCCTCTGCCTGGGTATTTCCGGTGTGCTGGGTCTCTGGGGCGCTGGTTTTTTCAGTCCGGAACTGATGGACGCGTCGATTCCCATTCTCTCCGCCGAAGCTCGCCCGAAATTCGAAGCTATCGCCTCGGCGAAGACACCTGAAGAACAGCTCGCCGCAATCGGCAAACTCACCGAAGACAAAGATAAGAAAATCATGGAAGTGAGTACGTACAAGGAAATCGTCTCACGCCGCTTCACCGCCACGATGTCGATCAATCCCGACGCTGCGCTGACGACGCCGCTTTCCGCCGAGCAGTCTGCGCAGCTGAGGATTCTCATCGACAAATCCATGCCTAAAAACGAACACACCAGTTTGAAGGCGAAGGGGCTGGTGCTGCAGCAGATCGGCGCGTTCTTTGGCATCATGTGCTACGCCGCGCTGGCCGCGCGCATGGGCCGCCGTCCGGCGTTCCTGGCCGCGTTCGTGATTGCGTGGTTCAGCGTGGTCTACACCTTCCTTTTTTTCGACAAGCCGAGCCAGGTCTGGTACATGTACCCGCTGCTGGGCTTTGGGACGCTGGCTCCGTTCGGTGGTTATGCGCTGTATTTTCCTGAGCTCTTCCCGACGCGCCTGCGGACGACGGGGACGGGCTTCTGCTACAACGTGGGACGTTACGTGTCGTCGATTGGGCCCTTCGCTTTGCCCGTGTTCGCGGCCAAGCTGCACGGCACAACCAGCTTCGCCGGCTTCCGCATGGCGGCGGTGGTGATTTCGATGGCTTACATCATCGGAATCGTCGCGTTGATCTGGGCGCCGGAGACGAAAGACCAGCCGCTGCCTGAAGACGAGAAGAGTTTCGTGCACTAATTCACGGGAGCGTAGTTCTGCTTCGGAGCTGAAGAAGGCGGCGGTGTTGCCGGCCCGGTTGTGGTGAAAAACCACTGCCGAACCAGCAGCGCGATCATGAGAATCATCAGCAGCAGGCAGACGTACCCCAGCCAGGTCGTAAACCTGCGCCCAAACAGTTTCTCGACGGTGTCCGACGGTCGGTACATGTGTTTATGGAGCGCGGGCGTCCCGCGCCCGTCCCTTTTGCCTCTGTACCTTGCTTAAGTTCTCTACAGCCGGCAGTTCAGTATCTGCGTTTCCAGGATCGCCGACGCGCCCAGCGCTTCGAGCTTGTCCATGATGTCGATGGACTGCTTCTTGGGAATCATCACTTTCACCGACACCCAGTTCTTGTCTTCCAGGTCGCTCAGGGTGGGGGAGTCGAATCCCGGCGTAATCTTCTCCGCTTCTTTCAGCTTGGCGCGCGGCACGTTGTATTCCAGCAGCGTGTACTGCTGCGCGGTGAGAACCCCTTCGAAGCGGCGCACGATCAGCTCGCACAGCTTGCGGTCGCGGGGTTTTGGCGTCTCGATCAGCACCGCCTGCGACTGCGAAACTGTCTCGATCACTTCCAGCCCATTGTCGCGCAGCGTGTCGCCGGATTCGACCAGGTCCACGATCGCGTCGGCCAGGCCCAGCGCCACCATGATCTCCACCGAGCCGCTGACTTCCAGCAGCTGAACGTCCACGTTCTTCTTGCGGAAGAATTCCCGCGCCGAATGCCCCATTGATGCCGCGACTTTGTGGCCTTTCAGCGCCTTCGCGTTTTTCGCTCCACCGTTGGCCCGGGCGGCCAGTGCCAGGCGGCAGTGGCCGTAGCCCAGATCGAGCCGCTTTTTTACGCGTCCTTCGCACTTGTTTTCGTGTACCAGATCCTGCCCGACCATTCCCATGTCCGCGGCGCCCTCCGCGACCAGCAGCGGAATGTCGTCCGGCCGCACAAACAGGATGACCGCGTTCAATCCGTCCACGTGAGCGAACAGCGACCGGTCGCGCTTGCGGTATTTGACTCCCGCCGCTTTCAGCAGTGTCTCGCTGGGCTCCTGGAGCCGGCCTTTGCTCGGAATGGCTATTCGCGTCACCTTGTCTTCCAACCGCACGTGAAAACTCCTTTTCCAATCGTTGCTGTGAAAGTTGAAGCTTTTACACGATGGGAGAGGGAATGCATAATCAATAATGCATGATGCATGATCCATAAACGGCAGAGCGCGCCACGTTCAAGCGCCGTTTTTTATGCATTATGCATCATGCATCATTTTCCTGGCTTCCCGTATGCATAAGCATCATTCCATGAACCGCCGTGTCTGCTTTCACACCATCATCGCCTTAGGCGTGCTGGCATTTGCGACGGCCGCGTCGGAAGTTCCGGCGCGGCCTTCAGGAGGCGCTGGCGGCACGGCGGGCACGTTTCCGAATGAAGAGATGGCTGTCGGCGAACAGAAGCGTCTGTACCGACTGATCGTTCCGGAAACGATTGATTCCAAAAAGGCTGCGCCGCTCGTCTTTGCCTTTCACGGCCTGCTCGACAGCAAAGACCTCATGCCGATCTATTCGCAGCTCGACAAGCTCGCCGCCGAGAAAAATTTCATTCTCGTTTATCCCAACGGCCTCAACCGCCACTGGCCGCTCATTCCGCAATTGGCTACCCGCGACGTCCACTTCTTTGACGCGCTTCTGGAGCACCTGTCGAAGAACTATAACATCGATCTCAACCGTGTGTATCTCACCGGCATGTCGAACGGCGCTTATTTCAGTAACCTGCTGGCATCGATGCGTTCAGAAAAGATCGCCGCCATTGCGCCGCATTCCGGCGGCCTGGGCGCGCTCGCCCTGGGGCCGATCAACGTGAAGCACAAATACGCCGTCTTCCTGGTTCACGGCAGCGCTGATGCGATTGTCAAGGTCGACGAAAGCCGCAAGGCGCTCGCCGCATACAGGGCCGCCGGGCATGCCGTGGAGTTCCTCGAAGTTCCCAGGCTCAACCATCTCTGGGCGCACGAGGTCGATGTAAATCACAAGCTCTGGTCGTTCTTCGAAGCGCATCCGATGCAGAAGTGACGAGTGCTTCTCACCACAGAGGACACAGAGAAACTGCTTAAACGGCACAGAATTTTTCATTTGAAAGTTTAGAATTTAAATTTTAGATCGAACAACATTGAGCTCTGCCGCAAGCTGCCGTTCACTTTCAAATTTAAACTTTAAAATCCCAAACCTAAAATTCTGTGCCGTCTTCAGGACCGATCTCAAAACCGCCGATGAACGCGGATAAACGCAGATATTTCTTTTGAATCAAAACATCTGCGTTCATCTGCGGTTCCCAATTCCTTCCTCTATGTCCTCTGTGTTCTCTGTGGTGAAAAATCCGTCGCCGTTAGCCGAAGCCTGTGGCCATCGCGATCAGCCATTGCGTGCGAAACTTCTTCATGCAGGACCAGCGATCGAGGAACGGCGGCTCGGGAACTTCATCGGATTTGTGATACAGCCAGCGCGCTCGCAAGACGCCCGGGAGCTCTTCGTCTTTGCGCGCCAGGTCGCGCAGGACTTTGTCTTCGGCGCAGAGATAGAACTCGACGATCTCCCGCGCCGCGCCTGTCAGCGTCTGGCGCAGCGTCTTGCCGAACACAAC
>DASPJR010000125.1:0-31909 GCA_035628505.1 Planctomycetota bacterium | reverse complement strand
TTTTTGCCTTAAGGCTCTTTCCGCTCAACGGCGCGATGCCGGGGGTCGAACGCTTGCTGGTGCAGGCCGCCTTGCTGCTTCCGCTGCTCGCGGCGGGCGCCGTCGCCCTGTATGCGTACGCGGATGAACGTTACGCCCGCGCCGACGAGGTGGCGCTGCTGCTCGATCGCCGCGCGGACTCCAAGGAGCATCTGGCGACCTGGTTGCACTACCGAACTGCCGCAGACAGCATCTTGCCAGCTCAGCAGCCTTTTCTTCAGGCACAACTTTCGGCTACGCTTTCGATTGCCCCGTCGATTAAGCCCGCGGAACTTCTTCCGCTGCGTCTGCCCGACTGGAGCCGTGCGCTTTGGCTTGCGATTCTGCTGCTCTGCTGCGCGCTGCTGATGCCGCCTGCGACTCAGGCTGTTTCAAACGCAACGCTGCAACGGGCGGCCGCAAAAATCGCTGCGGCTTCGCGGGAGGAACCGCTTCTCTCCGGCGGGGCTCCCGCCGATAACCGCCAGACTCCGCGCGTGCAGGTCCTGCCGCCAACCGAGCTCTGGAAATTCCAGCTCATGATCAGCGATCCAGAGCTTTCCCCTGAGCTCAAGGCGCAGGCACTCAAAGAGCTGCAGCAGAAGATCGGCAATATTCCGGAAAGCGAGCTGACTCCTGAAGTACGCGAAATCCTCAGCGCCCTGCGGCCCGCGAGCAGCGACAAGCCAAACGGAAGTGAAGACAGCAAACCTGGCACGAGCCAGACTAAGGGCGATTCAAAAGAAGCTGATAAAGAGCGTTCCGTTCAAGTGGGCTCAGCTGCTGCAGTGGGTACCTTCAATGAGCGCGCCTTTTCGAGCATTCAGCAGCAGTATCCTGACGTTAAGGATAAGCTGGAGAAGTATTACCGTTCATCGAACCAACCCGAAGAAAGGAAGGAACTCCATGTTCAGCCGTAAAACTCAGGTCCTCTGGCCTGTATTCGCCATGCTGCTGTTCTCGTTTGCGCCGCACGCGCACGCCATCGACGCCCCGGCCCTGAAGAAGGCCTGCGACAAGACCGGGAATTGGCTGGTTGAGCAGTATGTCCTCGCGGAAAAGTCTTTTAAAGGCGCGCCAAAAGACGCGATGAATACCGCCATCATCATCAACGCGCTGCTGCTGCATCCTCGCGACTATAAGGAAACGAACGGTCCTTTCGTGAGCGAACCGGTGAAATACCTGGTTTCGCAGATCAAGAGCGACGGCTCGCTGGCTTCGCCCGGAACTGACGCCTGGCAGTCGCTGGCATGGACGATTACCGCGCTGAAAAACACGAAGAATGAAGCTTACGCGCCGCTGATCGAAAAGCTCCGCACGCGGATGAAAAGTGCCGAAGGCGGCGCCGATAAAAAAGCGCAGTGGGCAACCGACAGCTTCGATGTCACCGCCGACCAGGATTCCCTGCGCAAGCAGATCTATCACGCGCAGAAGCTGATGGAAGCCGGCACGACCGAGGTCAGCGTCGGCGGGTCGTCCCGCAAATGGGGCGACGTGCTGGCAGAGAATGTCTTGAAGCTGCAGGCCAAGAACGGCTCCGTTAACGACGACGTGGTGCTGACTGCGCTGGCGCTGAACGTTCTGAACTTGTGCTACAAGAACCTGAAGTAAGAGAGCCGATTTGTTCTGATTGAGACAAATCTCTTTACGTCACCAGAATAGGAGAGCAAAAATGTTCCGTGTTCTTTGTCCGCTTCTGGCACTGCTCGTCGCGATTCCCGCCTTTGCCGGGGAAGCCGATGCAGCTGCCGTGGAAGCCGCCGCAAAAAAGGCTGTCACCTTTCTAAAGGCGCAGCAGAATCCCGATGGCACCTTCGGCAAAGCGGCCGGTGCGCCGATGCCAGGAATGGTCGGCATCACACTCAAGGCGCTCGCCTCAAGCCCCGAGAAGCTTCGCGAGAATGACCCGGCCGTAAAAAAGGCCGTCGATTACCTCCTCTCAAAGCAACTGCCCTCCGGCGCGATCGCGATTCCGCAGTTTGGTCTTGAAAACTATAACACGTCTGTCGCGGTGATCGGACTTGCGGCGCTCGAGAATCCGGCGCACAAGGATGTGCTCGAAAAGGCCAAGAAGTCGATTCTCTCGAATCAGCTCGACGAAGAAGAAGGCTACAGCAAGGACGAGCACACCCGGGCGTACGGCAGCTTCGGCTACGGCAACTCAAAGCGCGGCGACCTGAGCAACACTGCGTTCTCCATGGAAGCGCTCGACGCGCTCGGCTTCCCGAAGGATTCAAAGGAATACAAGAACGCGATCCTGTTCATCAAGCGCACGCAGGACAACGATGAAACCAACGATGCCAAAGAGATGAAAGGCGGCGATAACACGGGCGGTTTCGTCTACTTGCCGGGTGACAGTGAATTCGGCAACGCGACCACCCGCAGCGGTAAGAGCCTTCCCAAACCCTACGGCAACATGACCTATCAGGCCGTCAAGAGCCTCATCTATGCGGGCATGAGCAAAGACGATCCGGTGATGCAGGCCGCCTTCAAGTGGATCAAGAACAACTACTCGGCCAAGGAGAATCCGGGCGGAAAGGGCACGCAGGGCTACTTTTACTACGCTAACGCCTTTGCCAAGGCTTTTACTGTCGCCGGGATGAAGGAAGTCGAGCTGGCCGATGGTCGTAAAGCTAACTGGGCCAAGGATTTGGCGACTCATCTAATTAGTTTGCAAAAAGATGACGGTTCATTCGTTAATCCTGATAAGCGCTGGATGGAAGATGACCCGGTTCTCGCGACGGCCTATGCCCTCGATGCGCTGAATCTGTGCCTGAAGGCCATGAAGTGAGCCACAACCTGGAAGACGCAACATGAAAATGGCAAGACTGTTCTTCGCTGCATTCGTCATTCTCCCGTCCGCCGCGATCTTTGCGGCGGATGACGATTCCTACAAGGTTCACGTCTACAGTTGGAGCTACGGGCGTGAGCGCAAGACCATCACCAGCAGCAACCGCGTAACTGCCAATTTCATGATCAAGAACGTGTCGCAGGAAAATCTCAACGACGTCACGCTCACAATCACCTACATGGAAGGCCTCGGCAATAAGCTCGAGAAGCAGCCGCCGGCCCAGAAGATTGCTCTGCTGAAAGCCGGCGAAGCCAAGAAGATCCAGATGGTCGGCGACTTCATCCCCATCTTCGGCAGCTACGACATCACCGTTCAATACAACGGCAACAAGAAAGAAGAGTGGAACAGCACCTCCGATGTGGGCCAGCCCAATCCGAAAAACGGCGAGCCGATCAAAGGTATCGCCAACGTTGTCGTCGCTGGAAAAGAACTGACGCCCGACCGCAGCGGCAAGTTCGCCGGAAAAGTACGCGTCCGGAACGATGGCACCGTCGAAGCTAAGAATCTCAAGATCGTCGTCACATTCTTCGATGCCAAGAAAAAGCAGATGGGCGATCCGGTCATCGAGAAACTCGGCAACGGCACGCTGCCCGGCGGCGCTGACGAACAGATTCCTTTCGTGCTCTCGAAAGCGCCGCGCACTTACGGCGGCTACGAGCTGAACGTCACGTGCGACGATACCTCCATCGAGACACAGCTTTCGGGCGGCGAATTTTCCAAGTCAAAAGACGTCGAGTTCGCTCATTACAAATTCCAGCGAGCGGATCCCAAGAGCGCCGATCTGAAAGTCGCCGCGCAGGTCCGCAACGGCTTCGATATCCCCGTCGACCAGGTAAAGCTCACGCTCATCTTCATGAACGCGAAGAAGAAGGAGCTCAAACGTTACACGCACGAGATCAAGGGCCAGCTTAAGCCGGGCGAGATCAAGCCGTTTGAATTCACCGTGCCCGGCCTGCAGACCTATGATGCCTACGAGCAGCAGGTGAACTTTAACAAGGTTGATGGCAGCGGCGCGCCGGTGGCCAAGAATTCCGACACGAAGATCGAAGCCGCAAAGTTCCAGAACACGCCGAATGTCGAAGTGATCTTTACCGAGTCGCTCACCAACGACGATAAGTCCGTCTCGCTTGCCGGCGCCATGCGCAACGGCAAGAGCGGCCCCGTCAAAGACGTCGTGATCAGCGTGACGTTCAAGCGTCCCGATGGCAGCGAATCGACGACCGAGAAGACGCTGAGCGATGTCGTGCGCCCCGGCGAAGAGCGCAATTTCGTGATGAAGGTTCCCAACGCGGCTGGTTTCGCGAGCTACGGCTTCAAGTTCAAGTACAGCGAAGTAGAGCCCAAGAGCGCCGCGACAGCCAAGGTTCCGCCGGCAGAGTCTACGGAAACTCCCGAAACGAAGTAATTGTGGCAAAGAACGAGTGATTCAAGGGGTCGTCGCGAACCCGTTTTGCATGCCTGCCCTACACTCTAACTAAGACGATTTGCCTGTGGCATTAGCGACTCAGATTTTTCAGATATCTTACAACGCTCTCAGCACTAACTACTTATAGGATCAACTTTTTTCTTACCCGCGCCGCAAGTATAGCTCGGCGACCGCCGGCGTCTCGCCGACCCCATGCGCTCCGGAGAGCGCAGGACATTAGCCGGTGGCAAGCGTACAGCGCGCGGCCACCGGAATAAACGTACGCCCTCGTTTCAGCGCCCTGGAAGGGCGCCGCATCAACGCACGTTTTTCCCGCGCCCCGCCGGGGCGCTCCTTCGCGCGAGAGCGCTTTATTCCGGGGGCCGCGCTCGCTTCGCTCGCTTGCCGCCCGGCTAATGTCCGTGCGCCTCTCCGAGGCGCTCCTGCTTTCCCCGAAGGGGAAATGCAACAAAGCCCAGGGTTGCGCCCGCAGGCGCTACCCTGGGTCCACATGCCGTATTCGGACTCAACCCTGAAAGGGTTGCGTCCACCGCGCCGCACACGTCTTTACGCAACCCCGTTTGGGGTTGTGACGCATCGAAGAGCCGCAACCCAGGGTAGGCCCTTGCGGGCCAACCCTGGGCTTTGCGACGTTGCCCCGTTGGGGCAAGCGACGGCACGGCCCTGATGTGGCGCGAACTTCATTTCGCGAGAACCGCTGCAAAAGGCGTTCGCACCACAAAAGGCCACTTGGCAAGCGGCGTTACGTAACGCGACTTGCTAAGTCGCCGGCGCATGTAACGCGAATTTTCAATGCGCGAGTCACTCGAACTTACGAGATTACTCGCCGTGCGGCTGAACGCGCACCTGCAGTGGGGCGCGTGCGCAGCCCCGGCGATCTTATTGGCTGAAAAAAGAAGCGGGCGAGACGCCCGCTCCGCAACTACTTGCCCCTCGCGAACTTGAAAAGTCGCGTTACACCGTCATCGGCTGGGCCTGCGTGGCCTTCAGCCAGGCGATGCCCTGTTCGACCAGCGCGGGGGAGAGTTCGTGAATTTCGATCTTCTTGCCCAGCCCGTCGGGCATCGTGATCGTCAGGCGGCCGCCGAGGTGCTGGCGGAATTCTTCCAGGCCCGCGACGATCGCGAGCGTGCCTGTCGCGCTGCTCTGGCGGCTGAGCGCCGGATGCCAGAGCTTCAACCCGCAGCGGCGCATGATCGCGCACACACGGTCGCGCTCGGCGTCGGTGATGAATCCCAGCTTCGCCGCGCAGTAGAGATCAAGGGCGATGCCGATAGCCACCGCTTCACCGTGGCGCACTTCAAAGTTGGTCATCGTCTCAAGCTTGTGCGCCGACCAGTGGCCAAAATCGAGGGGCCGCGCCGAGCCGCTTTCGAACGGATCGCCGGCCGTGGCGATGTGCTCCAGGTGCAGGATCGCACAGCGCTGAACGATGCGCTCCATTGCGTCGAGGTCACGAGAGGCCAGCTTCTTCGCCAGCTTATCGAGCTCTTCGAGCAGCGTCGCGTCCTTGATCAGCGCAACTTTGAACGCTTCCGACAGTCCGCCGGCCCAGTCGCGGAATTCCAGCGTCTGCAGGAACAGGGCATCATTGAGCACCGCAAAGGGCGGCGCGAACGTGCCAATGAGATTCTTGACGCCGTCGAGATTGATGGAGTTCTTGACGCCGACGGCCGAATCGTCCTGGGAGAGAACCGTTGTCGGCACGCGGATCAAGCGCACGCCGCGGTGGAAGACCGCTGCGGCGAGGCCGATCGCATCCAGCACCGCGCCGCCGCCGATCGCCACGACATACGAATGCCGGCAGATCTGCATGCGCTGAAGCTGGTGCGTCATGCGGTGCACGAAAACCTGCTCGTTCTTCACGTCTTCGCCGCCCGGAACAACCATGGGGCGTTCAACCAGCGTCACGACGCTATCGTGGTTCTTGCACCAGGCGGTGATCTTTTCCAACAGGTTCGGCCAATGCTTGAGCATGCCTTCATCGACGAAGAACGCCATGCGCGCGGGCTTGCCGATGTTCGGCAGCACTTCAGCCAGCGTGTGGTTATGCGGCGCGAACAGGTCGCGCGTGAACACCACGTCGTAGTTGAAGTTGACCTGAATCTTCTGCTGATACTTCATTCGCGAGGCGCTCCCGAAGCAGGCTCAAGATGATATCAGATACACCGAAAAAAGGCCAGAAGCTCAACTAATGCCTGATGCATAATGCATAAACGGATTGGAGGCCGGCTTCCTTCAGGAAATCTGCAGCCCGTAATGACTTCACCGCTGAGACGCAGGGGCGCAGAGAAAAACCTTTGAAACCGCAGATGAACGCAAATACGGGCTAAATCGGCGTTCATTTTATCCGCGGTTCCCCTTCCATCCCTTCTCTGTGCTCCTCTGTGTCCTCTGTGTCTCTGTCGTAAAGTCGTGTTCGCCGTTCCACTTGGCTGTTCATGCATCATGCATTATGCATTACCTCATGAAACGCATCCTGTTGACTAATGACGATGGTCTTTCTTCTCCGGGCCTGACCACCCTTGTGCACGAGTTGCAGAGAACCGGGCGGTACGACCTGCGCGTCGTAGCTCCCGAGAAGGAACAGTCCGGTGTCGGGCATTGCATCACCATTCACTGGCCGCTTTACGCCGAACAGGTGACGCTCAATGATGGGCTCGAAAAGGTGCCGGCCTATAAGGTCTCCGGCACGCCCGCCGACTGTGTAAAGCTTGCGATCACAAATCTCTTCCCGGATTTTACGCCCGACCTGGTGATTTCGGGAATCAACCGGGGACCGAACGTCGGCATGAACGTGTTCTATTCAGGCACCGTCGCCGGCGCGCGCGAAGCCTGCATGAACGGCCTGCCTGCCCTGGCGCTCTCGCTGGACATTCCCGACAGCGGGCTGTGGCATTTTGCACTCGCCTCGGAGCTCTCGATTCCATTCGTCGATACAGTGATCCAGCACGGCATCCCTGACTGGACCGTGCTGAACGTGAACATTCCCAACCGGCCGCAGGCGTCGATCAAGGGCACGCGCCTGACGCGGCACGGCAAAAGCGGCTTTAAAGAATACTACGTCGAAGAACAGCGCGAAGGCGCGCGCCGCCGCTTCCGCCTGGAAGGCAGCATGGTCTACCGCGACGAAGACACATTTATCGATGCCGTTGCGCTCAAAGACGGCTGGATCAGCGCAACGCCGCTGGGACTCTCGACCGAAAACGGCGAAGCGTGGAAGAAGCTGGAGAAGTGGGAGCTGTTTTCGGCCAAGCCGATTTAACGGCAGGGTTCAGGGGTCAGGGTCTTGGGTCTAGGGTCTAGGGTCTAGGGTCAGCTTTACCGCAGGCCCCACCAGGCGACGAGCAGGATGCTCTCGAACAGCGCGGCCGCGATGTAGATGAGCCAGCGTGGGCGCTTGACAGAAAGGGAATAAGCGCGGACCGCGTGGCGAAAGGCCGCGCAGTTCATCACCAGGAACGCAAACACGCTCATCTGCCAGAACTGTTCTGTCGCGCGGCTCTGCGGCTCGAAATAGCTCAGCAGCGGTGACGAGAACAGAAAGGCAAATGCCGCCGTGCTCCACAGCAGTGCGTCCCGCGCGTGCGTGCGGCTGACCGGATTTTCCGGCACCTCGGCCGGCAGTGCTTCGTCAGCCTGCGCTCGTTGTAGACGACGCACGCGCTTCACGAAGAGAAAAAACACGCCGGGGCCAAACGCAAACCCCAGCACCGATAGGCCGGCCGCGATTCCGAAAAATGTGCCAAAGCCCGCGCAGCAGTAATCCTGATGTCGCGCATACACGTGGCAGGGTACGGCGACGAGCAGTTCAGCGACGCTGCCGTCGAGCATGCGATCGATCACGCGGCTGAGACCGGAAGCGGCATCGGATTTCAGGTAGGAGTAAAACAGTCCTCCCCAGAGAGCCCATCCAGCCAGTGCGAGGCCCAGGCCGACCTGGAAAAAGTCTTCGAATTTCCCACGCGTGAACGCTTCGACGATGGCGGAGTACAGTCCGCCCACCAGCAGCGCCATCAGTAATCCGGAGACAAGCGCGAGCGTGATCCAGGGACCGCGCCGCTTGGGGCGCTCACGCGCGACGTCCAGCGGGGCGAGGAGAAACAGCGCCTGCAGAAACGTGAGCCCGCTGACGATGGCCCAGTATTCCCAAGCCGTATAAATATCGATGAGATCGGCAGGACTGAACCGGTCGCCCGCGCGGCCGAACGCAAAGCTGCTGAAGAGCACCGGGCCGGTGAGCAGCGCAAAGGTGAGCGCGTACAGCGCAACTGTCAGTGCCGCCCAGCGCCGGACTTTCACGCGCGCGCCCTCCGGAAGTTCTCACCACAGAGAACACAGAGTACACAGAGGCGGGGGCGAACTCACCTGTTTTTCAAGCACCTCTATTGATCGCCGAAGGGGCCGGTCACAAATGGGTTGCGTGCTTCGGGCGAAAGATAACTATCGTCGGTGCGGCTGGAGCTGCTCTCACGCCGCACACGGCGGGGCTTTGATGATTTGCTTTCTTTAGATTTCTCGCCGCTTGAGCGCTTCACGCGCTCCGCGCGGCGAGAGTCTGAACGCGCACTCTCCCGATCGCGATCCTCATCGCATCCGGCGAGCAGAATAAATAGCGGCAATAAAAACGCTGCGTGACGCATTCTGACCTCCCTGCAAGGTCAGTATACCTCATGCAAGTCGGCGCATTAGCGATGACGCGTGGTTTTGCTGGGTGGCTTTTTTATGTGCCACGCCACGGAGCGGAGCGAAGTGGTGTGCCTTGCGCGTGGGCAGTCGTTCCATGTGGGGCAACGGTTAACGCACACCCCTTCGTGGCGTGGCACAACGGACGGCCACCCAGCTTGGAGCGGTTTTACTTCTTCTCAGCTTCGTCTTTCTTCTCCGCGCTCGCCGCGCCCTGCTTGTTCTCGGGTCGCATGAGCGGGAATGGGATGACGTCGCGGATAGAATCCTGTCCGGCCAGCAGCATCACCACGCGGTCGATGCCAATCCCCAGCCCGCCCGCCGGCGGCATGCCATGCTCCATGGCGCAGAGGAAGTCTTCGTCGACGCGCTGGTCAGCGGCGTGAACGTTTTTGGCAAGTTCCGCGAGCTTGACTTTGCGCTTGTCGCTCACAGGAATCGCGTGAATGGCAGCCTTGGCCTTATCGACCCAATCGGCATCCTTCGCATCGAGTTTAATAAAATCTCCGAGTCCGGCGTTATGCAATTCCTTGAACGCTGCAACGCCCGCATCCTTCGCCTGAGTCTCCAGTCGGTTGCGCTGCTCAATCGGATCATTCAGCTCCGTGTACGCGTTGGCGATCTCCATGCCGCTGGCGAAGGCTTCGAAGCGGTCGGCGAGCTTCGGATTATTCGGGTGCGCGCGGCAGAGCGGGCTCATCTCGACAGGCTGGTTAATGATGAAACACGCGTCCATCAGGTGCGGCTCGGCATATTCCCCGAAGACGCCGTCGATCTTGTCCACGTGCGAAAGCCCTGCCGGATCGATCCCCTTCTCCTTCAGCTTGCGCTCAAGTCCGGGGATGTCGTCGTAGCTGACGCCGGCGTGCTTCTGCAGCAGCTCGCAATAATCCAGCCGCGGCCAGGGCGCGCCGAGCTTGATCTGGCGGCCGCGGAACGTCACCGTCGTCGAGCCCGTCAGGTTCTGCGCGAGCTGGCTGACGACATTTTCGGTCAGCGCCATCATGTCTCGCAGATCGCCGTAGGCCTGGTAGATCTCGACAGATGTGAACTCGGGATTGTGCTTCGGCGACAGGCCCTCGTTGCGGAAGATGCGGCCAAGTTCGTAAACTTTTTCAAGCCCGCCGACGAGCAGCTTCTTGAGTGGGATCTCGGTGGCGATGCGCAGATACATCTTCATGTCGAGCGAATTGAGGTGCGTCTCAAACGGACGTGCCGCCGCGCCGCCGGGAATCGTCTGCAGCACCGGCGTTTCCATCTCGAGGAATCCTTGCTCGTCAAGAAAACGGCGCAGGCCGGCGACAGCCTTCGCGCGGAGCACGAACGTCTTGCGACTCTGCGGCTCGCTGATCATGTCCAGGTAACGCTGGCGGTAGCGGATTTCCTTATCATGAATGCCGTGGTGTTTGTCGGGCGGCGGCAGAATGCATTTGGTCAGCAGCCGCGCGCTCGTCGCCCACACGGTGGGCTCACCCTTTTGCGTAAACGCGAGCTTCCCCGTAATGCCGACGATGTCCCACAGGTCCAGCGTGTCGCGCAGATCGCCGAGCGTTTTTTCATCCAGCAGCGCGTTCCACAGCGCCACCTGGATCGTGCCGCCCTGATCCTGCACGGTTAAAAAGATCAGCTTCTTCGACTGGTCACGGCGCAGCAGCACGCGCGCAGCGACGTGAACTTCCTCGCTCGAATTCTGCGGATCGGTGTGCTGAGCCGGATTGAGTTTTTCGAACTTCTTGCGGATGTCCTCAACGGACGTGAGCGACTTGCCGCTGCCCGGCGCAGGAAAGCGCGAGCCCCAGCCGGTGTCGCCGGTGCGCTCCTGGTAGAGCTTCAGCTTGGTCAGGCGTTCGTGCTTGAGGCTCTCGAAGCTGCTCTGTCCATCGGTCGCGGCCGCGCCACCGGTGGCGCTGTCGACTCGCGTCTTGGCGGCATCGAAGAGAGCCTGAATTTCAGCGCCGATCTCGTTGGCGCGCTTGCCGACCGCGGGTTTCTGCTCTTTAGGCACTTCGCCCATGCGGCCCAGGGTCGCCTTCAAGCGGCCGCGGTTGCCGAGAAAATCCACGCGTACAGTCTCAAGCGCGGCCTTATCGGCGGCTCCGGCAAAAGCAGCTTCAGCTTCTTTGCGCAAGTTTTCGAGATCGTCGAGCAGTGGCATTGCAGCACCTCTTGAAAAACAAAAAAGCAGCCCAAACGTTGGCCGCTGCGTAAAAGATAGGGGATAATATGCGGGGAGTCAACGGGAAGGGCACGGTTGACAGAGTCATTCAGATATGCGACGCTACTTTGCCAGGAGGTAACTATGACGATTCAACTCACACTTGACGACAAACTCATAAATGAACTGCAGCAACTGGAGGGGGGAAATAAATCTACGGAAGAAGCTGTTTCACTGGCGCTTACGGAATACATCAAGTTGAAGAAGCGCATTGGAATCTTTGAGCTAGTGGGAAAGGTCGAGTACGACGACGATATTAATCCTCGAATGCTCCGCGGCAAAACATGAGCGTTCTAGTAGATACAACTATCTGGTCGCTGGCGCTTCGGCGCAATAAAGAAAAGTTGAATGCTGAAGAACGCCAGCTATTCGATTTCTGGACCCAATTGGTGATTACCGATCGCGTTAAGATCATCGGTTCGGTCAGAACTGAGGTACTTTCAGGCGTTCGGGAAGTGGAGAATTTCGAACGTCTAAAGGATCGCCTGGCCCAATTTGAAGATCTGGCGATCGATCGTCGCGATTACGAAAGGGCTGCCGAGTATTACAACAACTGCAGGCGAAATGGTATTCAAGCCTCTCATGTTGACATGTTGATTTGCAGCGCAGCGCAAGCTCACGACTTAGAGGTCTTCACAACAGACCCCGATTTTGAACACTACTCGCGAGTCCTCGGCACAAAACTTTTCAAAAGTCCGTAAGCACCGCCGTTTGTAGCTTTCCACGCACACCGAATTTGCCGATACTTCAGCCCATGTACATTCTGTCCGTCGCTCTGCGCCATTTGCGCAGCCGCAGCATCACGTGGGTTGCCAGCGCCATGATCGCCGTCGTGGTGGTGCTGTACCTGCTGATCATCTCGGTCCTCGAAGGCAGCAAGCAGCACTGGATGGACAAGCTGCAGAGCATCATGGCGCATGCGACCATCGGCGTCGGCGAGCTGGCGTGGGGCATTCAGAAGCCTGAACAGTGGGCTGACGAAATTCAGAAGGTCGACCCCGGCATCCGCGGCGTAACCATCGGGCTTGAATCGCCCGCGATGGCCATCTTCGATAACGCGCGCACCGTCGGAACGATGCGCGGCATCGACTTGGAACGGGAACTGAAGCACGGGCGGTTGAAAGAAACGCTTTTTCCGAAAGACATTAAGGAATTCGGAGTGCACGAACAGGATGGCCGCAAGCTGCCCGGCTGCATTGTCGGCGGGGCATGGCGCCGTTCGTACGGACTGAAGATCGGCGGCCGCGTCACGTTTCTCTTCTCAGACGAAGAAGGCGAAGCGCGCTCGCGCGCTTTTGCGATCATCGGCTTCTTTGAAGGCAAAAACCCGTACCTCGAAACGGCCGCATACGTCGACCGCAAGTACATCGCCGACCTTATCGGCGTGCCTGGGCGCGCGAAAACGCTCTACGTCTGGCTCAACGAGCCCAACCGGCCGGATCTGAAAAAAGTTCGTGATAACCTGCGCGAAAAAACACGCGAGCTTGTGCGCCGCGAAGGCGGCAGCCCGCGCCTGGAAGAAGTTGTGAGCGTCGACACCTGGCAGGAGAAGGACAACAAGTTTTATCTCGCGATCACCAGCGAAAACCGGATGATGCGCATCATCATGGGCATTTTCCTGGCGCTGCTGGCCTTCATCATGTTCCTGATTTTCGGCCGGCTGGTGGCAGAGAAAGTGCGCGACATCGGTGCGCTCCGCGCGATGGGCGCCACGCCCCGAGGAATTCTCGCCTGTTTCCTGACGCAAGCGCTGTTCATCGGCGGTCTGGGCCTGATTGCGGGCCTGATTGGCGCTTTCTTTATGATCCATTACCTGAACGGAATCGTGGATTTCATCGCGCAGACGTTCCGCATTGATATTTTTCCCGGAGAGGCTTTCGGCGCAGACCGCATCCTGACGCTCACGCTGCCGTCCGATATCCTCATCATTTCAGTGCTGACGATTTTTTCGGCTCTGATCGGCGCGTATCTGCCGGCGATGCGTGCGGCGCGGCTCAATCCGGTGGAGTGTCTGCGTCATGAATAGTGCAGCGCCCGCTCACCCCTCACCCTACCCTCTCCCGCAAGGGGAAAGGGAAAAAAACGGCAAGAGCAAGCCTGTACTGCGGGCGGAAAACGTTCACCGCTATTTTATGGACGGAGCGCGCAAGCTCGAGGTACTCAGCGGCGTCAGCGTCAGTCTCAATCCCGGCGAAGTCACGGCGCTCGTGGGCCGTAGCGGCAGCGGCAAAAGCACGCTGCTGCATCTGCTGGGGCTTCTCGACCGGCCGGATGAAGGCGAGATCATCGTCGACGGCACGCCTGCGGGTAAGCTGAGCGAGTCCGATCGATCGTTCCTGCGCAACCGCTTCATAGGCTTTGTTTTTCAGCACTATTTCCTGCTGCCGGAGTTCAGCGTTCTCGACAACATTCTCATGCCGGCCAAGGTCGCGTGCGGTATCGGACGCTGGGTGGCGCAGAAGGAAAAGTATCTTGCCCGTGCAACGGAACTAGCCAGAACGGTCGGGCTGGAGCGCCTCACGCAGCGGCCGGCGACACTTTCGGGCGGCGAGCGCCAGCGCGTGGGCCTGGCGCGTGCGCTGATGCTTGAACCCAAAGTGCTGCTGTGCGACGAACCGACCGGCAACCTTGACCCGGAAACGGCACGCCATATCATGGACCTGATTTTCGAACTCAGCCGCACGCAGGGAACCGCGGTATTGGTGGTGACGCACGATCAGGGCATCGCTCAGCGTGCCGGAAGCGTGCTGCGGCTGGATCATGGCGCGCTGAACACTGAGAAGTAACAAATGTGGCTCGAACTTCAGTTCGCATGACTCGCGAACTGAAGTTCGCGCCACAAAAAAACAGGACGCTGTAAATGCCGCAGATCCGAATCAAAACTGGCAAGCAGAAGGGCAAGGTGATTCCCCTCAAGGGCAATCGCCTCCTGATCGGGCGTGACAACGCCTGCCAGGTCCAGATCCTTGACCAGGGCGTCTCGCGCGAGCACGCGGAGATTTACTGCCTGGGTGAAATGGTCTTTATCCGCGACATGGAGAGCCGCAACGGCTCATTCGTGAACGACGAAAAGATCTCCGAAGAGCTGCTGCGCGAAGGTGACATCATTCGCGTCGGCAACACCACGCTGGTTTTCGAAAGCAGCCGCGGCACACGCGAGCAGGACCTGGAGTTCGAAGAGGACGGCGAGCCGTTCAAGACGTCGCTGGATCTCAAGCTCGAAGACCTTTATGTGGCCGATTCGGGCCCTCGCGACGGCGAACTGTTCAAAGCGATGTGCCAGGCCACACTCATTGTTCAGAGCGAGCGCGACGAGAAGAAACTTTTCGAACGGCTGCTGGACCTGATCCAGGAAAACATTCCGGCAGACTATCTGTACCTGTTCCTGCGAGACGATTCGACCGGCGCGGTCACGCCGCGCGCGATGCGGGCAACATCAGAGAAAAAGAACGTTCCGATTTCGCGCTCCATTCTGCGCCGCGTGATCAGCGAGTCGCGCGCGATTCTTACCGCCGACGCCATGGCCGACGACCGTTTCAAGGCCGACGATTCGATCGTGATGAACCAGATCCGCGCGGTGCTCTGCGTGCCGATCCAGAGTTCCGGCGAAGCGATGGGCGCAATTTACGCCGTGAATTCTAGCATGGGTGAATCGTTCGAACAGAGCGACCTGCAGCTTATCTCGGCGATGGGCACGCAACTGGCGCTATCGCTGGAGAATTTAAATTCCATTCGCGCGCGCCGCCGCATGTTCCTGCGCACCATTGGACGCCTGGTTTCGCTGCTCGAAGGCGTTTCGCCCGGACAGCGCGGACACGCCGAACGCAGCAGCAGTTTCTGTCTTGCGATCGCCGCCGAGATGGGCCTGCCTGACAGCGAGGTGCTTTATTCCGGAATCACCGGACTGCTGCACAATATTGGCCGTGTTGAGCATGTCGCGAAGAATTTCAAGCCGGCAACACCGGTGCAGCCGCCCGAGTTCGAGCATGTGCTGGCAGGCATCGAGTTCCTGAAAAACATCCCCGGGCTGCAAGGCGTGATGCCCGCTATCCGCGCGCATCATGAGCGCCTTGACGGAAGCGGTTTTCCCGACGGGCTCAAGGGCGACGCCATCCCGATCGGCTCGCGCATCGTGGCCGTGGCGAGCGCCTTCGATAAGCTGATCTATCCGCCCGGATCTTCGCCGGAGGTCGAGCCCGATGCGGCGCTGGTTAAAAAAGCATTCACGGAAATGGATCAGCTGGCCGGAAAGGTTTACGACTCCAATGTGGTTCGCGCACTGATCGTCAGCTACCGCCATGGCGCGCTGCGCGCCATGGCGATGGATGAAACCGGCCGCATTCCGCCGCTCAGTTCTGTTCTCGGAAAGAAAGGCACCCGCGGCGTGTCCAGTCTGGCCGCCGATGTGCCCACTGGCTTGCCGGCGTCGACGAACGAGACGATCCGTACGCGCAGCGACTCTTTGCCTGACGAACCCACAAAGCCTGAATGAGGTGGAGAGGAGCCTTCAGGCGGCAGATAAAAGCAAAGGGCGGACTGATTCAGTCCGCCCTTTCTCATGCATGCTGAATGAAAATTTACTTCTTGGCGGCAGGCTTCGCTGCTGCGGCGGCGGCCGGCTTGGCACCAGCGGCTGGTGCTGCGGCGGCCGCGGGAGCGGCTGCGCCGCCGGCGGGTGCTGCTGCGCCTTCAGCGGCTTCCTTCTTGACCTTCTTCTTGGCGGCCATCTTGATGCTCTTGACCTTGCGCAGGCCCAGCACGCTGTTCTGGCCTTCGCGCCAGTTGCCGGCTTCCTCAAGCAGCTTGATGCGCTCGATGCGGGTAAGAACATTGCGGTGCTTGGTCAGCGAACCGCCGGTACGCAAACTCTTGTGAACGGACATGGCCTGCTCCTCTTGGATCAAATCTGGTCAAACAAAACTCCGCGCTGTCCAGCGGCGCGGATGAAGGGACATTTCTATACCCTGGCAAAGGCGTTTCAAGAGAATATCTTCCGAATTCTCCTCCTCTCTTGTGATGCCTTCCCGTCGAAAGCTATACTGCTGGCAAGAGGCTGACTCTAACGCGAGGTTTGCAGCGCATGGATTTTAATCTGAGTGAAATCGAACAAGCGGTGCTTGAGACAGCGCGCGACTTTGCGCAGAAGAAAGTAAAGCCGCTGGCTCGGGAACTCGATGAAAGCGGCCGTTTTCCGGAAGAACTCGTGCGCGAAATGGGCGAGCTGGGTTTAATGGGCGTTTACGTGCCCGAAGCCTGGGGCGGCGCGGGCGGGACGGCGCTGGCGTACAACCTCGCCGTAATGGAAATCAGCAAAGCCTGCGCGAGCACTGGCGTGATCCTCAGCGCGCACACGAGCCTCTGCATCGATCCGATCCTGAAACACGGAACCGACGCGCAGAAAGAGAAGTACCTCAAGCCGCTGGCGAGCGGGAAATACCTGGGCGCGTACGCGCTCACCGAGCCGAATTCTGGCAGCGATGCGGCGGCGCTCTCGACGACCTTTGTCGACCGCGGAGATCACTTCGAGATCACGGGCAACAAGCTGTTCGTGACCAATGGCGCGCACGCGAACGTGTACATCGTTTATGCAACCTCGGACAAACGACTGGGCCATCACGGCATCAGCGCCTTCATCGTCGAGCCCTCCTACGCCGGCTTCGCGCGCGGCAAAAGCGAGCACAAGCTTGGCATCAACGCGTCGAGCACCACGGAGCTGATCCTGAGCCAGTGCAAGGTACCAAAAGAAAATCTGCTCGGCACGCTGGGCAAGGGCTTCAACGTCGCGCTTGAGACGCTGGACGGCGGGCGCATCGGCATCGCGGCGCAGGCGCTTGGCATCGGCAAAGCGGCGCTCGAGACAGCGGTGAAGCACGTGAAAACACGCGAGCAGTTCGGGGCGCCGCTGGCGAAACTTCAGGCGATTCAATGGATGATCGCCGATTCAGCCACGGAACTGGAGGCCGCGGAACTTCTGATGATGCGCGCGGCAAAGCTTAAGGATCTGGCCGGTCGCCGCTACACGAAAGAGGCGGCGATGGCCAAGCTCTACGCGAGCGAAGCGGCGTTTCGCGCGGCCGACCGGGGGCTGCAGATGCACGGCGGCTACGGTTTTATCAAAGATTACGATGCCGAGCGGCATTACCGCGACGTACGCATCTGCCGCCTGTACGAAGGCACCAGCGAAATCCAGCGCCTGGTGATCGCGGCGAATGTGCTGAAGGAGATTGGGTGAAGCATGCCAGGCAGTGTATAATTAAGCTGAGGTGGTAAATGATTCAGCTCACAGAGAGTGATGCAAAAAACATTCTATCGGATCAATCGCTCTGCCGGAGGTGCGAGAAGGAAGGCATTGATCTGGGACTTCTTATCGAAAACCTGATGCTGCCGCCGGAGATGCGTTTTAAGCGGCACCAGAACGCGTTACGGATGGCCCTGGCGTTCAAGGACGCCGGCGAACGCGCCCGCAGGAGCAGCTAAATGGCTGAAACAGCTCCTGATTTCGAAACCATTCTGCGTCGCCTTCAGGAAAAGAACGTTGAGTTCGTACTCATTGGAGGTCTAGCTGCGATCTACCATGGACACTCCCGCGTCACATTCGACATTGATATTTGTTATGCCCGTAACAAAAACAACCTCAAAGCGCTAGCGTCTGTATTGATTGACTTGGGAGCTAAATTGCGTGGGGTACCTGTAGATCTACCTTTTAAGCCGGATGCTAGAACACTCAAAAATGGCCTGAACTTTACCTTCTTAACCGATCATGGAGATCTGGATGTGCTAGGTGAGGTGTCGGGCGTCGGCGGCTATAACGAATGCGCCGCAGATGCGAGCATCGACACGGTCGCAGGCGTAAGTGTGCGCATCCTGTCGCTGGAACGCCTCATCTCCGCAAAAAAGGCGGCTGGACGACCAAAGGATTTGAACGACCTTCAAGCTCTGTTAACACTGAAGGAAATTGCGGATCGCACAAAGAGGCCTTGAGTGTCGCGCGTTCGAATCGTTCTTTGCTTCAGCATTATTGTTCTCGCACACGCACTCGCCGCCGAAAAACCCGCGCCCAGGGTCGAATATCTCGACAACGGCACGATCAAAATCGGTATCGATCTGAGCATCGGCGGGAGCATCACGTACCTGGCCGATTCGAAGCACCTCGAGAACATCATCAATTCGTACGACTGGGGCCGGCAGATTCAGCAGTCGTATTACTCGGGCCCGGTACCCTTTGGAAGTCCCGCTGAGGCCTGGAAAGCGCTGGGCTGGAATCCGGTGCAATCCGGGGACTGCTACAACAACTGCTCGCGTGTGCTTGAATTCAGGCGCGAGAGCAATCTGCTTTATGTCAAAACCGTGCCCATGCATTGGCCTTTAAACAATGTGCCGGGCGAATGCATCATGGAGAACTGGATCGAGCTCGACAGGAATACAGCCAAAGTCCGCTGCCGCCTGAGCAACAACCGCTCGGACAGAACGCAGTACCCTGCGCGCTCCCAGGAGCTGCCGGCGCTTTATACCAACGGCACGTTCTGGCGACTGATGACCTATACCGGCGACAAACCGTTTTCCAATGCGCCGCTGGAGCGCATTCCCAAGCGCGAAGTCGGTGCCTCATTTCCCTGGCGGAATTTTCTTGCCACCGAATGCTGGGCCGCCCTGGTCAACGATTCGGACTGGGGAGTCGGTATTGTGACTCCCGGCACGCACGCGTACCTTGGGGGATTTGCAGGTAAGGAAAACACAGGCCGCGAAAAGGATAGTCCCTGCGGATATATTGCTCCGCTTCAGAATGAAATCATCGATCACAATATTGTATACGATTACAGCTACACGCTTGTCGTCGGCACGCTCAACGAAATACGTGGCATAGCTTATTCGCTGCGTCAGAAGGATTCCCGGCCCAATTATGTATTCAGCCAGGATCGGCAGCACTGGACTTATGCGAACGCCACTGATAGCGGATGGCCGATCCAGAACAAGCTTCGAGTCTCCCTTGAGCACCCAAACCCGCAGCTGCTAAGCCCAGCGTGTGCCTACCGAGCCGAAGATGTTCCTACGCTCTATATGAGGGCGATGACGAACGGCAGGCTGACAGGATCGCGTGTTTACTGGAAATGCCACGGTGATGCAGCGTTTGATCCTGCTCGCAGCATGGCGTTCGAATTAACTCCCGGGAAATCGCCGCACACAATCGGAATTGATCTCTTTAAGGCAGCCACCTACAAAGGGACAATCACCGGAATTCGCATAGATTTAGCATCAGGCTCAAGTAAGGATCAATTCGTTGAAATAGACTACATCGGGCACAAAAAGCCAGAGGAACGGAAATAAAAGAAAAAGCCCGCTTACTGCGGACTTTTTCAAAATGGAAATCGCGCTAATAATTCTCATTATTGACATTACATCTTCATTTTTTCCAATTCTGCAATTGCCGCGTCTAAAGCAGAATTGACGCGTGCCTGCACGGCGTCACTTACAATTCGTTCTATTTCGGCCGACATGCCATAGCTGTTCGCAACGGTCACCTTTCGCGGCCGTCCGGGACCTCGTGCTGGCCTGTCGCCTCGTCGTGCAGAGCGGGCCTTGCGGTACATAATCATCAGCGAGGGCAATCCGCCTTTATAACCAGCCTCCTTTGCAGCCTTATGCGCCTCGGGCCACTTCTTTTTGGCCGATCGAGCCTCGTTCACGGCATTAAGAATTGCGGATTTTGTCTCCGAGTCATAAACGTTGCGAGCCACGGTGTTGCCTCCCTCAGGGGTGAGAATACCCGAGAATTAGCACATTAATTAAAAATCGCAAAGACAAGTGGAATTATTTTTAACGTAATGCGGCTGCGTTTTTTTAGATTTGCAGCTTTTTGCGCGGGTTTATTCCAGGGCTTCAAATACTATTTAGCGTGCGCATGAACACCGCCGCGCGCCCACGTTTCCACAGCGTCGTATAGCTGTTCAAACGAATCGATCACAAACAATAACGGCTGGTAATGATCGATTTCAAATGGCTGGCTGATTACCGCCTGCAAATCAAAATTCCGTCTTTCGACTTCGGCGCTGAGCGCATGCGGGCCCTCTCCGGCGGAACTCATCAGGCCGCTTCCAAAAAGCTTCACGACGCCGTTTTCGCGTATCAGTCCGAATTCCACGGTGAACCAGAACAGCCGCGCAAGCTCCACCAACTCCTGTTCATCATGCGTTGCCAGCGCCACTTTTCCGTAGTGCTGCAGGAAGTCGGCAAACACGGGATCGGCATGCAGCGGAACGTGCCCGAAAACGTCATGAAAAATGTCAGGCTCCGGAAGGTAGTCCAGCTGAGACATCGGGCGGACAGTGATGGTTGTCGGAAACTTCCGCTCCGAGAGCGATTGAAAAAAGTCGCGCGCCGGAAGATAGCCGGGGACGGGCATGGCCTGCCAGCCGGTGAGCGGCCGGAGACGCGCATTGACATCCGAAAGTTTCGGAACGTGGCGCGAATCCAGGCCGATCTGCTCAACGCCTTTCAAAAAGGCGCTGCAGGCGGTGTTTTTCAAATCGGGAATTCGGCGCTCATAAAGCAGCGTCCAGACTTTGTGATCTTCCGGGGTGTACTTGCTGTAGTCCTGCGTAATGTACATAGCCGCCTCCGCACAGCCCCTCTTATTCAACCACATTGTCCTGAAGACACGCAAACGTGACGCACTGCCGCCGAATTCGTTTCAGTGTGCTTCATTCTATGGTCGATAAAGCAGAGTTGAGAAGCCGTGGGGGTGCGGTGAGTCATCCAGGGACACATATTACACGCATTGCGCGGGGGCTGAGCACAGTCACGTCGCAGATTTTCCGCTGCCATGGGCTGCAGAACATCTCCGCAGACGCTGACAGTATCGGCTTTCATGACGTGGCGTATTGGCTGGCGTTCGTCACTGCCGTCTCGATCTGGTTTCTCTTCTTTTTCGCGCCGCAGCGAGAGCGTCTGTCGATGCTCGACGGTCGTCTGCAAGTCCTGAAAGCGCATTGCTCGGCCGAAAAACGCGAGCTGGCGCGATTGGAGCGAAGCATTGATGAACTGGCACGCGGCGACCCGCACGCCTGGGAGCGCGCCGCGCGCGGGCGGTTGGGCTGGGTGGAACCTGGAGAAGTCACGGACCTGGCCAACCTGGCGCCGCGGCGTGTGGTGCCCGCTGGAGCCGAAAACGCCAATCCGCCTGCGCGATCGAACAGCAACCTGCCTGTGCTGCCCCGGCCGGTGATTCCTCCAGTGCCCGCGCCGTCGGCTGCGCTGCGCCGCACACAGAATACAAACATGCCCGCACCGGATATGCTGGGCCCGACTCTGGCAGCTCCGCCCATTCCGCCACGCAACTACATTCCGCCGCAGATTGTCCAGGCAGATTCGCGCGCGCCACGAAGCGCTTCAGCGCCGCGCCGGTAGTAATGGGGGTTGGGCGAGTTTTCCGGCACCAGCTCCGGGAGACACAGCACGGCGGGTCCTTCGCCCTCCCCCACTAAAATTCTTCGAAACGACGCAGATTTCAGGCAATAAAGCCGCAGCTGACTCGTCCTTATTTAGGGCTGAGTTCGGTTATGCTCGATTTTAAATCGTATAATCGGTTTATACGTTTTTAAACTTTGCACGTGCAGTCACCGAAGCGGCCCGTCTTCAGCACGAGCTAATCGGGCTCGACAACAGGCGCACAAGTGCAATTTTTTACAAACATCGCCAAGCAGGCTCCGCGGAAAGAGGATTTAGCATCTTGACATGAAGGCTGGAAATCACGAGCATAGTCCCATTCTAAAGAACGTCTAACTTTTTGAACTTCAGGAGGTTTCGCATGTCTTACGGTGTTAAGTCTCTGGCAGCGCTTGCGTTCTGTGGCCTGGGCATTGCCTTCACGGGCGCTGTTCACGCCGAAGATGCGCCTGCCAAGAAAGAAGGCAAGATCATCGTCCTGGACGGCAAACGCGTCCGCGTCGACGAAAAGATGAACGTGATTGAGCACTTGGACGAGAAGGAATCCGCCAAGACAGAAAAGAAGGCCGAGAAGAAAGAAGAGAAGAAAGACACTGCGACGGCCGACGCCGAAAAGGCAGCAAAGGCCGCCAAGAAGGAGCAGGAAAAGAAGGACAAGGAAGCCGCCGAAAAGAAGAAGGCCGAAGAGAAGGCTATCGCCGAGAAGGCCAAGGCCGACGAAAAGGCCGCTGCTCAGAAAAAGAAGGACGAAGAAAAGGCCGCTGCCGACAAAAAGAAAGCCGACGAGAAGGCCTCAAAAGAGTTGGGCAAGAAAGAGGAGCCCAAGCCCAAAGCTGAAGCCGCACCCGCGAAGGAAGAACCGAAAGCCGCCGCTGCCGCTCCAGCAGCGCCGGTGACCGAAGACCCCGCCGCGGCAGCCAAGGCCAGGGAAGACGCCCTCAAAGCTGAACGCGAACTGGCCCGCGAGATGACGCAGAAGGATGCGAAACTGCGCGCCGCCGTGCGCAAGCTGGCAACTCCCGGCTGGCGTGAAGCGCAGGTCGTTCTCATGGATGCCGGCAAGGACGCGGTGCCGTACCTGATCGAAGCCATGGCTGAAGGCGATGACGTCAATAAGCCACTTCCCGCGTACAACCAGGGTGGCCACTCCAAGTCGGACAGCGGCCGCGCCTCCCGCCAGCGCACGCTGGCTGAAGTTGCCTCGGAAGTGCTGACCACGCTGGTGAAGACCCGCAGCGACTATAAGGGAGAAGTCCCGACGGTCGATCAGCGCGCATGGCAGACCTGGTGGACGGCGAACAGCGCGACCGTGAATTTTGGAAAAGCCACCGCCGATTTGAACTAGGAGTCTGCAAGTGCCCGAAGCCGGAGGCACACTCTGCCGCTGCCGCATAGTAGGTGCCCTCGGTTCGGCAGCTATGCTCGTGGCACTCTCCGGCTGCCGCTCAAATGTCCGCAGCGAAGCCCCGGCGCCGCACGTTCGGCCGGCGCCGGCCATCAAAGATTTCCAGCCGCCGGATCCCGATGCAGCGCGGCGGACTTTCGAACAGATTCTGACGCTCCCCGACAGCCAGTTCGATGTGGCCGAGGCGATTCTCACGCTGGGCTTAGAATCCGGCGCGCCTCAGCGGCAAAAGAAAGACAGCGGTGCGCCGGCGCCCGTCGACATCGCCGGAACCTTGCGCGAGCTTGACCGCCTGGCCGCGAAGGCACAAGCGGATCTTCCGGAAGCGCCGGATGCGATCGACTGCTTCGACGCACTCTACAATGTGGTTCTAGATCGTCGCGCCGCCGACCCATTCCGTGAAGATCGCGCCGAGAATTATGACCTCTCCTCGGCAGTGCAGCGCCGGCGCGGATCGTGTCTGTCGCTGGGGATTATGACACTGGCTGTTGCGCGCCGCATGGGCCTGCCGATTTACGGTGTTCAGTCCCCGGGCCATTTTTTCCTGAAGTACGCATCGCATCCAGGTGACAAATCGAACGGTTTGAACTTCGACGTGACACGCCCCACGCCAGACAACTGGAAGAAGCTCGATGATGCATTTTACCGGCGCTGGCACAAGATCGACGCAAAAGCGGAGAGTTCAGGCGCGTACCTGCGCCCGCTCAGCGACCGCGAAGTGGTCTCCGCGTTCCTGGCGTCACGTTCGAGTTTCCATTGTTCGCGCCGCGAGTTTCAGCAGGCGCTTGCCGACGCCGAACGCGCTCTGGCGCTGAATACGAAGAACATTCCGGCGTACGTCAATGCCGGGTTCGCGCAGGAGGCGCTTGGCCAGATGGAGAAAGCAGCCGCGAGCTACCAGCAGGCGCTGCAGATCGACCCGCATTCAGCGCGGGCAATGAACAACCTGGCCTATTTGAAGGTGCGCGATCCGCAATCGTCCGTTTACGATATCCGCGGCGCCACGAAGATGGTAGAGTCTGCTTTACGCGAACATCCGGACAAGGCCTTTCTGCACGCGACGGAAGCGGAAATCCATGCCGCCAAGAACGCCTGGCGCGCAGCGGGACGAAGCATGCAGCAGGCCATGAATCTCGAGCCGAAAAACGCGGCCTACCGCGAACGCTTCATGTACTTTCGCGATAAGCTTCGCGCCGGGAACTGACGCAAGGCATCGACTGCGCGCGATAGCAGTGGAAAGGGAGTTTTTATGAAACCGAGCGATGTTCTTCGATGGCTCTCGCCCGCCGTACTGATCCTGGCGCTTGCCGGCTGCGAAAAGGAACGCGAAGCAGATGTCACTCCGCCAGCCGTCGAACCGCCTCCGCCGCCGACACTTACTGAAACCGTGAACGCACCCGCCAGCGAGGAACTCGATCTGACCGCCGACAGGCCTGAGGCAAAAACCACGGAAAAGCAAAAGCAGATTCTGCTTGATGACATGCCGCCCTCCGGCCCGCTGAACCTGAATGCGCGAAAATGCTACGCGCTCATCGCATCGACCAAGGAAAAGATCGAGAAAATCAGCGCCGACCTGGACGATGGCGGCAAGCAGATCACGCGACTGATCCGCACGAGCGACGATCTATCGAAAGACATTACCGAGCTCGCCGAAATCTGGCCATACGATAAGGCGTTCCGCGACCTCTGCATCATCGCCAAGCGCCACACGCTGGTGCTCAATGACGAACTGGCCCGCGTGCCGCGCAAGTGGACGCACGTCCGCTGGGCATTCACGAACGCGCTCAAAAGCGTCAGCAAGCTGCGTCTGAGCGCGCGTGAAGTCGCGGAGCTCGAGCCCAAGCCGCAGGCAATCGTCGGCAAGGACGGCAAAGTCGTTTACGTCGATGCGCCGCCGCCACCGGTAGATCCGGCAATCGCCAAACGCGAAGAGATCGTGAAGAAGACCGAGCGCATGCGCGAGCAGATGCGCCGGATCGAGGAGGAAAAGAAAAAAGAGACGCTGCCGACCGATCTGGACAGCAAATCGCGCTGAACGCCCGAAGCTACTGGCAGACCAGCTTCCAGCGCTTGCCCGTGCTGATAACGCTGCGGTAGAGCGATTCGTACTCAGCGATGATTTTCTCCGGGGAGAAACTTTCGACCGCCTTTTTCCGCGCCGCATCGCCCATGGCTCTGCGCTTGTCCTCGTTGGTCAGCAATGAATAGATCCGTTCAGCCATGCAGTGGCAATCGCCGACAGGGCAGAGCCAGCCGTCGACTCCGTTTGTGATGACCTCGCTGAGGCCGCCGATCTCTGTCGCGAGCACGGGCAGTCCGCAGCTCATGGCTTCGAGCGCCGAGAGTCCGAAGCTTTCGAACGCGGAGGGCAGCATGAACACATCGGCGCAGGCGAGAATGTCTTCCACCGCCTGCTGGCGGCCCATGAAGACAACGTCGCTCTCGACGCCAAGTTTTTTTGCCAGAGCGCGCGCATTCGGCAATTCGGGCCCTTCACCAACCATCAGCAGGCGGCAGGGAACGTCTTTGCGAACGAGCGCGAACGTCTTGACCACATCCGGAATGTTTTTGACGGGCCTGAAATTCGAAACATGGATCAGCAGCTTTTCGCCGTTCGGAGCGAGACCTTTGCGCTGGCACGCGCCGTTGTTTTCAGTTTTCGGGCGGAAGCGCTGGCTGTCGATGAAATTGTGGATCACGTGAATCGGCACGTCGACCTTGAACGTCGACTGCGTGGCTTTTTTCAGGTAATCGGAGACGGCCGTCACCGCGTCGCTCCGCTGAATCCCGAAACGCGTCATCTTGAAGAATGACGGTTCGTTGCCGACCAGCGTGATATCCGTTCCGTGCAGCGTCGTGACGATCTTCAGCGGAAGATCATTTTCCTGAACAACCTCGCGCGCCAGATGGGCGCACACGGCCCACGGCACGGCGTAATGAACATGCAGAACGTCCAGGCGATTGGTCTCAGCGATGTCGATCATCTTGCATGCGGCCGAGAGCGTGAACGGCGGATATTTGAACAGCGGGTACGCGCCGACTTCGATCTCGTGAAAGTAAATGCGCTCGCGGTAACCCTGCAGTCGGAACGGCAGGTCGTAGCTGATCACATGGACTTCATGCCCGCGCTTGGCGAGTTCGATGCCCAGTTCACTGGCGACCACGCCCGACCCCCCGTACGTCGGGTAGCAGGCGATTCCGATTCGCATTTTCGGTTCCATGCGTCACTCTCGTTTCGTGGAAGCGCCCGCAAGCAGGCCGATGTCGCCAATCGCCAGCGGCGTTTTCGTACAGTAGGGCTCGCCGAAGCGCGCGCCGGCTTGGTAGCCGTAAAACGCATGCATTCCTCGAAGCCAGTCAAAAAAGTGTGCGTCGCTCAGACGCGTCTGCTTGCCGCTGCCATCGCCGGCGCCGAACTGCGTTGCGTAACAGCGAACGAGCTCGATTTTTTCGTCCATTACGCTGCTGATGTCGAAAATCACGTTCGCTTGGATGCCGTAACGGTTGTTGTAATGCAGAACGTGTCGCGGCCGGTACGGAGGGCGGCCGGGAGCGGCAATGCCCGCGCCCGAGCCGGCATCGTAGTTCGGCGCGCCGCACAGCCATGCTGCATAGAGGCTGGCCTGGCCAACAGCCGCATGATCCGGATGCTGATCTTCCCAGTGCGGCGCGAGCAGAATGGCCGGGCGATACCGGCGCAGCATCCGCACCAGCGCGCAGCGCAGCGTCTGATCGTCATGCAACTTTCCGTCGGGAAGCTTGAGGTTCTCGCGCGCGCTGAGCTTCAGAAGCTTTGTCGCCGCGGCCGCTTCGCGCTTTCGTTCGGCCACCGAACCGCGCGTGCCCATCTCGCCTTGCGTGATGTCGATCACACCGAGTTTCAATCCCGCGCGGCCGGCCAGCAACAGCAGCCCGCCGCAGCAGAGCTCGGCGTCGTCGGGATGCGGCGCGAAAACAAGAATATCCACGTGCGGCATGCGCGAAGTCCCGGAAGGCGTTCAGCCCAGCGTAATCACGAAATGTTCGCGCGCCAGCGGATCAAGCGTGTCCAGCAGGTCGCGCGGAAGATCCGGATAGCGCAGCAGAAACGGAGCACACGCCAGCGTGCGCTCCTGCAGAGCCTTGCGCGGACGCACCAGCGACGCGAGGTATTTTGCGCGAACGACAGCCGCGCCTTCGCGCTGCCCGAGCGATGCCTGCGTCTTTTCAGCGACACGCTGCAGCTCGTGCGAAATGCGTTCGCGTGCTTTGTCGAACAGAGACTTGAGCCCGCCGTCGACTTTTTGAACTTCGGATTCCATTTCAGCCAGGTGCGCGAGGATGGCATCGACATTGCGCTGCATGCTGCTCCCAACTTCGTTGCTTACGGCGGCGCGCTTCTGCAGTGTTTCGGCGTCGGCAAAAAGTTCCGGCGAGGCGGGCTCGATGCCAAGCTTCCGCATCGCCTTCTGGCCGGGAGTGTCGATCAGCGTGGCACTCGCGCGCGGAAGCACAACCGGGAAGACCTCGCCGAAATGCTGGAATACCGCATGCAACTGCGCCCAATAAGAAATCTCTCCGGGGCCGAGAACGGCCCCAGCGACTGGAAACGCAGCCTGCTGCACCAGCGGCCGCAGCGCCGCCGAGGCCGAAAACAATTCCGGCCGCGAGTCGACCAGTTTGTCCAGCTGCTGCGGCAAGTAGGTGCGTGGAACAGCGCCGCGTTCACTGAAAGCCGCGCTGCGTTCCTGGAAAACGATCTGCCCGCTCGCGCCAGCCACATCCAGCGCCGCACGAATCTTTTCGGGCTCATGCGTGACAAAAAAGTGCGGCGCGCTGCGCATCTGGGCGGAAAAGCCCGGCTCATAGCGGACGGCTTTCATTCGCACGGCTGCTTCCTGAATCAGACGCGTGGTGATATCGAAATCGCTGAGCTCGCGGCGCAGAATGTCGCGGCCGAACTTTCGTACGGCCGTGGACTGCACCACAATAAGCCCCAGCCCGCCCAGCCAGCGGAGCATTTGTTCGGTGAACGCAGCACTCATGCTCTTCTGCGCGTAACAGGCCGTGAGCGCCTCGGCAGCCAGCGGGTCTTTCAGAGCGGCGGCGAGTTCCTCTTTAAGCGCAGCCACCGCGTTCGGCGAAGAATCCGGAAGTACGTCCGCCGCCGAGCAGCCCACACACTCGGTCTTAAGAGGAATGCGCACGCGCGCGACCTCGCCATCGGGCTGCAGAATGTGAGCGTGGTCGATCTCGGGCATGTCGTGATCGTCGGCGGCGACCCAGAACACGGGAACAAATTTAGCACGCCCGGCAAACTGCTCATTCAGTTGCAGTGCGAGCTTGATTGAAGAGACCGCCTTGTAGAGCGTGAAAAGCGGGCCGCCGAGGAAGCCGGCCTGCTGCCCTGTTGCAATCACAAACGTATTCGCCTCGCGCAGCAGCCTGACGTTTTTCATTACCGCTTCGGGCGGATCAAACGGTCTCAAATCGGCTTCGAGCGTCGAAGCGAGCTCTTCTCGTGCATAGTCTTTCTTGCGGAGCTGTTCCACGACGGCAGCAAAATCACGTGCGGGGAAAAACGAGAGAGCGCCCGGCACGCCGTACGCGAGATCATGCGTAAGGGTCTGGCCGAATCCGGCGAGTGAATAGGGTACGCGGTCGACTCGGGCCACACTCATGCATCACTCGCTTCATCGGAGCTTCTGCGCCAGGACAACACAGCGCATACTCGTTTTCGCATCGAACTCTGCGCCGCTCAGGTCGCCATACAGTCTTACGACTTTCAGGCCTGCCTTTGCAAACATCCTTTTAAGTTCAGCCGGCGTGTACGCGCGAACCGATTCGCGCAGCGTGTCACGCGTGCCGGCAACGCGGATTGTCTTCATGAGGCGCTTTGATCCGGCGTGATAGCGACGCCGCTCGCGCAGCAGCAGCGAGCCGACTTGTTTCTCCGAATAAGGCACCAGATCTTTGAGCACGCGCTTGATATTGAAATAATCGAGCAGAAAAAAGGCGCCAGGCTTCAGGACGCGTGCGACTTCATGCAGCACGCGCGCGTTTTCGCGATCCGTCGTGAAATAACCGAAAGAAGTGAACATGCTCACGACTGCGTGGAAACGTGCGGCGGCAAGCGGAAGCCGTCGCATGTCCGCGAGAATGTAGCTTATGGGCGGCTTGCCTCGTGGCGAAACATGCCGCTGGGCTGCTCGCAGCAGATCAGCCGAGCGGTCGATGGCCGCGACATTGATGCCCATGCTCTGAAAGGCGCGCGAATGCCGCCCGTTTCCGCAGCAGAGGTCGAGCAGCTGCGCACCGGCGCGGAGCTTCAGAACAGAACGTGCGAATGCGGCCTCGTTGCGGGCGGCTTCTTCCGAGCGGTGCTGGTAGCGCAGCAGATAATCTTCGCCGAACGCCTTAATGTACCAGGGCGTGCGCGCGGAGTTTTTCCGCCGGGTAATGTTGCTTGCGGTCACGTTCACTTCTTTTTCGGATCGGGCGGAACTTCGCGCTTCAGCGCTTCTTTGGCCGCATCCAGAGCTTCCTTGCGGGCCTGGTCGGGCGTGCGGTTGTCTTCCGTATCGAGCTCAATAGTCGGCTTCCCTGACGAACCGCCGGAGCTCTTCATGTTGGTGTTGAAAAGACGCAAGGATTTAACCAGCATCCAGTCAGAGGCGATGAAGCCGAGATGGCCGCCGTTTGGCAGAACGGTCAGGCGTTTCTTCGCGTCCGCCGCCTGAGCTTCAGCCAGTTCTTCCGGCGTGTTGAATGGATCGTTCGCAGCGACGATCGCGTCGGCATAATCCGGCAGGCGCGGCAGAATCTTTGCCAGGTCGGCCATCGCCCACAGCTCGTCGGCACTCTTAACGGTGCCTTTCTTCTGCCAGTACGGGTACGTGAACTCGTTGAGGAAGCGGCCGAAGCCTGTCACTTCAGCGTGCGCGCTGCGGTTTTCGCCGCTCTCTTCGCTCGGCAGTACTTTCAGCTTGTAGAAGCGATCATTGCGCTCGACCACTTTGGCCAGACCGTCGCGGAAGACAAAGCCGATCGCTGCGCGCATTTCAGTTGCGGAGAACGGAATCTTCTGGCCTTCAGCGACCGGCACGTGCGGACCGAATTTTTTGGCGAGCTCAATCATCGTCGTGTCCCAGCGGTCTTCGGCGAAGAAACGATCGAGGATCTCCGCGGACGTGCGCAGCTTCACCGGCGGCGAAATACCCAGACAGCCAGAGAGTTGAAAAGGCAGCTTGCCTTCTTTCGCCTTCGCGCCAAGCAGCAACGCCTGCGTCGCGCCGAAACTCATGCCGACCACGCCGACCGCCGTAACGTTGCGCTTGGCCTCGTCCGTTTTCAGGAAGGTGTCGATGATTGCCGCGGCCTGGTCCGCCTCTGCGTCGAAGTTACCAACGACGCCCTGGCCGCAGATTTCCGGATAGGTCGGTGTGAAACTGCTATCAAAAGTAAGGACGTGATAGTTGTATTCATTGTACCAGTAGGGAAAGAGTCCACCCCAGGGTCCGTCGACTTTTCCATCCACGCCGAGAAGCACCACAACCAGCGGCGCCTTGTAATTCTGCATGATGCTGTAGACCGGCACGTCACGCTTGAAGCCCGGAACCTTCAGCTTGATTTTTTTCTGCTTTTCGACGCTCAGGTCCGGAAACGTGTTCATTGCCGTCACGGTCGAATAAAGCCCGTCGGTGTAGGGATGGCGGTACTTTGGCAGGCCGTCTGGTCCGCGCTCCGGCGGCGTGCGCCGCTCATCGCCTTCCGTTCCTTTTTCACCGGCGACAGCAGAGGAAATTATCAGCACAAGCGTGAATGCAAGGCATGTAAAACGTGAAGACAAGTCAGAAACCTCCTCGATAAGGATCTGTTTTGAAGGCCTCCACGTTAGACGTTTGATTGCTGCTGGCCAGTCAAATTTTGGCTAGAAAAGCATGCCCTGGTTTGGATCTTCTCCGCGCCGGCGGCGAGCCGGCTTGCTTTCTTCGGCCGCAGGTCTGGCAGCCGGCGGCGCGATGCAGCGCTCGCCTTCGTTGGCGGGATTGTTTACGAAATCGTCCACCGGTTCCATGCACATGCGTTCAGCCGGATACGGCCGCAGCAGGCTTTTCAGCTTTTCCTGATCCTGCACGCTTTCGTCTAGCCACTGTTCGCAGCCTGCCGTGTCGAGGATCACGGGCATGCGGTCATGCAGCGGCGCGACGAGCTCATTGGCAGACGTGGTTAGAATTGTAAACGTTTCAAGCGGCCCTTCGGGTGTGTCCTTGCGGTCCCACAGTCCGGCGAGCGCGAAGCATTTCTGATCTTTGACCCGGATAATGTACGGCTGCTTTCCCCCGCCCTCGCGCTTCCACTCGTAGAAACCATCGGCCGCGACGAGGCAGCGGCGCTTTTTGAAGGCTTCACGGAACGCCGGCTTATGCGCGATCGTCTCCGAGCGTGCGTTGATCATACGCGATCCGACGTTTAGGTCTTCCGCCCAGGATGGAATCAGACCCCAACGCAGCAACGCCAGTTCACGCACGCCTTTGCCCGGCGCGTTGCGCAGGACAGCGACATTCTGCGTCGGCGCGATGTTGTAGCGCGGCTCAAGCAGCGGCACTTCGCTGAGCTGAAAGTATTCTGCAATTTCGCCAGGTTCGACGGCAAGGGTAATTCGTCCGCACATGCCATCATTCTACGCGGATAGCGCCTGGCGTAAAGATGTCAGGCCGGAACAGCGTCCCAAGCGCCGAGGACGCGCTCGGCGAGCGCTTCCACCGGTTCGTCTCCGGTAATATCGATGTACACGAGCTTTGGAATCCGCCGCGACCAGTTCAGTTGGCGGCGCGCAAAGTGGTGCGTGTCAAAACAGATTCTGTCGCGCGCCGCTTTCAGCTC
>DASPJR010000124.1:0-8415 GCA_035628505.1 Planctomycetota bacterium | reverse complement strand
GCGGGCCCCGCTATTATGGCGGCTACTACGGCGGTTACTGCGGCTCGCGCTACTACGGCGGCGGTTATCGTTCCGGCTTCAGTTTTGGCTTCCGCGGCCGGTTCTAAAAAACTCTTACCACAGAGACACAAAAGCAGAGAGAAGCTCGACATTGAAATAAAAGACGGACGGCACTCGCCGTCCGTCTTTGTTTCACTTGATTCTACGATCGCCAATCCGAAATCCGAATTTGGAAATCCGCAATCGAGAGCTACTTCTTTTCATCGCTGACAAGTTCGGCAGTAATCGCGCCGATTGTCGGGGCGACGGCGTTTCCGTAGCTCTCGAGCGTGATCTTTTCGATTACTTCGGGACGGCTGACGGGCACGGCGAAGTACCGCATCTGCTTGTTCTTCACGACGCCCTTGACAAGCTTCGATCCGGGGACATCGACTTCCGCGATGTAGTCAGCGAACTCGACGCCGTTCTGCAGGACTTTTTCTTCCGTCGCGCCGCCGGCGAAGTGAACCGTCACTTTCAGCACGGGCACTTTCTCTTTAACAGCCGGGTATCCCCATCCCGCGATGCCGCTGAGAAAATGGAACTGCCGAACAGCGTAGCCCAGCTTGGCTTCGACCTTCTGCGGCATCGACTTGGACGACCCGCCGCCACCCTTCAGAACAATGATATTTTTTCCGCCAGGCATCTTGGACGCGTCGGGGATGTTGTACGGAATCCCGTCCGCCACTACAGATCCAAACTTGATGTAGTTGACGGTGTCCTCCAGGTTCGTCTCGGAAAGGTACAACCCCTTGCGGACGTCAGCGGTATACGCGGTGCTCAGATCGACAAAGCGATACTTCTGGTCTTTGCTGCAGATATAGGTGAGAAGGTCCCGCAGGGCTTCGGTTCCGAGCGCCTCCAGCCCGTTGGGCATCAGCGACATGCCCGTATTGCGTCGGCTGGCGATGTCGGAAATCTTCACTTCCCGTTCGCCGCCGGCGTTCTTGAGCAGAATGGAGTTGGCATTCTCGCGTGCGATGATGCCGTCAAGCGTCTCACCTGATTTCGTCCGGATCAGCCAGTTCGTATAGTTGGGTTCAACCGCGCGGTTAGGATCGAGAATGCTGACGAGCAGTTCCGCCGGGCCATGGGCGCCCATGCCGTTAAGCACTGGCCCCACTTCGCGGCCGAGGTCGCCGAACTTGTGGCAGACGGCGCAGCTCTTATTGAAGACTTCCTTGCCTTTCTCTGCATCACCAGCTTTCACAACTTCCGGCGTCAGCTTCGCGATCAATTCATTCTTTTCCTTAACCTCTGGTCCCATAAGCTGGTCGATTACTTCGTTGGCGCGCTTGGCGACAGCCGCTTCCGGGTGCAGGCGCAGACGCTGTAGATTCGCTGGACCCAGCAGCGTGGGCTTTACCGAGCCGGCGCTGAGCGCTTCCAGCAGCGCCAAGCTCCACTCGGTACGTTTCACGCACTCATCAAGGGCAATCATTTGAACGTCGCCAGGCAGTTTGCCGAACGCTCCGAGGATCTGCGCGCAGGCGTCCTTGGATGCCGTGTCGCTCAACGCGAGAACAATCTGTTTCTTGAGAGCCGTAGAACCCTTGCCGGCCAGAACCGTTCCCGCAGCATTCAACACCGCCGCTTCGCCCGACGCGACGGTCAGCATCGAGCGCACCAGATCGGCACGCTGATCATCGGTGAGCTTCTCATCATTGAGCGCTCCCTGCGCCTTGCCGATGGCAGCCTTCAGATCAGCGGCCAGCGCGCCTTTTGTATCCCAGCGGGCTACAAGCGGGATGGCGACGGCGGCCAGCGCCTGGTCGTCAGAGTTGAGGAGTTTTTTCAGCGCCTCCTGCAGCGCGTCGCTCCATTGAACAGGCTTCGTGCTGGAACTCAGCGCGCGCAATACGGCCGCCTTCAGTGCATTCTTGTCCGCTGGCTGTGCGACGGCAGTGAGCAGCAGCTGCGCGCGGCCGGCAGCATCGTCTCCTGTGGCGGCCTGCATGGCCAGATTTTCCGCAAGCGCCGGATCATTCCCTGCAAACGCGCCTTCTGCAAACAGGCCGGGATTCTTTTGTGTCAGCGCGAAAACAGCTGACTTGGCCCACGGATTGTCCAACGTGGAATAAACCTCAAGCAGCGCGGCAGCGACGTTCTTATCCAGGCTCGTGTTTGACAGCGTGACGATCGCTTCGAGAACGATACGTGCATCACTGTCCTTGACCAGCGCGGTCAGCGCCGGCGTAACGTCCACGCCGGCGATGCTGGCCGCGCGCGCGGCATTCTTGCGCACGGCTGCGTCAGCGCTCTTCAAGGCGGCGGTCAGGCTTTCAGTCGTATGCTTCTTCAGGTTAGCCAGGACCCAGACGGCGCCCACGCGTGCGGGCGCAGGTTTCTTTTCGTCCATTACGATTTTCTGGAGCTCTGCCACGGGTGCGCCGTCGCCCTTGTCAATCAGCAGACGCACTGCGTTCATGCGGGTGTGCTGATTGGGATGTTCGAGCGTCGCCAGCAGTCCGGCGGCGTCCCCGAGATTTGCCGGCGGCAGCGTCTTGGCCTGCTTGTGCTGAACGCGGTAGATGCGGCCGAAGTAATGGTCGCGGTCCGGGCGGACAGCGGCATTGCGGAAGGTGTGATTCGGACCCCGCGTATCGTTGTGTGTGACGGCTTGGTTGTAGAAATCGATAATCCACAGCGCGCCGTCGGGTCCGATTCGTGTTTCAATCGGGCGGAACCAGTAATCCTTGCTAGTGATGAACTCCGGCTCACGGTTCTTATCGGAGGAGAATGTCACGCCTTTGGGTTTCACAACTTCATGGTGAACGACGTTGATCTGCGGCTCCGTCGTGAAGTAGTTGTAGTTCCACTCGTCGGGCCAGGCGCCGCCGTTGTAGATTGCGCATCCAGCCGAGGCCGTGAAGCGGCCGACCTGATCGATCTGCACGTAAGCCTGACGCTTATACGTCATGTACGGCAGGGACGGCCGGTTGCGGATCAGCGGTTCAAAGCTGGGCGTCTTGCCCACTTTTCCGCGCGCCAGAACGTATTCCGGCAGGACGACATGATTCAGCAGGTCGCCGCTGGTCGGCTGCGTGAAGAAGACTTCGCCGTCCCAGGCGATATCCAGACCCCAGGTGTTGCCGCCCTTCGAGCAGTACTGTTCGAACGCGGAACCGTCGGGCTTGAAGCGCACCACGCCTGAGCCCATGTTGCCGAATTCCTTGCCGCCGTCGGGTGCTTTGACGCGGCCTCCGCTGTAGCCGTGCGTGGCGTAGATCCAGCCGTCGTATCCCCAGCGCAGATTGTTGATCACGGCGTGCGTGTCGCCCGTCCCGAGGCCCGTGTACAGTGTTTTCTTGATCTCGGCCTTTCCGTCGCCGTCCTCATCCTGCAGCAGATAGATATCCGGCGCCTGCGCCGCGATAACGCCCTTCTTATAGAGCACGAAACTGGTCACCAGTTCCAGCTTGTCGGCAAAGACAGTCTTTTTATCCATGAGGCCGTCGCCATTGGTGTCTTCGAGAATCGAAATGCGGTCGAGCGGGTCGCGCTCTTCGGTGATCACCTGCGCCTTCTGGCCTTTCTCGAGATTCAGCGTCAACGGCGGTTTGCGGCCTGCCGGGTACTCGGGGGTTTCGCAGACCCACAGCCGGCCCTTCTCATCCCAGTCGATGTTCATGGCCTTGTTGATCAGCGGTTCAGCAGCGACGAGGTTGATGTTGAAGTCCGGGTGCAGAATCAGCTTCTCGGCTGACTTGCTTGGATGCGTGGGTCCCCCGACCGGGTATTCGATAGCCTTGAGTTCCTCGGGCGTGCAGAGCATGTCCGCATTGTCGCGCTTGCCGGCCCAGGCAATCGAGCGCAGCAGCACGACGCGGTAGGTGGGATTGCTGAACGTCGTGTAGTTGTGTCCGGGAATCGCGCCGACTGCGCGATAACTGTCCTTCTCATAAACCCACAGCTGTGGCGCAATCGTGAACACATCGTGGAAGGAGGTTGCCAGTACCTTGGCTTCGGGAACAAAGTTGAGGCTGTAATAAATTTCGTCCTCAACGTCGAAGTTGAAAACACCCTTCGTGATCGGATGCGAGCGATCCTGGAAATAGATGCCGACTTCGCCTTCGTACCACTTCGCTTTGCCATGCTGCCAGGCGCCGCCAATTACGGTCTTGAAGTAATCGGCCTCATTTCCGCAGACGGCATCGTGGATCACGACCATGCCGCCGCCGCGCTTGTTGAACTTTTCGAGATTGGCCTTTTCCTCAGCGCTCAGGTTGCCGCCGTTTGCGCAGTACATGATCAACACGTCAGTCTTTTCGAGCTGCTCGGCTGTGGGGAAGTCCATCGCGCCTTCACACTGCGCGCCGCGGTCATTTAGCAACTTCTTCCATTCGAGCAGAAAGCGCGGGTGGTCATGCTGTCCGGGGCCGTGCGTTTTGACGCCCGCGCGAATGAACACGCGCAGCGGCGCATCACCGGCAACGGCGGAGACGGATGCAAGAAGCAGAGCGAAGCAGACGGTGGCACGGGTGAGCGAGCTGAGCACGTTGACCTCCATGAAGGCAGCCTCTGCATTAGAGACGCCGGGGGGATGCCTTTTCCCTAACACTTTCAGCGGCCCGTCTCGCAGTTTGCATGCCGCTTGCGTTTTTATTCACAACTACCTATCAGAGCGCTGATTAGCCGAACAGATTGACGGGCACAGCCGCAATTTACAAGTGAAGTGTTTACTAATCTGTTTACCAGGTAAACACCTGACCCGTCGGCCTCGTCTGATAACGTCTTTTTTTCGACATATTTTCCGGTTTCATTCCGCAGTCAATCAGCGCCGCGCTGTAGTCAATTTCAGGACTGTTATGCGCTCAACATTCCGTTGGATCTTGCTGCTGTTTTGCGGCGTGTGCCTTCATGCCGCCGCGCAGGATTTTTTTCTCCGCACAACTGGAAACGATGAACACGATGGCCGCAGCGAGGCCAGCGCATGGAAAACGCCAGCCCGCGCCGCGCAGCAGACTTTTTCTCCCGGCGACAGGTTGACGCTCGAGTCCGGCGCTGAATTCATTGGCGGCCTGAATCTGAACATTTCAGATGGCGGCAACGCTGAAAAGCCGGTGCTCATTTCCAGCAGCGGCGAAAAGCCGGCGACGATTCTCTCCGGAGACTCCGACGGCATCTTCATCCAGGATTCAGGCGTAGCCGTCCGCAATCTCATCTTTAAAGGATCGGGACTGCAGAATCAGAAGGTCGGCATACGGATGTACAACGACCGCAACGGCGCCGACAAGCGTGCAGGCGTTCGCATTGAGAAATGCCAGGTCTCCGGTTACGGCCGCGCCGGCATCTACATTGAGAGCAGCCCGGAGGACAAATCGGCCACCGGCTTCAAAAATGTGCTCATTGAAGACTGCACCGTTTCGGAGTGCCGCAACTATGGCATCTGGTCGTACGGACCTGAGCAGCCCAGAGGTTCGTGGAAATACGCGCACGAGGACATCACCGTGCGGCGCTGCGAAGTGTTCAATATTCCCGGCGATCCGCAGAAGCACGACAATCATTCAGGCAACGGCATTCTCATCGGAAGCGTCGATCGCGCACTGATCGAATATTGCTGCGCGCATCACTGCGGCAGCAAAAACGGCAGCCACGATGGGGGTCCGGTTGGCATCTGGAGCTACTGCGGGCGGGACGTCGTCATTCAGTACTGCGAAGCCTACGCGAACCGCGCCGGCGTGAAGGCCCTGGATGGCGGCGGCTTCGACCTGGATGGCGGCATGACGCGTTCGATCCTGCAGTACAACTACAGCCACGACAACGATGGGGCCGGCTATCTCATCTACTCGTACAAGAACGCGCCGCATGAATTCAAAGACAACATCGTCCGCTTTAACATCTCCATCAACGACGGCCGCCGCGGCGAATACGGCGGCATCGCCGTCGGCCATCACGGCGATCAGAACATCAACACTCTGCTGCACAACAACCTGGTAATCGTCAGCGGCGGCGAGAAGCTGACGGCATCGGCCCTTGTTACCGCGCAGACCATGGGATTGAAGGAGTTCAACAACGTGTTCATCGCCCGCAAAGGAGCGTACCTGATCGGAACGTGGAGTCTAAAGCCGGGAACGGATCTGAAATTTGCGGGCAATGCGTGGCTCTACGAAGAACCTGCGGCCCTGCTGCATGGCCGCAAGAAATGTGCTTCGCTGGAAGAGTGGCTCAAACTTTCGAGCATCGATCCGACGACTGTTCCGGACACCTTTGGAAGCATCAGCGCGTTCCCGCTCGTCGAAGCGCCGGTGTGCTGGCCCGAGCCGCCACACACTCTGGCAAAGCGACTTCAGCTCACCTACGCCGGCAAAGCCGCGGCGATCGATCCAGCCGCGTGCGGAATCAACAATCTGCCCGGCACTGACTTCGCCGGCAAGAAAGTGGAGTCGCTCAAATTCCCGGGCCCGCTGGCGCATTGATGTTTTTCTGGCAACGGAGCGTGGACGACGCAGTATCATAAGTAAAAACTATGAGGGCCGCGCGATGGGAGCTTTCAAGCAGCTCGATTCTGACCTTTTTGTCTGGACCGACACCTGCAACGTCTACGTCCTGCGCGACGGCAACGCCGGAATGCTGATCGATCTGGGCGATGGCAGCGTGCTGGATCATCTCGGCGAACTGGGCATCACGTCGCTCGAATGGGTCCTCTTCACGCATCACCACCGCGAGCAGTGCCAGGGCGGGCCAAAGCTCGAGCCCTTCATCGCGCGTGGAACCCAGGTCGCGGCGCCCGAAGCCGAACGCGAGATCTTCGAAAACCCGCTGAAGTTCCGCCGCATGCGCCCGACGCTCAACGATCAATTCAGCGTCTACGGCGCCAGCTACGTGCGCGTGCCGCTTGCGCCGATAAAAATCAGCAAAACCTTCAAGCGCATGGACGACTTCGCCTGGCGCGGCCGCGAATTCTGGTGCGTCCACATCGGCGGCCACAGCCCGGGCATGATGGCCTATTGCCTTCCTTCGAATGGAAAATTCACGGTCTTCTGCGGAGACCTGATGCGCTCGGGCGCGAAAATGCAGACGTGGTACGACAGCGAATTCGATTACGGCTTTGCAAAAGGTCTCTACGAACTCGCCAACAATTCCGCGCAAATTGCCGGCTACGATCCGGCGCTGCTGCTGCCGTCGCACGGCGCGCCGGTGAAAAACGCGCGGGCTGAAATCAACGAGTACACCGCCAAGCTGCGGCGCCTTGGCGAGCTGTACGTGCGCGGCTATGAGATCAACCGCTTCGCCAACTGCGATCAGGATAACGTCAGCCGCCCCAGCGTCGTGCCGCATCTCTGGCAGCTCTCGAAACACCTGTTTAAGTTCCGGGGCCCGGATTACTGGGTCAACTTTGCGATGATTATTTCGGACTCGGGCAAAGCGCTGCTCGTGGATTGCGGCCTGTTTGACCGCAAGTTCCTGGACACGGCGCTCGAGCGCGCCAAAGAACGGCTGGGCCTGAAAAGCATCGACGCCATTTTCGTCACGCACATGCACGGCGACCATGCGCTCGACGCCGAGCACATCCGACAGAAGTGGGGCGCGAAGCTCTGGACGATGCACGGCATCGCCGACACGTTCGAGCGCGCGTGGGATTATGACCTGGCCGCGCTGCTGCCGGCCTATACGGACCGCTCCGTTCCCGCGCCGGGGCCGCTGAAGTTCGACCGCGTGCTCCGCGACGGGGACGTGATCCAGTGGGAAGGTTTCACGTTCGTCGTCGACTGGATGCCCGGACAGACAAAATATCATGCCTGCCTGCACGGCGAGATCGACGGTAAGACTGTGGCGTTCACCGGCGACAATATCTTCGCGAGCACCGTCGATCCCAGGCAGGGCGGCAATGAAGCGGTTGTCGCGCGTAACGGCGCGATTCTTGAAGAAGGATACCTCTACGCCGCCAGCTACCTGCATGGCATCGCGCCCGATCTGATCATTGGCGGACACTGCTGGGCGCTGGGCGAGCCGCGCGGGCTGATTGAACGTTATCAGCAGCGAGCGAGCGACCTGCGCGACGCGTTCCAGGCGCTGAGCCCCGAGGACGATTACCGCTACATGTTCGATCCGTACTGGGTGCAGGCGCATCCGTATCGGGTCATCGTTCAGCCCGGCGGCGAAGCGACTGTCGCCCTGCGCGTGCGCAACTTCCGCGAGCGCGAGCAGACGCACCGCGTTGATTTGGTGCTGCCACCGGGAATCTCCGCTACGCCCGCGTTTGTCGAGGGCAAGCAGAACGGCCCCGGCATTTCGGAAACGCCAATCAAGCTGAAGGCGACAGCCGATGCAAAACGGGGATTGCAGCTTGTCGCTCTGGAGATCACACGCGACGGCCAGCGCCACGGCCAGCTCTTCGATTTTATCGTCCACGTCGGCGAGGTGCAGAGCGAA
>DASPJR010000123.1:0-14317 GCA_035628505.1 Planctomycetota bacterium | reverse complement strand
GGTAACGCCATTGGTCCCGATCTGACGGCACTCAATGACAAAAGCCCCGCCGCAATGCTGGTGGCAATTCTCGATCCCAACCGCGCCGTCGAAGACCGTTTTGTTCAGTACCTCGCGACCATGAAAGACGGCTCAACGCTGGCCGGAAAAATTGAGTCGGAAACATCGACTTCGGTCACCCTTGTGGGCGTGGACGCGGTGAAGCGGCAACTGCTGCGCAGCGAGCTGGCGTCGATTCGCTCAACAGGCTTGTCGCTGATGCCGGAAGGGCTCGAGGCGACGCTGGATGACCAGAAGCTTGCGGACGTGATTGCCTACGTCGCGCGAGCCGGCTCGCCGCCGAAGCAGATCGCTGGAAACGAACCGAAGCTGATTGAGCCTGCCGGCGACGGGACCCTGCTGCTGCCGGCGCAAAGCGCCGAGATTTACGGCGGACGTCTGACTTTTGAAACGCCGTTCCAGAATCTCGGTTTCTGGGAACGCTCGGACGACCAGGCACGCTGGGCCATCCGCGTGGATGTGCCGGGCCGCTACCTGGTGGAAATCGATTACGCCTGCGGCAACACGGCCGCGAACTCTTTTGCAATTCAGGCTGATCGTTCCGAGTTGAAAGCTGTCGTCACGCCGACGGGCGCGTGGGAAAAGTTCCAGACGCGCGCTGTGGGTTTTGTGGATCTGCGCAAGGGACATCATCGGCTGTCCGTGCGCGCGGACGGCAAGCTCAGCGGTTCGCTGATGGATCTGCGGAGTGTGCGCCTGTCGCTGCCGCGCACGCCTGCTGCAGCGCAAACTGTATCTGCCGGCGCCGATGGAAGTATATCGCTTGCCGCAGCGGCGGGTCGCGGAGTCGGGCCGTCTATTAAGTACATGCCCGAATGGCACGCCTACGGCTGGTTCACAGCGAAGGATCAGGTTGAGTGGGACGTGCAGGTTGAGAAGGCCGGCGTCTACGAAGTCATCCTCGATTGGTCTGTTTCGGATGCGGACGCCGGCAAGCCGTTCAGCTTCGAAATTGCAGGCGCGCGGGTCAGCGGCAAGGTAAAGAGCACCGGAAGCTGGGAGCTTTTTCAGCAGGCGCCGGTCGGGCGCGTGGAACTGAAGTCTGGCAAGCACACGGCGAAGTTTGCCCCCGCGGAAAACTTCGAAAAGGGCGCTCTGCTGGACTTGCGAGAAGTACGGCTGGTTCCCGCGCGCTGAGAGCTGCCGGTCTCCGGAAATTGTCAGACCATTGCAAAGTTCTGCTCGTTTACGTAACATTTAAGCACTTGCGGCCGTTCGACTTGTTCTGGATGGGCGGGTGGACGCGCAAATCCGACGCAACGCATAAGGCGGCTCCATGCTGCGACGTTTGTATCCCGGCCACATCAACAGCGCCTGGCTCGCTTTTGTGGGCTCGATCGGCCTGCTGGCGGTGCTCATCGGACTGCTGGCCTGGCCGGCTCAAAAAGAATCCTCCAAAAGCCCGCTGCTTGTGTATTGCGCCGCGGGATTGAAAGCGCCCGTTGAGGCCGTCGCAAAAGAATACGAAAAAGAATTCGGCGTTCCCATTCATCTGAATTTCGGCGGCTCGCAAACACTTCTCGCGGACGTCGAAGTCAGCAAACGTGGCGACCTCTATCTTCCCGCTGACGGCAGCTACCTTGATATGGCCGGTAAAAAGGGCCTTATCGCGGAGGTCATTCCGCTGGCGACGATGAACGTCATCCTCGCCGTCAAAGAAGGAAACCCGAAAAACATCAACGCGCTCGGCGATCTGCTCAAAGACGGAGTCAAGCTCGCGCAGGTCAACCCCGATGCGGCGGCAGTCGGAAAGCTGACGCGCCAGAAAATGGAGAGCCTGGGCCAGTGGGACGCACTTAAGAAGCACACCACCGTCTTTAAGGGTACCGTCAGTGACGTCGCGTCAGACTTGCGGATCGGTTCGGCGGATGCGGGCTTCGTCTGGGATGCATTTCTCGTTCAATACACGGGCTTGCAGAAAATACCGCTTCCCGAGCTCGATGACGTGTCCGCAAAGATGTCGATTGCGGTGCTGAAGTCGAGCGCCAACGCGTCTGCCGCGCTCAGCTTTGCGCGGTACCTCGGCGCGCGCGACAAGGGACTGAAGCATTTCGAGCGCAACGGTTTCAAGCCCGTCGAAGGCGATCAATGGGCCATTACGCCGGAGATCCGGCTGATGGCCGGCGCGATGCTTCGCCCCGCTATCGAGGAAACGATTTCAGCGTTCGAAAAACGCGAAGGCTGCCGCGTGACCCGCGTTTACAACGGCTGCGGAATCCTGGTTGCGCAGATGCGCGCGGGACAGAAGGCAGACGCCTATTTCGCATGCGACCAGAGTTTTATGGACCAGGTCAGCGATCTTTTTCTCGACTCATCTGAGATCTCAGAGAACAAGCTCGTGATCATCGTGAAGAAGGGGAACCCGCGCAAAATTCATCGATTGAGAGACCTGGGGCAGCCGAATCTCAAGGTCGGCGTCGGCCACGAAAAGCAATGCGCCCTCGGCGCGCTGACCAAAACGACGCTGGAAGCGGCTGGCCGCTACAACATCGTTGCCAAGAACGTAACGGTGCAATCGCCCACGGGCGACATGCTGGTCAATCAGCTCCTTACCGGCTCGCTTGACGCCGTCATCGCGTACGTCTCAAACGCGGCCGCGGCGAAAGACCAATTGGAAACCGTCGACATTGATGTTGAATGCGCGACAGCCGTGCAGCCGTTCGCGATCGGCAAGGACTCGGTCAATGCGCAGATCACGCAGCGGCTTCTGGACGCAATCAAATCTGCTGAGTCGGAAGAGAGATTCAGGAAAAACGGTTTCACGTGGCAGGCCGGAGCGAAAGAATGATACGCGGCTAAATGCCGCCGCCCTTGCGACGTTCTTTCAAGGGTTTTGTCGCCGCCTCCGGTTTAATCAGGTCAAGAATCAGATACTTGGCCTGACCATCGGGGCCAAACTCCTGCAACGTGCCTGCGACCTGCACGTCTCTTCCAATGGACCGCTGCAGCTCGCCAAGAAGAGTCGTATTGTTCTTCTCGATCTTAATCAGATAGTTCCGCCCCGGATTCTTGTCGGTTCTCGCAGTGGTAAACATCCCGACGACATCGCTGGTGTGTTCGGGCGAGGCCGGAGAGGGCGAGGTGATGATGCCAATGAAAACACGCTGATTCCTGCCAGTGGTCAGCTCTTTTTCCCAATCCGCCGCCAACAGCAGGCTCGTGCCGGGAGTCAATTCCTTTACCTCGCACGAGCACGAGCTGGAGAGGAATTGCGCCGTCTCGGCAATTGTCTCCGGAAGGAGCTCTTTTTCCGTCATGGCAGGCATCGCACGACCGCGTCCGAAGACAGGAAAAACCAGCGGCTCGGCTTGCTCCAGACTGATCTGCTTTGGGTTGAGCTCCTGTTGCAGCAATTGCGCGGTAAAGAACTTTTCTTCCGGCGCTGCGCGCGGGACGCGCACGACAGAAAACTCCAGTTTCAGTGGCAGCGACGAACGGAGTTGTTCGGGAGCCACGACTGGCAGCTTCAGCCGTTTGGCCAGATCCGTTAAGTGCGTCTGAAGGAACGCTGCGATCTTGTCGTCGCGCGCCGTGTCGCCACTTTCCAGCAGCAACCAGACGGCCGATGTACCGCCGAGCAAGTGTTGTCGCAACTGCTTTTGGGCCGGAGATTCCAGCAATGCCGCCGAGGCAGCTTCATCCAACGCTCCACACCAGGCAAGCTTCCCCTCGCGGGGAAAGGTGACCGCCATCCACGGCAGGGTTGGAGAGCCATGTTCCTTCCAGAGTTTCAACGCATCTGGATTGGATGGACTATCAACATCGACAATGGTGACACGCAGGTTTGACGGAGTATCCCCCAGCGCCTTTTTTTGCAACGATTGCACGTCTTCAGGCTGCGGTCCGCGTGAATAGATGACCGCCTGGTAGAGGTCCGGCTCCCCGGTTTCGAGTGCGGAACGAAAAAGTGGGAGCGTGCAGGCACAAGCCGGCCACGCGACGGCCGCGAGCACCAGGATTGGAAGAATCCGGCTCATCATTTGACTCGCTACTTTTAGATGCCGCCGGCCTTTCGGCGTTGCGCCACGGGAGGAGTTGGTGCAGCTTCCAGGACCGAGGAAACGATTAGATACTTGCCCTCACCGTTGGCATCGATGACTCGCAGCTTACCCGTAACCTGCACTCTCTTTTGATTAAGACGGTAGAGCGCTGCGAGGACTTCCTTGTTGCCACTCTGCACCTTCACCTGGTAGGAGCGGCCCGGCTTCTTGTCGGCTTCATTCGTGATAAACACCCCGACAACCTCGGGGCTGACTTTTTCATTGGCCTCGGCGAGCTGCACAAACGTGCCCATGAACAATTTCTGGTACGTGACGACAGTACCCTTTTCGCGCGCCGCGGCTTCGTCAGCTTCTTCCTGTGCGGCCTGCTTATCATCGGCCTCCAGGTCTTTGTTTGCCTTGGATTGTCCTGCGTGCGTCAGCGACGTGCCTGTCAGGCCGAGGGCCAGACCAAGCAAGAGTACCCACTGCATGCGATTAAGGTGATTAGTCATCTGTCATGCTCCTCAAATGTGTCTTGCCTGTTCTACTCGGTCACTTCGCGGAACGCCAGGATCCGCGGTGCCATGACATAGGTGATGGAAATGTCATCGAACACAGGGGTGTCCAGAAGATAATGCCGCGCTGGATCTGCGCCTGCGCCACCGGCAGGATCAACCAGAGGATCAACGGGCGTCATGAACCGCACGCGGTAGCGGAGTTTCGAGGTCAGACAGGTCACAGGTACAGTGGGCGTACCCAGTGAGTTTACCGCCGAAGGATCGGTGAACGTCTTGCTATCCAATTTGGGTGCCGCATCCAAAGCCGCCTGGGTGGCGCCCGGGTCAACAGCTATCAATTCCACTTCGACTCCGCGACCGGCGTGTGCCAGGCCGGCCGGATACGCCCAGGGCGCCGGGCGGTTGACCGAATAATGGGAAATGTCGTTGTCGTCGTTGTACTTGACGTAATCGAAGGGGCCTTTGAACGGAATTGGGTTGGGGCCGTTATAGCGCGTCAGGTTCTCAGTCCTGGAGAAATTCCCGGGAACCTTGTACTCGCACATAAAGCGCGGCGTGAAGACATTCCAGCTGACGCGGACAACGGCGACATTTTGAGGCACGGTGGCTGTGTTAATGCCCTTGAGCGACTGGAGCAGGGTCTGCGAGGTGAAGGTTGGAGGACCTCCCGCGGACGGCAATTGTCGCGTGTTCGGATTCGGTGGCAGATAGTAGCGGCTGGTCTGCATTTCACGGCTCACGCGGTCACTGGCCCAGCCGGCCGGAGTGGATCCGGCATCAATGAGGATGCGCTCCTTATTGGAAATCTTCAACTCGTCAATAACAGCGTAGGTTCCATCTTCCGGCATGTTGCGGTAGTGCCAATACAGTTGAGTACTGCTGCCATTATACGGAGTGTTATAGGACGGATTGCCAAAATTCAGATTATTCATGCCGAAGGTTTTCGGCGAATATGCCGGCCGATCCGGATCCTTGGCGACCTGTCCGTAGGGCTCTGCCCACGCCCATTTCGCATCCTGCCCTTCTCCATACCGTCCGCCTTGTGTCGGGTTCGGCTGAGCCGTTGATGTGGGACCGCCGATAACGTCGCGCGACATGCCGACGGTGCAGTTTCCACCTCCGGGTGTGTACGACCAGGGCTCCCATCCCTTGTAACCCCACCTCAGGCGGAGGCCGTTTGAATTGATGCCCGCGGACCAGTTCGATTCCACTTCGGGGAAAAGTTCAGTATCGATGAACGGCCGGATGTAATGCTGTATACACACCGCGGCCTGGGGGTCCTGCCAGTCCGCCGGGCTGCCCGCCGTGACGTGTCCTCTGGGACCTGTCGTGTAACGCGAGGATGTCGGAGAGTCCGGTACGCGGACATTCGTTTTGTAGTGCGCGCGGTAGCCGATGTAACTCCAGCGGAAAGGCTGAACACGGAAGCCGGGAGACTCGTCCACTCTCAACTTCACATTAGACGATCCATAGCCACCATGAATTGCTGAGCCCCAGCCCGACCCGTCCTCGTAGGCCATTAAGGCGGACAGGTCATTGATATCTCGTCGATTGCCGCAATGACCCAGGCCGCCCTCGCTCTGGCTGCACCACTTGTACTGCCCCGTCTTTTGAAAGAAGTAAGCGGTACACTGGTTGGTTCTGGCAACGTTGCCGGGATTGAACAATTCGTGGGTCCGCATGTCATCGTGATGCCACGTCGACTTGGCCCACATGCTGATAACGTTGCCAGTAAGTGAGTTGGGCTCGAAATTAAGCTTGTTTCTTCGGTTTGCAGGATCCGGCGAATACATGTACTTGACCGTGGCGGTGTTACCGGACACGCCAGGCGCGCTCAGATACGCGCCATCTGTTCGGAGCGAACCCATACGCACCGTCACATTGTTCCAGTAGCTGGGACGCTCGGGGCCATCGGCTCCAAACAGCTTCAACGGCATGAGGCAGGTGCTGATTCCAAGGAACGGATAGACCCATCGCGCCTGGTTCATTTGAGCTGCGGTATTGAATGGCGTAATTCCGTCGACCAGGGGAATGCCAGGATCTGAAGCGATAAGGTTGTCGAAGAGCACCCCGAGCAACCCTACGCCTTGCACGCAACGGAGCTCGGCGCCAGAGACTGGTGTACCGTCGGGTCGTTTGGCATTGGACATCGTGTAGAGGTAACTTCCACTTCCGTCAGGTATTGCCGCGTAGGGCCATTTGGCCTGTTCGCGACCATTGCCCTTGCAGGTGGCCGTGTCGAGGTCGCCATCGAAGGACGCCAGGAATGTGTCGTCGTCGCCGGCAGTGTTCGGGTCGTATCCCGAGGTGTTGGTAGCGAGGACGATCTGACCATCCCAGCGCGCCGGTAGAACGCGATTGGCCAGGACTTCAGGAACATCGATTGGATTCGCCCCGCCATCATAGGGATTCTTGCGCGGCTTGCCGAAAGCGTCCAGGGGATCGGCGGTTCCCGCCACCAGGGCGGAGACCGTTTCCTTGTTGGGGACTGGCTTGGTGCTGGCAGTGACGCCTCTAACCTCGTCCGCGATGCGTGCTTTGAGAGGAAGGAGAGGTTCGGGCAGGGTGACCAGGCCCTTGCGTTCAACCAGCCCCGATGCGTCGCGGGCCAGCTGGCCGCTGCTGCTCGACCCAAGATCACCAACCGCTCTTGAAATGGTTCCCTGCACGAACTGCTGCTGAGTGGATTCGCGCCAGACGTCATAGACCTTGACGAGGGCGACATACTTGCGCTCGGCTAGAACCTGTCCGGTCTTGGCAACCTGGCCCGTCGACACGATTTCGAAGACTCCATTGGAGTCGAACGAGAATTCGGTCGTCGAGCGGTTCAGGTCGGTCTTATCGATGAGCTCGTCCGATTTGTACCGGAAGCTGCGGGTGATGTAGGCGCCGGTAATGTACGCGCCGGCAGCGTTCTTCTGGCCGGACGTGGGCGGGGGGACATTTCCGCCAGCCCAACCGGTAGCGTTCGGGTCACGCACGGCCGTATAGAGCGGAACGCTATTGGCGTCAATCACGTCCGAAGCCGGCACGTCCGTAGTTGAAATGCCGCCCCACGCTTGATTGTTTGTGTAGACCATCAAGGGTTCCATCTCGGTGAAATTGCGACCCCAGCGGTCTATCCATTCGATGTTGGGGTTGAACTTAAGGATATCGGTATTGGAATTGAAATTAGCCATGAGCAAATTTGAGATCTTCGCTGCATGCGATACGCCGGCTACCGTGCCGTTCAAGAAGCGAGCGTCATCAAAAGGCTTGATGACCTTGCAATACAGATCGTCGTAGGATCTGAAGGGGCCGCGAGGGGGATTAGGCAGTCCGGTTGCCCCGGTCGCGCTGGCCGTCGGCCCTCCCGTCTTCACGTCAATGTACTTGAGAGTAGGGTTGAGCCGGTCAGCCTGGCGCGCCATGATGATTCTGTAAGCAAGCTCATGCGCCTCCGTCATCAGCCCAGGCACGGATGAGGCAGCCACAAAGTTCGGGGCGCCTAACGTGTCATAGTTGTTCAGGTATCGAACGTCGTACACCGCCGGCGGCGGCACCACCTGGTCCACACCATTACCCCAGGATCGATTGAGGATAGGTTTGCCGGAAGCCGCCGGAATGCGCTTGAGCCCCCGCGGAGTCAGAAGGTAGGGCATCACCTTATGTGCGTCTTCTTTCTTCCATTCTTTACCGGGGTGATTGGGGCGCAATTCCTCCACGTCCGTGTCCGTACCCAGCGCCAGCGGGTGACCATGCTGGATATTGAGGCCCAGAAGCAGCGCCACCAGCACCTTGTCCGTTGCGGTGTTCACGTTCACCGGCGCGCGGTGAATGCACAGCGGATGACGCGAGTAATCCATCTTCGGATTACGCACCAGCGTGCCGTCCGCATTGGTCCTCGGAAATGTCAAAGTCCCAGGGGGAGGCGGGTTGTCCGGGTAGGAGTATGAAACGGGGTTGCCATCCACATCCATCAGCATCGCTTCTTCATTGGCGATGATCATGTAGGAACTGATCGGTCCGGGCACGACGGCGAACCCGTTCTCCACTTCAATCCAATCGATGCCGTTGGTGCGGATGCGGCGCAGCTGGCCCGCGCCATGGCCATTCATGATGGACAGATAGCAGCCGCGGAGCGAACCGCGAAGATTGAGCGGATCGTTGACCGGATCATCGATCACCCAGCTCTTGTCGCGGTCGATCGCGATAGTCTTGGACGAACTGCCTGAACCGGACGACGTCGGGACTTGAACCCATTCAAATTTGCCTACGCATACTGTGTTGGTATCGACCCAGGAATTGATGGTGATGTGATCGCAAATGGCCGCATACTTGACCTCGATTTCCAGCTGCTCCAGCGGATTGTCGGGAATATCGTTGCCATTACGCTCGACATAAGTCAGCGCGTGTTTGATGTCTTCGGGGTTCTTAAAAGAGCCATACCGCGCACGGTAGCCGGCGATTGCGTAGCCGTCGCCGTAGATGGCCACGCCATCGTTTCCGCGTTTGGGGCGTCCCGGCGGCTTGAGCAGCCCGGGAATGCTGGTCACGGCGCCGGCGGTATTGGTCAGCGTATAGTAGAGGTTGATGTTTGCCGACGTATCGACTGCGTTGAGCGCGTTGGAGTACAGCGGAACCATCGCATCGCCCGGATCGGCCTCCACCGCCCAGCGCCTGGGCTGGATGGCATCCAGATTGGCGGCGACCAGCGGAGGCCCGATGGCGCGGCAGAGATTGTCCAGAATGACGGCCAGATTGTCGCCCGCGTTGATGTTTATCCTGCCGGCGGCGTCCGCGATATTCAGTGCAAAGCGGTCGCTGTCCTTGTCGGCGCTGGCGCTCAAAGCGGACGTATAGCCCAGCGCTTTTGTCGGGTCCGTCAGCGCTTCTTCTGCGTTATCGATTTCGCCATCAGCGTCGTTATCGATGCCATCATGCAGCAGGGGGCTGTCGGGATAAGAGATTCTTTTGCTCGCGCCCCGCAGGTAATCGAACTGGTACCACGGACTGCTCGCATCTTCGGTCTTTTTGAAGGCTTGTGTATGCAACGCTCCGATGCCATATTGGATGCCAGCCTTGGCGACAAAATCGGCACGGACAGAGTCAGAGTAGCGTGTGGCTGACTTGGTCTCCATCAGCATCATGACATAGAAGCCGGTGGCTAAAGCCGAAAGAATAGCCAGCACGGCAGCAACCATGATCAGCGTGACACCACGTGGATTTCGCATAACGAATCTCCCTTTCGACACAAGTAGTCGGGCTGAACGGCGTTATTCAGACAGAAAATTCTGCAAAAACGGGCTCTGCCGTGCAATAGAGCTGATTTTGTGCGTGCACAAAGTGCAAAGGCGTTCGAACTGCTTTCGTTTCGTCTGACTCTCCACAATGGCTCGAGCTGTCGAAAATTATCAGCGAGACCTGCTAAAGTGTTGTAAGGTGCATTCATGCGTTCTTGAAACTCGTTGATTTGGGTCGAGCCATGCGGCGCCTTGTACCTGGACGAATCAGTTCCGTTTTCCTCGCCTTTCTCGGCTCGGCCGTTCTGCTTGCCGCGCTCATCGCACTGCTGCGCAAGCCCTCGGCGCAAAGCTCCAGAACGCCGCTGACCGTCTACTGCGCCGCAGGCCTGAAGGCGCCACTCGAAGCGGCGGCGAAAGGGTATGAACAGGAAAGCGGCGTACCGATTCAATTCAATTTCGGCGCGTCACAAACGCTGCTGGCCAATCTCGAAACCGCCAGACGCGGCGATCTGTACATTCCCGCTGACGACAGTTACGTGGACATGGCCCAGAAAAAAGATCTTATCGCCGAACGCGTGCCGCTCGCGCGCATGAGCCTGATTCTCTGCGTAAAAAAGGGCAATCCAAAAAACGTAAACAGCATCGCCGATCTGCTCAAGCCCGAGATCAAGCTGTCTCAAGCTAATCCCGACGCCGCCGCTTCTGGATCGCGCACGCGCCAGGCGCTGCAGAAATCCGGCCAGTGGGAAGAGATTAAAGCGCGCACGACCGTCTTTAAAGGAACGGTGAACGACGTCGCCGCTGACGTTAAGCTTGGCGCCGTCGATGCTGGATTCATCTGGGACGCCATGCTCAAGCAGTATCCGGATCTTGAAGCGGTGAAAACACCTGAGCTGGAAGGAAGCGTGGCGAATATCGCTGTCGCCGTTCTGAAGTCCAGCACCGATCTGGCTGCGGCGACGCGCTTTGCGCGTTATCTTGCTGCGTTGGACAAGGGACTGAAAGAATTTGAGCGCAACGGTTACACGCCGGCTGAGGGGCGCACGTGGTCGGCACAGGAGGCGGGCAAATGAGCGCGCAGCCGGACGCAGTCCCGTCTTCCGCGCAAGCGTCGATACGTGTCGGCTCGGACATTCCATTTTATGTCTGCATGTGCCTCCTCGGCAGCACCTACGTCCTGCTGATCGCGGCGATGCTCATCGCCGACCTGCGCTACACGACAGCGCCTCATCTTCTTCAGGCGTTCGGAAGTCCCGAAATCCGTTATGCCATCAAGTTGAGTCTGATTTCCTGCACGATCACGACGATCCTTTCACTGTGGGTCGCCGTGCCGCTCGGCTACCTGCTTTCGCGTCACGATTTTCCAGGCAAATGGCTGGTGGATGCGCTGCTGGATATTCCCATCGTGCTGCCGCCGCTCGTGATTGGGCTGAGCCTGCTCATTCTTTTCCAGACGCCGCTTTTCCGCTCGCTGGACGACGCGTTTCAAGTGACCTACGCCGTGCCAAGCGTCATCGTCGCGCAGTTCGCTGTGGCGTGCGCCTTCGCCGTGCGGACGATGCGCGTGACCTTCGACCAGATCAGCCCGCGCAGCGAGCAGGTTGCGCTGACGCTTGGCTGCAGCCAGGCGCAGGCCTTCTGGATGGTCACGCTGCCCGAAGCGCGGCGGGGAATCCTGACCGCCGCGACGCTGGCGTGGGCGCGCTCGCTGGGCGAGTTCGGCCCGATCCTGATTTTCTCCGGCGCGACGCGGATGCGGACGGAAGTTCTGTCGACCACCGTTTTCCTCGAACTGAGCGTCGGGAATATTGAAGCGGCCGTCGCCGTGTCGTTGCTGATGATCGCCGCCGCCGTTATTGTTCTCACCGTTGTGAGACTCTTCGGCTCCGACGTTTCATTCGGAAAGGCAGTCGAACCGTGATTGTGGTGAGCAACCTTACTGTTCACGCAGGCGCGTTCAGCATCACGGATGTCTCGTTCGAGGTCCCCGCCGGCGCCTACGGCGTGCTGATGGGAAAAACCGGAAGCGGCAAGACAACGCTGCTTGAGGCCCTTTGCGGGCTGCGCCGCGTGGCCTCCGGATCAATCACCCTTATGGGCCGCGACGTGACGCACTTGAAACCCGCCGAGCGTGGTGTCGGCTACGTGCCGCAGGACCGCGCGCTTTTCTCAACCATGAGCATTCGCGAGCATCTTGCTTTCGCGCTCGTTCTGCGCAACTGGAGCGAAGCCGACATCTCCCGCCGGGTAAGCGAATTGGCTGAATTGCTCGGCCTCTCAAAGCTGCTCGACCGTAAACCGCGGGGCTTAAGCGGCGGCGAGGCGCAGCGCGTGGCGCTCGGCCGCGCGCTTGCCTGCCGCCCGGGTATTCTCATTCTCGACGAGCCGCTCAGCGCGCTTGACGAAGAGACGCGCTTGGAAATGTATGCGCTGCTGAAAACTGTGCGCGAGCAGACTCACGTCACCGCGCTGCATGTGACGCACAGCCGCAGCGAAGCCGAACAGCTTGGCGACATGATCTTCAGCATTGAACGTGGCGCCTTCAGGCCGCTTGAAAAAGCAGGCGCTCCCAAGTCGCGGCTGGCGGGAGAAGGCACATGATCCGCGTACGCGTGACCTACTGCGCTCAGGCGCGCGCAGCCGCCGGGGTTGCGTCCGACGAAGTGCAACTCGATGGCGCATGCACACCAGGCGATCTGCTCATCAAGGTAGCAGAACTGCGCGGCGAAAGTCTGCGCCGCATTATCCTGGATTCGAGCGGCCGGCCACATCCGTCGGTGCTGCTGTTCGTCGGCGGCGAGCAGGTTCCGGTCAACGCCGCGCTGGCGCTTAAGGACGGGGACGAGATCGAGATCGTTCCTCCGATGTCGGGCGGTTGACGCTTTTGGAGAAGTCGTGAGCGACGCAGAAAAAAATCTTCCGCTCAGCGACGTTGAGCGCGACGTCTACACCTGGCAGATGTGGACGCCCGGCTTTGGCGAACGCGGCCAGCAGGCGCTGAAGAACGCCTCGGTCCTGATCACGCGGACCGGCGGAGTCGGCGGTGCCGCCGCGTACGAACTGGCCGCCGCTGGAATCGGCCGTCTGGTTCTGGCCCATGCTGGCAACGTACGTCCCAACGATCTCAACCGCCAGCTTCTGATGACGCACGACTGGATCGGCAAGCCGCGCGTGGAATCGGCCGCGCGGCGGCTGCGTGAATTAAATCCGCGGCTCGAAGTTGAGGCCGTGGCGGAAAATATTTCAGAGCAGAACGCCGAGCGGCTTGTTGCAGGCGTCGATCTGGTAGTCGATTGCGCGCCGCTGTTTCGTGAGCGCTACCTGCTGAACCGCGAGTGCGTGCGGCGAAAAATCCCGCTGATCGAATGCGCGATGTACGAGTTCGAAGCGCAGATCACGTCGCTGCTTCCCGGAAAAACGCCCTGCCTGGCGTGTCTCTATCCCAATGACCCGCCCGCCTGGAAGCGCGAATTTCCGGTCTTCGGCGCCGTGGCCGGAATGGCCGGCTGCATCGGTGCGACCGAAGCAATCAAAATTATTTCCGGCGTTGGCGAGCCTCTTTATGGCCGCATGCTGCTCTGCAATCTACGTGAAATGAAATTCCGCACCGCATCCATGCAACGCAATCCGGACTGTGCCGTGTGCAACGGCGAAATCCCAACGGCTTGAACACGACTTCAACACGGAGACACGGAGCGCACGGAGGTCACGGAGACGGGAAGAGGATGGACTTCTAGTTAAGCTCCGAAATCCCAACGGCTTGAACACGACTTCAACACGGAGACACGGAGCGCACGGAGGTCACGGAGACGAGAACAGGATAAAAGTCCGTGCTGAACCGCCGCAAGCCGGACGATCGGCTCCCTCTCCCCCTGCGGGAGAGGGTTGGGGTGAGGGGTTAGCCGTCCGCAGTCGTGGACCGTCAGACAAGCAGAACTGTTAACGCAGCGCCCTTAGAACGCCGCATCCGTAAGCCCGCGAAGCGGGCGGCAGCATAGTAGCCCCGGGCGCGAGCCCGGGGAACCCATCGCCCCCCGCGACCGTAAGCCTCGGAACGGGGCGGCAGAGGGTCATTCTGATTTGTCAACCCTTGTCAGGTTATCAGCCCTCTAACGCCCTGTAACGCCCTCAAAGGCCCTCAAGAGCTCTTGAGTCCCAAAATCAAAAGTTCATCCGTCCTATATGTGAAGGCTCCTGATTGCGGATTGCGGATTTCGGAATGGCAAGCCGGCGTTTGAATGCAGATGAGTGCGTTTCGATGCATTTGAGTGCCTTTGGTGATTTGAGTGCGTTTCAATTCATTTGAGGCGATTTCGACGCATTTCACTGCTTTTCGACAGCTAGACTTCCAAAATCAAAAATTCATCCGTCGTATATGTAGAGCACTTCGGGCCTTCAGCCCTTAGAGGCCATGGGGGCACCGGTCCCTGGGGCTGCGCCCGGCTCGAAAGCCGGGCTCCACCCCAGGCTATATTAGCGCGCGCCTCCGGCGCTGATGTGGCGCGAACTTTCAGTTCGCGCAAGTAACGCG
>DASPJR010000122.1:0-65139 GCA_035628505.1 Planctomycetota bacterium | reverse complement strand
GGCCCTTTGCGTCCAGCCTCGCGGGAATAGTGATTCCCATCATTTTGATGCCATTGCCGACAGGGCGGTCCATATCTCCAAGCAGCTGAGCGCTGTAGTATCCAGGAGCATCCTGCGCGACGACGGCCACTCGCAGCGGCTTGTCCTCTCCGGCCGGAACGGGTGCGGCTCCCGGCGCTGCGGCAAACAGAGGGCAGCTGATCAATCCCACCATAAAAAAGTAAAGCGTTCGCATTGATGACTCCTTCGAGCACGCGTGGTCTAGACTGGACGTTTTTGCATGCAGGAGCACTGCAACAAACGCTTGCAGACTTGTTCTGCCCATTCAAAGCGTGACGACGCACGATGTTCTGCATCATGTCGGAATTTCGACTCTTCATGTAAAGTCGGAATGGCGGACGCGACAGCTGTCAGCAGGCTGAGCCGCTAAGGCCAAGTCGCTGCTTCATTTAAGCTGAAGCTGGGTTCGCTGTTTTCGTGGCACTCGCATTGCATTATGCTTGCCTGAATCAGCATCGTCGTTATTTTTCTTGGCTCCCGGAATTATCATGACCGGTGCGAAGGCGATGCGCTTAAAGGAGAGAAAAGACATGCGCCCATTGAGTACTTTTGTTGTGCTTACGATGCTCACGGCAATGAATGCTTTCGCGGCAACACTTGACGAAATCGAAGCGGATGTGAGCTCGAAATGGGAATCCCTGCAGTCCATGTCGTACAACATTGAAGCGAAGAATGACTCCGTCGGCGAGGGCTTCGAATTTCATTCGACTTCGACGGGCACCTACGAGATGGCGCGCAAGGATGCCAACTTCTGGAACATGCGGATGGAGACGGTACAGACGGGCGTTAACAAGATTCAGGGCAATGAAACCAAGGTGAACAGCACGTCTCTGATGATTGTAAACGGCGACATTGCTTATTCGCTGACGGAGACGAACGGGCTGAAGTCTGCCATGAAGACGAAAGCCGCCGCTTGGAGCCAGATGGTTGGAAAGGGCTTCTTCAAGTGGTTGAAGGAAGAAAACACGGCGAAGGTGCTGCCTGATGAAACGGTCGATGGCCAGAGCTGCTATGTGATTGAAGCCGTGCTGAAAGGCAATCCGACGTTGCCCACTCGCTACTATTTCAGCAAATCAAACGGCATTACGATTCAGACCAGCAGCAAGAGCACAGACGGAAAGACGACCTCTGTTACAACGCTGAAGAACATCAAATTGAATCCCAGCATCGCCGCCGACCGCTTTGTTTTCACCGCTCCCGCGGGCGTAACCGTCCAGGACATGACTGACATGGAAGCCTACGCCCGGAAGGCTCAAGCGGATGCTGAAGCCGCATCGAAGAAAGCTCAGGAAGACGCCGCCAAGAACCAGACTGCTGAAAAGAAGGAAGAGAAAAAAGAGGAGCCCAGAAAAGAAGAAGCGAAAAAGGAAGAGTCGAAAAAGGAAGAATCCAAGCCCGAAAAGACCAAGAACAAAATCAAGAAAGGTTTCGGGCTGTAACGCGCAGAGCGCTCGAGCACACTTTTCTGGACGTCAACGAAGACCACGTGAGTGGTCTTCGTTGTTTTAGCTCTGTGCGCTGCCGCTGCTCCGGGGTAAACAAGACTATCTCAAAGATGGAGGATGCCTGGCGTGCGCTACGTTCTACTCTTCGCTACTCTCTTTTTCTTCCGCCTTGCAGCCGCGGCGGATCTTCCCGAGCTGAAAGTCGCCATCGACTTTCCGGGCGGATCTGCCAAGGTTGAGGAGATCGACCAGGCTGGCCGCGTTATCCGCATTCTGCCATCCCCGCATAAGGACCGCGGCTGGGCGTGCTGGTGGTATCTAAAAATCGAAGGAATCAACCCCGGCGAAACACTAACCCTGGAAGTTGGAGGCGGTGTGTGGGCGCAGCCCCGCCAGGCCGTGTTCAGCAGCGACAATGCCACGTGGATCCAGACTGCTCCCGGCACGCTGAGCAAAGGCCGCATGATTTATAAGCAGAAAATTGATGCGGCTGCGGCGTGGTTTGCCTGGGGTCCGCCGTTCACGTTGAAGGATGCGCAGTCTGTCGTGGAGCGGACTGCGAAGTCGCCTCACGCAAAAGCATTCGAACTTTGCAAAAGCACGGAAGGCCGTTCCGTTCCCGCCGTCCGGGTGACGCAGACGGACGATCCGAAGCGTTTTGGCATCTGGGTGCATGCGCGCCAGCACGCGTGGGAAAGCGGCTCAAGCTGGGTTTGCCGAGGCTTTGCCGAATGGATCGTTTCGGACGACCCGCGCGCTGAAGTACTGCGTAAGAAGGCGCTCATCACGATTGTTCCAGTTATGGACGTCGATAACGTCGAAATTGGCGCCGGCGGCAAGGAACAGAAGCCGCAGGATCACAACCGTGACTGGAGTGAGAATCCGCACTGGCCGGCCGTGCGCGCGGCGCAGAAGGAAATCAAGGCGCAGAGCGACGCCGGCGCGTTCGACCTGTTCATTGATCTGCATAACCCGGGCGCGAATGACAAGAAGCCGTACTACTATTCTTCGCCCAAAGACATGCTCAGCCAGCGTGGCTGGACCAACTTGCAGACACTCATCAGCGTGTCCAAAGAGGAGATCACCGGACCGCTGAAATTCATCGGCACGGTCAAAGAATCAGGCGCTTCCTACGACAAGAACTGGAAAGCCATTTCGAAGAATTGGGTTTCGAAGAACACCTCGCCCCACGTCGTTGCGGTCACGCTCGAGACAAGTTGGAACGTACCGGAGAGCACAACCGAGAATTACATGCGTGTCGGCAAGGAACTGGGCCTGGCGATGGAGCGCTACTTCCGCGAGAAAGTGCGCGACTAAAGCCGCACACTTTTTTAAGAAATTAAGCTGACTGATCTTCGGGCATTACTTGACTACGATATTTACCAAGCGGCCCGGCACGACGATGACTTTGACCACTGTCTTTCCGGCGAGCTCCTTCTCGACAGCTTTCTGCGCTTCGGCTTTCGACACATCATCGGACGCATTCGCGGCGACAATGATCTTCGCCTTCACCTTTCCGTTGATCTGCACGGGGAGTTCTTTCATAGCGTCCTGCGTGAGCGCCTCGTCGTACTTCGGCCAGGCTTCGTATGCGAGGGAATGGCCGTGGCGCAGACGCGACCAGAGTTCCTCGGCGATATGGGGCGCGAATGGGGCGAGCAGTTGAATGAAGCGCTTGGCCTGGCTGCGCGTGAGCGCCGCCGGATTTTCGCTGACCTTGTTTTTAAACACCATCAGCTTGCTGATAGCGGTGTTGAACGCCATGCGTTCGAGATCCTGGGTCACGCCCTTGATCGTCTTGTGCAAGTCGCGCTCGAGATCATTCGTTGCTTTTAAGTCGGTCCCGATAGATTCGCTCGCGCTCGGCAGCAGATTCATGCGGCAGCTTCCCGCGTTGGGCTTGCCTTCGTCGTCTTCAATGATCATGCGCCAGCAATCGCGCAAGAAGCGGAACATGCCCGGCACGTCACGCGGGTTCCAGGGCTTGCTGCCGTCCAGCGGGCCCATGAACATTTCATACAGCCGGAGCGTGTCGGCACCGTATTCGTTGATCACGTCATCAGGATTGATAACGTTCTTTAACGACTTCGACATCTTCGCAATGATCTGGGTGGCAGGTTTTCCCGTGGCCTTCACTACCCACTGGGCATCACCCTTTTCTTCAATCTCGTCGTTTGGAATTAAGCGGCCAGTCTCATCCTTATACGAGAACGCGGTGATCAGTCCCTGGTTGAAGAGACGCTGGAACGGTTCCTTGGTGTGAACCAGGCCGTGATCAAACAGTACCTTGTGCCAGAAACGGCTGTAGAGCAGATGCAGCACGGCGTGTTCAGCTCCGCCCACATAGAGATCGACGTTCATCCAGTACTTCTCCGCGTCCTCGCTGAACGGCGCATCTTCGTTCTTCGCGTCCAGGTAGCGCAGGAAGTACCAGCACGAGCCCGCCCACTGCGGCATCGTATTGGTCTCGCGCGTGGCAGGTTCGCCGGCGTCGTGTGGAATCGGCGTCGGAGTGGGCGGCGGAACGATATGCGCCATGCCGTCGGGCATCACATCGATGTGAACGTTCACCCAGTCCTTCGCCTTGCTCAGCGGCGGCTCGGTGCTGCCCGTGGGCTTGAAGTCGCGCATCTCCGGCAGCTCAACCGGCAATTCCTCTTCGGCCAGTGCGCGCGCGTGGCCGCGCGAATCCCACACAATCGGGAACGGTTCGCCCCAGTAGCGCTGCCGCGAGAAGAGCCAGTCGCGCAGGCGATAGGTGATCTTCTTTTCGCCCAGCTTCTTCTCTTCGAGCCAAGCCGTGATCTTCTTCTTGGCTTCAGGAGTGGGCAGGCCCTCCATAGCCGGCGACTTCATGGCGATACCGTCATCGACAAAGAAGCTCTTGAACGATGTCGGATCGTTTATGAACCGTTCTTTCAACGTGCCGACGTTCTTCGCATCCGCATCTTTTGGTGCGTTCTCCTTGAGCCATGAATCCGGCGGCATGACGACACTGATGATCGGCAGCTTGAACTTCAGCGCGAATTCAGCATCGCGTTCATCGTGAGCGGGCACGGCCATGATTGCGCCGGTGCCGTAGCCCATCAGGACGTAGTCGGCGATCCAGATCGGAATCTTCGCGCGAGGATCGCTCTTCTCGAAGACGGGATTGTAGGCAAACGCCCCCGTGAACACGCCCGTCTTGTCCTTGGCCAGATCGGTGCGCGCCAGGTCGCTCTTGCTGCTGGCCTGCTGAATGTACTTCTCGACTTCAGCGCGCTTCTCCGCCGACGTGATCTCCTTCACCAGCGGATGCTCGGGTGCGAGCACCATATAGGTCGCGCCGTACAGCGTGTCAGGGCGCGTGGTGAAGACGCGAATCTTTTTCCCTGAACCCTGCGCGTCAGCGATCTCGAAATCCACCTCCGCGCCTTCGCTGCGGCCGATCCAGTGCTTCTGCATGGCCTTGATCGCGTCGGGCCAGTCGAGGCCTTCCAGATCGTCGATCAGGCGTTCGGCGTACGCGGTGATGCGCAGCATCCATTGGCGCAGCGGTTTCTTGACACACGGATGATCGCCGCGTTCGCTCTTGCCATCGATGACTTCCTCGTTGGCCAGCACCGTTCCCAGCGCTTCGCACCACCACACCGGAGCCTCACTGACATAAGCCAGACGGTGGTTCGCCAGCAGCTTCCACTGCGCGTTTTCGTCCAGATCGCTCCACTGCGCGCCGAAACCTGCAGCTTTCGCATCGGTCGCGGATTTATCGAAAACGATCGCGTTGCCTTTTACGCCCAGCTTGCCCGCGTTGAGGGCTTCAACGACATCATTGACGTGCCGCGCTTTATGCTGCGTCGTGTCATAGATGCTGTTGAACAGCTTCAGGAAGATCCACTGCGTCCAGCGGTAGTAATGCGGGTCCGTGGTGTTGACCTCGCGGCTCCAGTCGTACGAAAAACCCAGCGACTGGATCTGCCGCTTCATATTGTCGACATTCTTCTGCGTCGTCTCGGCCGGATGCGTGCCCGTCTGCACCGCGTACTGCTCCGCCGGCAGACCATAAGCGTCCCAGCCCATCGGGTGCAGCACGTTGAAACCCAGCGTGCGCTTGTAACGCGCCAGAATGTCCGTTGCCGTGTAACCTTCCGGGTGTCCGACGTGAAGCCCGGCGCCGCTGGGGTATGGGAACATGTCCAGGATGTAGTACTTGGGCTTGGCCGGATCAAAGCCGGGGTCACCCGGGTTACCAATGCGGAACGTGTTGTTTTCGGCCCAGAACTTCTGCCAGCGCGGCTCGATTTCGCTGGGCGTGTATTTGGCTGACGGCATGGCGATCTTGTCCTTTGTCATTTGTCAGTAGTCCCTAGAGGGAGCTACCGCATTTTAAGACGGAACAAGATACGGGATTGGTACTGAAATTTCACGGGGAGAACGTGGTCAGACTGACGAGACGCCGCGAACCAAACGACGCATAACGAGAGAACAGAAACGGCGAGTCAGCGAGCCGTACTCATGCGGCGTGAATTCCGGGCCAGCAGCCACGCGTAGGCCAGCAGCACGCCGATCAGGCTCGCCACGGCGCCGCTGACCTGGACGCGATGGCCGGGAATTTTGATCTGTGCAACCTCGGAGATGACTGCTGCCGCGGGCGGGACGAGCAGCAGCACGCCCAGCGGCATGCGCTGCAGGAAATGATTGCAGAACCGGACCCAGTAGAGCGTCCAGAAGAAAAACACGACCACATGAATGCATTTCAGAAAAAGCAGATACATCGGCCGCGACATGAACTGCGCTACCTGCTCGACGTACGGCGGTCCCCAGAATGCATAGCCAAAGCCTACTAGATTGATCAGTGCGAACAGCAGAAGCGCCCTGATCGCGCCGCGTTCAATCATAGCCACGCCGCCTCCGCACGGGCGCTCTGCGCCAGGCTAAGCTCCTCCTGAAGAACGGATATCAAGCCGCGCGTTGCGGGCTGCAGTTCATAACGCGTGCGGAAGCATTTCAGTGCGTTTTCACGCATGGCAGCCGATTCCGCCGCGTCAAAGCCCTGCCAACGCTGGATCAGCTCGAGCGCGCCCTTGTAATCATCGTCTGCGGCGATACCGCCGCCATCCGCAATAATTTCCCGCCAGATGTTAATCTTGTTTGAAATCAACACCGGCACGCCGCACGCGAGCGCCTCGACGACCGAAAAGCCAAAGTTCTCCTGGTGCGAGGGCAGGATGAAGGCGTCAGCGCAGCGGTACGCGCCCCACTTCATCTCGCCGCTCAGCATCCCTGCCCAGGACACACGCGACGCAATCCCCAGTTCCCGGCACCTGTTGCGCAGCAGCGCTCCAAATCCGGAAGGGTCCGGACCGGCCATGAGAAGATGCACGCGCAAGTCGTCAGCAGCTATTTTCGCAAACGCCTCAACAAGATCATCGCAGCCTTTTTTTACGTCGATACGGCCTAAAAAGAGCAGCACACGCTTGCCTCGCACTTCCGGCCAGCGTGCGACAAAAGCTTCGCGCTGTGCCTCGCACTTTTCGGGCGGCGCCGTGATGCCCAGACTCACGATTCGTTCACGGCAGCGGTAGAGCCAGAAGCTTTCGCGGGCCAGGGAACACTCTTCTTGAGACGTAAACAGAACGGCCTGAGCATCCCGCAGCGCGCGGTAATCAGCCCACGGCCAGTAGAGCCACTTCTTCAGATGTTTGAATGGAAAGCGGCGCTTAAACCAGGGATCAAGCATGCCGTGGGTGAACACAAAATAGGGCACGCCCGCTCGGGTGAAGGCGTTGCGGCTTGCGAGGCTGTGAAATTGCCAGATGCCGTGCACGATTGCGGTATCGTAATTCCGCGCGTTTGCGGCAAGCCAGCTCATGATCCTCGGGGTGTATCCATACTTTCCGCGCGCAGGTCCGAGCCGATAGACAGGCACAGGAAAGTCGGCGGCATGCTTTGATGCGGGAGAATCGGTGCAGACAACTTCGCAGCTGTGCCCGGCATCTTTCAAGCCGACGGACTGCCGGCGCACGGCTTCGACAACACCGCCCAGGCGTGGATCTATCGAAGAAAGTACATGCAGAATCTTCATTTATGCTGCCTTCAGCACGGCGCGGTAAAGATCAACATAACCATCGAGCATCTTTCCCGATTCAAAACGCCGCAGGTTCTCAAAACCTTTCTCGATCAGGTCCTGGCGCACGAAGGGGTCCGACAAGGAAAGAACAGCCGCGGCAAAATCGCGCTCGTTGTCCGGATCGCAGACCAGAGCGCCGGCACCCGCGACCTCTGGCATGGAGCAGCGATTGGAACAGACCACCGGACATCCGCAGGCTTGCGCCTCAATGATAGGCCAGCCGAAGCCTTCAAAGCGTGAGGGAAACACAAGCGCCGAGGCCGTGTTGTAAAGCGCTTCAAGCTCTTCATTGCTCACGCTGCCGATGTGCTTCACGCGCGCGCTGATTCGCAGCGATGCGGCGAGCTGCGTTTCCTCGCAAGTCAGCCCCTCGCCAGCCAGAACGAGTTGGCCACGCCAGGAATCCTTCAGCCGCGCAAAAATTCGAAGCAGCCCCGGACGATTCTTACGTTTCTGCGCCGAGCCTACATGAAAAAGAAACGGTGTCTCGAAGTCGATCTTGAATCGCGAGAGCCGCTCCCGCGCCTGCATAGGTCTCAGCACGCGGTAGCTGAAGTTCAGGCCGTTGGCCACAAGCCGGATCAGCCTCTGCCGCGGAGCAAGCAGACGCTCGACATCGCTCTTTGTATAGGAGGATACGCACGCCAGCGCTGGAGCACGGTTCAGCCCGCTGAGTATCCAGCGCTGCAGTACGTGCCCCGTCGGCGATGGGACGCAGTCCGTCTCTTCACCCATTGCGCCGCGCACAGCCAGCAGATCGTGGCACGTGACCACGAGCGCACGGGGTTCAAGGTGCTTGATATACATCGCATTGGCATGGTCGCAGATGTGAACGACGTCCGCTTTCGCGGCAGCCGCCTTGAGCTGGCGCGGAAAGGCCAGAAACTTATCCACATAGCCCAGCCACTTTTTTGCAAACCGGCCCGGCAACGGAAGATTACCGAGCCACGCCGGTGGCTGGATCACGCGGACATTATGCCCGCGGCCTTCAAGACCGCTCTTGAGCATGCTGCAGAAGCGCTGCATGCTTTCCTGGCCATCTGGAATATAGTTTCCGACCAGCAGGATGTTCATTCGATACACGCCCTCTAGCGGCCGCTAGACACAGTCCTGTTCCCAGACAGGCAAACCCAAGCGTGGTCGCCTGGCCGAATCCACCATTCAGAAAAACCGGTCCGCACGCCCCAAGAAGCAGCAGCGGCAGCAAATCCCCTTTCCTCGTCCTACAAACACAAAGCCAACTCAGCCATAAAACGATGGAAACGCGCATTGCGAGATAGGCAGTACCCAGCAGCGGCCCGACTTCCAGAATGGTGCGTTCCCAGTCGCCCTCGGCGAGCAGGAATGCCACTCTGCCGGTCAACAATTGCGCACCAACATTTGTGCCTACTCCCGCGCCGTAGCCGAAGAACGGGGTACTTTCCATCAGCAAAAACGGGCCGACGAATGTGTTGATGATGCGCACAGCCAAGCCGCCCTGCCCCTCGAACTTGCTGGCTGATTCGCTGCGCGCAGACATGACCGTCAGGCCTTCATGAAAAACCTCCGTCGTCGCCGCAATAGCCGCAGCCACACACAACAGCAGCAGCAGGCGGAAAACGTGCCGCGCAAGCTGGGGTTTCACCAGGCAGCCTGACAAAAACGCGATGCAGACCAGCAACGACGAAAGAATGGTCGTCCGGCTTCCTGAGACCGCCAGCGACAACAACAGGCAGATGCCGCCAGAAAGCAGCAGCGGCCTGGACAATTTTCCCGGGTAGGCAATTCCATAGAGGACAAAAGCTGTGACGAGCGCGAAGAATTGAGCAACTCCGGTCACAAAGGAAAACGTACCCGCGGGGCGTATGCGGCCCAGCGCGGACGGGATTTGCGTTCCCTCACCGGTGGAAGTGCGATTCAAAATATGATCGGGCCCGGATTGAAATTGAAGCAGGATTAACAGCGCCATCGGGACCGCAATGACGCAAAGCACCTTCGCGACACGATCGAGATCGCTGCGCGTAAAGACCGAGCCGATGACAAAAATGAGCGGCAGGTGCAGAAAGTAAGTGCGCAGCCCATAGGCTGAAACAAACAGATTCGCGTCGCCGAACATCAGATCCAGGATGGTGACAATGGTAAACGAAAGTGCCAGCACCAGCACTCCCATCAGCATCCGTTCGCGCTGGAATATGCCGACTGCAATTGAGATAACATAGATTAAGAGAACGACCGGATCCCGGATGATCAGCAGCGGCGCGGATAACTCCGGAAGAATCCACTTCCGAAGTGCGCCTTCAGTCACCAGAAGAACAATGTAGATCCAGATCAGCGTTTTGATCGTGCGTACGCCGACCTCAGCAAACGACGCCGGGCGCTTTCCAGCAAAGACGAGCCGGCTCATGCACTCTCCGCAAGTTCGCGTTCAAGCACCGCACGCGTCAAGCGCTCGCCGTACTTCTCCCAGGTAAATGTCGCGGCCTTGCACTGCGCGGCAAAGCTGACGTCTTCCAGCCGGGCGCGGTCGCATAACAGAATTTCAAGTTTCGCCTGGATAGCCGCGGCGGAGCGGATCGGCACAATAAAACCATCCCTGCCAGGATCGATGATATCCGCACCGCCTGAATTAGACGTCGTTATGACTGCCATCCCACGCGACATCGCCTCCAGGATCACCAGCGCCTGGCCTTCGAAAAGAGATGGAAAGATCAGAACATCATGCCGCTCCATCTCTTTCAGAATCTGCTCATGTGGAGCGGAGGCGATCCAGCGGTGCTGCGTCAGTGCCTTCTCAAGAGGCCGGCACATCTTCACCGGCCGGCCAATCAGCGTCAGCTTGATATGCGGCTGCAGCGCATTCACAGCATCGAGAAGATAAGAGAGTCCCTTTCGCTGAGTCAAACTTCCAACAAAGAGAGCCCGCAGCGTGCGGCCATGCCCGCGCCGGTTTTCACGCGGTTTGAGGGCCGGCGCGCCGAAGGGAATCACATCAATGGGAACCGACAGATCCGGGGCAAGCTCAAGAGTTCTGCGAACGAAATGGCTGGGGACGATGATTCGCTGGGCGCGCTTAAGTTCGTCGTCCTTGCGCGCAAGCTTTTCGTCACTGTCAAGATTTGCCGGAAGCGTGGCCGCCCATTCAGGTTTCCGCGCCGCTTCCTCCTGCTGAATCTTGCGTGCTGCGCGCCAATAGCCGATCGGCAGATCGTAGATCGTGCGAATGCCCAGGTCGTTGGCAACGCGAAAGGTTTCGGCCGCGCCATCTTCATAGGCATAAACAGTGCTGGCAGTGCTGCGATGCAGCGCTCGCGCAACGCGCGAGTCCAGATCCCGGTAGACCGCGTCGACGCTGTACGCGCCGCGTTCGTGACGCGTCAGCCAGTGCATGCCGGCCCGCTGCGCCACCAGGCGGCCGGCCTCTCGCCAGGGATGGCAGACAGTGCGGAGCAAAATCTCGCGGGGATAGGAACGCCGCGAAAGCTCCGCCCGCAGCCCTCCTGGAAGAAAACGGTTAAACGGCGATTGGGCGTCCCAGCGCACGCATGTCCAGAAGGCATTCAGAATATTCGCGCGCGCGAACGCCAGCAGCGCATTTCGAACATTTGCATTTCCTGTCGGGTGGCTGAGCAGGATCATTGCAGCGCCCTCTCGAAAACCTGCAGGTACGAACGAGCGACCTTGTCCGGAGTGTGGCGCGCGAGGTGTTCGCGAGCGGCAGATCGGTAAACGACGAGTGAAATCGGATCGGTCAGCAGTTCGCATAAAGCACGTGCGAGCGCTTCGTCGCTGCCGTTCGGGAACGTAAGTCCACAGGGACCGATGGCATCCTTCAATCCGCCGCCCTCGGACCCGACGACGACACAACCGCAGGCGATTCCTTCCAGCGCCACGACACCAAAGGGCTCGTTCCAGAGCGACGGAACAACCATGATGCGATGCTGGTTCAGGAGATAAACCAGTTCACGCCCGGTTTTTGTTCCAACGAGTTCCACCTGGCTCTGCAACCCGGTAGATTGAATAAACTCGCGCGCCGTGGCTTCGCCCGGTCCGGAACCGATCACCGTCAGGTGTGGCTTGAGTCCTTTTCCTTTGAGGCGCACAAGAGCCTGCAGCAGAACTTCGAGACCCTTGTCCGGCACGAGCCTGCCGACGAAGACCAGTTCCTTGTCGCGAGGCACATTCGCCAGCTGATGAAACACCTCGCGCTGATAGGGATTACCGATGACATGTGAGGGCACCGGCAGATGCTCGGCGATTGCCCGGCTGATTGAAATGTTGGTTGCCGCACGCAGCACCGCACGTTTAAGGCGGTCCTGCCAGCCGAGCCGTCCACACGGGCGGGTGATCCAGGTGCGATGCGAGATGATCCAGGGACGATTGCGCAGCAGCAGCGGCCAGGCGCTCGCGAGACTGATATTGTGATGATAGAACGCGTCGCACCATTTCATCTGTTCGATTAACTGTTTCGCGGCAGGCTGGCGAATAACCGGATACGGAAAATCATCCGCTTTTGCACCCGGAGTCTGCGTCACGAGTCGAACGTCGTGGCCCAACCGTGTGAATTCACCCGCAAGTACGCGCGCATTGGTCTCGATACCGCCGACCGAGGGGAAGAACGCATGGGTGGCAAAAAGAATTTTCATCGCCACGCGCCTCCCGATGCAAGTATTCTTTCATGCGTCCCGTTAGCGATGAGCCCGGCGATACGCCCTGCAGATGATTCAATATCATGACCGCGGTACCACGCGTAGGCTGCCGCAGCAATTCCCTGCGCGCGCTCGGCGCAGATCGATCGGGACTCACCATCGATTACGCAGCTCAGCTGGTCAGAGGCGTACCCCTCAAGATCAGGCCGAGCAGGCAGCGCAGTGACTGGCAGCATTCCATGCGCGCAGTAGGCAGCGAAGATTCCAGATTTCGCCCAGTAGCCGGGCTTGTAGTGGATAAATCCTGCGAGCGCGCGCTGCATTAACAGGTGAATGCGATCGGCCGGAAGCGGTCCCAGCACACGGCACGGCACAGACAAACCATGCGTCAGTTCCTGGGGCAGCGGAGCGCCTATATCCCAGATTTCATCGATGGCCAGAATCCGGCAGGCCTGATCGATGGCCGTCCTCGACAGGGAGTACGCGCGCAACCGGGTCGGGCGCGAACCGAACACAATCAGTTTGCGCTCACGCTCGCTCAGCGCTGGCGGCGCATCGCTTTCGCCCACGTTTGAAATCACCGGCATTGCAGTAATTTTTTCTGAATGTCCCCATTTGCTCAGCTTGTCGCGATAAATCGCCGTGGTCGTCAGAGCATGGGTGCTCAACGCAAAGAGCGACTTGCAGATATGTTTCTGGATGGGCGAGAGCCAGAATGCGCTGCCGTAGATGGGGCCGGAAGCGTAGAGCTCATGAAAGACCGTGATCAGTCGCCGGGCACTGTCTGCCGCAAGCCATTGCCGCATGCCGTTTAAAAGCCAGAGCGGACATCCTCGCGTTGCATAAGCGTAACTTACATAGTGAAGCAACACCGTGTTGCTGCGGCTTTCCTGAAGAGCCTGATTCAACTCGAACGCCGTATGCGAACGGAGCTTGTGAGCGGAAATGCTTTGATTTCCACACCAGTTGGACTCGGTTATGACATAGCGAGACTCTATCGAATGCTGCTGTCGCAGCTGACTTCCGATTTTATAGGCGTAATCACCCAGTCCATGTACCGCTGGCGGCAATTGTGGAACAATTTGAGTAATCGTCATCTAAATCATTCAGTCCGCTGAAATAACGCATCACTTGGCTTGCACAGTCCATTCCATAACCGGTCCGAGAATCCCCGGACGTTTTGCCATCCAATACGGTGAATCGCTCAAGCCGCCGCGAATAGTCAGGAAGATAGTTGGAGCATTGCGGCCGGACTGGAAGATATCCTGGCGGTTATGCAGCGCCGCCACGAGCTCTATGCGGTACGTTCCTTCGTTCAGAAAACGCGGCGGAATCCGGGTCCTGAAAACATGCCTGCCTTCGCTGAGCACCGGCCAGCTCTCTTCGGGGCCGTCAACATGGAAGCTCTGGTAAACCGGCGTTCCATCATCCGCATGAATCACGTAACCGACTTTCAGTGCGGGATCCACAAGCCACACTTCGGCATCGATCTCCAGCCAATGTTCAAGATCATTTCCAGACGGCATCGGTGCGCTTTTTCCGGCCGCATCGGTAATGCGGAAATGAAGCGGCTGGAACCACGGATCGGCTTTGGTTTCATACCGGAAATGCCATTCGGATGCTGCAGAATCACCCATGCACGAATTCAGATGCGCCTTAATGACGGAGCGAACGTCGTGGCTGCGCATGCGGATCTTGCCCTGCTCCATCAGCACGGCCTGGTTGCAGAGCTGTTCCACGGCATTGAGATTGTGGCTCACAAACAGCACTGTGCGCCCCTGCCCCGCCACGTCGCTCATTTTGCCCATGCACTTCTTCTGGAAGTGCGCGTCGCCGACAGCCAGCACCTCATCGACGATCAGGATTTCCGGATCGAGATGCGCTGCCACCGAGAAGGCGAGGCGCATATACATTCCACTCGAATAGTGCTTCACCGGAGTATCGATGAACTTGCCGACTTCTGAGAAAGCGACGATTTCATCGAACTTGCGCAGGATTTCGGCGCGTTTCATTCCCAGGATTGCGCCGTTCAGAAAGATGTTTTCGCGGCCCGTCAGTTCCGGATGAAAGCCGGTGCCGACCTCGAGCAGGCTTCCTACCCGCCCATTGATGCGCGCGCAGCCTTCTGTCGGCTCGGTGATGCGGGACAGAATTTTCAGCAGCGTGCTTTTGCCGGCCCCGTTAGCTCCTATGAAACCGACGACTTCGCCGCGCTTCACCTCAAACGAGACATCCTTGAGCGCCCAGATCAGCTCGGAATCAGCGGCCTCATCCGTGTCGCGCATGATGCCCATCTTGCGCAACGGCAATGTGGCGACTGTCGTAAGCGACTCCCGGAAGGTCTTGTACCAGGCGCGCTTTCCGATGCGATACTGTTTGCTGAGTTCACAGACGGACAATGCGAGTTCAGACATTTTTAGTTTATACCCGGTCCGAGAAATACTTTTCCATGCGGCGGAAGTAGAACAGCCCGCCGACCAGCATCACCATAACCATCACGATAGAGACCAGCAGCGAGATGCCGGGCGGCTCTGTCCTTCCCAGCAGCGCCCAGCGAAAGCCCTCAACAACGCCTGCCATTGGATTCAGTCCGTGCAGCCAGCGCCAGTTCTCCGGCACAATGCTGGCCGGGTAGGCAACGGGCGTGAGGAACATCCAGAGCTGCACCAGGAAGGGGATCGTGTAACGGACGTCGCGATACATCGCGTTCATGGCTGAAAGCCAGAGGCCCACAGCCATGGATGTACAAGCGGCAAGCAGCACAAAAAGGGGAAGCGTAACAACCGCCCAGCCTGGATAAATGCCGTAATAGAACATCATTCCAATCAGGACGATGAAGGCGACGGCGAAGTCAACCAGACCCGAAATGACTGGAGCAGTCGGAATACATAGTCGCGGAAAGTAAACTTTAGTAATCAGGTGCTGGTTGGCCACCAGGCTGTTTCCCGACTCGGTCATCGAATGAGCAAACAGCTGCCAGGGCAATAGCGCGCAATAGCTGAAAATCGGATAGGGAATTCCGTCAGAAGGAATTTTTCCCAATTTGCCGAAAAAGATACTGAAGACAATCATCGTCATGAACGGCTGTAGAATCGCCCATGAGACACCCAGCAGAGTCTGCTTGTACCGCACCATGACGTTGCGCCACGCCATGAAATAAAGCAGTTCGCGGTAATTCCAGAATTCTCTGAAATTCAACGCCACCCAGCCCTTTGAGGCTTTGATCTCAAGCGTGAATTTCTGTGCCGGCTTTGCCTTTTTTGCAATATCGTGGATTGCCGGTACTTCGGATATAGCTGCAGTCGAGTTGCTCATTAGTGTTTGTGTTGCTCGATAGAGTAAATAAATAAAAGACTAAGACTTCACCCGCACCGCTGACTCAGCCGATTCAGGCACATACAAGGCCACTCCACGGCACAGGCTGCTCATATCTGCCTCGAAAGCCTTCATAATCTGTTCTTTTCCAAGGTGCTTTTCGGCATACTGTCGTGCCTGCGCTGAGATGCGGCCGCGCAGACTGGGGTCTTCGGCCAGCTGCCGGATGCAAGCGGCGAGTTGTCTGGAGTCACCCGGCGGGCATAAAACGCCCGCGGCGTCCATCACCACTTGCGAAAGTTCAGTTCCGGGCGCCGCAGTGGCAACCACAGGCCCGCCACAGGCCAGAATTGTCGCGAGTTTGGACGGCATCACCAGATCGGCGGCACCGGGTCGCTGCACCAGCAAATGAATCTGCGCCAGGTTCATCAGATCGTTAAGGCGATCCAGCGGCTGCAATGGTGCAAAGGAAACATTCGCAAGCCCTTCAGCCTGGCTTACAAGCCGCTCGCGCGCTGCACCATCTCCGCACAGAAGAAAATGGATGCGCGGCTCAGCCGATAGCTCGCGCGCGGCATCCAGGATGATTTCTAGGCCCTGCTTTTCTCCCATGTTTCCTGAGTACAGCGCAATGATCTTGTTCTCGGGCAGGCCGAGTTTCTCGCGCAGACAGGCACTCGGCTTTGAGGGGAAAATCGATGTCGTATCCACCCAGTTGCGGAAGAGCGACAGACGGCTGCGCGGCACGCCTTTGTAATGAATTTTGTCGAGCATCCGCGATGAGATAGTTGAAATCCGCCCAAAGCAGCGCAGCAATTTGTGTTCAAGTGTATAGGCCAGACGCTTGAGCTTCTCAGGCAGCAATCCGAGCTCGAAAGCGGCATCGATCTCGAGGTCCTGGAGATGCAGCCACGATTGCGCACCGCCGATCCGTGCGGCTGCGAGCGCCGCCGGTGCGCAGAAGAAGGTTGGCGCGACAGTGAGCACCACATCCGGACGCCAGCGCAGTGCCTGCCAGAGCACGACCGGCAGGCTCGAGGCAGCCCAGGAAAATAGATGCAGCATCCGCCTTGCTCCGGAGGGCCGCTGGGGAACATACAACGGGCAGCGTATGACCTTCACGTCGCTGCGAAGTTCAGAAGCGTAGGTGGTGCCGGAAAAGCCGGCTCCGATGCGCCAGGCCGGGTAATACATCGGCGCGGTTACGACGCGGACTTCATGGCCTTCGGCTGCAAGCCACTCTGCCATTTCACCGCTGTATTTGCCAATGCCCGTTAATTCCGGCGCGTAATTCAACCCGTAAATCAATATGCGCACGCGCGAGCCTCCTGGCTGACACAACGCGGGCGAACAGGAGCAGCGGGATTTCCGACCGCGAGCATTAATTCAGGGATATCTTTAAAGACGCTGCTCCGAGCTCCAACGACGGCACCGCGTCCGATTGAGATTCCAGGCGCTATGAAAACATCGGTCGCTACCCAGACTTCATCGGCAATGGTGATTTTTCGCGAGAAGATGTCGAAATGCGGCGCGTTGAAATCGTGGCTTCCGGTGCACAGATAGGACTTCTGGGAAATAACTGAGTTGCTGCCGATTTCGATTTCACCCAGTGAGTACAGAACGACGTCATCTCCGACCCACGAGTAATCGCCGATGCTGACCTTCCAGGGATAGGTAATCTTGACGCTGGGGCGGATTATTACGCCCTTGCCTACGCGCGCCCCGAAACAGCGCAGCAGAAAACGCCTCCAGCCATACATGAACTGCGGAGACAGCGCGAAGAGCGTGCTTTGCACCAGCCACCAGAGCTGCACATACCATTCAGGCCGGCCGCGAAAATTCGCGGGCAGTCTGAAGGCGCTTAAGTCCTGGAGCTTGGCCATTTTTAAAGTTTTCATTGTGGTTTGATAAAATTCCAATGCATCACTCAACATAGGATCACGTCATTCAGGTTGATCGTAGTTAAACAGAATGCCTTTGAGTTTTTCGCGTGGAATGCGTCTCAGGACGCGAGTCAAGTCCGCGATCGGAGTATGGTTCCGGCGCACTACCAGCAGCACGCCATCGACGCCATCCAGTAGCAGGTCCGCGTCGGGACCGCTGCTGAGAGCCGGCGTGTCGAGCACGATCAACGGTCTCATTTCGCCGCAGCGAAGCGTGCGGAGCAGTTCCTGGACCTTGGATCCACTGAGCACGACACTGCTGTGATTGCGTGCCGCGCCGGCAGTGACCAGCCGCAGATCGGCGGGAGCCTGGATCGGCAGGCGGTGAATATCAAGCTGGCGTCCGTCGGCAGCTTCGGAAAGCCCGAGGTGATTGCGAACGGCAAACAGTCGATGCAGGCTGGGCGAGCGCAGGTCGCCATCCACCAGCAGCGTCGGCGTACGGGAGGTCAAGGCAAGGGCCGCGGCGATGTTTGCCGCCACAAACGATTTGCCATCGCCTGGAACGGCACTGCAGACCGCCAGCACACGCGGCGCGCCTGATTTCAGCATCAGGCAGCAGCAATCCACGAATTGCCGGGCGACAGGGTGATGTGGACTGTGCAAAGCAACCACGGGCGCACTGGAACGGGGCACGTTCGGCGGCACGCTTACACGTCCCACTTGTCCGATGGAGCCCAGAATTTCTACGCCAGTATGCGCACGCAGATCATCTGCATTCAGGTAACGGCTCATCATGAGAATCGATTCGTACGAACCAAGCAGCAGCGCCAGCGCCAGTGCAGTGGCCAGCGAACCGACAATCGCCCCTGCAAGAAGGAACGGGTAATTCGGACGGGACGGCGTGGCAGGCACCACGGCCGGATCCCAGATCTGCATGCGTTCGCCTTCCTGCTGATCTTCGACACTCATCGCCATCTCTGTCTGCATCTTGTACTTGAGCATGGATTCGTACTGATCGATGAGCGTCTTGTTGCGCCGCAGCATTTCAGGCAGTTCCACCTGCACGCGCGCCGAGTTGTTCAGACGCTGGTCCAGTTCATCCATGCGCCGCTTCATGCGAATGGCGCCATTGCGCTGCCGCGCGATACTCGAGATGGTGTTCTCAAATTCCTGGGTCAAACGCCCCAGTTCGCCGCGAACATCCGAGACGGAAAGCATCAGCTGCACGCGCCGCACCGACGAAAGTTCTGAAGCAATCGCGCTCTGCTCGCTTGCGTCGTCGGGCAGCATGGCGGCATCCGCCTTGGCAGCCGTGCGCTGAAGGTTTTCGAACTCCTGTATTTTCAGCAGCGCCTGGTTCCAGAGCTGCTGCAGCTGATCAAGCGCCGCCAGGTCGGATTCGGTCTTCTTCTGCCGGTCCTGAAGCGAAGCGCGCAGCATCGCCGCCTGCGCCTGCTGCATCCGCAACTCGCTCTTGGCCCGTTCCACATCATTCTGCGCGCGCGAAAAAGCAACTTCAGAGAGCATGCCCTTACGGCGCAAATCCGCGAGGCTGGCAAGCTGCTGCTCGGCATTTTTTACGGCCAGCACCTTGATCGAAAGCTGCTCTTTAAGGACCTGGACTTCCGGATCCACTTCAAAGCTTCCGGCAGCCGCAGCCGTTTCCAGGATGGAGCTCTTTTCCGGTTTCGGAACATCAGTGCTGGCGCTGACGTTCTGCGTGTTACCCGTGCCGGTTGCGGGTGGCGTGAGCGACGCGAGAACATTGTTGATTCCGTTTTCTTCAATGAAGGCCTGGAAATGATTGAGTGAATGTATGAGTTTGGCGAGCGCGATCTGGCGCTGTTCGACCTCTTTTCGAATGGTTTCGGCGAGGCGTTCTTCGAGCTGGCGCCGGCGCAGAATGTCGGACGCCAGCGCGCTTTCCCCCTGCGCCAGCTGGTTGGTGAGCGAAATCAGCAGCGCCTGGTTGGCCGGAACGTCCTCGGGCATGGAGCCCATGTTTTCCAGCCGGAAGCGCTGAAGCGACTCGGCATTCTCTTTGACCTGTGCTTCCAGGTGTGCGATCTGGCTGTCGATCAGTTCGGCCGTCTTATTCAGGCTCTCGTTGCGAAGACGGGCATTTTCATCGATGTATTTTCTGGCTAGATCGTTTGCCACGTCCGCGGCGGTCTGCGGATCGCGATGTTCGAACAACAGCCGGAACGAACTTTTGTCAATCTTCAACGTGATGGCTTTGCGAACGGACCCAAGCAGGCTCTGCTCCTGCAGGTTGCTCAAGTTTGGCGGGAGCAGGTTGCGTTTTCTAAGCACATCCGTGAGCGTACGCCGGCTTTCAACCTGTTCACGCAACGTATCCAGCTTGGACTTGAAGTCAGGCGCAACGCCGCTGGGGGCATTGTTTGGCGCTATCAGCCGGCCCGGATGCAACACAACAAGCACATCAGCCTGGTATTGGGTGGGAACCTGCAGAATCGCCAGCAGACACGCCACGAACAGAAGCGTTGAGAGCAGCATGATCAGCCGCCAGCGCTTCTTGATCATATTGAAATAACTGGGAGCGTTTGCCGCGTCAGCGAGCATCGACGGTGCTTCGTCGGCCGAGAGCACCGATGTATTTACCGCCGGTATATGTGGCGCCGCTTTCATCGAGACTCCCCTCCCCCCGTACGGCGACTGCAGACAAAGAAGGGAGCAAATAGCACGCCTCGCCGCAGATTGCTCAGCCCGCTCAGGAGCAGGCACGCTGCCATTTCAGTGAGGCAAAAGAGCACTCGCTGAGGGTTTCAGCGTGGACAATGCACCCGCCGCAGCGGGTGGTGTGAAAGCTTGCGAAAGCTGTTGTGCTGAAATGCACGGATGAGCATCGCTCAGGCGCGCCGGATAATCCGACCCAGCAGCGAAGCCAGTGTCAGATTGAGGCGCTTGTGAAACAGCGCGGCATCGGAATACAGCCGGATCGGGGCTTTGGCATTATCGAAATAGCCTTTATCCGCTCCCGATGGCGGCAAGCCGCCGAGCGCGCGCCAGATCATCTGCTTGCGCCAGGGCTTATGCGGGCCAACCGCGTGCGACATGATCGTGTAGCCCGGCGCGAAGTCCATTCCGTCCTTACTGATGAGGCTGATTGGGCAGGGCGTCTTCATCAGTGCCATGTTGAAGGCGTCCTGGTCGACAATGTGGAATGGGTACGTTCGATCTTTCAGTCCGAAACGCGTGAGTCCTCCGGGAACGGCCGGCGCGATCAGTTCCAGCATCTGCCGCCATTCAACAAGAAACGTGCGGTTTGCGCGTGTGACTCCGATGAAACCGGAATTGGCATAAACGTCCGTTCTCGAATGAAGAGTGATGCCCCGCTCTGAACAGTATCTGCGCCAGGCCATGCGCAGCGGGTGGTTTTCGGGAACTGGGGAGTTCACGTCCTCGCAGATCGCCACGCCGCAGCGCACCCATTCCTCGAAGAAATTCCAGCGCCAGCGGATGATGATGTCGGGATCGAAATAGGCTACCGCGTCATGGTCTGGATATTCGTCGAGCAGGTCGCGCATGAACACCGGCTTGTAGCTGGCCAGATGGTCGGGAGTCTTCAGAGGCACAAAACGAATGCTGCAATCGGAATTGACTTTGAATTCGTCAAATCGCGCAGTCGATACGACCGGACGCGCCCAATCCGGAAGGCCGCCGCGGTGGCCCGCCCAGAGCACACCTTTGTAGCCGGACTTCACCAGTGAGTTGGTGAAAGCGCCAACGCCAAAGTGATAATCCTTTTCGAATAACGTGCAGACAGTCAGATTCACACATTTACCCTCGAGAGGTTGATTCAATAACGTTCGTTGGAAAAGCACGCTGCATGGCGGCGGCAAGCTGGGCAACGTTTCGGGTAACGATCTCCAGGTGCTCACCCTGAATAACACTGGATTGCAGATCAGTCGTGCGGCGGGCCCAGGTCGACGTGATTTCCGGCGAGCGGCGCGCGATTTCTCCGGAAAGAATCAGCGTGACGCGGCCGTCATAAGCGCCGGGAGCATAGTCGCACGCAGCCCACAGATGAGCGCCGAGCACGTCACCTTGTCCCCCATCGACGTGCGGGTTCTTCGCACGCAAGACGTGGAGTGACTGCGCCAGAGCATGCTGTGTCATCTTCAGAAGCACGTCGCCTTCGTTGTCAGCGTTGCCGGAAACCCAGCGACGCAAGCGGCTGACGCGGCCAATCCATCGTTTCAATCGCCGGTACTTCTGGTCCTGGGAAAGTCCTGCCAGCTTGGCATAGAACTTCAGCAGACGCTGCGCGGCCCGCTCACTGCGATAAACGGTGGTTGGATCAATCAGAACAAGGCTTTCCACCTGCTCGCCTGCACGCCGCAGCTGCCGCGCCATTTCGTAAGCGACCAACGCTTCGGCGCAGAAGCCGCCAATGCGATAAGGACCGTGCGGCACTAGGGCACGGATTTGCCCGATATTTTCCGCGGCGCGCTTCTCAATGGACTGCAGCGGCAGTTTCAGCGCACCAGGCCGCAGCGCGTAAAAACGCTGTGCACTGCCCAGATGCGATGCCAGCTTGCGGCAGTAGAATCCGCCGCCGAGCAAATCTCCATCCAGGTAGAACAGCGGCGTCCCACCATTGCCGGCCTGAACTTCCAGAAGGCTCTGCTCGTCGTCGGGAGCAGCGCTCAGCAGGGCCTCGGCTACTCCAGCAATGGTCGGATCAGCGAACAGCGCCGCAAGCGGAATACGCCTGCCGCACGTCTGCTCGACCTGGCTGATCATACGCACCGCCAGCAGAGAATGGCCTCCGAGTTCGAAGAAGTTGTCGCGCACTCCAATGCCCTTAACGCCGAGCATCTTCTCCCAGATTTCAGCAAGTTGAATCTGCAGCGGGAGCCACGGGCGCTCGTCTGGCTTGTTTCCATCGATCACATTTTTTGGCGCAGGCAGCGCGGCACGATCGACTTTGCCATTTGGATTCAGCGGCAGCTTATCCAGATGCACGAATGCAGCTGGAATCATGTGCTGCGGAAGCCGCTCGGCCAGGAATCGCCGCAGTTCGTCGGCTGTGGTTTCCTTCTGCAGGCAGTAGTACGCGGCAAGGCGTTTATCTCCGGGCGTATCTTCTCGCACGATTACCGCCGCTTCACGCACATGCGGGTGCTGGGTCAGTACACATTCAATCTCGCCTGGCTCGATGCGGAAGCCGCGGATCTTCACCTGGTTGTCAATACGACCCAGGAACTCGATGGCGCCGTCAGGCAGATGACGCGCTAGGTCGCCGCTGCGGTACATGCGCGCACCAGGCTCGCATGAAAACGGATTGGGCACGAACTTATCGGCGGTCAGCTCAGGCCGGTTGAGGTATCCGCGCGCGAGCCCATCGCCTCCGATGTACAGCTCGCCGGGAATGCCAATCGGAACCGGTTCAAGATTGCGATCAAGAATGTAGACTTCAGAATTCGAGATCGGCGTACCAATCGGTACAGACATCCCCGGCGGCAGCGAATGCGGAATCGTATAACAGCAGGTAAATGTCGTGTTCTCGGTGGGACCATAGCCATTGATCAGCCGGCAGTCGGGCAGGTGGTCCAGCGCTTTCCGGACATGCTCGGGAGATAGCACATCGCCGCCGGCGAGCAGCTGTCGCACAGACGCAAGCGCTTTAAGATCAGTCTCGACCATTTGATGGAACAGCCCCGCCGTCAGCCAGAGCGTCGTGACCTGCTGCTCCTCAATGGTCTGCGCGAGCTCATCCAGCCGCGAGGTCTCTGCCGCGAAGAGGGCCAGGCGCCCGCCATTCAACAGCGGTCCCCAGAGTTCAAGTGTTGAGGCATCGAAGGAAATCGGCGCCGATTGCAGGAACACCTGTTCGCTTCCGAAGTTGGCAAAGTTTGTGTTTTTCACGAGCCGGACGACAGCGCGGTGTGTCACGCACACGCCTTTGGGCCGGCCCGTCGAGCCCGAGGTGTACATCACATACGCAAGGTTATCAGCCCGAACGCTGCGATCGGGATTCGTGCGCGCTTTGCCGCCGAGCTGATTCCATAGCGTGTCGACGCTCAGGACATGCGTCGCGCGCTCGCGCAGACTTCGAGCGTACTTTTCCTGCGTCAGAATGATCGCTGCGCGCGTGTCCTGCAGCATAAAGTTCAGGCGCTCTGCCGGGTACGCGGGGTCCAGCGGTACGTAAACGCCGCCGGCCTTCAGTATGGCGAGGATTGCAATCACCATCTCAAGAGAACGGTCCATGCTGAGCGCGATCATCTCTTCCGGCTGCACGCCTAATGCAATCAGATGATGCGCCAACTGGTTTGCGCGCGCGTTCAACTCGCCATAGCGGACCGACAGATCACTTGAGGTCAGGGCCACGCGTTGCGGCGTAAGCTCCGCCTGTGCTTCAAAGAGTTCGTGAATGCTCGCGTGCCGCGGATACGCCGTCTGCGTCCGGTTCCACGACGCAAGCAGTTTGCGCTCGCTTGCGGTGAGCAGGCTTGCGCCCGCGGCCAACTGGTTGACATCGCGCGTCATTTCCGAAAGCAGCAGCTCAAAGTGCTCCTGCAGGCGGTCGATGACGGCAGCGTCGAAAAGCGAGGTGTTGTATTCAATCGCCGTTTCAAATCCCGCCGGCGTGTTTTTTACAACGAGCATCATGTCGAACTTTGCGGTACGCGAGGCCAGGCTGATCGGAGAGACAGAAAGATTGGACAGAGGACAGTTCTCGCCCGGACTCTGCTGGTACATGTACATCACCTGGAACAGCGGCGTGTGACTGCGATCACGCGCAGACGCAAGCTCTTCCACGAGCTTCTCGAATGGGACGTCCTGATGCGCAAAAGCCTCGAGCGACGTTTCGCGAACGCGTTCAAGCAGCTCGCGGAATGTCGCTTTGCCTGACAGATCGCTGCGGATCACCAGGGTGTTGACGAAAAATCCCACGAGCTTCTCGGTCTCGAGACGATTGCGACCCGCTATGGGTGTTCCGACAACAATGTCGTTCTGCGCGCTGTAACGCTGAAGGAGCATCTGGAATACGCCGAGGAAAAGCATGAAAGGCGTGAGCTTTTCGCGTTCGCAGAGTGCCGCTGCCGCCTGGCTGAGTTCATGCCCGAGAACGTGCCGCGACCAGGCGCCTTGGTTGGTGCGGATTTTGGGCCGAGCGCGAGCAATCGGAAGTTCCAGCACGGACAATGGCGGCGCCAGTTTCTTCTTCCAGTACTCCAGTTGCGCCTCAATGTTCTGCTCACGCTGCCAGATTGCATAATCGCTGTACTGAATCGGCAGTTCAGGCAGCTGCAGCGTCGCCCCGAACGCGAAGTGCTCATAAAAGGCGCTCAGTTCGTGCTTGAGAATGCTGATGGACCATGCGTCGCAGACGATGTGATGCATCACTATAAGCAACGCGTGATCCGTCTTATCGATTTCGTAACGCGTGGCGCGAATGAGCAGATCCGCGGTGAGATCGAACGGGCGATGCGCCTCGTCAGCAAGCAGGCGCTGCAGTTCGTGTTCGCGTTCGAGCTGAGGCACGTGATAGAGGTATGTCTCGGCCACAACCAGCTCTGCTGAATCGAGAACCAGTTGAGCAGGCACACCATTTTCGGAGATGAAACGCGTGCGCAATGCTGCGTGACGCTGAACCAGGGCGTTCAGGCACTTGTACAGCGCTGCAGTATCCAGCTCGCCTTTTATGCGCAGAGCAAACGGAACGTTATAAAGCGGCGTGAGCGGCTCAAGCTGTTCCAGGAACCAGAGCCGCTGCTGTGCAGCCGAAAGAGGCGCCGCCCCACTGGCAGACTGGCGTGGAATCGGGCTGAGCGCCGCCGGTGTTGCCTGCCCGCCAATGCGCAGCGCCAACGCTGCGATTGTCGGGTCTGCAAAGAAGTCCTTGATCGACAGCTCAGCTTTCAGCTGATCGCGAATGCGCGAAACCACTTGTGTCGCAATCAGCGAATGGCCGCCGAGCTCAAAGAAATTGTCAAAAACGCCAACCCGGTCTACGCGCAGAACGCTTTGCCAAATTTCGACTAGCGCTTGTTCTGTTTCGTTACGCGCTGGCGTGAGAGGCGCCTGCGCGCGCAGGCTGCTGGAGTCGGGAACGGGAAGCGCTTTTCGATCCACTTTCCCATTCGGCGAAATCGGCAGTGCCTCCATCACAATAAAGAAGGCAGGGACCATGTACGCGGGAAGTGTTCGCGACAAGAAGGTGCGCAGTTCGGACGCGGGCGGAATGACGCTGCCCTCGCGAGCCACGACGTACGCGGCAAGCTGCGGCTCGCCGGATGCGTCCGTGCGAGCGACGACGACGCTCGAGCGAATGGCACTGTGCTGCGTCAGCGCCGCTTCGATTTCGCCCAGCTCAATGCGGAACCCGCGAATTTTAACCTGGTGATCGATGCGGCCGAGATACTCAATGTTTCCGTCGGATCGGTAGCGCGCCAGGTCGCCCGTTCGGTAGAGCCTTGCCCCCGGCTCGGTGCTGAACGGGTCCGGCACAAAGCGTTCGGCGGTCATACGCGGCCGGCGCAGATAGCCGTGCGCCAGTCCAAACCCGCCGATGTACAGTTCGCCGTTCACGCCCAGCGGCACTGGCTGCATGGCTTGATCCAGCAGGTACAGCCGCGTGTTCGCGACAGGCCTCCCGATGGCGATGTTCCTGCTTACCGACTCGACTTTGTGAATCACCGAGTAAATCGCTGTCTCAGTCGGACCATACATGTTCCAAAGCGCCGTGCTGCGCTTGAGAAGTTGGCCGGCGAGTTCGGGCGATAAGGCTTCTCCGCCACAGAACATCTTGATACGTCTTGACGGCTGCCAGCCTGAGCCGGTCAGCATGCGCCAGGTTGCCGGTGTGGCCTGCATGATCGTCGCGTCTGACGACTCCAGCGCATCCGCAAGCTTGCGCGCGTCTATGGCAACTTCGCGCGGAACGATGTGAATGCATGCGCCGACTGTAAGCGGCAAGAACATCTCGAGCGTAGCGATATCGAACGAAAGTGTCGTTGTTGCAAGAAGGATGTCAGAAGAAGTGATGCCCGGCTTCTCACGCAGAGATGTGAAAAGGTTGACGACCGCACGATGATCGATGCCGGCACCCTTCGGCTTTCCTGTTGAGCCTGAAGTATAGATCACGTACGCCAGATTCCTGTTTGAGAACTTAAGCTCGAGATCGTGCGCCGGTAGCCGCGAAAACGCCTGACGTTCCGTATCGATCACACATGTGGCTGCTGATGTCGCCGGCAGTTTGGCGAGGACGTGGCTGTGCGTAAGCAGCAGGGCAACGTTCGCATCGTCGAGAATGTACGCGAGGCGCTCGCCCGGGTGTTCAGGATCGAGCGGCAGATAGGCCGCGCCGGCTTTTACCGTCGCCAGCACCGCCGTGAGCATATCCAGGGAGCGTTCAACGCAGACGGCAATCAGCGATCCGCTTTTGACACCCTTCGCCTGAAGCTGGCGAGCCAGCTGATTGGCTCGCGCGTTCAGCTGTGAATAGGTCAACGCTTCCGAACCGAATCGCACGGCGATCGCATCCGGAGTTCTGCGAACCTGCGCCTCGACGAGTTCCTGAACACACGCTCCGGCGGGAATCTCGGTTTTGCTCTGATTCCATGTTTCCAGAAGCAGTTTCTTCTCCGCCGGATTCAGCAGTGGAATGCTCTCAACTCGCACGTCCGGATCGAGCAGCGCATTCTGCAGGAACATGACATAGTGCTGCAGCAGCCGCTCCATGGCGTCGTGCTCATATAGATCCGTGTTGTAATCCAGGGTGAGATCCAGCCCGTCGAGGGACTCGCGGACCGAAAGAGTGATATCGTATTTTGCCGCCGTCTCTGGAAGGCGCACCGGCGTCGCCGTCAGCTCGTCGAGTTTCAGTGTCTCGAGCGGTGTGTTCTGCAGGGCAAAGAGCACCTGGACAACAGGCGAGTGGCTCTGGCTGCGCGGAACCTGAAGCACTTCAACGAGCTTTTCAAACGGCGCGTTCGCATGGGCAAATGCGCCGAGCGTCAGATCGCGGGTGCGCTTGAGAAGTTCGCGAAACGTCGGATTGCCGGACAAATCGCCGCGGAAAACCAGGATGTTCACGAATAGCCCGATCAGCGGCTCCGTTTCGCTCCGGTGACGTCCGGCGACCGGCGAGCCCGTCAGGATATCTGTGCTCGAAGTGTAGCGGTGCAGCACCGCGTGAAAGGCGGCGAGCAGGGCCATGTAGAGCGTGACGCCTTCGCGCTCGCAAAAATTCTTAAGCGCTTTGCCGCCTCGAAACGTCTCAGTTGCAATAGCACAGTTGTAGGTCTGCAGCGCTGCACGCGGCTTTGAGACCGGAAGTTCCAGGAGCGGAAGCTCTCCGCTGAGCCGCTCCTTCCAATAACTCAGCTCGCCTTCCAGGCCTCCGCCGTTCATCCAGCTTTCCTGCCACAGCGCAAAATCGCAGAACTGCAGCGGCAGCGCAGGACGGTCCGGCTGCACCCCGGCGGCAAAGGCATTGTAAAACACCGAGAGCTCATGATTGAGAATTCCAAGTGACCAGCCGTCACTGATGATGTGATGCAGCGTCAGCAGCAACGCATGATCACGCGCGTCGATTCTGATCAGATGCGCGCGAAAGAGCAGATCCTTGGAGAGGCTGAAGGGCCGGCGCGCTTCCGCATTAAGCTGGCGCAGCAGTTCTCGTTCGCGCTCTTCGGCGTTGACATGGGGAAGCCCACTTTGCGTCAGCGGCACGTGGACATCGCGGAGCACACGCTGCTGCGGAACACCATCGACGCTGACAAAAGTGGTGCGCAAGACTGAATGACGAGCCGCGAGAGCGTCCAGGGCATTCTGCAAGGCCAGGATATTGAGCTTACCGCGCAGGCGCGTGGCCTGCGGGACATTAAACAGAACACTGCCGGGCTCGTATTGATCAAGAAACCAGAGGCGGTTCTGCGCAAATGAAAGCGGGTACAGCTGGCGTTCCGGGTCGTGTTTGATCAGCATCTGCTGGCGTGGCGCAGACGTTTTGGCCATGCGAAGTTTCTGAAGCGCCCGTAAGTCGGCACTAGATGAGGCCGGCCTGACAGATGAATCCTGCATCGATAGCTCCACTCATTGCCGCGATACGAATAGTCCTGCAGTGTCTGGTTGTATAAACGTTTCACTGCTCCCCGACGTACGACCTGATGCAACTCATGCACCAGCAGGCAAATCTGTCTTCTTTGTAGAAGTCCTGCCGCTATGGCCATGGGAACAACGCCTTACACAACGAGCGCTGTTGAAAAAAAACTCGACGACAAGTTCTGCCTCAATATGCGCTGTAATGTGCACCCGTAATCGTCGCGATGACCAGAAGCCTGCGCGAGAAGCTGTTTTTTTTTCGAGGTACAGGGTTTGAAGACAGCGGAGCGTATGGAACGGTAAGGGAATATTTCCCCACTATCGCCAGCAATAACCGGACTCAGCTCTGCTGATCGGCGACATGTGCAAGCAAAACTATTGGAGCGTGTTGAATGAATTCAAATCTGCCTTCGACCAAAAGTGACATCAAATCACCTCCGATCATGGGGCGCCGCAAAGCCGTAAATATCAGCTCCATTGATGTCGTTAAAACCTCCACGCTCAGCGCGGACCAATTGCTTCCGCTCGTCATCGAGCCGAACCTCGGGAACGCCGATCTGGCCGAATGGGCCAAAAGCAATCTGGCGCGCATCGAAGAATCCCTACTCAAGCATGGAGCCATACTCTTCCGCGGCTTCAATCTTGTCACGCCAGCCGATTTCGAACGCGTAGCACTGAATATTTATGGCGAGCTCTACGGCGAGTACGGCGATCTGCCGCGCGCCGGGGCGAGCGACAAAATTTACGCCTCAACGCCTTACCCGAACGACAAGATGATCCTCTATCACAACGAGAGCTCCCATCTGCACGAATGGCCGCTCAAGATTTCGTTTTTCTGCGTTCAGGCTGCAAAAGAAGGCGGCTGCACCCCCCTGCTTGACTGCCGCGGCGTGCTGAAGCTGCTCGATGCCGGCGTTGTGGAAAGCTTCCGCAAGAAGGGTGTGATGTACGTGCGCAACTTCCATGAAGGCTTCGACGTCAGCTGGCAGCGTTTCTTCCAGACGGAGGACAAGGCCGCCGTCGAAGAAGCCTGTCGCCAGAGCTACGCCACGTGCGAATGGACAGGGCAGAACCGCCTGCGCGTGCGCCAGGTCTGCAAGGCCGTTCACACACATCCGCGCACAGGTGAAGAGACATTCTTCAACCAGGTCCAGCTCCACCACGTCGCCTGCCTCGATGCCGACGTGCGCCGCTCCCTGCGGCAACTGTTCGCCGAAGAAGACCTTCCGAGGCATGCGTACTTCGGAGATGGCTCGCCTATTTCCGACGAGATCATGCAGCATATCGGAGAGACCTACGAGAAAGCGGCAGTTCGTTTCCAGTGGCAGAGCGGAGACATGGCGCTGCTCGACAACATGCTCACGGCGCACGCGCGCGATCCGTTTTCGGGCCCGCGCAAGATCGTCGTCGCCATGGGTCAGATGATGGGCAGCTCCGGGCCGGTGCGCTGATTGCACCGCCACATTTGGTGTCCGCTTTAAGGATTGAAGCCACATGCCGCAGTCAGCCACTACCGCGTTTCAAATTTCTCCGGCGCAGGCGCGCCTGCTCTCAATTCAGGCACGCACGGGGCTGCCGTTTGAATCCGAATGCCGCATCCTTATTGAAGGCGCGCTCGATACGGCGCACCTGAAGACCGCGCTGCACGCGCTCACCACCCGGCACGAAATCCTGCGTACCACCTTCGAGCGGCACAGTGGCGTGCCGCTGCAAGTCATCCACGATGAAGCAGCGCCGGCGTGGAACGAGATCGACTTGCACGACTGTCCTGTTGAACAGCAAAGCGCCGCGCTGGAGAAGGCGCTCGAGCAGCACCGGCGGCCAATCGATGCAGAACACAGACCCGTCCTGCACGCGACGCTGGCCGTGCTCGGCAGCGAGCGTCATGTGCTGCAGCTTCGCCTCCCCGTGTTGTGTGCGGATGGACCGTCACTTCAACTGATCACTCAAGAGCTCGCATCGCTTTATTCTCCCGGCAGCGGGGACCTGCCCGAGCCGCCGCAGTACGCCGATTACGCCGCCTGGCAGCAGGATCTGCTTGCTGCAACCGACGATGCTTCGCAGGACGCAAAGGGGTGGTGGGAACAGCAGAAGTCAGGCTCGCTGCCTGAAATCGTTCTTCCATTCGAGAAAGCCGCGCCGCTGGTACATACGAATCCGAAGCGGCACCTCGCCTGCATTCCAAATGAACTTTCGGAAAAGCTTGAGAGTTGGGCTCGCGATCAGGACGCGACCCTGAACGACGTCTTCCTGGCAGCCTGGCAGACCGTGCTTTCCCGGCTGAGCCAGCAGCAGCAGATAGAACTTCAGGTCAGCATCGATCCACGCGCTCAGGCACAGCTGCAAAACGCGGTAGGGCTCTTCGAAGCAACAGTTCCGCTGGTTACGACGCTCGACCCTGAGGCGATTGGTTTTTCAGAACTGCTGTCGACGAACCGCAAGGCCCTGGGTGACGCGGCGCTGCGCCACACGCACGCCCCGCACGGCACAAGGGAAAACTCATTCGCCTTCGCGTGCTTTGAAGCGGACGCGGAATTCGAAGCGGGTGCTGCAAGCTTTACGCTTTCGGATCTCTACGCCTATACCTCGCCGGCGAAGCTGCGGCTCTGCTGTCAGCGTTTGAACGGCAGCTGGCGTGTGGAACTTCAGTTCACCGAACGTTATTCACCGGCTCAGGCCGAGATGTATGCCGGCAACTTCCTTTCCCTGCTGCAATCACTAGCCGAAAAACCCGGACGCCGTCTTCATCTGCATGAGATCACCGGCGAGCGTGAACGCACCAGGCTCGTGCGCGAAATGAACCAGACGCAGGCCGAGTATTCACAGGGCCGCAGCATTCATTCGCTCTTCGAAGAGCAGGCCGCGCGCACGCCCGATCGCACCGCCATCGTCGCGGCCGGACGGCAAATGACGTATGCCGAGCTGAACGCGCGTGCTAATCAGATCGCTCGCTGCCTGCGCAAGAGCGGCGTTCGCGCCGACGTACCTGTCGGTCTGTGTTGCGAAAGAACCGTTGACCTGATGGCAGGGCTCCTCGGAATTCTGAAGGCCGGCGGCGCCTATGTGCCGCTCATTCCCGAACATCCGTCCCAGCGGCTACTGCTGCAGCTCAATGAGGCAAAGACGCCTGTACTGCTGACGCAGGGAAATCTGCTGGAGAAATTTGCCGACTTCACCGGTGAATGCATCTGCCTGGATTCCGATGCCGGCCGTTTCGATTCATTCAAGACGACCGACATCGAGCCGCAGCCTCGCTCCGCGGAAAGCCTGGCCTATATCATCTTCACCTCCGGTTCGACAGGAACACCAAAAGGCGTGGCCGTCACTCACCGAAGCCTCGTTAATTACACGCAGTTCATCTACCGGCGCCTGCGGCTTCATGAACCAGAGCATGAGCATGGCCTGCATTTCGCCTCGGTATCATCGATTGCTGCCGACCTCGGCAACACCTGTGTCTACCCCGCCCTCATTTCTGGCGGCACCCTCCATCTGATCAGTTACGAAGCTGCGTTGGACGCGCAGGTGTTCGCGGCGTACCTCCACAAGAATCCTATAGACGTACTGAAGATTACGCCGAGCAATCTGAACGCGCTGCTGGGGACAACTCACGGTGCCGCCGTGCTCCCGCGCCGCTTCCTGCTGCTTGGCGGTGAAGCCTCGAGTTGGCAGCTGGTAAAGCAGATCCAGTCGCTTTCATCCTGCGAGCTGCTCAATCATTATGGCCCAACCGAAACGACCGTAGGCTCGCTGACCTATAATGTGGACCGCATCGACATGCCTGCCGGCGGGCAAACTTCACGCGCGGCGTCGGCGACGCTGCCAATCGGCAGGCCGATGGCGAACACAGAGGTCTACATCCTTGATCGCTCCATGAACGTCGTTCCGCTGGGCACGCCCGGCGAGCTTTATATCGGAGGGCTGGGTCTGGCGCGGGGGTACTACCGCCGTCCGGGACTGACCGCCGACCGATTCGTGCCTGATCCTTTCAGCGGACGCAGCGGAGCTCGTCTTTACCGCACGGGCGATCTCGTACGCTACCTGGAAGATGGCGCGATCGAGTTCCTCGGCCGAGTCGATAACCAGGTCAAGATCCGCGGCTTCCGCATTGAATTGGAAGAAATAGAAGCCGTGCTTTCGAAGCACGACAATGTGCGCCAGGGCGTCGTGGTGGCGCGTGAAGATGCCGGCGGGCAGAAACGCCTCGTCGCCTACGTCATTCTTAAAAATGCCGCCGCGGGTCTGGCTGAAGTTAAAGCGCATCTGCAGACGCAGCTGCCCGAGTACATGATCCCGTCCACTTTCGAAATCCTCGAGGCTCTTCCACTAACGCCCAACGGCAAGGTAGACAAAAAGGCGCTCCCCGAACCACGCGAGTTGAGCAGCGATGCGAGCCGTGACTACGTCGCGCCGCGCAATACAATTGAACAAACGCTCACAAAGATTTTCGCGGAAGTCCTGAATCTCGAAAAGGTGAGCATCAGCGACAGCTTCTTTGAACTGGGTGGACATTCGCTTCTTGCCACGAAAGTCATGTCCCGTCTGCGCGAGCAGCTCAAAATCGAGCTGTCGCTGCGGGCGCTGCTCGATCATCCAACAGCCTCTGCGTTGTCCCAGTGGATAAGCCAGTCCAGCACAGCGAAGGCGGAAGCATTCCTGCCGCCGCCGATTACACATCTGCCCAACCGCGACGAAATTCCCGCCTCCTACACACAGCAGGGCATCTGGTTTTACGAGCAGTTCAGCCCGACACGCTTCAACCTGAGAAAATCTGTGCATCTCCGGGGCGAGCTGAAATACGATGCCTTGCAGAAGGCCCTGAACGTGCTCGCCGAGCGGCATGAGATTCTTCGCACCGTCATCACGATGAAGGATGGAATTCCGTTCCAGCGGGTGCTTGCGCCGGCCAAGGTTCCACTCTGCACGCACGATCTAAGCTCCCTTGGAAGCGCCGAACGCGAGGCGGAAGTCAAGCGGCTGCAGGACGAAGCGGTCCGGAAGCGAGTGGACCTGGCGGTCGGGCCGCTGTTCAGAGCATCTCTTCTGAAGCTGCAGGACGACGAACATCTCCTGGTGCTCTGTATCCATCATGTGCTGACGGACGGCTGGTCGCATGAAATCATGTTCAACGACCTGGCGAGGCTCTACGACGCATTCTCGAACGGCAAGACCTCGCCGCTGCCGGAGCTGCCCATTCAGTTCGGCGATTTCTCCGAATGGCAGCGCAAATGGCTGCAAGGCGCGGTGCTCGAGCGGCTCAATTCCTACTGGATGAAGCAGCTTGAAGGCGAGCTGCCCGTTCTGCGGCTTCCATTCGCCAAGTCCGCGCCTCAAGAGCGCACCGATCGCTGCGAGAGGCATGTGCTGCAGTTGTCGCCGGAGCTCTCATCGGAGCTCGCCGCACTCGGGCAGCGTGAAGGCGCGACACTCTTCATGACGGTCCTCGCCGGGCTCAACGCGCTGCTGCATCGCTATACAGGCCAGACTGATTTCTGCGTGGGCTCGCCCGTGGCAGGACGCACGCGTCCGGAAACGGAAGCGCTCATCGGACCGTTCATCAACGTTCTGACACTTCGCACGAAGATGTCCCCGAAGATGAGCTTCCGCGAGCTGCTCAAGACCGTCCGCGACACGGCCCTGGGTGCGCTGGCACATCAGGATATGCCGCTGGCGAAATTGGTGGAAGAAGTGCGCCGCCGGACCGGCTTGGGCCGCTCGGATCTCTTCCAGATCATGCTGCTGGTTCCGCAGAAAGCACTGCCAGAAGTCAAGCTGCCAGGTGTTTCGTTCAAGTCACAGCGCAGCACCGCCGGACTGGCAACGAACGACCTGATTCTGCAGATGATTGAAACAGATGCGGGCCTCGAAGCGACGCTGGAATACAACACGGATCTGTTCGATTCTGTCTCAACCCAGCTGATGCTGCGCCATTTCGAAGTTCTGCTGCACAGTATCGTGGCCGCGCCCGATCAGGAACTTGCAGCGCTCCCGATGCTGACTTCAGATGAGCGCACGGCGCTGCTGCATGAGTACAATGCGACCTCGGCCGAGTTCCCGGAGAAGGCCTGCCTGCATCAGCTTTTCGAGGCGCGCGCCCGCGCAACTCCCGATCATCCGGCGGTGATGGCCGCCGATATGACCCTCAGTTACGGCGAACTGGAACGCAGCGCGAACCGCTGGGCCCGCGAGCTGCGGCATGCCGGCATGCGCCCGAACACGCTCAACGCCGTGGTCATGGAAAAGGGCTGGGAACAGGTTGTCGCCGTGCTGGCGATTCACAAAGCGGGCGGTGCGTACCTGCCGCTCGATCCTGAACTGCCGCAGGAACGTCTGCATTATCTGCTCGCGCACGGCGAGGTGAAAGTCGTGCTGACAACGGCGGAACTCGATCGCAGACTCTCCTGGCCTGAGAACGTCAAACGCTTTGTCATCGACCGTGAGCCGGCTCAGACAGATGTCTCGCCGCTCGATCCGGTACAGAAATCGAGCGACCTGGCTTACGTGATCTATACCTCAGGATCGACAGGACTGCCCAAGGGCGTCGTCATCGCGCATCGCGGCGCGGTCAATACGTGCGTGGATTGCAACCGCCGCTACAGCATAACGCCCAAAGACCGCGTGCTGGCGCTCTCGTCGCTGAGTTTCGATCTGTCTGTCTACGACATCTTCGGAACGCTTGCCGCCGGTGCGACGATCGTGATGCCGGAAACGGCTGATGTTAAAGATCCCGGCCGGCTCGCCCGGTTGGTAAGCGATCGTGGCGTGACGGTGTGGAACTCAGTCCCTGCCTTGATGCAGATGACAATGGACTATGTCGAGCGGCAGCGCGCGGCCCTCCCGTCGCTGCGCATGGTCCTGATGAGCGGCGATTGGATTCCCGTCGCATTGCCGCAGCGGGTGTGGGACGCCACCGGCGGCGCCGAGATATACAGCATGGGCGGAGCGACAGAAGCATCGATCTGGTCCATCGTTTATCCGATTAAAAAGGTCGAGGCCGGATGGAAGAGCATTCCGTACGGTCGTCCGATGGCCAATCAGAAGTTCTTTGTGCTAAACGAAAGTCTTGAGCCTTGCCCGGTCGGCATCACTGGTGATCTTTACATCGGCGGCATCGGCCTGGCCGAAGGTTACTGGCGCGACGCTGAAAAGACGGAAGCCAGTTTCATCATGCATCCGCGCATGTACGAGCGTCTCTACCGCACGGGAGATCTGGGCCGCTTCATGCCGGATGGCGATATCGAGTTCCTCGGCAGGCGGGATTTCCAGGTGAAAGTGAACGGGTACCGCATCGAGCTTGGCGAAATCGAAGCGGCATTGGAGCAGCATGAGGGTGTCCGACATGGAGTGGTGAACGCGTTTGGACCCGTCCACTCCCGGCAGCTGATCGCCTACACCGTCCCGCGTCAGACACCCGAGCCGGCGCCGGAGGACCTGCGCAAGTTCCTGGCGGCAAAGCTGCCGCAGTACATGGTGCCCGTGCTCTTCGTTTCCCTCACGGAGCTGCCGCTCTCGAGCAACGGGAAAGTAAACAGGGCTGCATTGCCCCTGCCGCAACTCTCGGGGCCGGAAGAGTCCGCGTCCAATGCGCCGGCCTCGCCGCTCGAACAGGTCCTTGCCGCGATTGTATGCGAAGTGCTGCATACCGAGCGGGCCGGCGTGCGTGACAGCCTCTTTGCGCTCGGCGCCAATTCGCTGAGTATTATTCAGCTCGTTTCGCGCCTGCGGGACACGCTTGAAGTCGATGTTTCGGTTCCAGCGATATTTGAAAGGCCGAGCATCGCCGGAATCGCTGAGCTGATTGGACGCAATGCCGAAGACTTGCGCCGTGCGATGGAAACCGCGGAGTTATTTATGAAGCTTCGAGCCGAAGCCGAGCGCGCTTCATAGCGCTGGCACCAACAGGCCGCAAAAAAAACCAGGCTCGACGCCTGGTTTTTTCATGTTCTGAAGACGTTCAGCCGGGAATCACACGGTCTGCTTGCGCAGACTCAGCGGACGCATGTCGGTCCAGACCTTCTCAATAAAGGTCAGGCATTCTTCCTTGGGTCCAATTTTTCCGGCATCGTTCCAGCCAAGCGGATTCTTGCGGTCATGGGGCCAGATTGAATACTGCCCCTCCTGGTTGACCACGACTTTGTACATGATTTCCTGTTCCTGGGTCTGCATGCGGGCCTCCTGAAGTGAAGAGCTTACGCAGTTGCTGCGTTCCACAACAGTTGTGCGAAACCAATGCCAGAGGCTGCTGAATCAACTGTCGTGGAAAATTGAAGCACGATCGCTGGCGCGGATTGTCTGAAAAAAATTGAAGCAGAGTTCAATGACCCCGTCACTCGGACACGGCGGACTCAGCGCCCTCATCTGCACTGAATAATTTGCCTTTTGCAAAAGGCGATGCGCTTTTTTGCAACATCGAAATCTGCTTTCGCATTTTGCCAACCTCATCTGGCCACAAACTTTCCCTGTTTCCGTTTTTGCCGTTAGTGAATCCTGAAACACCCCGGTCTTAGATAACGATTCACACCCACACCACGCCGGATCGTGTGCGGCATCAGAGCAGTTCGTGTTTTTTTGTTTCGTTTTTTTCTCAATTCAGGGAGGTCATGATGCAATCGACTTCGAGTGCTGTTGTCAGGCTCCATAAGGCGCTCTCAGCCGTACTTGCCATCACAGTCATCGGCGCGCTACAGTCCAGCGCGCTCGCTTTATCCACCGATCAGTTCGCGGTGCAGGTCAGTGCTACCGTTCAGAAGTCACCGCCGAAAATCACGCTCACATGGAAAGCGGATTCGGGCGCCACAGGCTACACTGTTTACCGCAAATCACTGGGCTCCACGAGCTGGGGCACGGGCACAAACGTTTCGACCAGCGCCAATACCTACAGCGACAGCAATGTCTCAGTTGGGCAAGTGTACGAATACCGCATCGTCAAGACGGGGTCTGGTTACACCGGCTACGGTTACATCTGCAGCGGCATCGAAGCCAATCTTATCGAACGCCGCGGCAAAGTTATTCTGCTCGTGGACAGCACATACACGTCCTCTCTGGCGAGCGAACTTGCGAGGCTGCAGCAGGATCTCGTCGGCGATGGCTGGCAGGTGATCCGCCGCGATGTGCCGCGCAGCGCCAGCGTGACGACGGTAAAAAACATGATCAGGAATGACTACAATTCAGATCTGGGCAATGTGAAGTCCGTTTATATCATCGGCCACGTCGCCGTGCCGTACTCGGGCAACAAGGCCTTTGACGGCCACGGCAGCGAGCACGATGGCGCGTGGGCCGCAGACGTCTTCTACGGTGAAATGAATGGCACGTGGACGGACTCATCGGTGAACAACACGGGCCAGCTCTACTCGTCCTGCGCCAATGTTCCGGGTGACGGCAAGTACGACCAGATCACGATCCCATCTGACGTCGAGCTGCAGGTGGGCCGCGTCGATCTGACGCGCCTGACCAAGTTCTCCTCGAACGATACCGAGCTCACGCGCAACTACCTCAACAAGGCCCACCGCTTCCGCCACAAGCAGATGAACCTGCCGCGCAAGGGTTATGTCGTCGATAACTTCGGCGTCTTCGGCAGCGAATCGTTCGCCTCCAATGCCTTCCGCAACTTCCCGCCGTTTACGGGCGCTTCCAATGTGTACAAGGGTGGGTCCGGTACGTTCTTCTCGACCCTGACATCAAACGCGCATCAGTTCGCTTATGGCTGTGGCGGCGGACAGACCTCAAGCTGCTCCGGCGTCGGCAACAGCTCCGATTTCGCGACGAAGGACCCCCAGACAAACTTCACGATGTTCTTCGGAAGCTGGTTCGGCGACTGGGACCAGACGGATAACTTCCTGCGCAGCGCCATTGCTTCCAGAAGCTACGTGCTGACCAGCTGCTGGGCCGGACGCCCGCATTGGCAGTATCACCCGATGGGCATGGGCGAGACCACAGGCTATTGCGCGAAGCTGACGCAGAATAACAACGGCCTCTACGTCACCGGCTCCAGCCCGCGCGGCATTCACATTGCGCTGATGGGTGATCCGACGCTGCGCCTGCACGCTGTCACTCCGCCATCGGGGCTGACCGTTTCGTCGGGAACGCTGCGCTGGAACGCCTCGCCGGATTCGGTCGCCGGCTATCACGTTTACAAGGCAAGCAGCGCGGCCGGTCCTTTCACGCGCCTGAATTCGTCGCTGATTACCGGCACGTCCTTCACTGACACAACGGGCGGCTCGGGCACGTACATGGTTCGCGCCGTTAAGGTTGAGGTCTGCAGCAGCGGCACGTACATGAACCCCAGCCAGGGCATCTTCAGCACCGGCAGCGGCTCCACTCCGCCTCCGCCGACCAGCGGAACCGGCACTGGCCTGGCTGCTGAGTACTTCGACAACATGGACCTGACCTCGCTGAAGCTCACCCGCACCGACGCAACGGTGAACTTCGACTGGGGCTACGGCTCGCCGAGCAGCACCATCGCAAGCGACACGTTCTCCGCGCGCTGGAGCGGCCAGGTGGAGGCTCAGAAGTCGGAGACCTACACGTTCTACACCCAGAGCGACGATGGCGTGCGGCTGTGGGTCAACGGCGTACAGCTCGTCAACCGCTGGATCGACCAGGGCCTGACCGAAATGAGCGGCTCGATCACACTGACCGCCGGACAGAAGTATTCAATCAAGATGGAATACTATGACAACGGCGGCAATGCAGTTGCCAAGCTCCTCTGGAGCAGCCCAACGACAGCCAAATCTGCGATCCCGCAGTCGCAGCTTTATCCGGCGACCGTCGCACCGCCGCCGAGCGGCACGGGCGACGGCCTCACCGGCGAATATTTCGATAACTGGGACCTCACCAACCGGAAGCTCACACGCGTCGATCCCACCGTGAACTTCAGCTGGGGAACCGGTTCGCCAGCCAGCGGTATCGCGTCGGACTCCTTCAGCGTGCGCTGGAGCGGAACGATCAAACCGACCACGAGCGCGACGTACACGTTCTATGGCACAGCCGACGACGGACTGCGCCTCTGGGTGAACAACCAGCTGCTCATCGACAGGTGGAACGCGCAGGCGATGGTTGAATGGTCAGGGTCGATCACCCTGCAGGCCGGGCAGAGCTACCCCATCCGCGTGGAGTACATCGAAGAGGGCGGCGGTGCGAGCATGAAACTGCAGTGGAGCAGTTCGAGCATGGCCAAGCAGATCGTCCCCCAGGCCGTGCTGTACTCGAATAGCGCTGCTGCAATCGAAACTGCGGCAATCCGGTCGCTGGATTCGACGGAAAGCGAGTACGGCAGCGGCGTTGAGAGCACAACGACAGACGGCACAAGATCGACCGAAGCCGTCAAGCCGCCTGCTCCGCCTGGCGTTGAAGATTTCTAAACAATCAGCGTCCTGGCCCTCCCCGTTTCAACGGGGAGGGTAATTTTTGAAAGAAGCGCCGCCTGCAATTTGAGGCGGCGCTTTTTATTGTCGGGCTGCGGCAAGCGGCACTGGGGGCAAGCCCCCAGTGGCACACGGGAGGGGCCACCGTGCAACCCTTGCGCTTTCTGAACGTCGCAGCTTACTACTTCAGCTCGCGCACGAAAATATTGGCGACGTCGATATTTCCGCCAGAATCGATCAGCACCAGCGCGCCGCGCGCGGGGGCGCCGTCGAGCTTCGCGCTCTGCTGCTTGTCGCCGATCCAGCAGGTGAGTTCAGCGCCTTGCACGCGAACCTTTATGCGCGTCCACTTGTTTGCAGGCAGCGCATCGGCAGCGAGAGGCACAGCGGCGCTGGAGCGCACTTTCACGCCGAAAGGTTTGTCCGTAAGTGCGGCTTTCGGTTTCAGATCGACGATAAATTCGGCATCGCCGTACTCGGCTTCACTGACCAGATCATGCCGCGCGTCGCCTTCGGCTTTCTTCTGGCTGAGCGTCCAATCGGATACCTGCCAGCGCGCGGCGGCTTTGTCGGCATCGCGCCAGTTGCGCAGATCGACACCGGTGTAAAGCGGGCGGAAGCCTTCATCGAGCGGCGCGGTCAACTCCGCAGGCGTGTTTGTGGTAGGCAGCTCTTTGATGCGCACGTTGCGGAACTCAACGGGCGCTCCTTCAGACTCGAGCGCCAGGTAGCCTTTGCGATAATTGCACTCGTCCCCTCCGGAGACCTGCTTGCCGTTCACATGCAGGCGGATCGAACCATTGTTGCACTCGATACGGTAATGGTTCCACTCGGGCGAAGGTTTGCTGCGCTCTTCGGACGGGAAACTGCGCTTGCCGTTGGACTTGCCCAGCGGCTTCATGGTCGCGCCATGAATAGGGAAGACGTCGCCGTGGGTCGTGTACCATTCGTTCTTGCCTTTGGCGTTGAAGCCATGGTCGAGCACCTGCACTTCGATGCCCCGCAGAAAAGGCTGGCCTGGCGCGCTGATCGGCGTGCCCCAGATGAAGATGCCGCTATTCCCACCGCTGGACAGATGCCGCCACTCGGCTTCCAGGATGAAATTCTCGTACTGGCGCTCGGTGCGCAACGCGCCAATGGGTTTGCCGGTGCAGCAGATCACGCCGTCTTTCACGCTCCACGTTTCGGGGGCGCAATTGGCATTGACCCAGCCGCTGAGATCCTTGCCGTTGAACATGGGCACGAAGCCTTCTTCCGCGGCGAGAGCGAAACTGAGGAACAGCACTGACAGGGCAGATAGTCGCATATGTGTTCTCATGCCATTCCATACACCGGCGGCGGACGAGGAGTGATGATTTATCTGCCGAGGGCGCCGAGATGCAATGATCGCCAGGAAAGACAAAATTGATGACTGTTCCGGCTTCGCGGGGTCCTCGTAAGTCAGCGAGGTACGTGATTTTAAGGCGGGTGTTCACAGCGTCTTCCCGCGAAGAATCATTTTTTTTGAAAGTAGTTCCGGACAAATCAACGCTCTCAGTTGTCTTAGTATAAGTGTCGGGACGTGATTCGAACTTTATCTTGTAACGCATGCACTGGCGCTCGTGGGCTTGAGCCACGCTTGAACCCAACGGCGGCATGAGCGAAACCCATGCTACGGTGTGGTTTGCGTTACCGTTTCGGCGGCGGCGGCGGCGCGGCGTCCTCTTCAGCGGCGACGGGCTCAGCCATTTTCTCGGGCTGCCAGCTTCCCTTTAGAGTTGCAGACTTCCCAGACGCGTCCGGCTGCAGCTCGATTGAAAACTTTCCCAGTAACCGCGTGAGCTTCTTGATGAGCTGAATCTCGAGCTGGGCGTTGGGGTGGCGGTCCAGAAATTCGTGTGCGCCGATCTCGTCTTCGAGCGCGCCATACCACCAGCTCGCGATTGCTTCCGCCGTGCGCGCCAGGCGCGGGCCATCCAGGCGGATGTAGTACGGCCTACTCGCGCCGCGCTGCCACGGATTTGCCGGTAGCGCCGCTGCCTCGTGCTCCATCAGCGCAAATGGCCCCGCGTCCGAGGTGATCGCAATCTGCTCGGGCGCCACCGTCCAGGACGGCGCCGTGATCTGCCCGGTAACAAGCACATAGCGGTCGGCGTTGTCGCTGCGAATACGGCGGACGTAGGGCGGCTTGATCGATTTAGACGCGGCGCCATCGAAGAGGTACTCCCAGCGCTCGCGCACAATTTCGCCGACAGCATTGCGCGCTTTGCGGTTCGTTCCGTCGAACGGCAGTGAAGCTCGGATCAGCCCGTATCCGGCGGGATTGAGATCGTCCGTCGGGTCCTGGATCGCGAGATAAAAGGCATGGCCGGCTGCCGGCCAGAGATCCTTGTCCAGGTCGACTTCGCGGTCAGCCAGATTGTCGAAGCGGCGCATCCAGCGGCGCTGCTTCGTGGTCAATCCCGGCGTGGACTTTAGCCGCATTTCTCCTTCGATGTATTTCAGAAACAGCATGCGCAGATTCAGCGGGAGAAACGCATCTGCAAAGATCTTCGAGTCGGCTGCAGCAGTCTTGGGCGAGAGCGGCGGAGCATCCATTTTTCCATCGAGGCAGCCGGAAAGCTGCAGCGCGCCTCCACTATTGAATACGTCAATTTCAAGCCGCTCGGGGGGCTGCTCGAAGCCAAAGATCTGGTGCGCGCGCGGTGGATCGCTCAGCGCGTCCAGCACGGCAGGCGGAATGTTTTCCGAGCGCAGAATCTCCAGCTGCCCGGAAACGCTCACCGTCTGCCGCTTGCGCTGCAGCGCCGCGGCAGGGTTGAGCACGATCCGGCAGAGCGGCTTTGTTCCCTCGGCGGACGCCACGGTGCGCAGAGTGGGCGGCTCTTTAGATGCGACTTCCGGCTTTGCGCCGTTGAGACCGATGGCCACGAGACCTCCGCCGAGATCGAAGAATTTTGCACGCTTCGGAAGCTTCGCGAAGGTTGCGCCGATGCGGATGAGCTGTCCGCGCGCGCCGCTCAGATGAGTGAGCAGCAGCAGCGGCGCGCCGCTTTTCGGATCGCGTTCTTCGTCGGGAGGCGATGGCACTGTCGCGACTGCGAAATCACGTCCGGCGAGCGGCAGCAAACTGTCGAGCTCGGCAGGGAAAAGCCAGCGCGCAGGTGCGGGCGCTTTGCCGTGCTGCGCGAGGATCTTCTCGCGGCGCTGCAGCGGCGAAAAAAGTGTGTTCACGTCGGGGTCGCTCAGCAGTTCGGACAGCGCCGGACTCTGCGGAAGCCGCTCCAGCAATTCCGCGCCGCTGCGCACATGGATGATCGCCGTGGCGCCGGCGGGAATGAATTTGTGGATCGCGGGGCCTTCAGCCGGGGCGAAGGACGCCAGCCAGACGCAGAACGCGCCGCTGGAGAGCGCATACAGCCACTTCAGAATGTCTCCTAGGCGCCCGCGGGAGTTTATCAACGCGGCAGGAGATTGAGATGGCGAAGCGGAATGATTTTCCACGTCCACTTTCCGCGGTGAGGGCCGGGAGCGTTTCTGTGCCAGGCCCAACGGCGGGCAGGCACCGGAGACCCTGCGCTACAAATGCTGTACCGCCGGATGCTGATGCGAGTATCCGCGCTTATGCGTTTGGCGCAATGGAGTGTTAGGCACGGCGCTCTTCAGCCGGCGCCTTCGTCGGCTTCAGAGTGGTAGCCTTCACTGCCGATCAGTTTCACGAAAACGCAGGATAGGGTCTGGCGCTGTTCGAGCTTGCCGTTTTTCTTTTCGGCCACAATCAAGTCCTGCGCGCTCGGCGGCCCCACGGGCACGACCATGATACCGCCCTCGCGCAGTTGATCGATCAGCGGCTGCGGAATTTTCGGGCATGCGGCTGTCACGATCACGCGGTCATACGGCGCATGTTGCGGCCAGCCCAGCGAGCCGTCGCCCAGGTGAAAACGGATGTTGCTGAAGCCCATGTCGAGCAGGCGGTCTTCGGCCGTCGTCGCGAGGTACTCGATGCGTTCCACGGTGAAGACTTCGCGCGCGAGCGTCGCCAGAATGGCCGTCTGGTAGCCCGAGCCTGTTCCGATCTCGAGCACCTTCTCCTGCCCGGTGAGTTTCAGGCCCTGCGACATCAGCGCGACGATGTATGGCTGCGAGATAGTCTGTCCGTGGCTGAGAATCAGCGCCCGGTCATCGTAGGCGCGGTGCTTATCCATTTCGGGAACAAACAGCTTGCGGTCGACACGACGGAAGGCGTCCAGGACGCGCGGATCTTTGATGCCGCGGTCTTTCAAATCGTATTCGACCATGTCTTCGAGGGTTTCAGTCATGTTTCTTCACCTAAGGCAGAGGATGCAAACTGCGTTCCAGCGTTGCAAGTGACGGGGTGACGAGGGCGGGTGACGGGGAACGGCGCGCGAAGTATCCTTAATCAGCATACAATGGATAACGTTCTAACTGCAGATGGCTAACTCGCGCCTCGTCACTCGTCGCCCGCCACCCTGCGCTGAAGAAATGCCGTAAACTTCTTTACGCCAAGAACGCGGAGAGCGCCAAGATCGCCAAGGTCTCCTCATGTTTTTCATGGCGCCCTTGGCGTTCTTGGCGTTAAAGAAGACGTTTTCAACAGAGCACCGTCACTCGTCAAGCGGTCAAGCATTGCGGCATCGCCAGAGGAGCTGGAAGAATCGCAGCGTATCGAGGACCGGATGAATTTTGCTCGCGTCTGTGCCGAAGTAGATCGTGCGGATCTGCACCTCGCGAATGCGCGCCCCGCCACGCGCGGCTTTGATCAGGATTTCCGATTCAAGATCGAACCGGCTGGAGTCCAGCCGCACCGCGCGCCAGAAATCCAGCGCGACCAGGCGGAAGCCGCACTGCGTATCGCGAATGGGAATGCCGACCATGCGGCTGATCGCCCACGAGGTAAAGCGATTGGTATAGCGGCGAATGAACGGCATTGTGCGCGTGTCATTCATTCGGTTGCCCAGAACGATGTCGCAGCCGCCCAGGTCGTAGGCGTCCAGGAACAGCGGGATCTCCGTGCTGTCGTGCTGCCCGTCGCCGTCCAGCGTCAAGGCGGCCTTGAAATTACCGGCGGCGGCGGCGGCGAAACCCGTCTTCAGCGCCACGCCTTTGCCCATGTTGCGGGAATGAGTGATCACCGTAGCGCCTGCGCTGCGTGCCTGTTCAGCGGTGCCGTCGGTGCTGCAATCGTCGATGACAAACACTTCGCCGGCATGAACCTTCACCGAACGGACGATGCGCGCGATGGATCTCGCCTCATTGTAGCACGGAATGATGGCGCAGACATCCGGCCGGGGTTCGATGCGGGGCTTGTGTGTGCTCATGAAGCTCCTATTCTACCGCAGAACCACTGCCGGTCTCAACCACCGATACGCCGGGGCCGCCTTTCCCCGCCTGATCCGGCGGAGTGGCCTCATCCCAGATACGCGAGAAAACGGCCCACTGCGACGGATCGGTGCGCAAGCGCGCCTCAAGACAGCGCGTCCACGCCTGCGCCAGCGCCTGCATGCGCTGCGCCTGGTCGCCTTCCTGGGGAACCTGAATCGGCGCGCCGATTTCGAGAGTGAACTGATCATCAAAGCGGCGGTGCACAAACGTCGGAAGCAGCGCGGCCCCTGTCGTGAGTGCAATGCGCCAGGGCCCCTGCGGCAGATTGGTGCGGCGACCAAACATTGTTACCGGCACCACTGGCCCGCCCGTCGTGCGATCACCCATCAGTGCCACGGTCTGATTGGCACGCAGGGCACGCAGGGCGCCTTTGGCGCCGTGCTGCGTGGGGATTACCGTCACGCCTTTGGCCACGCGCTGCTGCACGAACATTTCGTTCGTGCGCGGATCTGCGTGCGCCTGCACGACGGCTGTGATCGGATAGCCCAGCCGCGCGACGACCATCGCGCCCAGTTCCCAATTGGAGTAATGCGCAGAACAGAAAATGACGCCACGGCCTTTGGCGAGCGCCGCATCGAGGTGCTCGCGGCCGTGGACGACCACATGATCATCGATGAATTTCGGACCAAAATGCTGCGCGCCGAAGAACTCGCAGAGGTACATGCCGAACGAGCGGAATACGGAACGCGTTTCGTTGCGCACCGCCGACTGCGTGGCGTCTTTACCGAGCATGCCGCTGAGGTTGGCCTTGACGCTTTCGCGCGCGTTGCGGCCAAGCAGGTAGTAGACATCCGCACCGCGCCGGGCGATCGCATACTGCCACGTTCGGGGGAGAATCCCCGTCAGTGCCGTGATAATTTGAAATCCCAATCGCATCAGCATGAGTGTCGCGGTCGTCCTTCAGTGCGCGTTATGGCCTACACCTTTCTTCAGCACCGGCCAGCTACTAAACGCATGTAATCCGTCCGGCGCCTGCCGCCAGTATTATCGGCCGTTGTACATGCCAGACGCACGATAAAGTCCAAACTTTGACAGAAAATGCGCGAAGAGCATTAATCCTGAACAGTCTTGTACGTACGGGCTCAGCCACTACAATCCGCTGCCGATACAGAAAGAATTGTTCGGAGGAGACGCGTGAGGTTACAGAACGGGTTCATCGCTGCTTTGGTTGGCGTCGTCCTGCTGTCGCTGGCCGCCTGCAAAGTGGACACGCCGACGTTCGAAGGCATCCGCGATTCGAAGCTCTTTGACCGGCGCATCAACGAGACGCCCCGCCAGAAAATCGTGCGCGAATGCCGCCAGGAAGCCGAGCGCTTCCGCGTGGGTTGCCTGCACTGTCACACCACCGACAAGCTGGATGACATCAAAGGCCCCGACCATTTTGAGCTTAACAAAGTGGGCACCCGCGCACAGATCATGCGCAAGAGTCCGGCATTCGGACTCAACCAGGACTGCAACCAGTGCCACCAGTCCAAATTCAAGCTTAACCGCGCCGCGCAGAAACTCTTCGGCCCCGGCGGACCGAAATACAACGAGCTCAAAGATCTGAAAACAGAGTAGCTCCATTTCGGATTGCGGATTGCGGATTGCGAATGCGGCCTGCGACGCGCTCATTCAAAGCCAAATGCCAGCAGCCAACAACCCACGCGCCTCAACTTCCGAGGCACGTAGAGATTCTTCGCCGTTTGAGCCGCCGATTCGTTTCCATTCACAACTTATCTTCGGCTACGGGCATTTCTGGGATGAGCTCCAGGCTTGCGGACTAGAATTCATCGGTGACAGAAGGTTTCACCGCCGGCTTTGATTTCGCCGCCGATTCATCCAGCTTCTTCAACACTGTTTTAATCTGGGGCAGGACGTGAGCAAGGAACTGGGGCCGCTCCTCAGCCGGCCAGCCCGTCTCCAGTTTACTTAGCGCCTCTCGCAGTTTCTCAGGTGCTGTCAGGGCATTGAGAGCTTTACTGTTGCTCAAATGGAAGAAGAGAGAATGGAAATTCGACCACGCGTGCGGTCCCGATCTCAAGCGCTTATCTTCGATAACGCGCATGAGGAGCGCTTCTGCACCATCCGCCTGCAGCGAATTGCAGGCGGACGCGGCCAGCGCACACGCAACCTCAGCCGGCAGCGTGTCATAGGATTTGAGCGCCTTCTGAAAGATCAAGATTTTCTCGCCACCGCGAACTGAAAGATGAACCGCCTGTGCGCGCAGGTATACGTCTAGTTTATCATCCAATACAAGGGCTTCGATTTCGTCAGCCAAAGGTTTCCGGAAAATATACAGTCCACTCAAGGCGTAAGTGCGCATGTTTCGGTCCTCCCCTGGTTCGCGAACAATGCGGAGCAGCGCTGTACCAAATTCAGGAGGCACCAGTTGGGGCTTAGTGGACAAGGCGTTAATTATCTTATTCAAATGTATCGGAGTTGTTTTGCCCTTGATAACAAGCTGTGTAAGAGCATCGATCGACGGCTTATCTCCGTTCTTGGCAAGCGCGGCCCATACCTCAGCCTTATCTTCGTCGCGACTTCCAGCAAGCACAGCCTGAATCGCGGCATCGAGCGCTTTTTGCAGCGAATGATTCGCGGCCCACTTCCCGGCGAGCTGCGGCTGTCGGAAAACCTCAATCGCGCGGCCAAGCAAAATGGCAGCGTCCGGCGTAAATCTGGAATCTGCCGCAAGTGAGAACGCCACTTCCAGAACTTTAGAAATATTAAGCGGCAGATTCTCCAATACAGCGTTCCTCTTCGATTGAGGACCATACTCCATCATTTCAAAAAACGACACGAGAGCCCGGATTCGAGTTTTGATTTCTACCGCGCCAGTCGAATTCTCATCGGAGAGTGCCTTATCAAGCACTTGTACCATGGACTGGACGTGTTCATGCAACGTGTGTTTGCTGGATGCGACGAATTGCGCCCATGTATCGAGCACGTGAATTCGATGCTCAGGGTTGTCTGCCATGACGCTCAGGCGGTCTAGCAAAGCACGTATCTCTTCTGCGTCGCGGAGAGGACTGCCCGAATTCGCATTTACAATGCGATGAACCGTTTCGATGCGACCCTTGGCAAAAAGAACTTTGATGACAGACTTCCGCGGTTCGGCCGGCATCCAACTTAGACGGCAAGTGAGGGCCGCTTCAAATGCGGGGTCCTGCCGATGGACAACCATTTCGGCCAGACCCGTCCACCATGCTTGCTGCTCTTCCCGGGAAAGCTTTTTCAGCTCGCGGCTATCGTAATAGAGGTTACTGAGTAAGCAGATTGCAGCATTACGTCTGGATTCATCCGCAAGGAGCGTTTCGATCTGATGAAAAAGGGCGTCGGCGCTCAGGTGCTGACTCATCTGTAGGGCGCCGAGCATCATCTCTGCGGTATTGCGGCTATGCAGTGCGGCAACGAGCGTCTCAGTCGATGGCGGGACGTTCGCGGGTTTTAATTCGGTACGGAACGCAAGACCAAGTAGCGCGACCAGACGTACCGGTTCAGAAGGCGAGCGCAGCGCTTGTTGGAAATTCAACTCTGCATCTTTTAATTGCTCGGCAGAGAGCGGCTTGGACAGCGAACTGAGAACGGGAATCGCGCCATCCAGAAACGTGCCGGCCAGGCGACTCCACAACCACTTCGAACGTGAGAGTTGGGTCAACGGCGAAAGATCAATCAGGTTTTCCGCAGGCGGTACAACAGTTCCCGGAGTCTTTGGTTTGGCCACCCTTGAAAAGCTTAAGTAACCCAATGAACCTATCACCAGTGCCGAGACTTGATGTGATTGCTTGTTCGATACAATAGCAGCGAGCAAGTCTGGTTGCGGAGCTTTCGATTCGCCAGCAAGCAAGGGTGAAAGAATACCGGCTATTTTCCTCATCCATGGATCGGTATCGGTTTTTGTCAATTTACTGATCCGATCATGCTCGTCTCGTGTTGATGCGAGCAAGGATACTCCCAGGCCGAGCACGCGAGCAATTGGATTGGGATCGTGAAGGATTGGTTGGAAGCCGTCATTGCAGAGCGAATGCCATTTTTCATGTGCGACACTCTTAGCTCTATTCTCGAGAACACGACGGTTAGTTAGAATGCTTAGACGCGGAGTTTGACGCACGAATGCGGAGCGGTCGGCGAGAAATGCCTTAAGCATGGAACCGTCCGGATCGACGTTTCGGCCTGCCAGATCGCCAATCATCAGTGCGAATGTCGCTGCCATACGCACTGCCGCTTCGGGATCAGCGGCCATCCTGCGCACCCTCGCATCATTTTCATCGAGGGGAAAACTCTTCGGGTCCAGTTCCAGGCTTACCGCGAACAGAATCGACCAGGCCGTGCGGACCGCCGGATGTGGATCGATCAGACCCTTTTCAATTTCGGCGCCTACCCACTTGGCGCGAGCACTCACTCTTCCCGCGATTATTGGGATGATCGCGCCGGCGCGTACCGCTGGGTCCGCAGACTTGACCAGCATCTCCAGGCGTTGCTCGGCGTCGGTATATTCCAGGCGCCTCGTTTTCTCAAAATAGACAATGGAGATGATGACATCCGTGATCCCCATCGCCAGATCGGCATCGTCTTCGTCGGTCCAGCCCGGCACGCGCACTTCGTCGCCATCAGTCACTGCGCCATCAAGTTTGTTCCCGAGCCGGATACCCGTTAAGAGTGACCGGCCAAAAGCTTTGGCCATCCCGAGGTCGCTATAGCCCGGCACCACCGCCGCAAGTTTCTGGTCTGTCTGCACCGCTTCCAATCCCTCAGGACGCAGAATCTCCAGCAGCACCTTTTCCGCCGGCGCATTCTCTTTCTGCAGGGTGACTGGGGCGGCATGCGAAATTAATTTTTCGGAGAAGGCGAGCCTGAATCCAGATTTTTGCTGGAAGTCCAACAGAGCGTCTTTGAACGGCGTCTTATTGTAATTCACACTTACGCGCGGCTCTGCCTCGGCCGCACTAAGAGTGGCAGACTCGTTGGTAAGCCCTGGAAATACTATCAGCGCTAGTAGAAGTATCCGAGCTAATCGCATCAGTTCGCTCCCAGAATGGTTACATCATTGTCGCGAGCAGAATAACGCAGGTTTAAACTCAGCATTAGAGTTTCCACCACGCGAATCATCGGCTCCTGGTCAATCGCAATGGTTACGGGCTGCTGTCGAATTTCACCGGCCGCCGTAAAACGGAATGCGCTGTTTGTCTCAATCCAATTTAATACCTCGCCCAAAGGCCGGTTCTGGAAGCGCGTCCAGTCGCGAGCCCAGGCCAGGGCTATGGCCGGATCAATATCGGTGCGCGTTGGCGCACTATCACCGCTTGCTAAACCAGAGTCGCCGCGGCCGAGCTCAAGGCGTCCAGCCGGGGCCTCCATTCGAACCTGCCCCTCATAGACGCTGGTGGTTGCAGAATCCTTGCTTACTGAAACACCAAACACAGTGCCGAGCACTTCAATGTGCGTGGCGCCGGCCTGGACTCTGAATCGCCCCGTGGCTTTCGCCACGCGTAAGAAGATGCGGCCAACAGTTACCTGAAGTCGTACGCGCTCGTCAGGCTCTACTGCTGCAATTTTTAGCGTAGTATTTTGATCAAGGCGTACACTGCTGCCATCGGTCAGGCGGATATCTGCGCGCTTCTTTGCCAAGACGCTGTCGTTCGCGTAAAGAGGCTCGTCAGAAACCAGAGTGTGCTGTGCGCCGTCTCGGGTGACCAGCAACCCTTCGCTCTGAGCGAATCCGATCACAGGTGGTTTCTGTACCGATAGAAACTGCCATCCGAGTAACACTAATAAGATTGCAGCGGCAGCGAGTGTGTGGCGCATGCGCCAGCCACGCTGCGGCGCCTGGGCTAAAAACACTCGCGGTCCACTGGCATTTGCGGCTGCGTCAGATGCAGCTACCTGAGTTGTAGGGATATCTACATGGGTGCTTCGGCTCACTTCGCCGTTACGGACGCGTGCGAGAATGGCTTCCAATGTTTCCGGACGTGGAACCGGGCCGGTAGAAGCCTTAAGTTGCCGCTCTATCTGTTCTTCGTTAATCATGCGAGCAATTCCCGAAGTCGGCTTAGGGCTGAACGATAACGCGTTGCGACGGTACCTTGGGGTGTCTTGAGCAATTCAGCAATCTCTTTGAAGGTGAGTTCAGCCTGAGTGTGCAACAACACTACTTCACGCTCGTTCTCGGTAAGCTGGTTCAAACCATCATTCAGGCGCCGGAGTCTCTCGTCAGCTTCGGCCTGCGAAGAAACTCCCTCATGCGCGGCGATATCCCGATATTGAAGCACAACCTCATAACGCCGGGCGAAATCATGCCGCCTGTTACGACCGCGCCGTCTGTTTAGTGCGCGATTACGCGCCGCGGCGACAAGATAAGCGCGTATGTTTGTTTCCAGGCCCAACTGGGGCGCGCTTTGTGCAAAACTTACGAAAGTCTCCTGCAGTTCATCTTCCGCTTCGTCCCGGTCACCCAGTATATGCGTGAGAATGGTGAGAACCGGGCGCGCGTGGCGCTCATACAATCGTTCAAAGGCGCCGATCTCTCCGGCACGAAAGGAGGTGAGCAGTTCCTGGTCAGTTTCAAGCAAGCTCATTAACATTCATCGTAAGAGACACCGGCCAGTGTACAATTTATTGGAGAGAAACGATTTTTCGTTCGAAAAGGACGACGAAGCTTGGGAGTCGCGAGCTTCGATGATGGGAGCCTGCCGCCGGGGCGGCTTCACTTCCGCGGCGCGCAGAGTTTCTTCGCCGTTTCGGCGGGCGATTCGTTTCCATTCACGAATGGATTTTCGGCGGTGAGATCAATCAGGTAACGCCAGGCCTTGTTGTATTCGTAGCAATGCCCCACCCCGGCCTCTGCCAGTGCCTTGTAGGTCTCCATGTGTTCCGCGCCATGAGCGGTACGGACGTAAATTGTGTTCACCAGGATTCCCCCGCTCTGCCAGGCTTCGGCAATCGTCTTCATGCAGCTGCGCGCGCTCTCTTCGGCCGGGGACGTGTCGCCGACCAGCAGGATCATCTTGCGCGAATGCATTCGCCAGGGCATCGCGACGATTGCGTGCTCAAGGCCAAGCTGAACGCCGCCTGAGCCGCCGCCGAATGTGGCATCGACGATCTCCTCGCGAATCTTGTCAAAGTCGCGCGTCAGCGGCTTGGATTTGATCATGTACGTCAGCGTGCGCGCCGGATCGGCAGCCCTGTATTTGACGATGCCCAGCCGCAGGGACGGCACCTGGCGGATCAATTCCTGCAGCACCGCGTCAATGCGCGCGCTGAGTTCCGGCCAGATATGGAGCATGCTGCCGGTCGTGTCGAAGACGACGACCACATCGAGCGGCGTTTTATGGAGGACTTCCGGCGGAATGGGCGCGCCTGAGTCCGCCTGGACCAGGCTTTCTGGTGCGGCCTTGATGGGCGAGCCATCCTTCTGCCAGCGCGACCACTTCACCAGATCGTAGCGGAAATTCTGTCCCGTAAGCTGTTCGAGCGCCTCAGCAGCCGCGCTTTTGATATCGTCGTTTTGCGTGTTCAGTGCCGCGATCAGAGCAGGAGCATGCGCGACATTCTTTGAATGCCCCAGCGCTTCGGCGGCGGCCACTGCTAGTTCTGGTTTAGACGCATTCAGGTGATCAACGAGAGCTGCCGTCGCGGCTTTGCAGTTTGTGCGGCTGAGCGCCTGCAGTGCCTGCACGCGCAAGCTTTTCAGGGGATGTTTTTCATTGCTGAGAACCTCGATAAAGCGGGCGGCGGCCTTCTCACCCCCTTCCAGCTGCGCGAGCTCCTCCGCAGCCGCCAGGCGCAGCGGTACGTACAAATCCCCAAGTGCCAACTTGAAAATATTATCCTCGGCCCCCGGCTGCCCGAGCCGCCCCAGCGAGCGCAGCGCGATGAGGCGCTGGCGTGCGGTGCCCTGGACGCACATCTCCCAGAAGAGCGCCACGGCCTGCTTTGACCGGGAGATGACCAGCGCGTCGGCGGCCTGCTGTGCTTCGGCCAGATCGTTGCTCTTGAGCAGCCTGCCGAGTTTGGCCAGTTCACCAGGGACTAGCGGCCGCGGGTCTTCGCGCTTGCGAATGACTATAGCGCCATCGTCCTCGGCGGCGTGAACTTCAGCCGCTAGCAAGGCAGCACATGACGCAATAAGCAATAAAGATTTCACAGCGCATACCCCATGGTATATACCTTGCTATCGCTAGTTAGACGATTGAGGGCGCTTTTTCATGCACCTTTATATAATGCGTCACGGCATCGCTTTTGAGCCTTCCGAATGGCAAGGCACAGATACTACGCGGCCGTTGACCGAAAAAGGAAAAAAGCGCACACGGCAGGTGCTCGATGCGCTTTTGCGTGAGAAAAAACTTCATGTCGACACGCTTTGGTCCAGTCCGCTCGTGCGTGCCTGGCAAACAGCGGAGATTGCCGGCGATGCACTGGGCCTGAAGCCAAAGCAGATCGACGAGCTCGCGTGCGGCGCGTCGCTGCGCAGCATGCAGAAGATTTTAAGCGCACTGAAAACGTCGCCCGAACGTCTAATGTGTGTGGGGCATGAGCCTGATTGTGGAATTATCATCGGCCAGTTATGCGGTGACCCGGAGACCGACTACGCGTTGAAAAAGGCGGGGATCGCGTATCTGGAAGGCAGTTACAAACCCGGCGGGATGAAGTTGAAGTGGCTGCTGGCCCCGCGCGACGTGCTGAAGGACGAATAACAGTCGCTGTGGGATTTTTAAGGCCGGAGCCGCTGGAAAAATGCGGCGCTATACGGAGCGGTGCTTATGAGAACTTCAGCGATGCTCTGCGCCTGTCTGCTCCTGGCGGTTTTCCCTGCGTTCTGTGGTGAAGACGAGCCCCGGGCCGTGGCGCCTTCTTCACTGGAGCCTGAAGTCACCGAGCGCATTGAAAGATCCATCGAGCGTGCCTGCCAGTGGCTGGCTAAGAATCAAAACAAAGATGGAAGTTTGAAGTCGTCCTACGCCTGCGCCGCGACAGCTCTGGCCGGCTTGGCATGGATGGCCGCCGGCAGTACGCCGCACGAGGGCCCGTACGCGCGGAACATTTCCTCCGCGCTGGATTATGTGCTCCGCTGCAGCGCCAAAAACGGCTTCATTTCTGAGAACGCTTCGTTCGGGCCGTCGGGAATGTACGGCCACGGCTATTCCACGCAGTTCCTCGCTCAGGTCCACGGCATGATTCGCGATGAAGCGCAGGCCGCGCGCGTGAAGGATGCGCTTTTCCGGGCCGTGCGCAGCATTGAAGGCTGTCAGAACCAGTACGGCGGCTGGAACAGCTCTCCCAACGGCGCGCTAAACGACGACGGTTCAGGCGCGATCGCCGTAATGCAGGTGACGGCGCTGCGCGCCGCGGAATCCTGCGGCGTTTCGGTGCGCAAGCAGATCATCGAAAAAGCGAAGAAATACCTGCTGGCGATGACCAACGACAGCGGCTGGTACGCCTACAACTGGCACGCGCGAAGCGGAGGAAGCGGCGGCTCAATCGCTACGACGGGAGCGGGCATGTACATGCTGGGCGTGCTGGGCCTGCATACAGATCCCAAATACGCGAAGGGTATTAAAAACATCATGGGCCAGCTTCCCGGCCAGGGCAGCGAAGGCAGCTTTGGCGGCTGGTATGCCTACTCTCTTTTTTACGCGTCGATCGCGATTTTCCAGCACGGCGGCGCGGAGTGGAACAAGTGGTACCGCGCGATGGCCGAGCAACTCATCCGCACCCAGAGCGCTGATGGGAGCTGGAACGACAGTTACGGTGGCGTCTTTGTCGCGCTCTCTGTGCTTTCGCTGGAGCTTCCGCTGCGCTATCTGCCGATGTTCCAGGACGGCGGCGCCGGCATGGAAGGCCGGTAGTTCGTACGTCAAGCGTCATGCATCATGCAATTAACGGCCTATTCTTCAATCCGTTCGATATCGTCTTTTTTAATCAGATGAAATTTGCCGCTGACGGACTTGACCGACAGCGAATCGCCTGAATCGACCGATTGCACGCCAAGAATTCGGCGTCCGTTTTTCAGCGTGTAGGTGGTGATCTTGACCGTTCGCTGCTCTGAAGGCTTTTGCGATGGCTGACGTTGCGGCGAAGATTGCCCAGGCTGAGTTGGTAAAGGCACCGGCGGTGGAGGCTTTTCCGCAATCAACTTTTCGCGCGCTGCGTACCAGAGCTTCTGAACTTCAGCCAATTCTTTCTGACCTGCGGCACGCTTTTCAAAAGCGTCCGCAATGGATTCCAAAACAATCAGGAATTCCCTCGGCGGATCCTGCACGGCAGCAAGCTTCCTCAGTGCAGTTTCCGGTAGATTCTCTTTGATCAGCTCATCCGCGAGGCCAGTTTCACGACTGAGAGCCGCGCGCGCTTCGGGTAGCCGCTTAGCCAGATTGGTTAGTGTCGCGCGACATTCGTCAAGGCGCAGGTCATTCTCCTCAAGGTACCTCACAATGAGGCTGCATTCACGATAGTAGGCTTCAAGTGCCGCTTCCATGCGCCAATATTTAAGCCGCAGAATATGGTCGGGATCAATTTTTTCCGCAATTTTGGTTTCAATTTCCTGATCCAGAACATGCAGGCTGAGCCGTGAAGCCTCACGTTCTGCCTGGAGCGCCTCGGCTTCTTTTTGGGAACGGAGCCTGCGGATTTCGCGTTCCAGCTTCAGGGCCAAGGCTTCCTTTTGCAGGATGCGAGCCTCTTCAGCTTCGGCGATTCTTTTCTTGTGAAATTCGCGAAGTTCCTCAGCTTCTTGCTTGAACTGCTCGATCTGTTGTTTGCGTGCCAGCAGTTCTTTTTCCGCTTTAGACCTTCGGTCATTTTCCCGACGCTCGCGGCTGGCACGTTCCGATACTTCCAGTTCACGCCGCTTGCGTTCGGTGTCTTCGGGAGTATGGAAGGCGAGCCACAGAATGAAGACAAGAAAGAGGATGCACGCAACGACTGTCAGATCCAGATAAATGCGCGGTTTGCGCTCCGCTCCACGCGTTGTCTGGTTCATTCGCTGACGCCTAATCTTTGATGGATTCGATTTCTTTCAGCCGGGCACGGCTTTTAGTTATGATGTTCTGGGCGCGCTGCAGAAGAATTTTTACAGAGCCGATCTGCGAGTTCATTTCCTCAAGCTTCTTTTCAAGTGCGTCTGTTCTCTTAACCTGCTTCTCCATGTCGTTCCGGCATGCCTCCAGCAACACATCCAGGTTGCTCGGTCGAGGCTGCCGCAGTGCGAGTTCCTCAAACCGGGCTGCTGTTCGCTTAAACTCGGCTTTGCCATCGTCAATTTCACGCATCACCCTTCGCACCGGAGGCTCCATTGCCCTCAGCTGTAGTTCAAGTGCAGCCGCCTCGCCCTCATTTGTCTGCAAGGTTTGCCGCAACTCGTCAGCCTCCCTGGCGAGCATTTCCCTTATTTTGTTCTTGTTAATCTGCTCAAGTAGCGCTCTTTCTGCCTCGGCCTTGCGGATCTGCAGTTCCGCATTCTTGACCAACTCTTCCCGCTGCTGCTGCTTGCGGCGCTCCGCGTCCTTGACTTTGTCGAGGCTTGCAAGCTTTGCCTGTGCGAGTTCCTCTTCACGTTGCCGCTGCTGTTCCGCGCGTCTCTCTTTTGCTTCAGCCTCTCTCTGGCGGTCACGTTCCTGCTCGCGGGCAAGCTCAGCCTTCTGGCGCGCCTCGTACCGATCCATTTCACTTTTTATGTAGAAGCCAATTCCGGCGAGCAGGATGATAAAAACGATCGGCCAGATGTTGAATTCAATTTCAACTCCGGATTTTTCAAATCCCATTGCCGGCCACCTGACAGAATTGAATCTGTAAAAAAAAAGGGCTGGCCGCTTTTTCAGCGGTCAGCCCAGGAGTTCAGATCATTTCTCTATCTTTTCAATGTCGCTCTTCTGAATGACAATGAATTTTCCTGCCTCGGTTTTCACCGAGTAAGAATCACCGGCATCGACGGTCTTCACAGCAGTGATTTTTTTGCCATCCTTAAGTATGTAGACGGTTGCTCCCGCCGCAGGTGCCGCGGCTGGTGGGTCCTTCGCTGCCGGTTCCGTCTTTTCAGAAGGCGCCGTCTGAGCAGTCGAGCTTCCTGCTGTCACGGTACTTCCGGCAGCCGGCGCTGCAGCTGGTTTGGTCGCATCCACGCCCAGTGCTTTCAGGTTGGCGATAGCCGAGTCTCGCTTGACCTTTGCACCCTCGATACCGGTTGTTGCAGCTTCACGTTCGGCTTTAACTTTTCCAAGAGCCGCTTGTGCATCCGCCTGTTCTTTCTTCGCTGCAGCAAGCTTCGTCTGAAGCTTGGCAATTTCCTCGCGCCTGTCATTTACCACCCGCGAGCCGCCTAATGTTCCCGATGCGCCATGTTGTTCACTAGTGCCTGCTATCTGAGCATTGAGTTGGGAAATTGTCTTTTCTGCGCCTGCAAGTTTGTTCTGCCAGGCAATGACTTTCGGATCCTTTTCAGCATTCAGTTTCTGTTCCAGATCCTCAATTTCTTTTTTTGCTGCCTCGTACTCCGTCTGGAATTGCTTCACGAGTTGCGCACGCTCTTCGGCACTCTTTGCGGCCCATCCGGCGCGTTCTTCCCTTTGTGCTTTCAAGCGCTCCGCTTCAACACGACGAGCCTCTTCCATCTGACGGCGTGTTTCCGCTTCACGCTCGGCCTGAGTGAGTTTCTGGTTCGCTTCGTATTTGGCGCGACGTTCGATTTCTCTCTCTTCGGCCAGGCGGCGGTTGCGATCCTGCTCTTCCTGTCGAATTTTTTGCTGAGCGATTTGCTCTTTACGGCGCACCTCGAATTCTTCTTTCGCGGCATTATCGCGCCTCTCCTGCTCTTCCATTGCCAGGCGTTCTTTTTCTTCGCGCTCCTGCTTGGCCTTTTCCGCCTTCACGACTTCTTCGCGCTGATACCTGTCGTAATTGGATTTCGCAAACCATCCGACGCCTATGATGAAGGCGAGAACAATGACTACCGTCAAATCGATGCGCATGGGAATCCTCCTGAGCATAGCCCGCTGCGGGACGGGCAAAGCATTGGTATAACTATTAACAAGAACTGCTAAACCTTACGCCTTACGGCTCAGGTTTCAACAGCACAGCGCGGAGCAATTCGAAAAAAATGATGCACGGGTGCATTCGCCGACGTCTTCATACCTGCTCTACGTACAGAGACGGTAAAGGTTTCAAGATTATTGCCACGAAACGTATGTGAAAATGACCGTCGCCGGCGCTAAACTCTTCAAGCGTAAGCATGAACAGCATTGAAGAAACCTTGTTGATGAAGAGGAGTTCACACGCATCATGCGCGCAATACCTGTCGTAAAAATGTCCGGTACCGGCAACGATTTCCTGATGATCGATAATCGCGAAAACCTGCTCAAGGAAAATGAGATCGCAGCCCTGGCCAAAGCGGCCTGTCCCCGCCGCGTCTCAGCTGGAGCGGACGGAATTATCCTAGTCGAGCGCGCAAGCAAACCCGGCCACGACTTCCGCATGCGCATCTTCAACGCCGACGGCTCCGAAGCGGAGATGTGCGGCAATGGCTCGCGCTGCATCGCCGTTTTCGCGCGCCAGCTCGGCGCGGCAAAAGACGTTCAAAAGATCGAGACCCTGGCCGGCTCGCTGAACGCCGTTGTCGCGCCCGACATGCTTTCGGCCAAGGTTCAACTCTCGCCGCCGTCGAAGCTGGAATTCAAAAAAGGCGTGGATGTGCTGGGTAAGCCGACCGACATTTACTTCATCAACACGGGCGTGCCGCACGCGGTCATCTTCTCGGACGACGTGTCCAAGATCGACATTCCAAAATCCGGCGCGGCTGTGCGCTACCACGAAGTCTTCAAGCCCAAGGGGACGAACGCGAATTTCGTTCAGCTCATGGGCAATAACACGATTAAAGTTCGCACGTACGAGCGCGGAGTCGAGGACGAGACCTTCGCCTGCGGAACCGGGTCGACCGCATCCGCCATCGTTGCGGGAAGCGTGCACGGCTATAGCTCGCCGGTGAAAGTTCTGACTTCCGGCGGCGCCACGCTCACGATTCACTTCGACAAAGCCGGCGAGGGTGCCGCGCCTCCGTTCCTGGAAGGCGCCGTCGATACTATTTACAAGGGTGAGTACTACTGGCGGAACTGACGCTTCCAACGGGCAGGCCTTAATGTCTAAAAAACTGAAATGGCTGCTATTCGTTTGGCTCTCAGTCCTCGCCGCGGCTGTTTTGATGTTTATGCTCAGGGCGCTCCGCCCCGGCTGGGATTCAGGACCCGCGCCTCATCGCACCCCCGCCGGTAGCGGCATCGCGGAATAGGCACCAGGCCGCTACGCTCTTCTTTTTCGCGTCAAATGCCGATACAGTGCCGGTGAGGATCTGCGGTTATGGATGGTAGCAGGCAGAAGCCGCCGGCGGTTATCCGGCCGGCGCTCATCAACCGTATTGTGTCGCGGGTATTGCCCGAAGAGAGCAGCGCGCGGGTGCTGTTTCCCATTGTCCGCGACAAGATCCGCGACGACGACATTAAACTTCGCGCCAGCGCCCTGGCCTACAGCACGCTCGCGTCGCTCGTCCCGATCTTCGCGATCGTGCTTGCGATTCTGTCGGGCCCGGCGTTTGAGTCACGGCGCGAACAGTATTTCAACTATCTGGCATCCCGCTTCGTGCCCGCCGATGCCACGTTCTTCAACGATGAATACGCAGCGATGCTCAAGCAGCAGGAGGAGTTCAAACGCACCTTCGAGGAAACGATCGAGCCGATTGCGCAACGCGCCGGCGCCGTCGGCGTTTTTGGATTTATCGTGCTGATCATTGCAGTGGGACTGCTGTTTCAGTCGATTGAAAACTCGTTCAACGCGATCTGGCGCGCGACCACGCGTCGCTCCTTCTTTCTGCGGCTTTCGATTGCCACCAGCCTGATGTTCTGGAGCCCGGTGATGCTGGCACTCTCCGTGACCCTGACGGAAAAACTCGGGAGCCTGCATTTCCTCGGAAGCTATATCGTCCCAGGACTGTTCAGCTCGCTGGCGTTTGCCGCGTTCTACATGATCATGCCCAACGCCCGGGTTGAGTTCCGCAGCGCACTGGCCGGCGGCATCGCAGCCGCGGTGTTCTGGGAAATTGCGAAACTGCTCTTCCTGATTTACATCGCGAAAGTTGTCGGCTATTACCACGTGTACGGATCGCTGGGCCTGATTCCCATGCTGTTCCTGTGGGTATACATCAACTGGCTGATTATTCTTTATGGCGCCGAACTGTCGTACGTGCTGCAGCACCGCAAAGCCATGGTCGAGGAATTCACCGCTCGCAAGGACCAGCAGGCTTCAGCGGAGCTCGCACGCGCAGCGGCCACGTCTCCAGTGCTGGTGCTGGCGGCAGCGATAGAAATCGCCCGACGCTTTAAAGCGCATTGCCCCGGCGGCGTCCGCGCAAGCCAACTGGCCGAGGCGCTGCATGTTCAGCAGTCACTCGCCACGGCAGCCGCCTCGCAGCTGGTAGCAGCCGGCGTGCTGGCGCGCGTTCATAGCCAGAATGAGGACGCAGCCAGCGATGAACCTTCGTATTTACCGGCGGGCGAGCCACAATCGTGCGTGATCTCGGCACTGCTCTCAGTGGCGTTCAATGATTCCCGATCGCTGGGCAGCGGCCCTGCAGTTGAGTGCGCGCGGCGGCTGCTGGCATCTGCAAGCGCTGGAACGGGGCAGTTCAGCACGATGACGCTCGCGGACCTGGCGGACAACCGCAGGCTCGCCGAAGCCTCCGCATGATTACGAACTCTCGCTAAAGAAGTTTGAGCAGCATGGGTGCATTCAGCCCGATGATATCCACCGCCCGCCCGCAGTTGACTCCAATCTCGAGCCGTCCGCCGCTTCCGAAGTACGCGAACATTTCGAAACGCGGCACATCTGAATACGTATCGCGTATTTCGATCTCCTCACCGGCAATTTCGATCACCGCCTCCCGCCTGTCCGCGTTCCACGTGGAAAACTCGGCAGCCGTAAGGTCCGTGATGACATTGCCGAAATGGTCCGCTCGAAGCGGATGGATCAACAGGCCTTCGCGTGTCTGGCGCGGTCTGGACACTTCAAGTTGAACCAGCGCGTCCATCGGCTCACCCATATGCGCGAGCAGGTTTCCGGCTGCCAGCCAGGCGGCGACCGGCGCGAAGATGTCGCGGCCATGAAATGTTGGGCTGACCGGACGCCGGTGAAAGGATGGATTTGAGAGCCGTATGGGCCGGCGATCGACGAGTACCGCCTGCGGGTCGCGCTGCTTTTCTACCTTCAGCGCCAGATCAAAGATTCCGTTGTCGGGCCCGACAAAGTGATAGTTGTCCGTCGCAATGCCAATCGCCGCGCGCGAAGATCCAACGCCGGGATCGACGACTGCGACATGGATTGTGCCTTGGGGAAAATAGCGGCAGGCAGACTCGAGAACGAGCCCGGCGCTGAGAATATCCTGTGGTGGAATCGCGTGCGAGATGTCGACGATCCGGGCCTGCGGCGCGATTGAAAGAATTGCTCCTTTCATCGCGCCGACGTAGGCATCGGCGGTTCCGAAATCAGTCGTTAGCGTAATAACCATGCGCGCGGCTCGCGGCTACATGATTCCCAGCATCGACGCCTGGAGCTTGCCGTCGAAGGTGAGTTTCTCTTTGGTCCACGGCGGATTGAAGGTGAGATTCACGTTGACGGCTTTGACGCCCTTCTGCTTCATGAGGACTTCATTGACGCGCGCTTTCAGTTGATCGCCAACCGGGCAATGCGGGCTGGTGAGCGTCATCTCGACATCGATGTTGCCGTCTTTGTTCTCAAGTTTGTAGATCAGGCCGAGGTCGACGATGTTGATCGGAATTTCAGGATCGAAGATTTCCTTCATCGAATCAAGCATCTCTTCCTGCGTGGCGCAATCGCCAGAAGCGGCAGGCGCGGCAGCCGGAGCCGGAGTCGCAGGCTGGGCCGGCGGAGTCGCAGGAGTGGGTGCAGGTGTCGTCGTATCACTCATCGTTGCAGTTCCTTTTTATGCATTATGCATCATGCATCACTTAAGTTGCACAGCTTTCATCGATGCTGCTCTCGCCGCGGCCGGCTTTGTATTCGAGGATGCCATTCTTGAGAGTGGTCCAGGCGAGCGTTGCACATTTTACTCGGACGGAAAATTTGCGCACGCCTTCGAGCGCTTCCATGTCGTGCAGATTCTCGAGTACTTCAAACGGCGCCTCGCTGCGCATCATCGCTTTGAACTTATCGCTGATCGCGCCGGCTTCATCGAGCGACTTGCCGCGCACGGCTTCGGTCATCATGGACGAGCTGGCGATGCAGATGGCGCAGCCTTTGCCGTCGAAGCCAACGTGTTCCAGCTTCCCATCCGCGCCAACTTTGCCGTAGATCGTAACACGGTCTCCGCAGACGGGATTGTTGCCCTTGGTGACGATCTGCGCGCCCTCAACCGCGCCCTTGTTGTGCGGCCGCCGGTAGTGCTCGAAGATCACGTCGCGATAAAGCTGGTCGAGCCCCTGCTCTTCGTGATGGGTTTTCGCACCAATCACTTCATCGCCGCCGCCGAATTTGCCGCTGTCTGCCAAGGTCACTCACTCCGTTTCTTCAATCGGTCAACTTCGTCACGAAGGCGTTTAAGTTCCTTCGCCATCTCCTCCTGCTGAACAGCGATCTCTTCCGGACGCAGAAGCTTCTGGCCGCTTAAATCAAACAATCGCAACACGCCCTCTTCCACCTTGATTTTCAGCCCCAGTAAACGGCTTTGAATCGAACCATCATTTTCCGGCTCAATCGGAACATAATTTTCGCCTTGCAGCATAAACCCCTGCAGAGGCGGCTTCAGATACTCCTGCAATGGATCAAACAGGAAGTATTCGCTGACACCCAAACTCGCGTAGAGCACGCGTTTGGTGCCCTGGTCCTCCAACCGGCTCTTCTTTGAGGTGATTTCGAAAATAACGTCTTGCGCCTTGCCTTCTTCCCACACCTTCCAAGTGCGGCGGGGGGTCTTGTGCGTGTTAAACACGACGAACACATCCGGGCAATAGCATGACGACGGTTCGCCCTGCTCGTAGTAACAGAGCATATTCGCGCCGACGTACGCGTCGCGATCCTTGAAGTAATGCTTCAGCATTTTCAACAGGTCGGCGATTTCGTTGACATGTTGGTCCGTTTCGCCCATAGGCTTGCCATCGCTTTCGGGATATGTAATGCGCTCGCTTAAAGATGTTGCACTCATAAACATTACTCACTCAGTTTTCCGCTTTTTCAATTCGCGCCGTATTGCGACGATCACCGGCCGATTCATTCCCAATGCCTCTACCGTTGCGCGGCCAACAGCTGTTTTTCCCACGATTACTGAAGCGTCGGTGGTGGAAAAGTGGTCGATCCACTTCATTTTCCTTGGATTGAACAGCGCCACTCGCTTGCCGGACTTCGAATCAACTCCTCTGCTTCGAGCGCCTTTTCGTAACGAACACGACACGCATGCTAAGGCTAGATTTTCGGCTCGCGCCTGTCCGCCACGTGAGAGCGGAAGAATGTGATCGACGTGAAAGGTCGCCTCCTGAAGCTCTGGGTTAGTCCACAGTATTCGCATTTTCCGTTCGCCCGCCGGCGAACCATTGAATCCAGAAAGAGTGGGATGTATTGACTCATCTATCATCAAAGCTGCGACTTTTTCGCTCTGATCTTCAGAAGAGTCAACATCTCCGACAATTCAACCAACGCCTCTGCTTCCTTGCGCTCTGAAATTTTCAATCGACCCGTACGGCTTTGGCGATCAAGAAGTTCATGCAGGCGCGCATGCAGCGCAGGCGGCATATGAAAACGCTTGAAGTCGCTTGGAAGTTCAAGCTGGACGGTGACGCTCTGACCCATTTACCTGCCCTCAATCGCTCGCCTGCATCATCATACCTGTCCGACCGCAGCTTCGCAATTTTTTACGCCGCCTCAAACCGCTCCAGCACCTTGCCCAGTCCGGCAACGAGCGCGTCGATGTCCTTGTTCGTCGTGTAGAGGTACACGCTCAGCCGCGCGGTGCTTGGCGCGTCCAGCCAGTCCATCAGGGGCTGCGCGCAATGATGGCCCGCGCGGATCGCCACGCCTTCTGCGTCGAGGATGTGCGCGATGTCGTGCGCATGGATGTAGCAGCCGGGCGCGTCGATTTCGAAGGAAATAACGCCCGAGCGCAGATCCACGTTTTTCGTGCCATGAATCTTGATGCCCTTCACGCCTTCCATCTTCTTAAGCGCATAGCGCAGCAGTTCCTTTTCGTGATGCCGCACGTGATCCATGCCGACGGCGCTGAGATACTCGACAGCGGCCGCCATTCCGGCCGTCTCGGCGATCGGCGGAGTGCCCGCTTCAAAACGCAGCGGCGGTTCTTTATACGTCGATGAATCGATGCGCACTTCTTCGATCATCTCGCCGCCGCCGAGGAACGGATTCATGCGGTCGAGCAGCTCGTAGCGGCCGTAGAGACAGCCAATCCCGGTCGGCCCGCACATTTTGTGACCGGAGAATGCATAGAAATCGGCACCGAGCAGCCGCAAATCGACGGGCATGTGCGGAACGGCCTGGCAGCCGTCCACCGCGAGCACCGCGCCCGCCGCGTGCACCTTTGCGCTGATCTGCGTGATCGGATTGATGGTGCCGAGCACATTCGAAACATGCGCAAGCGCAACGATCTTGACCTTGCCGCTCGAAAGAAGCTTTTCGAGATGCTCCATCTTCAGCGTGCCGTCGGGATTCAAGTCGATGCCGCGAACGATGCAGCCTTTATCTTTGGCCAGCAGATGCCAGGGCACCAGGTTGCTGTGGTGCTCCATTTTGCTGACGAGAATCTCGTCGCCTTCTTTGAGAAACTTGCGTCCGTAGCCGTGCGCGACGAGGTTGATGGCCTCGCTGGCATTCTTCGTCCAGACGATCTCTTCAGGC
>DASPJR010000121.1:0-57601 GCA_035628505.1 Planctomycetota bacterium | reverse complement strand
GCACAGCGGTTGCATTTGGGCAGAGGGAGAGGTAGAAAAAGGCACAACCTTTTCGTTCACGCTTTAGCTCTGGGAAGGATAGCCGTGCTCCCCACTGGAACGCCTGAGCCCATTTTGCTGGTTGAAGACAACGCAGACGATGAGCTGCTTACGTTGCATGCGTTCAAAGAAAATAAAATTCCCAACGAGATCGTGGTTGCGCGGGACGGCGTCGAGGCGCTGAATTATCTGCTCGGCACTGCCCCACTGCCTGCCATAGTTCTTCTCGACCTGAAATTGCCGAAGCTTAATGGTCTCGAGGTGCTTGAGCGCGTACGGGCAAACACGCGCACGCGCTGTCTTCCAATTATCGTGCTGACAACTTCGCGCGAAGAAGCGGACCTTCTGAAGTGTTATTCACTCGGGGCCAATAGCTATATTCAGAAACCCGTTGATTTGAAGCATTTCATCGAAGCCATTCATCACGTCGGGGCATACTGGCTGAAGCTGAACTGCCCGCCGCCATTAAAGTCTGCCTGAATCTTTCATACCGCAAGCGGTTGCGCCGTAGATTTTCCAAGTGCTTCAATATGATCGCACGCACTCTCAATTGCACGAACGCCTTCAAATTTTTTGGCTAATTGCCGCGCCCGCTCCAGAACCAGCGGATCCTCGAGCAACTGCCGGAGCTTCGCAGCCACACGCTCAGCGGTGAAGTGCTTTCGTGCAATTGAAACCCCAACGCCCAGGCGACGCAGCCGTGCGGCATTATCCGGCTGGTCATGAGCCATCGGCATGACCAGTTGCGGAATGCCGGCCGCAAGCGCCTGCGCCATCGTGCCGATCCCACCGTGATGCACCAGCGCAGCGCAGCGCGGAAGCACTTCGCTGAACGGCGCAAAGCTGAAGTGCCGCACGCCCGGCGGAAGCTGTGCGGGGATATTCTCCTTAAAACGGGTGAGCAGCAGTCCTCGGCGGTCGAGCAGGCGGCAGGCTTCTGCCGCAGCGGTGAAAAACGGCAGACCCTGCAGCATGGCTGAGCCCGGTGTGAAAGCGACCGGCGGGGTGCCCAAGTCGAGGAACTCCTTCAGCTCGGGGTCAACCGGCGTCATCCCCTTTTCGTCATACAACGGGAAACCGGTGAGGCGCAGCTGAGGCGGCCAGTCTGACGGCGGCTCGGCGAACCATTCGGGAAAGAGTCCCAGCACAAGCTGCGGCGAGTTGATGAATTCTGAGAAGATCTTGCCTTTTACAGGCGGAAGGCCGAGTTCTCTTCGGAATGCATTAAGCGGCGGAAGAATAATCGGATTCACAACCACCACATCGCCCAGGCGGATCAGGAAGCGCGAAAGCCACGGCGGCGCCCACTCTGGAATGGCCGGAAAGCGCGGCGGCCTTTCGTTGCTGTAAATGGCCATCGGCTGAAGCTGCGTTGTGACGAATGGAATTTTCAACTTCTCGTAAGCCAGCCGCGCACCAAGGCCGATCGCGGCGGAGACCACCAGCGTCTCACCAGGGCGATGATACTTTTCAATAATCTGATACGTCGGCCGCAGCAGCTCGATCATCGACCATTCCAGAACTTTCTTCGTTCCGCGCGTGGGATGCCACAGATCTGGATCGTTCAGCGCCTGCCGGTATACGTCAGCGGTGCCGAGCGCCTCAAATTCAAGTCCCGCCTTGCGCGCAATCGGTTCGAAATAACCGTTTGTGACGAAAACGACATCGTGGCCGCGGCTGCGCAGCTGCAAGGCAATGCCCAGCAGCGGATGCACATCGCCCCAGCTTCCAATGGGTATGACCAGAATCTTCATCGCGTAAACATGATACAGAAGGACGCAGCGAATTTCTGCCGGAGTTTATACAGTGCGGCGAATGCGCCATTCCAGCAGCGCCGCTACGCAAAAGAGCATCGTCCCGTGTGCTGCGAGATTGAGCGCCAGCTCTTTGAATTGCCAGCGCGACCACGCCGGAATGTCCGGATGCGAATACGTGAAGCGCATGCGGTGCCTGGCCGGCCAGCCGCAAGCATGAATAGTTAGAGTGTTACTATAGCTCTTGCCATTGTAGCTCGTAACACCATTCACGGTTTCAACCGTGTACTCGCGCATGTTGATCCATAGCGTGCCGCCCGCAACCAGCGTCATCATCAGCGCCGAGCTGAGATGAATCTGAAACCATCTGCGAGAAAGTGCGGGCATATGCGAAGCCTACTTCAGGACAATCACATCGACCGGCTCAAGCCGCTTTGTCTTTATTTCGATGCGCTCTCCAGCACGTTTCCACTCAAGAGGGCCGCGTAGCGCGCTGAACACCTCTTTCACCTGACGGTCCGTCTGTACTGAGAGCTGACTGCCGCCTTCGGGTGAGGGTCCGCCGAAACTGGCGAGCATCACCGCCAGGCCGCTCTCATGCTCGAACAGCGTCGCTTCGGATGCGTAGTGATCAAACTCCACGCGCTGCCGGCCAAGGCGCTTGAGCACCGGCGCCGCAAGCCACGCTCGCGCCTTTCCAGCCGCGCGGCCATTATCGCGATAGGACACTCCCGGCTGGAAGCCAAGCAGAATTGCCTTCCCTTTGCCGAGAACGTTGACGGCCGCAGCGCACTCCCCGCCGGCATACGTGGCTACGCTCTTTGCTGCTGCCGGTTGCAGAAAGAACGCGGGCCCTCCAGGAATAAATTCGGCAGCCGGAAAATCGTCTGATGCGGCAAACTTCACCGCCCCAAGCGGCGTTTTGTTCTTGCCTGACACCGCTTTCTGCCTTGCGCCGAACAGCTCCGCGGCCTCTGACGAAGCATCGCCGTACGCATCGTATTGCGCCGAGCCGCCACTGGCGATCAGCACCCCGCCCGCCTCCACCCATTTCTTCACGACGGCAACGTGCTGCTTTGCCAGGTTGTATCCGCCGACAAAGAGGCAGTCGTAACGCTTGAGGTCGTCGGCATTCAGGTCTTCTTCGATGATGACATCGACGGGAATCTGCGCACCCTTCAGAGCAATGAAGGTCCACATCCAGTCGTGATTGAGCCGCCCCGCTCCTTCCTGCATGATTTCATGGCTGCGGTTGTAAAGAATTGCGGTGCGGCGAGCTTCGCGTTTTCCGCGACCGATAATTTCATCGGCCGGGCCGATCGCGTGGGAGGCGCACATCACCGAGTAGTATTCGCCTTCGTGCTCACTCCAGGCATTGCTGCCTTCAGCCCAGCGGTCGATTGGACCCCAATCGTACAGATGCAGCCATGATGCGCCCTGCGCCAGGCAGCCGAAAATCTTTTCCGCGCTTCCGCCGCAATTCGTTCCCACGTAGAAGCCGAACGGATAGCCATGCTTGCGCACGCCGCATTCAACCAGGGCGGCATAAAAGCTGGTGCACTGGTAGTGCGTACCCAGCCCCCAGCTGCCGCCGGTTGCCCAGTCTTCGGCCCAGCCAAGCGTCTGTGCTTTGTTGCGCGGCAGGATGAACCAGTCACCGTGGTTCATCGTGGTGCCTGTCAGAAACACGGGATGCGGCGAATAATTGTTGTAGACGCGCACGTTCGGGAAGTACTTTTCGAAAGCTTGCGTCGTGCGGCGGTAATCGTCGCACGTTGCCAGATGTCCGAAACGATGCGAGAGATGATAGAGCCGGCGCTCGTAACGGCCGGGGTTATCGGACAAGTGGCTGATGCAGTCGACAGCGCTGAGATCGTCCACTCCCAGAAAATCATTGACGCTCATCCCGCTCTGTCCGGCAGCTTCGGAGAGGAACGCATGAAACCTTTCGCGCCGCGCGGGATCGGCATTGATTACCGCGGCATCCGTGAGCGTTCCGATTTCATCTCCGATTTTGATCTTCGTTAACTTCTTACGCTCAGCCTCGCTTTTTCCCGCGGCCAAGCCTGCTGCATCGCTGGTGTTGAAAGCAGAAGTTTCATCGTGGAGGCCGTACTTCGTTTTAATGGACTGCGGCGCACCATCGATCCAGTTTACCCCGAGCTTCGCCAGCATCTCGGCGGCGCGCTCCTGGTTGGATGGCAGCACCCCGCATCCGCAGTACAGCCGTACGTTTTTCGGAAGCGGATGCCCTTCCTTCACTCCCAGTCGCTCGGCCGCTTTCTGCGCCCACACAAAATAGCGCTCAACGATTGCCTCCTGGGTCAGCACCTGCTTCAGCGACTTGCCGCTCCACATGCCCCATACCGGAACGCCCGGTTCAGCTGCGTTCAGCCAGTTTCCATGCGGCACGCGCAGCAGCGCCCGTCCGCCTCCAACCCCTGTCTTCTGAGTTAACGCAACGGCTTTCTCATGCGCGAACCAGGCGAACTGAACTTCGAGAGTTCCGCTCGCGATGCCGCTGATTCCCAGGTTCAACGTCGACCACGGTCCTGGACCGGGCACGATGGCCTCTGTCGCCTCGATGAATGGAGACCACTGCCCCATCGGCGTTGCTGCCGTGTTTCCGATCGGCCAGGACCACACACCTTCGCTGTTTGTTTTCGTTGGACGCGGGCCCCAGTGGTAGCCCAGTCCGGAGTCGACCGAAAATTTTCCACGCTGCTGGCCGGATGCATCGCTGGCGCGAAAGCGGAGGTAAATCTTGCCAATACTGTTTGAAAGGCTTGGACGGAAATCCTTGCTGCGCGTGAGCAGCAGCGCGCTCGCGCGCACACGCTTATCGGCTTTCAACAGCGCCGCGCGGTAAACGCCTTTCTTAAGTTCCAGATCACGGAATTCCCAGACTGTTGTGCCGTCTGTCGGTGTCGCGACCAGATGTTCATCACCCTCGAACCGCACCGGCCGTTGCTTTTCTATTTCCTTTCCCCTGAGGCCGCCTCCGAGCCGCGTCTGGCCGTACACGTGAGACACCACCGGTTCGGCATCGACGAATGTCGTTTTGCCCGCAGCGTCAGTGTTTGATATCTGCGGCGTCAACGACAAGGTGACTGCAATTGCCGTATTGGTTGCAAGCTGGTGGCGCAGATACACTCGATACGTGGCGCTTTCCGGCACGTCAATGAGCGCGCTGATCGCGCCTTCGCCGCTCGGCATCACAAACGCGCCTTCAGCCTGCCAGGTAAAGGGACCGGGACTCTTTGTGCCGTGCTGCTTGACCCCTTCCCACGTATTCAGCATCGATACGTGTGAAACATTCAGCAGCGACAGATCTGTCGTGAGTTCCTCACCGAGAAGCTTTGCGATGTCGTCGCCGCCGGGCTTCTCATCCAGGTCCAGGATCTCGCCAGCGCGCAGACTGCATACACTGGACACAAGCGCGACAATCAGCAGAAGTGCTTGTGCCCGAATTGGTATTTCCAAGTTCATGTCGTTACTCCAGCTGTGCTGCGCGAGTCGGCTCAAGGAATGTGAATGATGTAGCAGAATCCTTCATTGTCTGTCACCAGGACCGCCGGCGTCTTCTTCACTTCGCCGTCGAGCAGATCCGGTTCCGCGCCGGCCGCGCCCCACTTCGCCGGGAATTGCTGCACAAACATCAGTTCACCATTAGGTCTGGCCGGCAATGAGATCTCGCGCAGAGTTTTTAACTTTTCGTCGAGAATGCTCACGCGGCCGCGAATATCCGTGCAGACCACCAGCGTGCGTCCGCCGGCGCTCACGGCGAGCACATCCACGAGCCATGTCGGCCAGCGCACTTCGGCCGCGATTTTTCCAGTCTCGATTTCAGCCAGAACAATGCGATTGTTTTTCGCTGCCGCAAGGAACTGGTTCGCGCCGAAGGATGAAACTTCGAGCGGCGCGTCGCCGAGCGGCAGTTTCCAACGTACGGCACCGTCAGCCATGCTGATGGCGTGCAGCGAATCGTCTGACTTGCTGTATGCGGTGAACAGTTTTCCGCACGCGGACAGTGGCCCGCGGAGCTCCGCTTCAATCGACTTGCGCCACTTTTCAGCGCCATCGTTGAGGCCAAAACAAATCAGTTCGCCTTGAGCCGTCCCGGCGAAAATCAAACCATCTGCAAGGAGCGGCCCGGCACTGAACGAATCGGAACCGTCCTTGCGCCACAGCATTGCGGCGTTGCGGTGCGCACTCAAGAGGCTGCCTTGCGCGACGACCGCGGCGCCGTCCTCATGCGCTGCGAACGCGTACTGGGCGTGCGGCGCATCGGGGGAGAGCGTCTTCTGCGCGCCTGTCGCGGGGTCGACGACTGCAATATCGCGCGTAAAGCGGTAGATACGCGGCGCTCCGCTGGCAGCGGGGTGCGCAGTGAAGGCATCCGGATGCTTCGCGGGCGGGCTTGTCCACAGGCGTTTGCCCGTGCGCGGGTCGCACGCAAGCGCCCCCGCATCGGTCGCGGCAACAATGCGCTCGGAAGACGCGCTGAGCAGACGCGCGCGCGTTTCGTTAAGCAGCCCGAAATCGGACACGCCACAGTCTTTCTTCAGCAGAAAGAGGAGACGCTTGAGCACACCGAAATAATGCGTCTCGGCAGCATCAAGTTTCTGCTGCGTACCGCTAACGCCGCCAGCTTGCGTGACCTTTAGAGCCGCCGATTTAAACTCGAAGCGTGCGTCGAGCTTTAAACTGTTGTCGGTCTGCTCAGCCGATGGCATCCAGCCGCTTTCGCATGCGGCGGCGCAGAAGAGCGCTTCCAGAGGAGGAAAGCCCTCGCGGTTGCTCACCGTCGCGGCTGACGGGGCGGCCGGGTCTTTCTCTTCGCGGCCCGCCCACTCGCCAAGCGTGAGCGTCGCGCGCGGAAGCTCGGCCGCGGGCTTTTTCAAGCCCAGGCGAATGCTTTCAGCAATCTGCGAAACAGGCGGAATCCATTTGGTAACGTTGCTGGGAAGCCACGTTTGTCCGTAAGGCACGTGCGACAGCAGCCGCGCGCCGCCGCGTGCGTCAAATTGGAAAGCCAGCGCGTGAGCCTGATTGCCAAAGCCCGCGAGCACCACCGAGACCCACTCGCCGGGTGGAACCGGCTCCGGCCGCTTGTTCCAGCGCGTGGGCCTGGGCGAGAGAGCCGCTGTGCACCAGCCGCCTTCATTCATCTGCGCGATCAGCGCGTCAGCTTCCAGCGTGCCGCCCGTGACGCCTAAGGCAGTGACTGAAATCTGGAGTTTCGGTGCCGCCTCCCCTGCAGTGAGTAACAGACAGAAGAGCCCGCTGCAAAGAATGATGCAAAGCTGCAGATGTCTCACCAGGTTGCGGCCTCCTGCTGCAAAAATTCCAACGCGGTAAACTGTTGAAGCAGGCATAACAGCCTTGCGAACAAATACAATTGAAGCTGCGCCCTGTTTGAGCGCCTCCGAATTTTTTCACACTTTTTTCGTGCAGCCGGCATCTAAACATCGTTTTACTAGTGGAAGTCGGGGGCGGAACATAAGACGGTGAGCGATTCAGACGACATCCTGGTTCAGCGCAGCCAACGCGGTGAGCGCGGCGCGTTTGAGGAACTCGTACGCCGAACGAGCCGGCTTATTTATGCCCGAATTTATCTCGAGACCGGCGATGCGCACCGTACGGAGGATCTGGTCCAGGAGGCATTTTTGCAGGCCTGGCGCTCGCTGGAGCAGCTCAGTGATCCGGCAGGTTTCAGATCCTGGCTTTACACCATCGCGCACAGTGTCGTGGTTGATGATTTCAGGCGCAGCGGCCGCAGAAAACGTTCCGGGGCGCTGACAGGCACAGAGGCGCTCGGAAGTGTGCCCGATCCGCGCAATGAACCGGGCGCTGCCGCCGAACAGAAAGAACAGCGCGAGCAGGCTTTGTCGCTGCTGCGCTCTTTACCCGAAGAATACCGCGAGCCGCTCACGCTGCGTTACCTGACAGGGGCGGACCACGAAACAATCGCGCGGCAGCTTGGAATCTCGCATGGTTCGCTGCGAGGCTTGCTCAACCGCGGCATGGCTCTGCTGCGTGCTGAAATGGCAAAAGCCTCCGGCGCAAAAACAGTTTCAAGCCGCCCGGCCGCCGTACGCGACACACGCGAAGCGGCTGCGGGCGCAAAGGATGAAGGCACATGAAAAAGTCTGAACCCATCGATCACATCTGGTTTAAAGAACAGATCGCCGCGTACCTGGCCGAGGGCCTCGGCGGCGCCGAGCGCGGCCGTTTTGAAGCGCACCGCCAGGAATGTCTCTCCTGCGCCGCCGAATTCGAGAGTATCGCCGCCGACGACCGTCTCCTGAAAGGTCTCTTCGAAGACGCGCAGCCGCGAGCGGGACTGGAAGACCGCATCCTGCAGAACCTTCGCGCGCAGCCGCAGCGGCGCTCGCTTCTGAGGCTGCCTCCTTTATGGAGGCGTGCGGTGGCGACGGTTGCAGCCATTCTGCTGCTCGGGTTCGTTGGCTTCGCCGTAGATCAGGTGCAGCGCAGTACGCTGGTTGCCGTCGCTGATAATAGCCCCGAGAACCATGATTTCCTGTTCGATCAGCATCCGGCGAAGCTTTTTGCCAAGGTTCAGAAGCGAGAACAGCCGGCACTCGATGAATTCAGTTTGGCTCAGAAGACTTCACCTAACGAGCAGGCCGGTAAGGATGTTCAATTCTATCGTCGGCAGCTGAGCGAAAGCCTGGAGGATCAACTTCAGGAACAGAGGCTTGGCCTTCGTAATGGCGCTGAGGAGGTCAAGAAGCTCGCGGAGCTGTCAGATGCGCCGAAAGAGCAATTATCTGCAGAAACCGAAACGCTCCGCCGTGAACATCGTTACCGGGAGAGAGACGCTCAGAACGCGCCGGTGACAAAATACAGCCTCAATCTGCAGGACGGCCGTGCAGCAACTGGCCGCTTCCTGAGCAGAGGAACGAACAACGAACAGGCCACTCGCGGCGAAGCATTGGATGAAAGCAAGCCCGGTGAGAGCACCGTCCTGTTCCTCGACGATGCAGGCCGTTCCGACGGCACGGCAATGAACGGCAAGGACCTGAAGCACTATTATAGCTGGCACGACAGTTCGGTGGCGCAGGATAGCCAGGACCGTTTCAAGCCAGCCGATTTTTTAAAAAGGCTAAGTGCCCAGTCGGAAGCGGAAAAAATCGAAAAAGAACTCAGGCTTGGCCGTGTCTTCGTCGAGGGCAAGAATGAATCCGCCGGATTCGGTGCCAATCAAGTGCCCGGTGACACAAAGTCTGACGGCGCCGAACCGCCGAAGCCAGGCGAGCCGGCCGGCAATCCCGCGCCACCTCCTCCTCCGGCCCCGGCTCCCGCACCCGCACCGCAGGCGCAGCGCCGCATCATCCGCAACGGCGAGATGGAATTCGAAGTCGACAGCTTCGACACGGCTCAGCTGCAGGTTGCCAAAATCGTTGCTGAAGAGAACGGCTTCATTGCGACGACCAACTCGGAAAAGCTGCCCAACGGAAAGGTTCGGGGAAGCGTGGTGCTGCGCGTTCCGCCGGAACGCCTGGATACGCTGATCCTGAAACTTCGCGCGCTGGGTGAGCTGAAAAATCAGCGCATCAGCTCGGACGACGTGACCAAGAAGTACACCGATCTGGAAAGCGAGCTGCGCGCCGCGCGCGCCATGGAAGAACGGCTGCTCAATATCATCAAAACAGGAACGGGACAGATCAAGGATCTGGTCGCCGCGGAAAAGGAGCTGGGCAACTGGCGCGAAAAGATCGAGCGCATTGAAGGTGAAGTACGCTACTACAACAACCTGATCAGCCTCTCGACACTGACGATCACGCTCGCCGAAAAGGACATCAAGACACCGACCTACGCCAGCGAGACCGAGCAGATCAATGTCGGTCTTGAAACCGAAGATGTGGAGAAAGCTTACGCCGACGCACTGGCGGCTGTGACGGAGCACAAGGGCCGGGTAATCGAGTCCGACATGAAAAAGCATGAAGGCGGCCAGTTCGCCGCGAAGATCGTCTGCGAGACCGCGCCGGATAACGCAGGAGCGCTCACCGACCGCTTGAAACAACTCGGACGGGTGGCGCGGCATGAAGTCGAACGCAAGCAGAGCACGCAGGGCGGATCGGGTTCGCCGACAGGCATCAAGGTTGAGCGTAAAGCAACGCGCTTCCACATTTCGCTCTATAATCTGGCGAACATCGCGCCGCGCGAGACTACCAGCATCAACCTGGCGACCGCGAGCGTCGAAGAGACGTACCGGGCGATTCTGGCGCGTGTCGAGAAGGCAGGCGGACGCGTGCTGAATTCAAGCCTCAACCGTCCCAAGCCAGACCAGACCAGCGGCACGATCAGCTTTGAAATCAAATCCGCGGAAGCGGAGACGATACAGAACGATCTGCGCGGGGCCGGTGAAGTGATGCGCCTGTCGCAGACCGAGAACGCCGACACAAACAACGTCACACGGGCCAAGCGCGGATTTGTCGTCCAGATCTATGCGCTTGCGCAGGTGGCACCGCGCGAGACCACACGGATGGAAATCGCCGCCAAAAATGTGCCCGCTGCCTACGAGAAGATTCTCGCCGCCGCCACGAGCGCCAAAGCCCGCGTGCTCGCCTCACAGCTGGACGAAAAGGACAAGCAGAACGTTACGGGCTACCTGGATATTGAAGTCATGCGCGCCGAGCTGGCGGCGATCGATAAAGCGCTCTCGAATTCTCTGGACGTGTATTCGCGCAATACCTCCCGTGCCGCCGACCTGGAGAACACCGTCGACAGCAAAGTGCGGCTGCAGCTGACGCTGGTGAATGCCGACCGATTGGAGCCGCGCGAAACTACGACGATCGGCCTCGAAGTGGCAGACGTGGACAAAATAATGAGTGCCGTGCTGGGCATGGCTCAGAACAGTGGCGGCCGCGCCATCGAGTCGCATCTGTCCAAAGACCGCAGCGGCCGCGTCAGCGCGAAGATCGTAGTCGACGTGCCGCTCAGTGCCGCCGGCGATCTGATCAGCCGCGTAAAAGAGATGGGCACGGTGCGCGTGATCGAAGCCAGCCGCAACCAGCGCGTGCCCGAAGGGGCGCTCGCACGAGCCCGCCTGGACCTGACGCTGGGCAACGCCGAGCAGCTTGTGCCCAACGATCAGGGCGTCGCGCAGACGATCCGGCGTGGTCTGTCGACCAGTGCGACGGGACTGCTGTGGAGCCTGAACCTGATCATCATCGGTCTGTGCTTCGTCGGGCCCTGGGCGCTGATCGTCTGGGCTGGCTACCGGTACTATCGCGGGCGGAAGGCTTAAACTGCTTGAACCACGAAGTGCACTAAGACACGAAGAAGGGAAGAAGTTGAAGTGAACTAGCACCTTCCCTCCTTACTCTTATTCGTGCTCTTCGTGATCTTGTGGTTAAAAACCTTTTCCGGCAGTAAACCTTCAAAACGATTATCCACCTCTAATACCTGAGCTTACGCAACGTTTAGAAAATGTTGCAGTTTTCGACGGACTCGTCCGTTATAGTCGTGGGTACCCAGGGCGGGACATGACCGATTTACTCACGCCAGTTGCTTCGAAACGAGGAACGGCTGCTCCCGCGTCCACTCGTGCCGCGTCGGGAGCTGAGCGTTTGTTGTCGCCAAAACCGGGCACCAAGGTCGATAAGAAGACGCCGCGCCTGCGCAGCGGTCCGCTGGTGGAAAGACCGGATGGTGAACTGGTTACGCAGGCGATTGCCGGCGATACAGAAGCTTACGGCGAGCTGGTCAATCGTTATCAACACGAGGTGCGCAATCTCGCCCGCGCGATCGTCAAAGACTTCCAGAACGCCGAAGATCTGGCACAGGACGCCTTTATAAAAGCCTTCCACTCGCTTTCGGATTTAAAAGAACCAGAAAAATTTGGCGGCTGGATCTGCACGATTCTACGCCATACCTGCCTCGATTTCCTACGCTCGGGAAAGCACAACGTCAGCCTGGAAGTCCTTCAGGAGGAAGGGTTTGAGCCGTCCCAGGAGGAAAGCGAAAGAGGCGTGGCCAAGCTTGAATCACACGAAGAAGAAGCACGCACCTTGGAAGCTTTAATAAATCTTCGCGAAGATTATCGTGAGATAATCATTCTTAAACACGTCGAGAAAATGTCATACAAGGATATCGCCAAACGGCTGAACATGTCCGTTTCGGCGGTAGGCGAAAAGTTGTCGAGAGTTCGTGCGCTGCTCAAGCGGCGCCTTGAAAAGCAGCAGATCAAGCCTCTGCGCGGAGACGCAGAGGGCGAGTAAGTGAAGCATGTGGGTGGGGTTGTAAGGGGGTAGTGCGACGATGGTCCCTTTATCTGACGGCGACCGAGATCTCTGGTTGTCGCGATACCTCGACGATGAGTTGAGCGCTTCTGAAAAGGAAGCCGTCGCCGAGAAACTCCGCACTGACGAAAAGTGGCGCGCCGAACTCGAAAGCCTGACGCACAGCGACACCACCGTGCGCGCTGTAGCCATCCGCTACCACGAAGACGACGGCTTCACCAAGAACATCGTTCAGAAATTAAAGCCCGTGCAGAAGCCGGCTCCCGCATCCAAGCCAGTTGCGCACGCCAAGAATGGGCACCGCCGCCTGTCTGTCATTCGCCGCTCGAACCGCAAGGTTGCCAGTTGGCCGATGGGACTGGCCGCGGTGCTCGCTTTGAGTCTCGGCGGAGCGCTCGCCTTCAAGTTCCTGGGCAGCAGCACGAGCAGCACCCCGGAAGTGGTCGCCAAGGCCAGCAATGCCATTCAGGTCACCGAAGAGATTCGCAGCATCGCCTGGCAGGACGGTACAACGATCCTGGCCCGCAAAGGCAGCATCATCGAAAAAGTCGACGATCGCACGCTGAAGCTCGATGGCGAAGCGTTCTTCCATGTGGCAAAGAATGCCAGGCCGTTCACGGTGATCACCGGCGACAAGTACAAAACACAGGCACTCGGGACACGCTTTGAAGTTAAATCCACCGGCGACGCCGCCCGCGTGCGAGTGGCTGAAGGCCACGTGCGCATCGAAGCGGCCGTCGCGGCAAACAAAACGACGGTGGATGCGCGCGGCGGCACCGAGGTTCTGCCGGACCTCAAGACCCGGCAGTTTGATTCGCGCGAATTGGCCGCAGCCTGGAACAGCAGAGAAGAGATCGCCGCGCCCTGGTCGCAGCTTGGCGGTTCGGCGGGTCATTCCGGCATCACTCCGCTCAGCGGACCTGCCAGCCTGGTCAAGAGCCGCGAAGCGTTCTATGCTTACCCTGAAAAGTGCGAAGCTCCTGCCAGCGGCGCTCTGATTTCGGCCGCAAATCGCGCCTATGTCCTGGTGCGCTGCGAAAGAGACACGAAGCTGCTCGAACTCAAGCTGGGCGAAGGCCGCGGAAGCTGGCGCACCGTCGCTGTAAATGTCGGTTCGCCTGAAATTCAGCCCGTCATCACGCCCAAGGGCCTGTACGTCGCGGCCCAGATGGACGGCACGATCAGTGCCATCGATCTGAACACCGGTTCGGCCGCCTGGACGTACAAAGAAAAGGGCATGATCCGCGGGCTTTGCGCCTCGCCGGACGAAAAAGTTCTGGTCAGCACACACATGGGCATGACGGCCATTGACGCGCGTGATGGCAAGACGCTCTGGCGCTGCGGAGAAGCCAAGGATCTTCAGGCAGCCGCGTCGATCGTCAGCAGCGGCATGATCTGTGTGCCCTCTGAATACGGCAAGGTCTATGTCATCGACGATGAAACCGGCAAGCTGATCAATACTTTCAACTGGCCGCGCAGCGTCGTTCAGTCGCCGGCCGCCATTCCGCTGGTCTCCGGAAACGGGGCCGATGAAGTCTGGCTCACGTCGCACGACGGCTACGTGGCTCGCATGGGCCTCGACAAAGGCGCGACGGTCGAGAAATATTTCGGTTGGCAGCTGAAGTGCAGCCCGATTTCGACGGGCCTGCTCGGTGTCGGATCAATGGTCATGCATTTCGACCAGCCCGCCGCCGTGACCGCGCCCGCTGAAGACACGATCGTTTCACTCGTCGCCGACCGCCGCAATGAACTCTTCGCGGGGTATCGCCGCGGCGTCCTGCATGTCCGCGCGCGCACGCCCGGCGAAGCAATGGCCCAGCTCAAGGAGCTGGATTTTGCCAACGTTGCTAAAGACGCAGGCGATATCATCAAGAACGGCCTGGCCATCGCACCCGGCAAGCTCATCGCCACCACCACTCGCGGCATCCAGGTCTTCGAATAAAAAGTATCGGGTGGCCCAGACGACGTAGGTCGTCTGGGCGCACCAGCGCAAGAGGTTACTCCCTGCGTGTTGCATTACATTTTTGCTGTTGGGCAGCACGCATGACGTAACCTCTTGTGCTTCGCATCCAGACTGCTTCGCCGTCTGGCTCACCCAGTACACGCGTTTCCGATGTGACATCCTTCTTCACAGAAGGTATAGTATGGCATGCGCGTTGCCCTTATTGCGGCGACGTTCAGTGCGCTCCCGCCTCTGGAGAATCACCCTTATGTCCAACCGACGCTTTCTTCGCCGCCATAGCACGTGGGCGTGCGTCCTGTTTTTGCTCGCGGCCTGCGCAGTTTCTGCAGAAGAAGCTCCCGCGCCAGCGCTGCCCAAAGACGTGGATGCCCTGCCCGCGGACCTGAGCACCAAAATGAAGCAGCTCATCCGTTCGGCGGAAAAATATCGTGGGCTGCAATGCAAGCATCCAGTGGCATGCGGCTCCCTGGGCAAAGAGGGCTTGCGGAAGAAAATGCTCCAGGCCTTCGAAGAAGAATTGCCTGAAGCCAAGATGAACCCGCTTGAAGCGAGTCTGAAAGCCTTCGGCTTCATTCCGGAGACCATGCAGCTCAGCAAGTACTACCCCGAGCTGCTGACCAGCCAGGTCGGCGGATTTTACGATCCGCGCCGCAAGTATCTCGTGATCGTCCAGAACGAAGGCGGCGTGCTGGGCAAGGAAGCCAAAGAGCAGTACGGCGAAATGGTCGCCGAGCGCATGGAACAGACGGTGATGGTCCATGAACTGGTCCACGCGATTCAGGATCAGCATTTCGATCTGCAGAAGTTCACCATCGACGATCCGCTCTCAGACGAAGCGGCGGCGCGAACGGCGCTGATTGAAGGCGACGCGACACTGGCGATGTACAACTTCTTCAGCGGCGTGAACCTTGAAACGATGCCCGGCGTTGAAAAACTAATGAGCCAGTTTTTCGATGATCCCAAGCAGCTGATGGACATGGCGCCGGAAATGCCCGGATCCAAGGAGATGGCCGCCGCGCCGGCGTGGTTCCGCGACAACCTGCTGTTCAGCTACATGCAAGGCTTTACCTTCTGCATGAGTGTCAAAAAACTGGGTGGACAAAAGCTGCTGGACCATGCTTTCACAAAGGAGCCGCCGCGTTCCACCGAACAAATCCTGCATCCTGAGAAGTATCACACCAAGCGGGACGACCCCATTGAAATCGCCTGGCCCGATCTCTCTGCAGACCTGGCGGGCTTCACGAAGATCCGCGAAGGGCAGCTGGGCGAGCAGAGCATCAAGGTTCTTCTGCGCGACAAGATCAACAATGATCCGCAGGCGACGCTCGCGGCGGCTGGTTGGGGCGGCGACCGCTTTGCCGTGTACCACAAAAACGGCAATCGCGTGCTGCTGTGGATCACTGAATGGGACAGCAACGAAGACGCAAAACAGTTTAAAGAAGCCGCTGAGAAACTCGGCAACGACTGGACCTTCGAATCACCGGCGCCAAGCCGCGTAATAGCCATCCGCGGCAAGCTGACCGGCGAAGAGCTCGCTGCCGCGAAGGGCAAACTCGCTGCAGCCAAAGCCACCGCGCCGGCCAATAAAGGCATCGACCTGGCGGCACTGGGGATCGATCCGAAGAAACCTGCCGCTGGCGGAGACGATCTGCTCAGCAACCTGCAGAAACTGCTTGGAGAAGGTAAAGGCGATGACATCGATCTCGGCGATCTGCTGAAGAACGACAAGCTGCAGGAAGCGATGAAGAAACTCGGCGGCGACGCGGGCGGCCTGGACATCGGGCAGATGATGAAGGACCCGCAGATGCAGAATCTCATGAAGAGTCTGCTGTCACAGGAGCGGCCGAAAGGCGGCGTAAGCGAAGACGGGCGGACTTACAAGAACGAGACGCTCGGCCTACAGATCACCTTGCCTGAGGCGCAGAAAGATTGGAAGTTCGACCCCAACCCGCCGCCGCCGCTGGGCGCGCTGCTCACCGACGCGAAGAACGGCGCGCAGCTGAGCATCATGACGCAGACGCTGCCGATCGCGATGCCAATCGATAGCATCGGCCCGATGCTTGAGATGGGCCCCAAGATGGCGATGCAGAACTATAAGAAGATCAGTTCAGGCGCGATTGAGACGAGCGGCAAAAAAGGCTTCCAGTTGCAATACGAAGGCGACAGCGCAGGCCTGCGCCTGCGTTCGATTCAGAATGTTTATGTTATCGACGCAACGATGATCGTCGTCTCTGCGCTCGCTCCCGTCGATAAGTGGGAGGCTGTCGAGAAGCCGCTGAAGCAAGCACTTGACGCCTTGAAATTCGTCGCCCCCGCGCCAAAGAAGGACACGCCGGCGAAGAAGGAAGAACTCAAAGAAGAGTAAGGGCAGGGTTCAGGGTATAGGGTACAGGGTTCAGGTTGTAATCGCAGCTTCCCCTGAACCCTGAACCCGTCCATGCTCTCGCGGGCGCACGGCAAATTTGATAGCATCGCCGTGCGAGGATGCAGACTTCCGAGACCCCCAGCGCCGCACCGGCGCCTTCACTGCTCGCGCGTTTCTCCGGCAGCAGCGCCGCACGCGACGGCCTCATCGTCATGGCTGCGCAGGCGCTGGCGATTGTCATCGCGTTGCTTGTCGATGTCATTCTCTTCCGCAGCCTTCCGCAGGTTGAACGCGGGACGCTCTCGGCCGCGCTGGCGCTGCGCAACATTCTTCTCTACGTCGCTGACGTCGGGCTGGCGCTAACGACTGTTCGCGTGGCTTCCGAGTATTTCGGCCGCGGTGATACGGCGTCGGCCAACGCGGTCTTCCGGCGAGCGCTGTCCACTCGCGCGCTGCTCGCACTTCTGGTGCTCGCGCTGGCGGCACTGCTCTCCCCTGCCCTCGCCCGCTTCCCACTCGCGGAACCAGCGCGTTACGCGCTGGTCTGGGCCGCGGCCGCCGGAGTTTTCGGTATGACGCTTACCTCGTGGGGCGTAGACGTCTCGCAGTCCACGCGTCGCTTCGGGCTCTATTGTTTTCACCAGGTCCTTGAAGCGTCCATGCGGGCCGGCGCCGTCGCGCTGCTATGTTTCGTGCTTCTGTCGGCTGAGTCCGTCCGCGCTGACTCCGTCTTGTGGATCATGGCTGCCGCCGCAATTCTGGCAGGTGGCATAAGTGTGTTTGTTCATCGTGATGTACTCTCGGCGGCGCCGCAGTCCCCGGAAATTCAGGAGGCCATTCACGAGCAGCTCCGAACTTTCGGACGTTACGCCGGCGCGGTCGCGCTGCTGCAGACCGTCAGCGGTTTTGTCGAAATCCTGCTGATCCAGTGGCAACTGGGCTCGAATGACACCGCGGTCTTCGATGGCGCGCGGCGCCTGGCATCGGTCCTGCCGATCGCCGGCGGCGCGCTGACCACAGTTCTTCTGCCGCGTGCCGCGGTGCTAGCGAGTCCGAGTGAATGTGCAGCCTATGCAAAGAAAGCCTTCATTGCCGGCAGCGCGATGGCCGCGGTTTTTGCCGGTGGCCTTGCCCTCTCCGCCGGTTTCGTCATTCCGCTGCTGTGGGGCGAGCGCTATTCCGCCTCCATTCCGATGCTGCGCTGGCTGTGCCTCGCGTACGCCTTCACGATGATCGTTAATCCGCTGAGCCTGGTCTTCTTTCCGCTGAAACGCCTTGGACTTCTAGTCGCGCTGAATGCAATGAGCCTGGCGCTCTCCCTTGGGTTGGGATTCCACTTTATTTCACAGGAGGGCATCGAGGGAGCGGCATGGTCGGCGGTGCTCTCCAGAGGGCTCGCGCTACTTCTGTTTCTAGTTGCCGCCATCTTTGTGCTGCGGCGCAACAACGCTTAGCGCCTGCGCTTTTTTGGGTACGCCCAAGCTGCTAAAATCTATTTTGGAGCCGGAGATTCGATCCCATGCCGCACGTTACATCCGCAGCACCCCCAAAAATCGCGTCCCGAAAAATTCTTCTCGATGGTAAATGGACGGACAGTTCGCAAAAGCTTTCAGTAGTCTCGCCCTGGACCGGCGAGGTCGTGTCCGAAGTGCCGGACGCCACGTCGGAGCAGGCTCGCGCCGCCGGCGAAGCCGCACGCAAGGTGCTTCCCGCTATGCGCGCGATGTCCGCATCTAAACGCGCCGAAGCGCTGCAGGCGATTGCGCAGAAAATCGTTCAGCGCGGGGACGAAATTGCGCAGGCGATCTGCAATGAAGTGGCCAAGCCCATGTGGCTGAGCCAGGTGGAAGTGCAGCGCGCGGTGAATGTCTTCCGCATTGCGGCAGAAGAAGCGCTGCGGCTGCCTGGCGAGGTCATCTATCCCGACCGCGAGCCGCAGGGCGCCGGGATGGTCGGACGGCTCCAGTATTTTCCGCTCGGGCCGATTCTTGGCATCACGCCGTTCAACTTTCCGCTGAATCTTGTCGCGCACAAAGTCGCGCCGGCACTCGCTGCCGGTTGCCCAATCGTCATCAAGCCGCCACCGCAAGGCCCCAGCGCCGCGCTGATTCTTGGTGAAATCGTGCTCGAGAGCGGCTTCCCGCCGGCCGCTCTGCAAGTGCTCACCGGCGGTCTGGCTGCCGGCCAGGCGCTGTGCGCAAGTGACGCCTTCAGCGCCGTTTCCTTTACCGGTTCCGCTCGCGCGGGCTGGTCGATTAAGAAGAACGCACTCGCGCGCCAAAAAGTTCTGCTGGAACTTGGCGGCAATGCCGCGGTGATCGTCGATGAAACCGCCGAACTCGAACCGGCCGCGAAAGCCGTGAGCACCGCGGGATACATCTACGCCGGGCAGATCTGCATCTCAACGCAGCGCGTGTTCGTTCATAAGAATGTTTACGACGCTTTCGAGCGCCGGCTGGCTGAAAAGATTCTCACGGAAGTTCCCGTCAGCAGCAAAGCGAGCGACGAAAAAGCATTCGTCGGACCGCTGATCGACAAAAATTCGGCTGATCGCGTCGAATCCTGGATTAACAGCGCGCTCGCAAAAGGCGCGACACCGCTGATCAAGGGCACGCGTCACGGTGAACGTCTGATCTCGCCATGGCTGCTTGAGAATGTTCCCGCCGACGAGCCGCTGTCATGCGAAGAGGTCTTCGGCCCGGTCGTCATCATGCAGAAAGTCGACAGCCTGCAGGAAGCGATTGCGCTCACCAATGCCTCGCGTTACGGCCTGCAGGCCAGCGTCTTCACGCAATCGCTGCGCAATGCCGAACTCGCGTACCGCGAGATCGAAGCAGGCGCCGTTCTCGTGAATGTCCCGACGGCCTTCCGCATCGATGCCGCACTCTACGGTGGCACGAAAGATTCCGGCTTCGGCCGCGAGGGTGTCGCCGAGGTCATCCGCGAGTTCAGCGAACCGAAGCTGCTGGTCGTAAAGCCGTGAAACTGACAGGGTTCAGGGGCTAGGGTCCAGGGTAAGCACCGCGCCATTTCAGTCCTGAACCCTGAACCCTCACGTCCCTTCGAGGTCGATCCACTTCTTGACGTTCGGCATCTTCCAGCTCGCGATTGCATCGAGCAGCTTTGACACGTCTGAATCCTGCAGCACGATGCCGCGGTGCTCGGCCATCACGAAGCTCTCGGTCACCGCATGATCGAAGAGGTTCAGCAGCGGATCGAAATATCCTCTGACGTTCAGCAGCGCGCAGGGCTTGCGGTGCAGCCCCAGCTGCGCCCAGGTCAGCACCTCGCAGAATTCTTCGAGCGTCCCAAATCCGCCAGGCAGGGCGATGAAAGCATCAGACAGCTGCGCCATCAGCGCCTTGCGTTCATGCATGGTTTCAACCACGCGCAGTTCGGTGAGGCCGTCGTGGGCAAGCTCTTTGGTGGCGAGCGGTCGCGGGATAATGCCAATGACGCGTCCGCCGGCGGCCAGTGTCGCATCAGCGACGGTGCCCATCAAACCCACGCGGCCGCCACCATAAACGAGCTCGACATTCCGTCTCGCAAGCTCCTTACCCACTGTCACCGCGGCATCAGCGTACTCACGGCGCGCGCCGGAACTAGATCCGCAGAACACACACAAGCGTTTAAGCGCCATAAAAAGCGAACTCAGCCTTTCCAATTCTCACATTTCCAGCCGCGTCCGGCGGCCGCCTGCTTCAAACGAGCGTCCGGATTCACTGCGACGGGCTGCCCGACGCATTCGAGCATCTGCAAATCGCTGTAGGCGTCACCAAGCGCCAGCGACTGCGACAGATCGATGCCATGCTCCGCCGCGTGCGCTCTCAAGGCATCCGCTTTGTAGGATCCGGCAAGCGGCGGCCGGTCGAGCTCGCCCGTAAAAACGCCGCCCGATTCAATCAGCTTCGGAGCGATGCAATCGGCTTCAAAGCGATCGGCCAGCGGCTGCATGATAAAATCGAGCCCGCCGGTCACGAAGACAATTTTTATTCCCTGCGCTCTCATGTCGGCGAGAAAAGAAGACGCCTTTGGAAAGAGGCGCGGCCAGATGCATTGCTGCAGGCATGCTTCTCGAATCATTCTCGCATCGGCGCCACGGATGCCGCGATACTGCTGGTAAATCGAGCGGTTTGACGCGCCGCGGTTGACGCGGTCGAGCAGCAGCCACCACGGTCCGCGGAAGAGCAGGCTCGCCAGCCACATTTTATAGGCGGCGGGGCTCAGCAGCCGGCGCTTGTACCAGATCAATGGCGTGACGATGGTGGTGGCGGTGAGCGTGCCATCCACGTCGCAGTACGCCGCACGGAGTGCCACACGTTCCTCGCTGTCAGGTGCCGCTCTCGGGCAGGTTTGCCAGCCCTTCAATCCGCGTCCGCAACTCGCTGGCCGCCCGCCGGTACAGTTCCGTTGGTGGCGTCGTGCCGCGTTCTTTCTTGAGCGCTTCGAACGTCACCGGCTGTCCGATGGTGACGCGGATTTTGGCCGCGCGCGGAAGCGAGCGGCCCTTGGGCAGCGCGTCATAAGTTCCGCGCAGATACACGGGAATGACCGGAACATCCAGCTCGACGCCGAGCACGCCAATTCCGGGCTTAAACGCCTGAAGTTCACCGCTTATCGAACGCGTCCCTTCAGGGAAAAGAAGTATCGCGCGGCCGCTGTCGAGCACTGTTTTGCAGGTCGCGAGGCTCTCTGCGGCATTCTCTTCGCGGTCGAAGGGCAGCGCATTCAGGAACGTCGTGAAGAACCAGCTCTTCACGCGCGTATCGAAGAAATAATCTTTCGCGCCCATGACGTGCAGTGCCGACGCGCGCTTGCCCAGCACTTCGCGTATCGCGACCGAATCGAGATGGCTGCAGTGATTGGCCGCTAGAATGTATGGGCCAGAGACCGGCACATTCTCGAGTCCTTTACAATCGACGCTCAGGAAGGTGTTCATGAACACCGACGCGCTGGTGCTGAAAACGCCCTGCAGCAGCGACTTGGAAAACGTCTGCTGCATGCCCGCCTGCACAGCGTCCTGCGAGACTTTCGCCCGCTGCCACATGCGTACTTCGCGCGCCTTCGATTTCTCTCCGGCTTTGCGAGCGGCCTCGACAACATGCATGACGTCGCGAACGGTGAACAGTTTTCCTTCGGTGCCCGGCGGAATGGAAATCTCAAGCTGCATCTCGAGCTTATTAAGAACTTCCATGCGGCCAATTGAATCGATTCCCAGGTCAATCTCGAGCTTTATGTCCGGCGTCACATCGCTGGCTTTGATGCGGCCGTCCGAGGAATCGGCGACTGCGCGCGCAACCTCGACAAACACATCGCTGCCTGCGCGTTCGACGTGCTCCATCTTCGTTTGCGCCGCAACCGCTGGCACCGGCGCTGCCGCGGGCTTCTCCCCGGTGTAGCGCGCGCGAACCTTGCCGCGCTGAACTTTCAGCGTGGACGTCTTGGGCAGGTCATCATCCTGGAACTCGATACGCGAGACGCGCTGATGCGACGGCAGGGCCTGGCACAGCCGTTCAACGGAAGCCTGAATGGCTTTGCGATTTGCGTCGGGCTGCGGGACAACGACGGCCATCACTTCCTCGCCCATCCCCGAACGCGCTGGAATGCCGAGCACGCAGAGGTCTTTGACGCCGGCAATATCGCGCAGCACCGCTTCAACCTCGTCGGGATACACATTCTTTCCTGCGGCAGTGACGATCACATCTTTGAGCCGGCCGGTGATGTGAAGGTAGCCATCGCGATCGATGTGTCCGAGATCGCCTGTGCGGAACCAGCCATTCTCGAAGGCTTTCTCGGTCGCCGCGGGATTCTGCCAGTAGCCATGCATGATCGTCGGCCCGCGCGCAAGCACTTCGCCAATGCCGGTGTGATCGGGATTGCTGATCTTGATTTCAACACCCGGTACCGGAGGACCCACGCTGCCAGCCTTGGGCGCAGTAAGCGGGTTTACCGTGAGCACCGGCGAGGTCTCGGTTAAGCCGTAACCCTCGGCGATGGTGATGCCGAAATCCTTAAAAAATTTGTAGATCTCAGGCGCGAGCGGCGCGCCGCCCGAAACGAACAGGCGCAGCTTTCCGCCGAAGGCTTCATGTACTTCTTTAAATATGCGCCGGCGCGAGTTCGTGCTTCCGGCCATTTCAAGCGCCGCGGCCGCCGTCTTGCCCATACTTACCGTGAAGCGGCCGGTCGTGCCTCTCGCATCGACCTTTGCTTTAATGCCATCCATGAACAGCTTGAAAAGTCGCGGCACGCCAAGTGTCACGGTGATTTCCGCGAGCTTCATTGTGTCGAGCACTTCCTTGGCGCGCAGCACTTCGATGTGGTGAATCGTCGAGCCGCCGTACATCGGAATCAGGAATCCGCACGTGAATTCAAACGCGTGATGCAGCGGCAGCACCGACAGGAAGCGGTCGCTTTCCATGGGCTCGAGCACTTCGGCGACCGAGAGCGCATCGGCAACGACGTTCGAATGGCTGAGCATCACGCCCTTGGGATCGACTGTCGTGCCGCTCGTGAAGAGAATCGAAGCGAGACTTTCGGGCGCCGGATCTTTCAGCACGCGATCGCCGATCGATGCTTCGGGATACGGCCACTGCTCACCCGGAAACGGATTGAGCTGATCCATCATATTCAGGCAGGGCGGCAGCCCGCTTCCGCTGCCCCACACCTCAGCGCAGGACTTGTACAGCGCCGGCGAAAGAATGATCGCCCGGGCATCCACGAGTTTGATCAATCGCGCGGCTTCACGCGGCGGCAGCTGGCGGTCGATCGGCACCGCCGTGCAGCACGCTCGCGAGATGGCCATGTAAGCCAGCGGCCACTCCGGCCCATTGTCGCCAAGAATGGCAATGCGGTCGCCCGGATGCAGTCCCAGACGCGCAATCAGCGTTCGCGCCAGCGCCGCGGACTTGTCGAACATCTCGTTGTAAGTGATACGGAGGCTCTCGCCTTCGCCTGTGATGCGACGGATCTCCACAAGCGATTTCCCGCCGAAGCGCTCTTTTCCGCGCGCGCACAGGTCGACGACGGTCTGCGGCACGCCGCGCACGGTTCCCGTTCCGCCGCGCTTTTTGACCGCTTCGCTTTCTTCATCCAGCAGATGCCCTTCGCCGGCGCCGGCACGCGGCACGGCATCCATGCGCAGGATGTTGCGCTTGAGTCCGGGAATATGGACGTCCTGCAGATAATGCTTCCAGCGGATGCGCTGCGGATCGAAATCGAAGCGCTCGCGCTCTTCGGGGCTGAGCATCCCCAGCAGCGAGCGCATGCGGGAAATTTCAAAGCGGCAGTGCAGATTCACGTACGGGCCGTAAATGTCGACGTAATACAGCAGCTGCTCAAGCGTCGTGTTCAGATTGCGCAGTCGCGCGCGCATCTTCCGTGCGCCGGGGACAGGCAGCGAACTGTTGAGAATCACATTCGCCGCGCGAATAGGGCGCAGGTAACGGTTGTGTACGCGGCGCCGGTACTGCTCCACTGTTGGAAAGCGCCAGGTCGGGACCGGGACGGGTTTGCCCGCGCGATCGGTCATTGGATGTTTCTGGAAATAATCGCGCACGTAATCGTAGAGATTGCGGAAGACGAGCGGGTTTTCGGCCGAGCTGGCAATCGTGAAGAGATCGAAGCCGCCGGGCTTATTCGCGATGTACGCTGCCGAAGCGAGGATCGCATTCACGACCATGTCCGCGGGAATAATGTCGAGAATGACATTCTGATCCGCAGGAAAATCCGCCAGACGCCCCTTGCCGAACCCGATGATGATCGGATCGGCCATGCGCAGTCCGTCCAGCCAGCCCGGCTCGGGCTCGGAGTAGCTCGATTCAATAATCGACGGCCGTACGACGACCGCGGGCACGTCGCCATGGTTAAGCTTGATGAGCTGCTCGCCCAGAAATTTCGTGTACGTGTAGGTGTCGTTCCAGCCCAGGCTCTGCGCGCGGCGCATGCCGGCGGCCACCAGCGCGACGCGCAACTGCGTCGTGGCTTCTTCGCTATCCGGCGCGATGCCTTTTTCTTTCAGAATTTTTCGACAGTCGGCCTTTACAGTTTCCGCGAGCTCGCCCAGGCGAGCCACTTCCTCGCGAACGTCAAAATGCTCGGGACGCGGCACGCCGGCCGGAAGCTGCGCGTCGATCGCTTCCATTGGATCGAGCAGTTTCTCGGGAACGAAACCGGTGCGCTTGCCGCTGACATAAGCGGTCGAAATATGCACATACGCTGCGCCCGCCGCCTTGGCAAATTCCAGCATGCGCTGCGGGCCCATCGTGTTCAGATCAAGTGCCAGGTCAAGACGTTCATCGAAGACCACTGTGGCGGCGCTGTTCATGACGATATGAACTTTTTTCGACAGTTCGTTGAACATCTCGTCGTCCAGGCCCAGCCGCGGGGCAGTGAGGTTTCCCGCCACGCAGGTGATCTTGGACTCGCAGAAACTCTCGAAATTTTCGCCTAGCTGCTCGCGAAGACGGCCAAAGGCGCTGTTGCGCAGGATTTCGTCGCGCAATCGTTCACGCGCGTCGATGCGCGAACCGTCGGGCTTCACGCGGGCGCGGATGAGCAAGTAGATCTGCCCGATCTCGGGCAAGTCGCGGAGCAGTTTTTCGACGACAGCCTTCGCCAGGAAGCCGGTTGAACCGGTCAGGAGAATGCCTTTTCCGGCAAAGCACTCGCGGATGGAGATGGAGCCCGTTTTTGTCATGAAGCGCCGTATTTTAAAGACACCGCAGCGTTTTTCCAGTTCAGCATTCTTCACGCGTGCACGCTGGTGAGATATAGAGACGCTGCGAACGGGCAATCCTTCGACTTTCAGCGGCTATGGCAGGACGCTGCGCTTTCAAATTCAGTTCGCTCCTTTATATGTCATTCATGAATAATGACAAACCGAGGGCGCTGCTTGCGTGGAGTTCTGGAAAGGACTCAGCATGGGCACTGCATGTCTTGCGCCAGCAGCAGGAGGTAGAGGTCGTCGGCCTGTTGACCACGATCAACGAAGCCTTCGACCGCGTAGCCATGCACGGCGTTCGGCGCACGCTGGTGGAAGCGCAGGCACGCGCGGCCGGATTGCCGCTGTGGACAATTCCCATTCCCTGGCCGTGTTCGAATGAAGAATACGAAAAGCGCATGAGTGCCGCGATTGCGCGCGCCAGGTCCGAAGGCATCACCCGCATGGCATTTGGCGACTTGTTTCTCGAAGACGTCCGGCAATACCGCATTGATCAGCTGCGCGGCACGGGCATCGAGCCGCTGTTTCCGGTGTGGGGCTCGCGTGAAAATACGCCAGTTCTCGCGCGGGAAATGCAGGCGGGCGGTCTGCGCGCGGTGCTCGCGTCGCTTGATCCGCGTCAGATCGATCCGAAGTTCGTGGGCCGACAGTTCGATGCCCAGCTTTTGATCGACCTGCCAGTGGGAGCAGACCCGTGCGGTGAGAACGGCGAATTCCACACGTTCTGTTACGCCGGGCCGATGTTTTCGCAGCCTGTGGCGGTGAAGACGGGAGAAACCGTTGAGCGCGATGGCTTCTGGTTCTGCGACATTCTGCCGCAGTGATTTTTCATTACAGAGCACACAGAGAACACAGAGACTTCTTTTTCGCCTTTCTCTGTGTGCTCTGTGATCTCTGTGGTGAAAGCATCCGTCGCCTTGTAAATCTCGCAGGAAGCAATAATTTACCTCAATGCCCCACGCTGTTCAGTTCTTCCGCTCCGTGCCGCGCTGGCTGCTGGTGCGCGCGCTCGCGTCGCGCTGGTCTTCTGTTGCCAGCGGCGCTCTGTCGTGCATTGAGCTCGCCGATCTGCCGCCGCCGCCTCTTCCAACAAATGAGTGGGTGCGCATCAAGACGCGGCTGAGCGGCGTGTGCGGATCGGATCTCTCGGCCATCGCGTGCAAAGGCAGCCCGTATTTCTCGCCCTTTGTCTCGACACCATTTGTGCTCGGCCACGAGATCGTCGGCGATATCGCCGAAACCGGCAGCGCTGTTCCCGAAAAGTGGAAGACAGGCATGCGAGTGATCGTCGAGCCCGCGCTGTGCTGCGAAGTTCGCGGGATTTCGCCGCCGTGCAAGCCGTGCTCGATCGGACATTACGCGCACTGCGAAAACATTCTGAAGGGAAGCATCAAAGGCGGCATTCAAACCGGATACTGCTCGTCAACCGGCGGCGGCTGGAGCGCCGCGAGTGTTGTCGTGCATCATTCGCAGCTGTACGCCGTGCCGGAGTCGCTCAGCGATGAAGAGGCAGTTATTGCCGAGCCCTTTGCGTGCGCGATTCACGGTGCGCTGAAGGCACCGCTGGACGAAAACGCAACCATTCTCGTGCTCGGCTGCGGCTCGATCGGTTTGCTGACGATTTACGCCTACCGCGCTGCTGGCGGAAAAGGGCGGGTGCTTGCGTCCGCGCGGTACGCGCATCAAGCAGAGATGGCAACGAAGCTCGGCGCGAGCGAGATTTATCGGGGGCGCGGCGGCGATGAGTTGTATAAGTGGGTGTTGCAGCGCGGGAGCGGCGACGCGAGCGGTGGAATCTACCGCCCGGAGATAGGCAAGCCGGTGCTGCTCGGCGGAGTGGACTGCGTCATCGATTGCGTGGGCTCAAGTGATTCCATTGACGATTCCATGCGCCTGACGCGACCGCGCGGTACACTGGTGCTCGCCGGAATGCCTGGCATCCCACACGGCGTGGACTGGACAAGCGTCTGGTACAAGGAACTGCGCGTGCAGGGCGCGTACGCGTACGGCTGGGAGACCTCTCCCCCGGCCCCTCTCCTCAAAGGAGAGGGGGGAACGGCGAATGCGGAGTCGCGTGGCGTTAAGACGATGCAACTGGCGCTCGATTTTCTTAAGAAGAGCAACGGTGCGCTGAAGCCGCTGGTGAACCGCAAGTTTCCGCTGCAGGAGTATCGCGCGGCGCTCGACAGCGCGTTTCACGCGGGAAAAAGCGGCGCGTTCAAAACTGTTTTTGAGGTGAAGTAGCTACAGATGGCTCGACGCAAAGACGACGAAGAAGAAGCGCCGCCCGAAGCGCGCGGCGGCATGATGGTCTGGGTCTTCATGGGCCAGCATGGCACGGTGCCGATGGGCGTGTGGTCGTCGCTGGACGCCGCGCACAAATACATCCACGACCAGCAGCTCACCGGCTCGCTCACGCGTTACGAAGTCGACGTGCCGATCTACGACTGGGCCAAGGACAACGGGCTGTTCAAGCCAAAGAACGATCAGCAGCGCAGCATCAAGTTCAAGCAGACGTTCCATAATCATTACCAGGAGCATTACACGTTCAAAGAAGGACACTGCGGGGCGCTGGGGAATCCCAGAAACTTCGAGGAACAGAACGGCTAGTTTCACCACAGAGAACACAGAGAGCACAGAGGAACATCTTAGAATTTTTTCTCTGTGTGCTCTGTGATCTCTGTGGTGAAAAAGAGTTAGGAACACGATGCAGAGCATTGATCCGGAAGGCATAGTTCAGATTACTGAAAAAGGCGACGGGCCGCTGTTTTTGCCCAATGGCGAGCGTTTCGTTTACGCGTCGGTTCCCGTCGGCACGCGCGTGCTCTACCCGCGTCCTCCCCTGCCCGGCTATGCAAAGAATGAACTGCGTGCGCAGGTCGAACGCGCGGTCGATAATCCCATCGACACGGACCCGCTGCGCGCGCACTTGAAGCCCGGAATGAAAGTCACGATTGCAATCGACGACATTTCCCTCTCGCTTCCGAAGCAGCAGCTTCCCGATTGCCGCCAGACTGTGCTTGAAGTGCTTCTGGATCGGCTCGGCCAGGCGGGCGTCACAGACGTCCACCTCGTCATCGCCGTCTGTCTGCACCGCCACATGCACGACTGGGAAGTGAAAGAGATGGTGGGCTCGAAAATTTTCGACGCGCACTGGAACAAGAAGACGCTCTACAATTACGACGCCGAGGACAAAGACGACAACATCGTCCTCGGCCACACCGATCACGGCGAGATCGTTGAAATACAGAGGCGTGCGGCCACGTCGGATCTATTGATTTACGTCAATCTGAATCTCATCGCGCTGAACGGCGGGCACAAGTCTGTCGGAGTGGGCCTGGCAACGTACCGCTGCGTGCGCAGCAATCACAACTGCGACCACCAGATCAACTCACGCAGCTTCAACGATCCGCCGCGCAGCAAGATGCACCGCGCGATGGACCGCATCGGCAAGTACGTCAAAAAGCACGTCAAGATTTTCCACATCGAAACGACGGTGAACAACGACACGTTCCCCAACGCGTTCCCGACGTACCTGGGCTACATGCAGAAGCAGGAAGCCAAGTGGAATATTTTGGATCGAGTCGGCGCGCGGCTGAACAAGCATTTCCTCGATTGCACGCCGCTGTCGCTGAATCGCTCAATTTTCTTCGCGATCAAATCACCGTACAAAGTCACCGGCGTGCACGCGGGCGAGACCGAGCCGGTTCACAAGAAGACGCTCGAGAATGTCTACAAGCAGCAGCTCGTCGAAATCAAAGGCCAGTCCGACATCGTTGTGATGCCGATCCCCTACGTAATGCCTTACAGCGTCCACTCGATCATGAATCCGATCCTCGTTTACGCGATGGGGCTGGGCTACATGTTCAATTTCTATCGCAACCAGCCGATCGTCAAAAAGGGCGGCACCATCATTTTCATCCACCCACTCGAGAATAAGTTTCACGAGATTCACCATCCCAGCTACGTCGAACTCTTCGAGAACCTGAAAATTACGCGCGACCCGTACGAAGTGGACCGCCGCTGGTCCGATCAGTTCGCCAACGACGAGCGCTACATTAAAGCGTACCGCTACAACAACGCGTACCATGGCTTTCATGCGATCTCCATGTGGAACTGGGGCTGCCACGGCATGCAGCACGTCGGACAGATCATTTCGGTAAATCCCACCAGCCGCGACGCCGCGCGCCAGCTCGGATGGGAGATCGCGCCCACCGTTGAAGAAGCCATTGCGATGGGCCGCAGCAAGCACGGGCCTTCGGCGAGCGTCTCCGTGGTGCACAGCCCGCCGATTGCGATGTGGGACGTGAAGTGAATTTCGGATTGCGGATTGCGGATTTCGGATTGGAGTGATGCATGATGCATGATGCATGAAGAAAAACCTGTAATGCATTGCGCATCCTGCCAATCTCTATGTCACTTGAGTTTCTAATCATCGCCAATCCCACATCAGGCCACCAGGCAGCGCCGGCGATGGCCACGCGCGTTTGCGAATTGCTGAAAGCCGGCGGCCGCAACGCGGAACTGCGCCTGACCACCGCGCGTGGCGATGCCAATAAATCTGCAGCCGAGGCTGCTGCGCAGGGCGTACCTGTCGTGGTCGGCTGCGGCGGCGATGGCACGCTCCAGGAAATTGCGCAGGCACTGGACGGCACGAACACGGCGCTGGGAATCCTGCCGCGCGGGCGCTGCAACGATTTCGCGCACGCGCTGGGCTTATGCAAGACCGACAGCGCTGAGAAACTCGGGCAGATGCTGCTCGCCGGAAAACGCCGCGCGGTGGATCTCGGAGCGATGGGCGCCAAGCGCTTCCTCACCGTCGCGACGCTCGGCTTTGATTCGGAAGTCAGCCGTTTCGTGGAAACGCGCAAGCTCTGGCTGAAGGGAACTCCCGCCTACATGTACGGCGTGGTGCGCATGCTGTTCTCGTATCGCGCGCCGGTAGTGAAACTCAAAGGTGACTTCGGCGTGCGCGAAGGCCGTCTGCTGCTGGCGGCCACGGGCAACACGCCCTGCTACGGCGGCGCGATGAAGATTGCGCCCTCAGCGGTAATGGATGACGGCCTGTTTCATCTCTGCGTTGTCGAGGACGTCTCGCGCCTGACCGTACTGCGCATTCTGCCGCGCGTGCTTGATGGCACACATATCTCGCATCCGGCGGTCAGCATGCTCACGTCGAGCTACCTGGAAGTCGACACGCCCGAATCCCCCCGCTGGGTCTGCGCCGACGGCGAATCGCTCGGCCAGACGCCCTGCCGCTTCGACGTGAAGCCCAAGGCGCTGCAAGTCATTGTGCCGTGACGTTGTGACGAGTGACGAGTTAATACGTCAAGCACGAAATCCGAAGCACGAAATTCGAAACAAATTCAAATGTTAGAAACGGAAATGCTTGAAACGGAAGCACGCCCTGCCGTTTCGAGCATTTGATATTTAGATTTTGGATTTGCTTCGAATTTCGAATTTGGGATTTCGAATTTCGACGTTACTCAATGTCTTCCCATTTAACTTCCTTGTGCCGCGTGCCGCGCTGGGCTTTGGGTTTCTGCCGGAATTTGGCGGGCTTGTCCGTTGAGAAACCGACCGTCTCGCGCTGGCGCTCGCGTTCCACGCGGCGCGGGACCAGCAGTTCCAGCATGCGCGCGTTCTGCGCCTCTTTCTTGCGCAGCGCCACGAGCTTGGTCTTCAGGCTCTGGCGCACCGTGTCGCCGCTGTTGATCAGGTTATGCAGCGTTTTCGCGGCGAGCGCCGGATCGTCCGGCGCTATGGCCAGAGACGGCAGCCCCAGCGATCCAAGAAAATCACTCGCGCCCGGCTCGGTGTTCAAGCCGGCCACCGGCGTTTCGCTTGCGGCAGCCAGGATCAGTCCGTGCAGGCTGACGCTGAACACGGCCCGGCAGGCGGCCAGTTGCGCCTGGATATCAGCGGTCTTGCGATCGGCTGCCATTGCGGTGATTTTATCGGGCGCAAGTTGCCGGAGCTTTCCGGCGAACGCGTGCATGGGATGCGAATCATCGTGAAAGAGCTGCAGCGCCATGTCTTCTGTCTTGAGCAGCAGTTTGACGAGGTCTGTGATGTACAGTTCAAATTCTGGAGGCGGCGCGCTGGACTCAAAACCGAACTGCGTGCGCGAGGGAACATCCGGGGCGAGCACCAGTCCCAGGCGCAGCGGCGAGGCCGGTGAGGTCTTCATCGTCTCGGCCGGCGTGAGCGCGATTGTCGGGTCGCCGTTGCTGCTGATGCGGTTGGCGTTCATCCCGTAGCTCATCACGGCGGTCTTGGACTGGGCATCGCGCATGGCGATGCCTTCAACGTTGTGATGCAAAAGCCGCTGTACGCGCGCGCGTTCGCGCGCATCGCCGATGGGAATCGCGCCGGCGGCAACAAGTGCGGTTTTCAGTCCGGCAGTCTGAGCGTGCTCGAGCTGCGCCAGCCAGTGCCGGGCCGGCAGCTTGCCTTCGCTGCTGATTGTGCCGGCGCCTGCCAGAACGAAAAGATGCGCCTTTGAGAAGGCCGCCCACGCTGCTTTATTTCCCAGCAGCGTCGTCGGTTCGCCCGCGAAGATCGCTTCGACGTCATGCAGGGAGTGCGTGGCCTTGGGGTCTGCCGAGAGGACGGTAATGCCGTGCTTCTTTTCTTTAAAATGGACCAGTACGCCCGCCAGCACCGCTTCGTCTGCCAGTGATCCGCGACCGAACGGCCCAGAGATGATTACATTCATCGAATATTCCTGCCATGCCTCAGTGCGCCGGACAGTGCCGGCCGAACGTCATAGCTCAATTATAGAGCCGCCTGAACGGGAAAGATGCAACATTTTAAGCGCGCTAAATACTTCTCTCGAAACAGTCCGCTCTCGTGCTATAACGCTGGCGTGAAAAAGCCGAGCCAACCACAGACGCGCACCTCGAAAAAGATACTCTGCGCCACGGTGCATTCACCGCAGAACCCGCGCGTGCGCTTCTTTGCCAATGCGCCCGGCAAGTCGCCGCCGTTTGACGACATCACGCATCGCGTTAAACGGTTGATCATCGAAGAGATTCAGGACGATTCGGGCGAGTGTTACCTGCTGAGGCTGGACTCAGAAGGCGAGCTGGTCTGGCGCACGCTCCACCCGTCCCTTCAGGAAACGAAATGGTACGTCGAGTTCGAATTTGGCCTGCCGGAAGAGAAATGGCAGCCGTATTCGGATGCTGCGCCGTGACCTTGGCAGGTATAAAGCGGTGATACGGGCATCGGCATGTGACGAGTGACGGGAGACGAGCGACGACGTCGCAAGTCGAAACCTACTCTGTGAACGTGTCTTTCGTGCCTCTGTGTTAAAGTCTGCTTAGATGAGGTTGCGACTACCGTGCGTGAGGCTGCTGAAAAAGTGATAACGGATGCTCCCAGCAGCAACCCCGGCGGACCGTCGGATGAAGTGCTGATGGAGCAGCTCGCGCAGGGTTCGCACGAAGCTTTCGACAAGCTGTTGAGCCGCTATGAAGCGGCGGTGATCACGTTCTGCTATGCGTTCATGCGCAACCGCGAAGCGGCCGAGGACCTGGCGCAGGAAACATTCATGCGCGTCTTCCGCAACGCGCGCCGCTACCAGCCGGTCGCCAAGTTCACCACCTGGCTTTACCGGATCGCCGCCAATCTCTGCATTAATGAACTGAAAAAAGGCAAGCTGCGCCACAGCCTCTCTCTGGATGAAGCCGCCGGACCTGATCCGGATGGCACGAAGATTATCGAGCGCATCGCCGCCGACGACAAATCACCGCTGAACGATGCCGAATACCATGAAGCGCAGAGCCTGATCGGAAAGGCGATCGACCATCTGCCAGATGACCAGCGCACGACGCTGATCATGGTTGAGTACCACCACATGCAGTACCAGGAAATTGCGGAGGTGCTCGAAGTCAGCGTGAGCGCCATCAAGATGCGTGTGAAGCGCGCGCGCGAAACACTGCGCGAGACGCTGAAAATCCTGCAGGCGCAGGAGAAGTGAACGGCTTCCCTCTCCCCTCCGGGGAGAGGGCGGACATGAGCGAAGCGAATGCCGGGTGAGGGGTAACCTCTGTCTTGCAAAAAGCATTTACCCCTCACCCCGGACTCGCTTCGCTCGCTTGGCCCTCTCCCCGGAGGGGAGAGGGAAAAAGCGACGTGAAAACGGGGCTGAATTCCGTGACCGGGGCTGTTTCTGAAGTGTACATTTCATAAGGGCGGCCGCGCAAAGATGACTGAACAAGCAATCCAACTGAATTGCGAGCAATGCCGGGAACTGCTGTCGGATTATATCGACCGGGAGCTCAAAGGCAGCGAGAAGGCCGCCGTCGAAAAACATCTCAGCACCTGCACCAAATGCGGCACTGAATCCACCCGCATGAGCGGCCTGAAAAAGATTGTTCAGCACTGGGACGGCGTCAAAGGTTCGGGCGAATTTCGCAAGTCGGTCATGGAGAAGATGATTCGCGAGTCGCAGCAGATGCCCTCCAAGCAGTTCACCGACGCCGCCCGCGATGCGGCCACAGGCTCGAGCATCAACACCCCCGAAAGCGAAATCCGCACACTTCCGCCCATCTGGATTTTACTCGTCGCGGCCGTCTGCTCAGTCGCTGCGTACTATCTGGTGTTGTGGCTGCGCGGCGTGTAACTTTCGCTACAAAGAATCTCAGATTTATAGCAAGAAAACTGCGCCAGCCTCGTCTGTATTAGGGTATACTTTGGCTAGCCTTTCTATGTTCTGCACAATGAGTCTTGACATCTGCTTTTCCGCACACGTGCGTTTCTGGACAGAATGCTTTAGGCTGTCTTCTGGCAGAAGCGGACTCTATAACGCACAGTGCAATTTTTTTCAGGTTTAGACGGACTCTGGAATAGCGCTGCAGACATGTGATAGACTCTGGACTGCGCAGTCTGGACTTTATGGTAGGAATTGACGCCTTGAGCGATTCAGTCTTAAGTCAACCTGTCGTTCCGCCGCAGCCTCTCGAAAAAGCACCTATGATTGACGTCCACGCACTGTGCAAGATTTTTCACACCCATCAAGGCCAGGAACAGAAAGCCGTCGACGGCCTCTCCTTTAAGGTTGCCCGAGGCGAGATCTACGGTCTGCTCGGTCCCAATGGCGCTGGAAAAACTACGACGCTCCGCATGCTTGCCGGACTGATGCAGCCAACTTCAGGCGAGGTGAGCATCGACGGCGCACCCGGCAGCAGCGATCCGCAGGCGCTGAAGCTGCGCACTGGCTTTCTGACTGCAAAGGTCGGGCTTTACAGCCGCCTGACGCCACGTGAGACGCTCACGTATTTCGGCGAGCTGCGCGGCATTCCGCCGGAGGAACTCAGGCAGCAGGTTGACGAACTGATCCGCCTGCTCAGCCTCACCCCGTTCGCCGACCGCCGCTGCGATGGCTTTTCGACCGGTGAAAGCCAGCGCGTGCAGATTGCACGGACACTCGTGGGTAATCCCCCGGTACTGATCCTCGACGAGCCGACCAACGGCCTGGACGTTTTGAGCAATCGCCTGATTCTCAATTTCGTCCGGCAGGCAGCAAAGGACGGCCGCACGATCATCATCTCGACCCATCACCTCGACGAAGTCGAAACGCTCTGTCACCGGTTCGGCCTGATCCATAAGGGAAAGATGCTCGCGGAAGGCACTATCGGCCATCTGCGCGAGCTCTCCGGAAAGGAACGGCTCAGCGACATTTTCCTGGAGCTGGTGGAACGTGTCGAAGGCCGCGCGCCAACAGACGGCGTGGGACCGGTGCTGATCGATCCGCCTGCGGGCGTAGACGCAACGAGCCTTGCTACGGTGGGCGCTGCGAACGAAGGAGGTGCCGATGTTATCTCCTAAAGTTCGCGCCGTATTCATCAAGGAATTGCGCGACAGCCTGCGCGACCGCCGCACGATCTTCGCTTCAGTCGTCATTCCCGTGCTGCTCTACCCCATTATGCTGCTGTTGTCCGCGGAAGTATCGCAGATCGCCAAGGCGAAGCTCGAGCGCGAAGTTCACGTGGTTGCCGTCCCAAAGGGCACGCTTGAATTTTTCGTCTCGCTCAATGCGCTGCCTAAAGACGAAGACGAGAAGAAGCCGGACGTTAAGCCCGACGCCGAAGCAATGAAAGCTGCGATGCCCGCATCGCCGCTGGCGCCGAAGTCAGACGCCATGCCGCAGCCGACACTGATCTTCAAAGAGTACACCGAAGCAGATGCGGACACGGCGCTGGGCGCCGGCGAGATTCGCGCCTCGGTGCTGCTGGCGGCGGACTTCAAAGAGCTTATCGGGAGCGAGAAACAGGCGAAGCTGGAAGTGCGCTACGACCAGGCCGAACAGCGTTCGCGCGACGCGGCCGAACGCGTGCGGAATCTATTGGAACGCTATGAACGCTCGATCGTCAAAGACCGTCTGGCGCGAAACAATCTCGACCTGGCCACGCTGCATCCGCTGAAAGTCACCACAACGAATGTGGCCAAGGCCGCCAAAGTCGGCGGATCGGTGCTCGGATCGTTCCTGCCGCTGCTGTTCATCATGATGCTGATCACGGGCGCAATTCATCCCGCGATCGACATGACTGCCGGCGAGAAAGAACGCTCAACGCTTGAAACGCTGATCAGCACGCCCGTGCGGCCGATTGAGATCATCACCGGAAAGTTCCTGGCCGTTGCAACGATGGCGCTCGGTAACGCGGCGCTCAATGTCTTCAGCTTTGCGCTTACGATTTCAATGATGCCGCTTCCCAAGTCCGCCAATTTCTCATTCCCGTGGGAAGCCCTGCCCCTCACGCTGCTGCTGCTCATTCCGCTCGCGCTGTTCTTCTCCGGTCTGCTGCTGGCCGTCTCGAGCCTGGCCGCAAACCAGAAAGAAGCGCAGATTTACTGCCTGCCGATTTATCTGGTTCCAGTCATCGGCATGATGGTCGTTTCCATGCCTGGCATCGAGCTTGAAGGACCGCTGCTGCTCGCGCCAGTTGCCAACGTCGCCTTGCTGATCAAGGAACTCTTCCTCTCGCACGGGACTGCGCAGCAGATTACGTTCGTGTTTTTCAGCACGTGCCTTTACGCAGCCGGATCGGTTGCGTTCGCCGGACGCGTGTTTGCCCGCGAAGAAGTCCTCTTCTCTGAACAGGCCAGCCTGCGTCTGTTCCTCAGCCGCAAGTTTTTCAAAGCAGGCGGTATTCCCAAGGCCGGTGACGCGCTGCTGGTAGCCGCGCTATTATTCCCGCTGAACTTCTATTTCCAGCTCGGCCTGCAGAAAGTCCTGATGAGCGCCGATGGCTTCAACGCGTCCAACTTCTCACTGATGGTCCTGCTTCCGCTGTGGTGTCTGTTCATGGCCCTGCCCATCGCCGTAGCCTGGTATCTGAAACTCGATCTGAAGAAGACGTTCCTCTGGAACGCGCCGACAGCCCGCGCAGTGCTCGGCGCCGTCTGCCTGGGCATGGGTTCGTGGCTCGTCGCGCAGCAATTGCTCGCGTTTCAGACTCACTTCTGGCAATTTTCGGCCGGCGAAATGGAAGCACTCGAGCGGCCGATGCGCGAACTGTCGAATAGCTACTCCGGCTGCGCATTGCTCATCTTCCTCATCGGCGTCACGCCCGGCATCTGCGAAGAACATTTCTTCCGCGGATTCCTGCAGCAGGGCTTGCTGAAATCCGGCAAGTGGGCGGCATTAATTGCCGTCGGCGTGATCTTCGGCGCGTATCACTTCCCGCTCTTCCGCCAGCCCATCGTCATGCTGATGGGCGTGGTGCTCGCGTGGGTGGCATACGAAACGCGCAGCATGTGGCCTGGGGTCATCTACCACACGCTTCACAATTCGCTCGGCATGACCGGACCAGGACTTTTGAAGTGGAAGCCTGAAGTAACGCCGCCCGGAGAGCCAATGGCCAACGTGCCGCTGCAATATCTGATTCCAGCGCTGCTGCTCTTTGGGCTGGGCCTGCTGCTGGTGCGCGGCGCACGCCGCGACGGCGCGGAGCCAAACGGCAAAGAGACGGCGAATCAAGCGCACCCGGGCAAGATGGAGCCACCCGTGCTGACGGGAGTCGGGGTTTAAAAGCGGCTCTTGGCTCTTGGCGAAAACGGTTGCCGCAAAAGTGACTTCTTAGCTGATATCGCTTCATGGTAAAAAAGACGTCGCGCGGTGAGTTTCGCGGCGTACAATCCGCCCCTTTGATTTTCAACACATCGGACGGGGGCGCAGCCTTGAAGAAGGCCGCAGATCAGTCATGGACGAACGCGTCATTGCAATCGATGGTCCGGCCGGCAGCGGGAAATCCACCGCGGCGCGGCGGCTTGCCGAAGCGATCGGCTTTGTGCATCTGAACACCGGCGCGATGTACCGGGCTGTGACGCATCTGGCGCTCGAAAGCGGCATCGATCTCAACGACGAAGAACGTGTCTCGGACGTCGCTGATGCAATGAAGTTCGACTACAAGATCATCGAAGGCGCACAGCACTTCATCGTCAACAAGAACGATCTCACCCACGAATTGTTCACGGCATCGCTGACAAAGGAACTCAAGCCGGTCGTCAACAATCCGGCAGTGCGCGGCGTGCTCGTCAAGAAAATGCGCGATGCCGTGCATCATCTCGTGAAAGACGGCATCAAAGGCGTGGTAATGGAGGGCCGCGACATCGGCACGGTCGTATTTCCGGATTCTAAACTGAAGTTCTATATTCACGCCGACCTGGACACCCGAACCAAACGCCGCGCCGCCGAGCTCGCTGCGCGCGGCGAAAAGTTCGACATGGAAGGCCTGAAAAGGCAGATCAAGTATCGCGACGAAACCGATGAGCAGCGCGAGATCGGCGCCTTGAAACAGGCGCACGACGCAATCGATATTGATACCTCGCAGCTCGATGAAGCCGCGACGCTCAACATGCTGCTCGAAGAAGTCCGAAAGAAAGGGCTGGCGTGACCAACGGCTTTGACACAAAGATACGAAGGCTCAAAGACACGAAGGAAATTTAGAGGCTAGTTCTTATAGAACGCAGACGATTGATCCGCATTCCCTCACCCTCCCCTTTGTGTCTTAGCGTCTTAGAGTCTTTGTGTTGATCTGTTACTCCCCGTCGTCTCCGTTGAACTCGGCTTTGGGCCACCAGATGAAGGACTTTTTGTAGCGGCCGCTGCCGTCCTGGCCCCAGCGGGAGATGTAACCGCGGCAGTCGATGTGAACGTGGCTGCGCACTGAATCTTCGGAATCCCATTCGTAGACGCCGATGCCGCCGGGAACGACCGCGCCTTCCAGTTCCAGCTCGCGGCAGGCGTTGCCGATGATGATGCCGTCTTTGCGATCGAGCTTGCCGTCGCCATTGAGATCGTCCATGTGCTTGTCATTGTCTTCGTCGATGCAGATGTCGACGGCATCGCCGTAGCAGTGCCGGCTGTACGCGGCCCCGCCGATGGACTTGTTGTAATCGGGGGTGCGGAAGCCGCTGGTCACCCAGAATTTCGTGACCTTCACGCCTTTGGAACGAAGCCGCTCGCGCAGTTTGATGAGCTTGTCGATTAAGTCCGGCCGCAGCGCCAGGACGTCCGTGTGCCGCGTGGTAGTGAAAACCTTTCTGCCGTCAGGTCCTTTGTAATCTTTGAAGGCGACCAGGTCGCCGAGATCAAAATCGGGTCCAAGCTTGAGGGGAATCGTCTCTTTGTTGAGCGTCGCAAAGAACTGCGGCACGCGGTACTGATTGGCATTTTCGCGAACGCGGCGCACAGTGGACTTTTCGGGATCGTGATACGCCCCGATGCTCTTACCATTCACCTTCACGATTGTGCGGTCGCCCTGCACCTGTGTTTCAGCGTGGCTGAGAACAAAGACTTCAAGCGTGTGTTCGTTCGAAGATTTCACTTCCGAGCGCCACAAAAATTTATAAAGCCCCGGCTGCTGCGGCGCGCGGCAACTCTGGGCGCCGCCAGCTGGAGGATTGATCTCGCCGCCTTCGTGATCCCAGGTCGAGGACGGCGGAAGTTCGACGAAATAGCCCGCAGAATTCGCCGGATCGGGGCGGACGTTGAAAGCAGCGCCCGCAGGAACGAAGAAGACGTTACCGGGCATAAAACGGCCGCCAAACTTCTGATTGGACTTTGAGGCTTCGACGTCAATACGCCAGGCAGACAACGGCGCCGGCGCATGCTGCGAAGCCGAGGCGATTTGTCCGGGAAGCGATGGCCCCGCGCTCCTCCAGAAGAAGACGACTGCGCCCAGGATGGCGACAAGCGAAACGATCACTGCGGCCGAGGCGCCGGTGCGCGGCCGCGCGGGAGTACTCCAGGGAACAGAACTGCCGGCCATAAACGATCCTCATCAGACGAAAGGTCCTGATGGTTTTATCGGCCGGAACGCGACAGAAACGCAGGCTTTGATCGGGAAAGATTCGGTGAGGCTCGAATTTTTTTCAGCACAGATCCCAGGTAATTGAAAACTCAACAGGCTTTTGCTCAGCGCATCGCAGCGACGCTTCCAGCAGAGCGCGGTAAATTTCCGCATCATGGCAGGCGCTGTCGGCCGGCTTCTCGCGCGGATGCAGTGGCGGCGCGGGACGTCTCTCATCGCCCACAATGGAGCTATACCACGCGCGGCATGCAGCATCATTCTCATCGAAGGTGAGCAGCCAGCTGAAGTACATGTCGTTCGCGAACGAAGCTCGCAAGGCAATGCAATGAGAGGGATAAAGAATCTGAACCGTTTCCTGAACGGCGTTCGGTGGACGCGCGCTCAGTGCAGCCTTCATGTCTTCAGGCGTTTGAGCGAAGAGCGAATGGCGAATGCAGCGTGACGCCGAAACCAGATCCGCAGCCTCTGCAGACGTCACGGACCAGCTGGCTTGCTCACAGCCGCCTTCGAACGCATTCCTGGATTCGGGCGCACGTTTGAGTCGATCCTCGAGCAGGCTCAGCGACAGATCGTACGATGGGGCGTCGTCGAAATGATGAGAGGAAATCTGCAGCCTGGATGCAGCCGCCTCGCGCGAGATGTCCACAACCATCGCAAGCAGGCCGTTGTCCGCGGGGAGCGAAAGGATGCACTGCCAGGATTCAAGCGGCCGTTCGCCCTGCGCAGCCTCGTTCATAATAGATGCTTATCCGTTGCCAGACCTGCGCCGTATGCTAGTGTGATAATTCTATTCTATACCCTATCTCCGGTGGAGAAAAATGCATGAGCACGGTCACGCTCTATTATCAGCGTCCCACGCGCGTTCTCGTCCGCGATCTTGTTATCAACCTGATCGTCGCCGCTGGATTGTCGCTGCTCATGGCGCTGGCCTATGTGCTCCTGGTCACGCGCTACAACCCGCTTCGCTGGATCGGCATTCCAAGTATTACTTATCTGACTATTTTCGCCGCGCCATTGGTCGGGGCCGGCGTGGGACTGCTCACGAAGAATGCGTGCGAGTGCGGCAACTTCCTGCGGCCGGGTGCGGCAAAGCTGATGGCGATCGCAATGGCCATGTTCATGCTTTACGCCATCTGGGTCTTCTTTCTTTACTTCAATTTCAATTACTTCTCGTTGAATCCGATCGACCTCTTGGATGTCGAAGATTATCTGGCGCATCGGGGCTATTTTTTCGGTCGGCCCAGCAGTCCAGTGCCACCAGCGATGCATCACGGAATCTGGCTGGGCGAAGCCGTGCTGATTTTTTTCCTCGCGGGCAATTGTGTCAACCTCACTCCACAGATGCTCTGTCTGACTTGCAATGCCCAGATGGATCGCAAGGACGATCTGCCAAAGCTGGAGCAAACCGATTACGACGCGCTCAAGACAAGTCTTGAAGAAGGCGATTACAGCCGGATAGAATCCCTTTCCGCAAAGAATCCGGAAGATACGCAATTCCTTGACGTTGCTCTTTATCGCTGCAAAAAGTGCAACGACCGGGCATACCTGACCCTTTATCGCGTGCGCGAGACCTCCGACAGCTACGACAGCGCGCCGGTGATCGAAAACATAGCCATACCTGTGCCGCTTTCGTTGACGCTCGAACAGAAAGTTCCCGCGCCAAAAACCGACGAGCCCACTGAGCCTGCCAACGCCGAAGCCTAAACAGAGAGCGCAGCGAGCACGTCGTTCCACATTGCCGCCCGGCTCTGCTCGCGCGAAACATTCGTGGGAATTCTGCAGATCGCCGTGAAAGCGCCGCCATTTGCCACGAGCTCGGTTTCAAAGGGGCGCTCGAAAGATTGCTGCTGATTGCGAGCGATTTCGGCATCGGCTTCGGAGCCATGAAAAATGCAGTCTGTGGCTCTTTCGTTCAAATGCTTCTCGATTATCTCCGGCGTTGCTTGGGCATAGATCAGGATGCTGCGCCGCCCGCGCTTGCGCGCTTCGCCGGCGGCTGCTTTGCGCAGGGCGCGCGTGGAGAACGTACCGTCGAGAACCACGCTTTGCTTCGTGTCAAGTTGCGCTCCAGCGCGTGCACAGAGCAGTTCGTAAACGCGTTTGGAAACGATTCCCGCATAGCGGCGTTCTCGCGGCTGGCCGCGCGGAACCAGTTCGTCGCGCAGAATATCCGTCGCCAGGTGCGGAACCTTTAATCGCGAAGCCAGGTGCGACGCAAGCGTGCTCTTTCCACTGCCTGAGGGTCCGCAGAAAACGAAGAGCACGTCTTCGCCGCGAAGCGCGTAACGAACAGCCAGATCAAAAAGCACGCGCGCCTGTGTTTCGGAGCGCTCGCGCTGTTCGTGCGGAACATTCGAATCCTGCGAAACCCAGGCCGCCACTTTGGCCTTCACGAAGGCGCGATAGCCGAGATAAAAATTCAGCAGGCGCTCCGGCAGCTGCGGATCGCAAGCGGCCTTGTATGTCGCCAGCAATTCCCGGCTGAGGTCCTCCCGGCCGCGCGAATCGACATCCATGGCCAGGAAGGCGATATCCTGTGCGCAATCACAGATGCGAAAACGGTCGTTGAATTCGATGCAATCGAAGGGAAGTACGGGCCCGTTTTCCGGCAGAAAAATGTTTTCAGCGCGCAGATCGCCGTGGCCATCAACGATGAAGCCGTCGCGCACCCGCTGTTCCAGAACACTGGCGTAATTGGCGAGAAAATAGCGGGCTCTTGAATCAATAAACTTCAGCGCACCCTCGGCCAGAACATCGTGGCTGAGCGCCGCCCCTTCGCGGACGTTCTCGTTGATGTTATATGTCAGCGTGCGAATATAGTCTTTCGGCTCGCCCGCCGGACTCTGCTGCCTCTGCTGTTTATAAAAGGAGGCGAGCGTTTCGGCGATTCGGCGCATGTCAGTGGCGGAAACCTGATCGCGAATCAGCAGTTCATCGAGCATGCGCCCGGCCGGCAGTCGCCTCATCCAGACAGCCCAGTCGATGATCTGATCGCCGGGACACTCTTTTTCAGCCAGCCGGACAGTGCCGTCGGCGTCCCGAATAACAGGTCGCAGGCCGAGGTATAAATCCGGACACAACCGGCGGTTCAGTACCACTTCGCGTTCACAGGCCCAGCGGCGTTTTTCGAGAGTCGTAAAATCCAGAAAGTCGAAGCGAACGTGTTTTTTCAGCTTAAACGCGAACTCGCCGGCAAGGTAGACCCAGCCAATATGAGTCTGCAGAAGCGTAACGGGAGCAGCGTACGACGGCAGTCCGAAAGCGGCCGGCTCAAGTGGCAATGGCGCCTGACGCGGCAGGTTCATGCTTTTTTCCTTATAGGAAGCAGCGGTCTCATGCAGTCACTCCCTTGATTGACATTCTCCCACGCCGGTGCACGTGTTCAATGATGGTTGGGTTAAGATTTGACACTAAGCGAATGTTAGGTGGGTGAAAGGTCAAAAAGGGATTGACAGTTAAGAAAACAGGCTAGATTCTTTAAGTTACTAGGAATACGGCGGTTTGCACCTTAACGGGTCTGCATTTACGCGGGCTGAAATCAGCTTGAGTTTATTCAAGCGCAGCCCATGTGCGTTCTAAATGCATGGAGAGGACACTACATGCGACTGTGGCATCTGTCAGCGCTGGTTGCTGGTTCAATTCTGTTCAGCCCCCTTGCTAAAGCGGGCGAAGTCCAGCTGATTGAAATCAAAGATCTGCCGGTCGGCGCTGACCCTGAAGAAGAGCAGTACCTTAAAAAGAAACTCCAGGCGCGCCAGGAGGTCATGGAGAAGCGCCGCAAACTCTTCGACGATTTCAACAAGACTCTCGGCGAGCTCAAGGATCAGCGCGAGAAAGTGTCGCAGCTGGGTTCGGCTACCGTGACGATCGATGAAGAGACCAAGACGGTCACCGAGCCCGGAACAATGGAAGGCGCACTCGGACTGAAACAGCCGGTGCGCGATCCGTACGAAGTCAATCCCGACGATTTCCAGATCGTCGATCACGACCGCTGGTCAATCAATCTTACCGATTTCAATTTCGATCCGCCGCAGTACATCGTGACACAGGGAGCGCAGGGCAGCGCCAAGAAGTGGTTTGGCTTCAGCTTCACGGTGATTAACTCGACCCCGAAGAAGCGCCGCATCGCTCCGCAGTTTGTCGCCGTGACCAACAAGGGCGTGTTCAACCATTCAGTGACTGGCTTCGCTCCGGAACGCGCGATCGCCAACTCACTCAACCGGCCGCTGGTGTACTCTGAAGACCTGCGTGACAAGTCCATGCGCGAACAGAATATCGCGCCGCTCGAGTCCATTTCTCACCTGGCCAACTACACGCTCGATCCGGTCAAAGGCGGCACGACACTGACGCCGATGAGCACCTTCGAGCCCGGTCAGACCCGCTGGGGCGCTGCGCTCTGGTCCAACTTCTCCGACGAATTCACCGAACTGAAGATCATCGTCCACGGCCTCAGCAATGCGCACCGCTACGATGAAAAGCTGCGCCGCGTGCTGGTGCTCACGTACGAGCGCCTCGACGACGAATTCCACGTGCAGCGCTCGGAACTCAAGTTGAAAGATCGCCGCTGGGAATACCTCTGGATGTGGGATCAGGACATCAGCGTTCCGCTGCCGGGGGATGCAAAGGATCCGCAGATCAAGGTTCAGACGCTGAAGACGCCTGCCGGCGCCGACAAAGTCGCGTGGGCGTTCCCCTTCCTTGTGAAGAACTCCACGCGCAGCAGCCAGAGCTTCGCGATCAACTCGGTTGCGTTCAGCTGTCCGATTGAAGTGGACGTCGGCGGCACGAAGGTGCCGGTCGAGGTGAAAATCGTCGATGACGGCCGCTCCACGATTTACAAGGCGCAACTGCTGAAGGCGCTCGGCAAGGAATCTCCGAAGGATCGCTACGAACTGAACAAAACCGCGACCGAAGGAAGCAAGACGCAGGCTCAGCGACGCACGGTTGCCGTAGAAGCCGGCCGCGGTCTCGACGAGCTGTGGGCTGTGTTCGACTCGGCCGATGTAGATTGGGACGACGTGCGCCTGCAGGTCGAATCACTGCTCACAGAGAAGATGGACAAGAAGGCCGCCTCCAAGCAGCAGTGGGAAGAGCTCGTGAAGAAGGTTGCCGGCGGCAAGGAGGACCTCATCCAGAAGAATCCGGGTTTCATGTACGATCCGCGCCGCGCCCTGACCGCAGATGAATTCAAGTCGGTGCAGGAGCAGGTTACGAAGGGCATCACTGGAGCACTGGACGCAGCCAAAGCCAAGAAGACGGTCACAGCGTATTTCGATTGCACCAGCGGCCTGTCCACGGGCAAGTACCGCGTCAGCCGCTCATACCGCCAGCCGGGAGTCGTTCAGGAAGAATGGCTGAAGGCCTGGGAAGAACTCGACAAGGCGCCCGCCGCCCAATAATCACCAGAAAAGTTCAACAAAAAGCCCCGCCTGTGCGGGGCTTTTTATTTTGATGCAACACCACGTGCCACCGCCAGTCCCGCAAAGCCGGACGCGAGACAAAGAACCAGTGTCAGCGCGAGATTCAGGAAAGCTGGCCCGACCTTATCTTCTTTAAGCTGTTCGACCAGCAAATGATTGAAAGAACTGTACGTCGTCAGACCACCCAATATTCCGACATTTAGAAACAACCGGGTCTGCGTTCCGACGCTGCCGGCCGCAGCCAGCTCGGCAATCAGCGTAATAAAAAAGCAGCCGACAATGTTCACGGTCAGCGTCGCCATACCGATGTGCGTGGCCGCCAGCCAGCGTTCAAAGAGAATAGCAACTGAATAGCGAGCGCCGCTACCGATTGCACCTCCAAGCATGACCAGCAAAAGGTCATACGAAACGTTCATTGCTTGCTCCTTATTCAGTGTTTGTTGCCGTGCGTTCTGCAGGATCATTCAATTTTTACAAGCGCAAGCCTTCAGAACCGTCTCATTCTGGACGACACTTACGATGACTCTGCTTAACGGAATCCGAAAAAGCGGGTTCTGCTGTGCAGCTACTTGCAATCGTACGGGGGATACCTAAAATAGATCGCTTCATGGTTAAAACATCTGCGCTTGTGCACCAGTCAGCTTTGGGCAGAGCGATAAGCTTCATTGTGCTTGTTCTTGCGTGCGCGGTTTCCTACGCCGGCGAAGACAAGTCGCCCAAGCCGCTGGTAACCGATCTCCCACCCGCAACGAAAGAGCAGGCTCTTCCGGAAGTTGACTGGTCGGCGTCAAAACAGTCCTTCGATGAAGCGCGAAACGCCGTGATTCTGGCAGGCTCGGCTTGGGTCCGCTATCGCGGCAACAAGCTCGAAGCCGACAATATTGTCTTCTTCCGTGAAAGCCGCGAGATGTACGCCGAAGGCAACATCCGCCTGCGCGCGGGCGAATCTGAAATGGCCGCACAGGCGGCGTACGTCGATGTGAACAACGATACGGGCTATCTGATTGACGCGGTGGTGCGTGTTTCAGCCCCTCCAACGGCTTTGAAAGGGCTTGGCGGCAAGGAAGCGAAGGACGAAGATCCGGACCGCGCCGAAAACCGTTCAACACTGCTCAACCGCAGTAAGGATCCCTATGGCGTGTACCTGATGCCCGCTGAAGATCCGCAGGCACGAACCAATCTCGTCTTCAAGGCGCAGAAGATCGTCAAGCAGGGGCGCATGCTTTACAGCGCCGAAGACGCCTTCATCACGAGCGATGACATGGTCCATCCCATGTACGGAGTCAAAGCCGGCAGCCTCGATTTCTATATGTACGAAGTCGATGATCCGCAGAATCCGGGGAAGAAGGAACTCAAGCCGCAGAAAGTCGTGGTCAAGCGGGCGCGCCTTAACATTCTCGGGACCAGCCTCTTCCCCTTCCCTACCCTGAAGTACGATATCGAGAAGCGCAGTTCTTTCTTTGACGCGCACTTCGGTAATTCCGACCGCTGGGGTCCGTTCATGCTCACCCGTTTCGGATACAATCTGGAAGGCGGCGAGAACAAGATTTTCGATCCCACGCGCGTGTACCTGGACCTGGACGAGCGCATGGAGCGCGGTCCTGCCGCCGGTTTCGAACTCGACTGGCAGAGCGGTGTGCGGCCGGTGGAAAGCGGCGAGAAAAAATTCGAACGCGGCCAGGGACATCTGCGCGTCTACGCCATCGATGAAATTCAGACCTCGCGCAGCGATGCACTCCGCCGCGCGCGCCGCGATCTCGAACGCCGCATTCAGCCGAAGATCGATGGCTTTCCGCGCCAGCAGTACGACGCAAACCTCCTGTTCACGCGGCGCCGCCGCCTCGAGGATGCCGGCCCGCCATCGTTCGATCTTGACATCCGCCGCGACGATTTCCGTGGCATGATCGACTTTCAGCAGCACCAGCCGCTCAAGCGCCTGGCCGGCGTCGACAATCTGCTGCTCGACCTGAAGTTCCAGCGCGAAAGCGACCGCGATTTCCTGCACGAATACTTCTACCGCGATTATCTGAACCAGAATCAGCCCGAAGCGCTCGCTTCGCTGCGCAAGCCCGGCGACAATTACTCTGTTGAACTGCTGTACCGCGGCAGCACGCAGGATTTCGACGCAGGCGCGCCGCGCAGCCCGACCAATTTCGGCACCTTTACAAATTATCAGCCCGCCCTGACATATTCGCTGGTCTCCACGCCCCTGCCCGGTGGGTTTTACCTGAGGTCCGAGCTGCAGGGCGCGCGGCTAAAGCGCGAATTCGAACGCAGCATCTATGACCAGGAAAGTTTCGACGCCAATCGTGCGTATGCCATCGTCGACTTCTCGCGGCCGATCAAATGGGGTCCCTTGAATTTTGTTCCACACATCGGAACGCAGCAGCAGATTTACGACAACTCGCGCCAGGGTGAAACGACCTCACAGGGCGCGCTGACGTACGGCTTCGACCTGTCCAGCCGGATCTATGGCACTTTCCCTGAATTCGAGAACGAGGCGCTGGGCCTGCAGGGCGGGCTGCGGCACATCATCGAACCGCGCATCAGCTACAACGTTGTGGGGGATACGCGGGAGTCTGCTGAGGACCTCCTCGACTTCGACCAGATCGACGATTTGACGCCTGTCGACCGCATGACGTTCGCCGTGGAACAGACGTTCCAGACCAAGCGCGCAACAAAGGAAGGCGGCACACGAACCGTGAACTTCGCCGGCTTCGACGTCGCGATGGATTTCCTCCCGCGCAACCGCGATCAGGAACGGCTGCTCGGCGGAGACGCGCTGGACCTCGTACGCGTAGATGGCTTTCTGCGCGTGCTGGATGTCGTCAAGGTTGCCGGGCACCTGGGTGTCAGGCCACAGGATTTACGCACCGAACGGGCCGCCTACAGCATCACAATCGATCCAGGAACACGCTGGCGCCTGAAACTTGAAGAGCGCTTCCATTTCGCCGACAGCGCACGCAGCATCGTCGGCTCCGATCAGATCCATGTGAAATTTGAATACCAGCTCAGCGAGCGCTGGGCAGTTGCCTTTGAGCGCGTTTCCGAAGCACGCAAGTCTTTGCAGACGCGCAAAGGCCGTCAGGTTGAGCGCGTTTCGGTAACACGCAGCTATGGTCCGCTCGATGCCACGCTGACCTATTCCGTCGACCGGAATCTGGGTGAAAAGTCGGTCTTCGCTTCGGTGCGGCCGACGGCGACGTACAGAAATCTGATCGTGCCGTCGCAGGACCTGCTCGTGGCTTCGGGAGAACTGACCGGCGAAGAAGACACGCCTGAAGAGCGGAATTTCGATCCCTTCGATCTGCTGCGCCAGCGCAAGCAGAAGCGCAACAAGAGCGACGGCAAGTTCACCAACCCGCCCGGCCCGATCCGCGATCAAGACGTGCCCACTCCGCCGACACCGGGCAGTGACGCACGCGGAGACGGGGCGCGCAAGAGCGACAACACCGCCTTGTTCCGCGATCCGAATGAGCCGGTCAATGCTTCTACGCGACAGAGCGCCATCTTTAAGGACCCTAACGAGCGGCCTGCAAAGCCGGCACGCAAGGTCGACGAAGATGACTGGACGGCGCCGACCACACCGGCATCGACGCGAAAGTAATAAAAGCGTATATGATATTTTGGCTCCGGCGTGAATAGCGCGGGGGCGCAGTCGTCATCAGAGCAAACAGAGGAACTCCCATGCAGAAGATCTCGCGAATGGCCGCGCCCGCTATCGTTCTATTATTTGTTTGCTCGATCGTCTGCGCGGCAGAAACGATCACTCTTGTTGCCGGCGGCGGCGATGGACCGGACGGAAGTCCGGCGCTGAAAGGAAAAGTGGTGTGGCCTTTTGCGGTGGATTTTGACAAGTCCGGCAACATGTACATCGCGGAGATGAAAGGCGGCGAGCGCGTTCGGAAGGTTGATACGAACGGCATTTTAACGACCATCGCCGGGACGGGGAAAATTGGCTTTTCCGGCGACGGAGGTCCAGCGATCAACGCTCAGTTCAACGGTCCGCATCATCTGGTCGTCGGGCCGGACGACACGACTGTTTACGTTGCCGATACGTTTAATCATGCCGTGCGTAAAATCGATCTGAAAACCGGCACCATCTCCACGTTTGCCGGTACCGGTACCAAGGGCTTCAGCGGCGATGGCGGTCCGGCGGATAAAGCGCAATTGAACGAAGCGTACTGCCTGGCGCGCGACGCAGCGTTCGAAAAGCTTTACGTCGTCGACCTGAGAAACGCGCGCGTGCGCGCCATAAATATGAAGACCGGCGTCATCAACACTGTGGCCGGAAACGGACAGAAGGGAACGCCGGCAGATGGCACCGACGCAACGGCCGCTCCGCTGAATGATCCGCGCGCAATCACGCTGGATTCAAAGGGCAATCTCTACATCCTCGAACGCGGCGGAAACTGCCTGCGCGTGGTTGGCACGGACGGAAAGATCAAGACCGTTGCCGGCACCGGCAAGCCCGGCAATGGAGATGGCGATGGCGGCCCAGCTCTAAAAGCCACGTTCCGCAGCCCGAAACATCTGTGTGCCGATCTTGAAGACAACATCTTGATCGCGGACTCAGACAACCATCTGATCCGGAAGTACATTCCTGCCAATGGAACGATTGTACGCGTCGCGGGCACGGGCAAAGCGGGCGCCGCCGGTCTTGGCGGCCCGCCAGACAAAGCGGAACTCAACCAGCCACACGGTGTTTACGTCGACAAGACCGGGGCGATTTTCATCTCCGACAGCACCAACAATCGCGTCGTGAAGATTCAGCGCTGAGCGGAGCCGAAAGGCTACGGCTTTTTGGGCGAAATCCTTTCGAGCACCTCACGCAGATCCTTGCGGGAGCGGATCGGCACCAGCTCGCAGTTTTCTGCCAGCAGCACGATATCGCCGCCTGATTCAAGGCTCTTCAGCAAATCCGCCCTGGCGTAAAGCGGCTTCATGATGTCGTCACCGGGTTTCTCGCTGAGCGTCCGGATCTTTTCGACATCCATACCCAGCGCTTTCAGCGGCACGTCCCAGTATGAGCTGCCCCGCCGCTTGCCGCGTTCCAGCAGATACGCGTTGAATTTGTCCGGATAAAGCTTCTTGATAACGAGTGCTCTGACGGCTTCTTCAATTTCCGGCAGTCCGTTGCCGGCAGCCAGTTCCTGGCGCCCTTGCGATTCTTTCCAATAGAGAGAATCGTGAATGGCGATTTCGGGCGCGTTCGATCCGGCGGTCTGAACAAACTGAAGCGCGGCCTCAAGGGCTTCCTGGCCATTCTTACTGAAGCGCGAAACGAAGAGATCGACGCGTCCCTTCTGCCGCTGCCTGTTTAAAAGGCGATGTGAGCCCACTGCAAACGGCTTCAGTACGAGCTTTTTGTTCTCAGCGTCCTCCAGACACACCTTTCCGATGCTCTCGGCAAAATCGACCTCTTCTTTAGCTTTAATGTCCAGTACGTACGCCGGCAGCCGCGTGAGCTTCAGCCTGGCAATCAGTTCCTGCGCCTCAGGCTGGGAGATGTCGAGGACCGTGTAATCGACTCCGGGAAGATCGCCGGCCATGATTTCCATGATGCGTTCATGGTTGTCGTACACGTTTTCGCGATCGACAATAACCGTCGCTGGAACGTTCAACGCCGGCCGAGATTGGTCGCAGCGGGCGCCCGGCTTGCCCGCATCAATGCAGCGGCCGATAAATCCTCGCTTGCGGCACTGAGCGTCGAAGAAACATGCCGGAACATCCTTGCAGGCATGGGGGCGCGGCGCATCGAGCAATCCGCACAGCGCGCCCAGCAGCCGCAGGCGTTCGATCTGTCCATCGTAGAGACGATTGGCAATGACCAGAGACGGCGTGCCTTCAACTCGGCGCCGCCCCAGCAGCGCGTAATCTGCCTGCAGCAGCGTTTCGTTTTCCTTTGCGCGCAAGGCGCCCTGGATTCTCGCTTTCAGCAATCCCAGCTTTTTCACGCCTTCTTCCCACGGCGCGCCGGCGTTGCTCTCGCGCCATTCCATCCAGTCCCAGATGCGCTCAGGATAATACTTCTGAATGATCGCCTGAATGCCCGCCTCGTACAGCTCGCGTTCGCCGTGCAGAGAGGTGAGTTTCCCGTTTTCCTTGTGCACAACAAAGTGAACTGAGAATGACACGCGTCCGCGCAGCTCTGCCGCGAGCTTCTGAAGATCCGGCCGCGCCTGGATGCAGGCGGGGCATTCGGGCATCGTCCAGACTTCAACCTCGATGCGCTTCTTGCCCTTCTTCTGGAGCGTCTCAGCCAACGGAGCCAATGCCGACGTGATCGCCGGATCGGCGGGAATTTTGTCAGTCAGAGGTTCGAAGCGCACGCGTATATCGAACTGCCGGCCGCTGCCCGCTGCGGCTGGATAAACTTCAGCCACACCCAGACGCTGCGCCTGAAAACTGAAATTCGCGACCGTCGCTTTTCCGACGCGCCACCACTCGCGCTGAGAACTCTTGCGGCCGGCATTGATGACCAGGGCTTCCTTCTCAAGCTTCGAGGCAGTCTCCGTCGTCTGCTCTTCTCCCTGCCGGGAAATGACAATCAACGGCGCCAGCAGCTTGGGATCAGATTTCGCGCCGCCCGCGCGCGGTGTCCAAAGCCGCTCGCCGCGCTCGACCGTTTTAAAATGAACCGGCACGGCCAGGTTCCCGTCGCGCGTCGGGACAACCAGTTCTGTTTCGGCACCCGGGGAGGCGTAGGCGCCCTGCATTGAACGGGTTTCGGCATCCGTCGCCGCAATCGCATCGTATTTCATCAACCGCATGGCGCCCGCCATCAGATTCGTGCGCAGCTCGTCGTCGTGCGAATCCCCGCTCGAATTCTCGTCGTACAATCCTCCGGCAGCCCAGCCGCCTGCATCAATGAGAACCACCGGCCCGCGTTCACGGTAACGCTGCACCAGCGTCGCCCGGCGTGCGACGCCGCCAAGCGGCTGCAGCGGGCAGTCACACGGAAAGAGCGCGCCATGCGCCTCGGCCGTGAACAGCACGGTGAAGAGCGGCTTTTCCGGCTCAGCACTGAAACTGAACGTCGAGCTGATCGCCAGAAGCGCGAAGAACAGACTTGCAGAAAGCTTCATTTGTTTTGCTCGTGCCTGATGAGCGCCTCGATGGTCTTGTTCAGCGCGGCCTGGTAGCTATGCGACGTTTTTGTCGCGCCGGAGATGACATCGACCTTGGCAACGCCGGCTTTGTCCGTCACGCCCTTGAATTGATTCAGGAAAGGCTCCGATTCCTTCGTCTCCAGCATTCGCCCGTTGCGCTCCAATTCCCGGATGGGGTGCACATCAATAATCTTGTGGTCCTTTAGCGCAATCGACACGGCAAACTGCGTGTCGTTACAGACCGGACAGGGAATGGGCCAGAAAACATCGGCGAGCCAGCCCGCCTGCTTGCCATCGAGCATCACGCGATAAAAAATAGCATCCAGAATTGGATCGCGATTCTTCGGATCGATCGCAAACGCTTCGAGTTTCGCGCCTTTGCCGAATGTGGCTCCAGCGATCCCGGCCAGATCCACATTCCGCCTGCCCTTCCCCACGTTCGGATTGAGAAAGCGATGCATCATCGGTCCGAAATACATCTCGATATCTTTTCGGTCGCCTTTGTTGGTGAGGGTATAAGGGCCGATCACGATGGTGATGTCGCCGGTTACCATGTTCGGACGCTCGCGCTCGGCATTGAGGAGCTTTTGATAGCCGGCGTCGTCATCGATGGCGTACTTGGTGATGTGCAGACGCTTGAGCGCCGCCGCTACGTCCTCGATTGCACGTTCCGTGTCTTTCCATCGCGGATCATCTTTCGAATAAAAAACTTCGACAGGAACCTTAGGCTCCTCCACCGGGAACGGCGGCTCCCCGGCCACCGCACAAAACGGAAACAGCATCAGCAGCAGAAATCCTGTGGATAGGCGAAGCATGAGCGTGTCCTGGAAATTAGACAATGGAGTGTGCCTGTAAAATGCCGCGCGCTTTCGATTCATCTTTCTTGATCTGCTCAACCAGCGCAACGACGTCGGGGAATCGGCGTTCGTCGCGCAATTTCTCGATAAACAACACCTCAATTTTCTGCCCGTACAGGTCGCCGCTGAAATCGAACACGTGTGTCTCAATCATCAGATCCGGCTTCTTCCCGGGCTCAACTGGATGCGCGACCGTGGGCCGGTAGCCGACATTGGTGATGGATCCGAAGCGCTTTCCATCAATCACCGCAATCGTCGCGTAAACCCCAAACGGCGGGCGAACCTCATCGCCAAGGTCCAGATTCGCCGTGTGATAGCCCAGCCGCCGGCCACGGGCATCGCCCTTGACCACCGTCCCATATACAGAGACGTGCCGGCCCAGCATGGCTTCAGCATCTCTGAGTCTTCCATCCTGGATCGCTTCTCGAATTTTCGTACTGGAAATGGTTTCACCTTCCGGCGAGAGAACCGGCTCCAGGCAGCGGACAGTAAAGCCCAGCTCCTTTGCCAGCGGCTGCAGATCGGGCGAATCCTTGTTCATGCGATCCGAACCGAAACGCGAATCGAATCCCATGACCAGCCCGCGAATATGAAGCAGATCGCGAAAGTATGTGGTGGCAAACTGCCGCGCGGTTAGCTTCGCCAGATCAGGCGTGAACTCAAGCACCCACGCAAAGTCGATCTGTGCGCGCTCGAACAGCACCAGTCGGTGTTCGAGCGTCGTGACGAGCTCGGGGGCGCGGCCCTCAAGCGTCTTTCGGGGGTGCTCGCGAAAGGTAATCACGCCCGTCGGCGCGTTGCCGGACTCTTCCGACCACTTTTTCAAAGCCTGCAGAACCGTCTGGTGGCCGCGGTGGACGCCATCGAACGTTCCAATGGTGACGACTGCGTTCTGATGCGCGGGGACCTGGCTGTTTCCGAAGTACGCCTTCATGCGGACATTAAAAGCGATAGCTGCATAAACTGCAAGGCGAGCGGCGTTCCATCATCCGGATCACTTTTTCGCACCGATGCACCAGAGGTGCTGGTATGTGCGAATAAAGATCTGCCCGTTTGAAAACGCCAGCGAAGCGCGCGTGAGCTCGTTCAGCGGGTTGCGGCTGAGCAGCTTGAATTCGGTGCTCGGCTGCAGCACGAACGACTCGCCTTTCATGTCGATGACATAGAGCTTGCCGTCGGCGTGGCACATGGAACTCCAGGATGTGCCCCCCAGCTTCTCGCGCCAGATTTCTTTGCCGGTTTTCATCTCGATGCACTGCGCGAAACCGGGGTCGTTCAGAATGTAAATGTGATCGCCGACGACAACACCTGATCCGACGCGCTGCGGCAGATCTTTTTTCTGATCCACCAGCCAGAGCCGGTGCGTTGCCGTGACATCGCCGCTGCCTCCCGCGCGCACGCCAAGCGCCGGACCGCTGTAACCCGACATGACGACGATCGTATCGCCGCTGATCAGCGGATTGGTGTAGACCAGCGGGCCGAGCCCGCTGCAGGTCCAGATCTCTTTCTGAGTCGCCAGATCGAGCGCGACGACCTGCTTCGGCAGTCCGAGGATCAGTTCCTTCTTGCCGCCTGCGTCGCGAATCACGGGAGTGCTCCACGAGCCATAGAACTGGTCCGGGGTTTTCGCCTTCGCTTGCGGTAGATCCAGCTTCCAGACGTCTTTGCCTGTCTTCTTGTCCAGCGCGATGAGGAATACGTTGAGACCCGGCCCACAGTACGCAATCACCAGATCATCGTGAAAAATCGGACTGGTCGCATTGCCCCAGATATGGTTGAGCTCCCCCAGATCATTGCGCTGCCACAGCAGATTTCCATCCATGTCATACGCAACAATTCCGGCGGAACCGTGATGAGCAATGACGCGTTCGCCGTCGGTGATCGGCGTCGCCGAGCAGAAGGGATTATCTTTGTGTGTGGGTTCGTTACCGGCGTACGTGATGTCCTTCTGCCAGAGCAACTTTCCATCGGTGCGGTCGAAGCACATCACGCCGCGCTTCCGGCCGCGCTCGACGGAGCTCGTAATAAATACTTTCTTATCCCAGATAATCGGCGTGGAGTTTCCAGCAGACGGCAGCGCCACTTTCCAAGCGACGTTCTCAGTGGTGTTCCACGTGACCGGAAGATCCTTTTCAGTGCAGACGCCGTCGTTCGTTGGACCGCGCCACGCGGGCCAGTTAGCCGCATGAAGCGCGGTGACGCAAAGACAAAGCAAAATGGCGAGAAGCTTTTTCATGCGGCGACCTCCGTCGTGATAGCTGCCTTGTTGAATATAAACCAAACGAGGCGCGGACGGAGTCGAAATATGTGCAGATAGACGGCTTACAGCACCCCTTTAGTGGAGGGCACTCCGCTGATCCGCGAATCAAACTCGACTGCCTGCCGCAGCGCACGCGCGAACGCTTTGAATGTCGCCTCGATCATGTGATGGCAATTGCGGCCGGCCTTGATTTCCACATGCATCGTCGTGCCGCTGGCGCTGGCGAATGCGCCGAGGAAATCTTCGAGCAGCTCGACGTCGAACGTACCCACTTTCCCCTTCCCCAGCTTGTCGCCGCCCACGAGAGCAAAATGCGCGCGGCCGGAAAGATCGATGGTCACCTGCGAAAGCGCTTCGTCCAGCGGCACGCTGCCAAAGCCGAAGCGGCGGATGCCGGCTTTATTGCCCAGTGCCTGAGCGACGGCCTGGCCGATGACGATGCCGATGTCCTCGACCGTGTGGTGGTCGTCGATGTGCGTATCGCCCGTGCATTTCACATTCAAATCGATCGCGCCGTGCTTCGACAGCGCCGTGAGCATGTGATCGAAAAAGCCGACGCCCGATGAAATCTGGGACTCACCCGTACCGTCGAGATTGAGCGACAGAACGATGTCGGTCTCTTTGGTTTTTCGCGAAATCGAAGCCGCACGCCCGGAGGCGCCATTTCGCGCGACTGCTTTTTTAGCCACGTGCCAGATACTCCTTCAATGCCGCAAGCAGCGCGTCGATCTCCGCGTCTGTTCCGACGGTAATGCGCAGGCCGTCATCCAGCAGCCTTGCCGGGAAGTATCGGATCAGAATGCCGCGTTCCTTAAGGAATCGGTAAGCGCCCGCGGCCTTCTCAGCGCTTTTCATCCGCGCAAACACGAAGTTCGCCTGGCTGGGAACGACCTCGAAGCCCAGCGCGGAAAGCGATTTTGTCAGCCGCTCGCGCGTGGCAATGACTTTCCTGGTGTTCGCCGCGGTCCATTCGGTGTCACGTAGGGATGCCGCCCCAGCAGCGATTGCGAGGCGGTCGAGGTTGTAACTGTCCTTTACCTTCCACAGTCCGTCCACAACGCGGGCGCTCGAGAAGAGCAGCCCCAGGCGCATGCCCGCGAGGCTATGGCTCTTAGAGAATGTTCGCAGCACGGCGACGTTGTCGAGCTCCTTCGCGAGCTGCAGATTGTTTTCCCCGGCAAACTGCGCATAGGCTTCGTCAATCACCAGCAGCCCATCTTTCAGACTCGCCGCCAGTTCGCGCAGCTGCTGCGACGCGTACGTCGTTCCTGACGGTGAATTGGGCGACGCGACGAACACCAGCCTCGCACCGCATCCAAAGAGCTGTTTCGGCAGCGCAAACGAGCGGTCGAAATCGTACGTCACGATCTTCGCGGCCTGCGCGTGCGCGAGCGTTTCATAGAGCACGTACGTTGGATACGGGTAAGCGATCGTCTGGCCTTCATCCACGAACGCGCGGAAGAGCATCGCCAGCAACTCGTCCGAACCATTGCCGTGCAAAACCTGCTCCACAGGAAAACCGTAAACGTCGGCCGCGGCCTGCCGCAGCGCGAGCGCCTTCGGGTCCGAGTACAGCCGCAGCCGGTCGCCGGAATCTCCGAGCTCCGCCTTGATCGCCTCGGCTACTTTCGGACTCGGGGGATACGGATTCTCGTTCGTGTTGAGCTTGATGACCTTCGCACCCGCCGCAGGCTGCTCGCCCGGCACGTACGGGGCCATTGCTTCAATGTTCGGTCTGAATTTCGGCATACGTTTTTTTTACCACAGAGATCACAGAGCACACAGAGACAGATTTTTTCTCTGTGGTCTCTGTGTGCTCTGTGGTGAATGAGTTATTCGCATCCGCAGAAGCGCAGATCCAGATCCTTCGCGGCCTTTGTTTCGTCCACTTTGCCCACGGGCGAAGTGTGCGGCGCATTGATTACCAGTTCGGGGTTTTCCAGCGCTTCCTTCGCGATCTGCTCCATCGCTTCGCAGAACTTGTCGAGCGTTGCTTTGCTCTCGGTCTCCGTCGGCTCGATCATGATCGCTTCCTTCACGACCAGCGGGAAGTAGATCGTCGGCGGATGGTATCCGTAATCGATCAGGCGCTTGGCGATATGCAGCGTGCGCACGCCTTTTTCAAGCATCGCATCCGTCGGCTGCAGAATGAACTCATGCATGCACGGCGATTTCATCGGCCGCTTGTACGTTTTCGCCAGGCGCTGCAGCACGTAAGCGGCATTCAGCACCGCATGCTTGCCGACTTCCGGCAGGCCGTCCTTGCCGTGGTGGCGCATGTACGTGTACGCGCGCACGAGAACGTTCGCGTTACCCTGAAACGTGGTGATGCGGCCGATGGACTTCGGCTTGTCCATCGAAAGCTCATAGCTGTCGCCGGTCTTTCTGACGAACGGCACTGGCAAAAACGGCCGCAGGCGTTCCTTCACGCCGACCGGCCCCGCGCCGGGACCACCGCCGCCGTGCGGCGTCGAAAAGGTCTTGTGCAGATTGAGATGGACGACGTCGAAGCCCATG